>NZ_JBBCBT010000001.1:0-551613 GCF_037203985.1 Pseudarthrobacter sp. CCNWLW217
AGCCACTGCCGCGCCACCACGCAGCACGCGAACCGCGGGCCCCGGACACAGCACAGTGTCCGGGGCCCGCGGGCATTTGGAAGGGGCAGGAGGCTTTTGCGGCGCCGGGGATGGCAGTGGCGGCGCTGGGCTCTCAGGGAACGGGTTCGACGTCGTTCGCGTGCTCCAGGGGTGAGGCCGCCTTGCGTCGGGGTGCTTCGGCCTCCGTCGCCGATGCAGTAGCCAAGGCCGGGCTGCGCAGTTCATCAAGCCTGACCAGGATGACGCCACCGACAATGAGCGCCCCGCCCAGGAGTTGGATGGCGCCGGGAAGCTCCCCGAGCAACAGCCATGCCCAGACCACGGCAAACAGCACCTCGGTCAGCGAAACGAAGGATGCCACCTTGGAGCCCAGGGCACGGGCCGCCATGATGCCGGATACGTAGGCCAGGACCGTTGCCAGGACTACCAGTCCGCCCAGTGACACCCACCATGGCGTAATCCACGGGCCGAGCCTGGTGTCCGCCGTACTGAAGGCCATGGGCAGCAAGCCGGTTGCGGCGGCGAGCCACATTACGGAAGCCCCCACCATGAGGCCGCCGGACGCCAGGACGATGGGCGGCAGGGAATCGTTCTCCTTGGCGGTGATGAAGAAGTACATAGCCAGGCACACTGCCGCCGCAATTCCCCAGAAAACACCAATGACGTCGATTTTGACCGCACCAGTGAGGTCAAGGACCAGCACGAGGCCCGCAAGGGACAACAGCGTACCGCCGAAGGTCAGCGCGCGTGGCCGCTTCCTGCTGGCAGCCCAGAGCCACAGGACGATGATGACGGGTGCCAGGTACTCCAGCAGGAGCGCGACACCAACGGAAAGCCGGGCCACAGCGTTGAAGTAGAACAACTGGCACGCGGCCACTCCGATGAGGCCGAACAGGACGATGGTGACCCAGTTCTCGCGCACCTGGTGCCACCGGCCACGCAGGGCGGGGATGGCCGGAATCGCAAGGATCAGGGCCGCGCCGGTGAGGCGAGCGGTTACTGCGGCCCCCGGAGACCAGCCAGTTTCGAGCAGCGCCTTGGCGAAGGATCCGGAGATTCCGAAGACAGCGGAGGAGAACAGTGCAACTCCCAGGCCGGAAGCCATAAAGCCACGGCGTGCTGCGGACATGCTTGAGGGGTTGGTGGCGGCAGTCATCGTCGCCTCCTGTCAGGAGTAAAGTGGGGTAATGCCCATGACACTACGCCGGGCCCTGTAAGGAGTCAAGATGGTCTTTGCCCCTGACACCGAGGTGGCGCTCCGCACCGTGGTGAATCTGATCAACAGCGCCGCGAATGGCCAGGAAACCCTGGCCACCGTGTCGGATCTGGACCGCTTCCTCGAGGCCGAAGGTTTCAGCGGATCCCGGACACGCAACGCGGCGGAACTGGCCAGCATCCACAAGCTGCGCGGCGAGCTAGCCAGGGTTTGGACCTCAGATGAGGATGCGGCGGTGGAATCCGTGAACCGCCTGCTGCGGGAGGCCAACGCCCTGCCGCAGCTGATGAAGCATGATCAGTGGGACTGGCACCTGCATGCCACCACCCGCGAGGCGCCACTGGCGGAAAGAATGGGCACCGAGGCAGCCATGGCCTTGGCGGACGTGATCCGAAGCAAGGAGATGGACCGAATGCTCGTGTGCGAAGGGGATGACTGCGATGCAGTGGTCCTGGACCTCACGCGGAACCGGTCCAAGCGATATTGCGACACCGGCAACTGCGCCAACCGGGCACACGTCGCGGCCTACCGGGCGCGCCAGGCAAAGGCGAGCTAGAACGGACGGGCCCGTCGGGTGCGCAGGATCAGCGGCCGGTCGGTCCGTCGGCGTCGGGGGTGCCGGGCTCGTCGGAACCAGGCTGGGAGCCTTCCCGACCGGCCCGCGGAGCCGTGCCACCGAATCCATGGGAAGGCTTGCGTGCTGAGCTCAGGTTGACACCTGATCCCTTGCCGAGGTGCTCGGCATTGTCCTTGTAGCTCATCGAGAGCATCGCGGCAATGACCAGCGTAACGATGAACGCGATGCCGGCCCCGGTGAAGGCGAGGTCGAACCGAGGGGCGCGTGAACTGCCGCCCGACGCGAAGATAAGGACTGCAAAAAAGGCGAGGACGGCCCAGAACGCGGAGAACATCAGCGGCCCCTTCACCGAGGTCCGCATCTTGCGCGGTTTTCCTGGTTGCTGGTCTGCCAAGGTGATTCCTCCCCTGCAGGCATAGCGCGAAAGGCCTGCCCGGTTCGAATGTGCGGTGGGTGTGTACGGCTAAACTTCTACGCCGGGTAGAACCGTACCTGTCTAGTTTACGGCTTCGCGGCAGCGCCCCGGGCATCATGGCGCAGAGTCAGCGCGGACAGCACCCAGAGGACGCCGGCAAGAATGGCCCCGCCACCGGCGACCCCCAGCAGCGCATGCGCACCGAGGCTGATGAAGAACGGGAGCGCCGCGGCCGTTCCGAGGCCAATGACCCCGGAGGCTATCCAGTCCCTGGCCAGGACGTGCCCGCCACGGTGCCGCAGTCCACACACCAGCTCGATCGCGCCTGCGAGGCCCAGGCCCAGCGCCGCCATCACGCCGAAGGGCACGTCGCCATGGAACAGCAGCAGCGCCGCGCCACTGCCTGCCAGGATCAGCCCTGCGGCCGAAAGCAGCTTTCCAGGCGTACTGTCGCGGGTGAAGCCGGCCTTTGGAGTACCCCACAGGACCAAGGCGCCAGTGGCCAGCAAGTAGGTTCCGCCCGCCCAGGCCATCACCTCAACCGACGGCGTGGCCCAGAAGATCGTGACGGCCCCGAATCCCAGCGCGGCAAGGGCCCGCAACAGGACCGGCTTCCACAGGTCTTCCTGGGGAGCGGTACCGGGCGTGGCTTCTGCGGGCGTCAAAGGGCGGGTCACCGGTCCAGTTTAGTAGGCGTGGCTGCTACTGCGAACCGAGCACCATCCACCTGTCGGACCTGGCACGGACGCCGAGGGTCAGGGCGCGGGCAGCCATGTACCCCAGCGCGAAGGCTGCCCACAGCCACCCCAGCCCGGCCAGCCCGGAAGCGCCCGAGCCCGCCACAGCCAGGAGCAGCGGGATGTAGACGGCGAGGTTGACGACGCCGGCAATCGCCAGGTACTTCGCATCGCCGGCACCGATCAGCACACCATCGAGGACGAACACGTAACCGGCCAGGGGCTGACCGGCGGCGAGTACCCACAAGGCGACGGTCAGCACAGAGTGGACTCCGGCGTCGGACGTGAACAAAACCCCTACCCAGGGCGCAGCAGCGGCGAGCAGCACACCCGTGACCGCACCAAAGCCTATGCCCCACCTGATCATCGTTCTGGTCAACAGGCGCGCCTTGGCGGCATTGGATGCCCCCAGCTCCTTGCCAATAAGGGCCTGGGCCGCGATGGCTAGGGCATCCAGGGCGAAGGCGAGGAAGGAAAAAATCGTCATGGCAAGCTGGTGCGCGGCCAGGTTCACCGGACCCTGGGCAGTAACCACCAGCACCGTTGCGAGAATGGCGATGCGCAGGCTAAGCGTGCGCAGCATCAGCCACGAACCGACGCGCGTCATCGCGCGGATGCCGCGCCAGTCGGGAAGCAGGGTGACGCCGTGCCGCGAGGCGTTCCGCTGGACCATCAACAGGTAGACGGCAGCCATGGCCCATTGCGCAATACTGGTCCCCACGGCAGAGCCGGTCACCGACCAGCCCAAGCCGTAGACCAGCCACAGGTTCAGGACAACGTTCAGGGCAAAGCCGGCCGTGGCCACCACCAGGGGTGTCCGCGTGTCCTGGAGCCCGCGGAGAACGCCCGTGCCCGCGAAAATGAGCAGCATGGCCACCAGTCCGGGCATGGACCAGCGGAGGTAGTCGGCGGCGAATACCCTGACGTCGCCGTCGGCACCCATGAGGCCCACGAGAGGATCGGCGGCTACGAAGCCTGCCGCAGCCAGCAGAATACCCAGCAGGAGCGCCAGCCACACACCGTCCCGTCCTGCCGCGAGGGCCCGGCCGAGCTGGCCGTCACCGAGCGCCCGCGCCACGGCCGGAGTGGTGGAGTAGGCGAGGAAGACCATCAGGCCGACGGCGGTGTGCAGGACAGCGGAGGCGAGGCCGACCCCGGCCAACTGGGCAACGCCGAGATGGCCCACGATCGCGGAATCCGCCAGCAGAAACAGCGGCTCAGCAATCAGGGCACCGAAGGCGGGGACGGCGAGCCGCAGGATTTCCCGGGAGTGGCCGGCGGGGGTCTTTGCGGCAGCAGGGGCAGCTTGATGTGGCACGACTGCCAGCCTATCGGGGCGTCCGGACATCCGGCCGGCCGCCGTGGCGCTCCCCTTCACGGGCTTCGGCGGAAGCCATGACAAACAACACACCAAGACACAATTAGTTGACACTTCAAGTATAGGTTTGGAAGACTCGGGACATGAACAAGACCTCGCTTAACACCACGGCAGTGACGATTCTTCGCGTCATCATCGGCTTCATCTTTGCCGCCCATGGCTGGCAGAAGTTCAACGAATGGACCATCGCCGGAACCCAGGCCTCCTTCGCCAAAATGGGTGTTCCCGCCGCCGAAATCGCCGCTCCGGCGGTGGCAGTCCTGGAACTTGGTGGCGGAATTGCGCTCATTCTTGGTGTCCTGACCCGGGTGGTCGCCCTCCTGCTGGCCCTTGACATGCTGGGGGCACTGTTTCTGGTGCATGCCTCTGCGGGGGTCTTCGCGGCAACCGGCGGCTACGAACTGGTACTGCTTCTGGCAGCAGCGGCATTGGCGGTGGCGCTTACCGGTGCCGGCCGCATCTCGGTGGACCGGGCCCTCTTCGGCCGTACGAACTCCAGGCTGGCCGTGCTCGCCTGACGGCTCACATCATGATCGAACGACGGCGGTGAGCACCCGGGTGCCCACCGCCGTCGTTGTTTTGTTCCTACACATTCGGTGACGCCCCGGACCGTGAGGTGCTTCTTCATCGGGGCGGGGCCGAAGCTACCCTCGGGTAACGCGGCGCCTCAGTAAGATCACAGCATGACTGAGACCGCAGCCAACTCCGTAACCCTCCGTTTCCTGGCCGCCCCCATGGATGTGGGACACAGCGGGTCCGTTGACGCTGGGACCGTCCTTGAATGGGTGGACAAGGCCGCGTACGCTGCCGCCGTCGGCTGGGCAAAGTCCTACTGCGTCACTGCCTACGTGGGCAACATCCACTTCGCTGATCCCGTCAACAGCGGCGATATGGTGGAAGTCGAGGCCACCATCGTGTACACAGGGCGCTCTTCCATGCACATCCGTACCGTCGTCTCCTCCGGGGATCCCAAAGGCGGACCAGCGACGATGCGCAGCCAGTGCATGGTGATTTTCGTGGCCGTGGGCGAAGACGGCAAGCCGATCCCGGTGAAACAGTTTGAGCCGGTCACCGCCCAGGAAATCGAACAGCGCGAGCACGCCCTTGCCAGGGTCAAGGTCCGGGAACAGATCGTTGCAGCCATGAAGGACCAGGAATATACCGGCGCCGGAACGGCCGAGCGCGTCACGCTGCGGTTCATGGCGGCCCCCACCGATGTGAACTGGGGCGGGAAGGTCCACGGCGGCATCGTGATGAAGTGGATCGACGAGGCGGCCTATGTCTGCGCGTCCCGCTACTGCGGCAAGGACACCGTTGCCGTGTTTTCAGGCGGCGTCCGCTTCTACCGCCCGCTGCTCATCGGACACGTGGTGGAGGTGGAGGCGCGCCTGGTCTACACCGGAACCAAAGGCATGCATATTGCCGTACACGTCCGCTCCGGGGACCCCAAGGGTAAGGAACTGAACCTCACCACGTACTGCCTGACAGTAATGGTGGCGCGCGACGCCGAAGGCACGTCAGTGCCCATCCCCCGCTGGGTGCCTGTCTCGGAGGAGGACAAGCGGCTGCACGCACATGCGCGAGAGCTGCTGGAAATCCGGGGCACTGCTCCCGGAAACCGCCTGCCCAACCACTTGCTGGCGCAGGGCTAAGCGGGCCAGCACCAAACGCTACGGGAGGTCAGAAGCCGCCGCCACCGGCGTCGGCCGCCATGTTGGCGAACCTCGAGTAGTGGCCCTGGAAGGCCACCACGATGTCCTTGGTGGGACCGTTACGGTGCTTGGCGATCAGGATGTCAGCCTCGCCAGCACGCGGTGACTCCTTGTCATAGACGTCCTCACGGTGCAGGAGGATCACCATATCCGCGTCCTGCTCGATCGAGCCGGATTCGCGAAGGTCAGAGACCATGGGCCGCTTGTCCTGCCGCTGTTCGGAACCACGGTTCAGCTGCGAAAGCGCGATGACCGGAACCTGGAGCTCCTTGGCCAGCAGCTTGAGCGCACGGGAGAACTCCGAAACTTCCTGCTGGCGCGACTCCACCTTCTTGCCGGAACTCATGAGCTGGAGGTAGTCCAGGATCACAAGCTTGAGATCGTGCTGCTGTTTGAGGCGCCGGCATTTGGCCCGGATTTCCATCAGCGACATATTGGGGCTGTCGTCGATGAACAACGGGGCATCGTTCATCCGGCCCATGGTGGTGGCGATTTTGGACCACTGCTCATCCTTGATGGTGCCCTTGCGGAGGTCCTGCAGCCCAATGGTGGCCTCGGCGGACAGGAGGCGCATGGCGATCTCGTTCCGGCCCATTTCGAGAGAGAACATCACCGTGGCCAGGTTGTTCTTGATGGCCGCCGACCGGGCGAAGTCCAGAGCGAAAGTGGACTTACCCACGGCGGGGCGGGCGGCGATGACAATCATCTGGCCGGGGTGCAGGCCGTGGGTCAGTTCATCCAGTTCATAGAAACCCGTGGGTACACCCACCATGCCCTCACCGCGGTGGCCGGAGGCTTCGATCTCATCCACCGTGGACTCCATGACGTCCTTCAGGACGACGTAGTCCTCGGCCGTACGGCGCTCTGCCACAGCGTAAACTTCGGCCTGCGCCTGGTTGACGAGGTCTTCCACTTCGCCATCCGAGCCATAACCGAGCTGGACGATCTTGGTTCCGGCGTTGACCAGGCGGCGCAGCACGGCGCGTTCGGCCACGATCTCGGCATAGTAGCCGGCGTTGGCTGCCGTGGGCACGGTCTGGATCAGTTCATGCAGGTACGCAGGGCCGCCGATCCTGTTGATCTCGGCGCGCTTGGTCAGTTCATCCGAGACGGTGACCGCGTCCGCAGGCTCGCCGCGGCCGTAGAGATCAATGATGGCTTCGTAGATGGTTTCGTGGGCTGGACGGTAGAAGTCCTGGCCACGGAGGATCTCCACGACATCGGCGATCGCATCCTTGGAGAGCATCATGCCGCCCAGGACGGACTGTTCCGCGGGAATGTCCTGCGGAGGTTTCCGGCTGCCTTCTGATCCGCGGGTGCCCTCGATCGAGTCCAGATGCGTTACTGACAAAGCTGCCGTCCTCCATTGTGTGCCGCGGCGGAACCGGTCCGGCCGTGGTTAAAGCTGTTCTTCCTGCGGGTACCTGCGCCGTGGAACATCCGCAACGCAGGCACCAGGACAGGTCTATCCGAGGGCACCGACAACTGACCATCCGGCGGCCCTGTCGGGTCCAAAGGCTTTGTGCACAAGAGTTATCCCCAATATCCACAGGTTATCCACAGAGGTACCCGCCACGGCGGGATCCAAGGAATCCGCCGCGGTCCTTCGCGTACTCCGCAGCAGCGTTTTCGCGTCCCAAAAACAGGTATCCCGCTACGCTAGCCCCCCTTTCCCCAAGGGCAAAGCCGCGTGTACCCGCGGCCTGTGGATAACCTGTGCACTAAGGGGCATAGCTTGTGCACAGCCTGTGGGTGACCCTGTGGAAACAAAGAAACTTTTCTATCCCATAAGCCTCTGACCTGCGGAAACGTCCATCCGGACGTGTGGAGGAAATATTCTTTTACTCAACCTTCATCCACAGCTTGCAGGCCGAGGCTGTTGATTGGGAACTGAATTCCGGGTCCAATCCTCCGCATCCATCCCTAAAGCGTGATGAATTCCACAGCACGTGCCCCGAATTGACGCCTTAGCAGGCGACCTGTATGCGAATCAAGGAATATGCTGTGGATAACCACGATCTGGCATAAGCTCTATACATGGGCGAAATACTGATGGTGCTGTTGCCTGCGTTGGTTTTGGTGGCAGTAATCTGGGCTCTCTCAACAGCCCTGAGCCCCCGTGACTCCGGAATCTCCGACGCCGAAAAATACCAGCAGGACCTCGCGATGCGCTCCGCCGAGCACTATGCCGCCCAAGTCCGTGCCGCCACTGCTGCCCGTGCCCGGCTGGAGGCAAACACGCGGCCCAGCCAGAATGAGGCACAGCAGTCACAGCAGGCAGACAACGCCCGTGCGGCATTGCACGCGCAGGCAGGCGGGCCGTCCGGCCAGCACGGGTACACAGCCCTTCCGGGCGGACAGCTCAATCCTCAATTCGCCCTGCAACTCCAGACGATGGCCCGCAGCGGGCAAAAGCTCCAGGCCATCAAACTCCTCCGCCAGGCGACGCACTTTGACCTGGCTACCGCCAAGAAGTACGTAGATCGGCTTTAGAAATGGAATCGCTTGTGATCCCCGCCCTCATCCTGGTGGTAGTTGCCGCCGCAGTGGCCCTGGGTGCCCGCGCCGTCAGCAGGCGCGTGGCGGCTTCCAACGCAGCCGGCACGGCCGCTCCCGCCACCGACCCTGTGGAGTTGGCGCGCACGGCCGCCGCGAAGCTTACGGAGGACCAGCACCGTCGCCTGTACGCCCTCATCGCCCAAGGGCAGGCCATGGCAGCGATCAAGCTCTACTACGAGGCCACAGACGCCGGCCTGAGGGCGTCACGGGATGCCGTAGGCGCGCTGGCGGCCCACCCGCAGCCTTACCGCAGCCCCGCGTCCGCGGAGCCCGTGCAGGATCCCGACGATGACGACACCCCCCAGCGCTTCCCGTACCGCTACCGGGCCATCGCCAGCAAGGGCGATGTAACCCGCGAAGTCAGCAGCAACATGCTCAATGACGAGATCTACGGGCGGATCCGCACGCTGGTCCGCAGCGGCGATATAGAGGCCGCCGCCACGGCGCTGACCAAGCACTCTGACATCACCCTCAAGCAAGCCCGTGAGTTCATCGCGCTCCTGGAAGACTAGGGCCTGCCCTTCCTCCTTGGATTCCTCCCCGCGGCTGTGATGTGTCCAGGGGCTAGAAGTCGAAGAGGTCCCCCAGCCAGCCCTCCTTCTTTTTGTGTCCGCGGCGGTCGTAGTCGCGGTCATGGCCCTGCTTGCCGTACTTCCGGTCGTCGTATCGCGGCTGGTCATACCGCGGCTGATCACGGCGCGGCTCAAAGTTCGGGTACAGCGGAGGCGGAGTCGGACCAGGCGCCGGGACCGCCGGGCGGGCGGGCGCCTGGGATCCTCCGGCCATGGCCTCGTTGGCGCGGTCGATGATCTTATCCAGTTCACCGCGGTCGAGCCAGACGCCGCGGCACTGGGGGCAGTAGTCAATCTCCACACCACTGCGTTCACTCATGATCAGGTCAATTGAATCCACAGGACATTTCATGTCCCGGTCAACGAGTGGCGGCTCCGGATAGTTCGGCAGAGGTGTCCGACGCCGGATTCCCGCCACCGGAGCCTGCCTCAACGTCCGCCCGAGATACCCGCCAGAAGTTGTTCGAACGGCAGGGACTCCAGGGCCGCCGGCTTGCGGCCAGGCTGCTCCCCTGTCAGGAGTCCTGCAAACTCGGCCGCCGCCCGCTCGATCCGGGACGAAAGGGGCGAGCCGCCGTCGTCGGTGTTTCCCCAGTCCTGCGGGCCTGCGAAGACGCCCGTGGCCGCCGTCCGGGTGCGCAGGTAGCTGAACAGTGGGCGCATCGCGTAGTCCAGGACCATCTGGTGCCGGTCGGTGCCGCCAGTGGCCCCCAGCAGGACGGCCTTACCGTCCAGGGACTTGGGGTCAAGCACGTCAATGAAGGACTTGAAGAGGCCACTGTAGGACGCACTGAACACCGGGCTCACCGCGATGATGCCCTCGGATGCCTCGACCCCGGCAATGACATCGGCCAGGCGCGGGGCCGCATAGCCGGTGACGAAATTGTTCGCGATGTCCACTGCGAGGTCCCGGAGCTCAACCACGTCCACAGTCACGTCGTAGCCTGCACGGGAAAGTTTGCGCTCTGCAGCAGCGGCAAGCTGGTCGGCGAGCAGCCTGCTTGAGGACGGCACTCCCAGGCCGGCGGACAGGACGGTGATGCGGCGGGTTTCCACTGTGGACTCCTGAAGTTCGATACGGACTACAATACATGCATTTGCATGTACAGAGGTAACCGGTGGTCATTCGGGTTTATTCCACGCGCCTGGCGGATCAGCGTTCCACTGAGTCACCGCGGCAGGTATCAGGTGGTGCTGGCTGACCTCCTCCGCGTCTGCGAAACTACGAGCATGGCAGAGAACAAGACCAAGCCCACAGATGTTCCTGCGGCAGAATTCCTTGCCGAGGTGGAGCATCCGCAGCGGCGTGCGGACGGCTTCGAGTTGTTGGAGATGATGACCCGCATCTCCGGGCAGGAAGCCATCATGTGGGGTCCGACCATCGTGGGGTTCGGCACCTACCACTACAAATACGAAAGCGGGCGGGAGGGCGACGCCGCGGCCGTCGGATTCTCACCGCGGAAGGCGAACTTGGTGCTGTACGGCCTCACCGACGGACCCGATGCCGACCGGCTCCTGCCCGAACTGGGGAAGCACAGGACCAGCGCAGCCTGCCTCTACATCAACAAGCTCGACGACGTGGACCGGAACGTTCTCGAGGAGCTGATCCGGTCTGGCTACAGGCATGTCACCACGGAGCTTAACAGCCCCTAACCTGCGCAAGAGGTGGTATTTGACGGTAGTCCGGAGCGTCAACACTGCTCTGAAGTGCCATTTCGATGCAGCGTCAGCACAGAAAACCCCCGCCGCCGGTCAGGCAACGGGGGTTTTCGTGCAGTTCAGTGCTTCGCAGCTGTTAAAACTACTTGCCTGCGACTACGTCGAGTTCGATCACTGCGGCAACGTCGTCGTGCAGACGAACGTTGGCCTGGTAGGAACCGACCGACTTGATGTGTGCCGGCAGTTCAACCTTGCGCTTGTCGATGCGGCCAAGGCCAGCGGCCTCAACGGCGTCGGCGACGTCGCCCTGCTTGACGGTGCCGAACAGGCGTCCGGTCTCGCCAGCCTTGACAACGAGCTTGACCGGCTTGGCGGAGAGTGCAGCGGCCTGCTTCTGAGCGTCTTCCAGGGAAGCGTGCTCGCGGGCGGCACGGGCAGCCTTGATGGACTCAACCTGCTTCTCGCCACCCTTGGACCAGGTCAGGGCGAAGTTGCGGGGGAGCAGGTAGTTACGTGCGTAACCGTCCTTGACCTCGACAACGTCGCCAGCAGCACCGAGACCGGTTACTTCGTGGGTCAGAATGAGCTTTGCCATGTTAGTTAATCCCTTCCTTAGCCGCGGCCAGCGCCGGAGTAAGGCAGCAGGGCAACTTCGCGGGCGTTCTTGATTGCCTGTGCGATCTTGCGCTGTTCCTGCACCGTGACGCCAGTGACGCGACGGGCGCGGATCTTTCCGCGGTCGGAGATGAACTTGCGCAGCAATGCTACGTCCTTGTAGTCGATGACAGTGATGTCAGCGGCCTTCAGAGGGTTGGACTTTGGTTTGGGCTTACGGAGTTCAGCCTTAGCCATCGTGGAGCTCCTATTCTATGGAGCCCGTGGATATTGATCCACGGGATGGTGGTGGTCCGACGGCGGCAGTCGCTTCGGTGCCATGCGGCACTCAGGCGGTCCCGGCGTCGGGCCTTAATTTTGGGTGGTTAGAAGGGGGGTTCGGAATCCGGGCCGTTGCCCCAGCCGCCTGCGTTGGAGACACCGGGCGTTGCCCAAGGGTCTTCCTGCGCTGCGGGCTGGTTGCCGCCCCAGTTTCCGCCGGAGTTGCCGCCCTGGCTTGCACCAGCGCCGCCTCCCCCGAACCCACCGCCGCTGTTGCCGCCGCCGAAGCCACCCTGTCCGCCGTTTCCGGCACCCCCGGCGCCGGAGCGCTGGGTACGGTTGACTTTGGCATTGGCGTAGCGCAGGCTCGGGCCGATTTCATCGACTTCGAGCTCAATGACGGTGCGCTTTTCGCCTTCTTTGGTTTCGTAGGAACGGCTCTTCAACCGGCCGGAAACGATCACGCGCATGCCCTTGGTGAGGGACTCGGCGACGTTCTCGGCTGCTTCACGCCAGACTGCTGCGCGGAGGAACAGGGTTTCCCCGTCCTTCCACTCATTGGACTGGCGATCAAAGGTGCGTGGGGTGGAAGCGATGGTGAAGTTCGCTACTGCCGAACCTGACGGTGTGAACCGCAATTCCGGGTCATTGGTGAGATTACCGATGACCGTAATGGTGGTTTCGCCTGCCATCTACTGCCTCCTTGTTCGATCCTGGATGAAGAATTCGATCCTGCGGGGTGAAGAATGAAAATCGGAGCTGAAATTACTCAGCAACAACCTTCTGCTCTTCGGGGCGGGTGATCTTGGTGCGCATGATGGTCTCGTTAAGAGACAGCTGGCGGTCAAGTTCCTTGGCGGTGTCCGGCTTGGCGGTGAAGTTCACCACGGCGTAGATACCTTCGGACTTCTTCTTGATGTCGTAGGCCAGTCGGCGACGGCCCCAGATGTCAACCTTTTCGATGGTTCCACCATCGTTGGTGATGACATTCAGGAACTTCTGAAGCGACGGCTCAACGGTACGCTCTTCGACCTCGGGGTCGATGATTACCATCAATTCGTAAGGACGCATATGTGAACCCACCTCCTTTGGGCTAAGCGGTTACGGCATTTCCGTAACAGGAGGTTCATTTGCGATGCCATGCACAGGCCCGGCCACCGGAACGGAGGCAGGACGCAGCACAGACTTCAATATCTTAGTGCATTTGGATCGGATAGGCGATTCGCGCTTGACTCAACGCTATGCGCCATGGTTCCACAGTGGAAGCAGCCATGAGGATATGTGGAAAACCGAGGCTGGGGGACCAGGGTCCTGTGCGCCGCAGCTAGAGTACAGAGCATGGACGCCGCACCGCTCATCGACCGCCCCGGCCCGGTCAGGCGCAGCCGGCTGCGGTTCCTGGCAATGCTGGTAGCGGGAATCGCGGCCACGCTGGCGACGGGCGCTACCGGCCGATGGTTACAGGCCCCGGCCGCAGGGTGGGCCACGGCAGCGCTGGTGTATGTCGGCTGGGTATGGCTGGTAGTGGGGAAGATGGGTCCGAAGGAAACCAAGGCCCACGCCACCGCCGAGGACCCGTCCCGGACCACCACTGACCTGCTGATCCTGGCGGCGAACGTCGCGTCGCTGGCTGCGGTCGCCGTCGTGGTTATGGACTCACACAATGGCGACGGCGGCACGCAACTTGCTGGGGCTGCACTGGTCCTGGCCAGCGTGGCCCTGTCCTGGATGCTGGTCCAGACCCTGTTCACCCTCAGGTACGCGGAGCACTATTACGGCGGGGCGACCGAAGGCGGCGTCAGCTTCAACCAGGACGAACCGCCGCAGTACACGGACTTCGCCTATCTGGCTACCAGCATCGGCATGACGTACCAGGTCTCGGACACCAGCCTGGAGAACCCGCGCATCCGGCGCGAAGCCCTGAAGCACAGCCTCCTGTCCTATGTTTTCGGTACGGTCATCCTGGCCGCCACGATCAACCTGGTGCTGGGCCTGGCGGCCTGAGGACGTCCGGAGACTTACGACGCTTGTGCTGCGCCGACGGCGGCATCCTCACCCTGCGGAGCCTCAGCTGCCGGTCCGGCCGGGCCACCCTTCCGGTAGCGCCATACCCCGATGCCAACCACCACGGCGGCCAGTGCCAGAGAGAGCATCAGGGACTCGCGCGTGGATTCCAGGATCACCATGCCGATCAGCAGCGCCACGATGCTGGCGATGGAAACCCAGGTCAGGTAGGGGAACAGCCACATCTTCAGGGCGAGGTCCTTGGCGGCGGCACCCATGCGCTTGCGCAGGATCAGCTGCGAGGACGCAATGACCAGCCAGACAAAGAGTGCGATCGCGCCCGAAGTGTTCACGAGGAACAGGAAGACGGTCTCCGGAGCGATGTAGTTCAGCCCCACGGTGACAAAGCCGACGACGGTGGAGGCTAGGACTGCGGAGGCAGGTACGCCCCGCTTTGAAATCCGGGTCCAGGCCACTGGCGCGTCGCCGCGCTTGGAGAGGGAGAAGAGCATGCGGCTGGCGGTGTAGAGGCCGGAGTTCAGGCAGGACAACACGGAGGTGAGGACCACAATATCCATGATGGTGCCGGCACCGGGGATGCCGAACAGTTCAATCACGGCGACGTAGGGGCTCTTGGCTACGTTGGCATCATTCCAGGGCAGCAGGGTGACCACGATGGCTATCGAGCCGATGTAGAAGACCAGGATCCGCCAAACAGTGGACTTGACGGCTTTCTTGACTGCGTCAACGGGGTTCTCGGACTCACCAGCGGCAATAGTGGCGATCTCTGCCCCGAAGAAGGAGAAAACGACCACCAGGATCCCGGCCAGGACCGCTCCCGGCCCGTTGGGCAGGAATCCGCCATTCTCGATGAGGTTGCTCAGGCCTGGTGCGGGGACTCCGGGGATAAGGCCCATAATGGCTGCCACTCCGAAGAGCAGGAACAGCACAATGGCTGCGACCTTGATGGAGGCGAACCAGAACTCGAATTCTCCATAGGACTTTACCGATCCCAGGTTGGTCAGCGTGAGCAGGACCATCAGGATCAGCGCCCACACCCACTGGTCGATTCCAGGGACCCACCGGTGCATGATCGCCGCGCCGGCGGTTGCTTCGATGCCCAGGACGATGATCCAGAACCAGGCGTACAGCCACCCGATGCTGAAACCTGCCCAGCGGCCCAGCGCCTTGTCGGCGTAGGTCGAAAAGGACCCGGTTTCAGGGTTGGCGGCCGCCATCTCGCCGAGCATCCGCATCACCAGGATCACGACAATTCCGGCAGCCATATAGGCCAGCAGGATTCCCGGGCCGGCCTGTTGGATCGCGGCACCGGACCCCACAAAGAGGCCTGCCCCGATGACGCCGGCAATGGCGATCATGGACAGATGCCGCGGCTTGAGCGACTTGGCGAGTTGTTGGTCAGCGTGCATGGGTGCGCCGTCCTTCATGTTGGTGCGGAAATTTGGCTGCCTTGCGGGGCCATAACGACGGGGCGGGAGGCCATCGTGGTTGCTCCGTGCGGTGGATCACACGTTTTATCCCACCCTAGACGCGCACCGGGCGCCGGTTGATGTGCACTGGCACAGAACGCCGGAGGCCAAATCAGATGTTTCCACAGGATGGCACACCATTGCGAACCATCCACTGCCTTGCAGGCAACTTTGAAATGCTCTCGAAACCTAAGTACTCAGGGCTCCAAAACCTGAGTACTCGCGGCTGAAACTACTCTGGTGCGGGATCTGGAACGGGGCTATATTGACTTCCAACGGTTGGGTACCGTGCTGGACGTAACGAAGCGGCCAGGAATTGCCCCGGCTCAGTCATGGGAATGATTGGACGGGGCTTCGACGACACATACAGGAAGTACAAGGCAATATCGGTCTCCTTCAACGATGGATGGGGACCACATGTCGTTAATCGGGCGAAGCAAGGAGTTGGACCGGATCCTCTCAGTGATCCGGGGGCCGAAGGAATCCGCCCTGAGCGTTGTAGGCCGCCGTGGTGTGGGTAAATCCGCCCTCCTGTCAGAGATCCCGCGACTCTCTGACTACCGGACAGTTTTCCTGCGGGCCAGTGCCTCCGAGTCCGACTGGCCTCTTTCGGGCCTCACTGCACTGCTGAACGGAATCGATGATCCCGTCCTCAACCGGTTCGCCGATGAACTGCTAAGAAACTCCACCGCCGCCCTGGATGTCCCCACCGTGTCCACGATGCTCCTGAATGGACTGCATCAGCGCTCGTCCTCACGCACAGTCGTCGTCGTCGACGATGCAGACCAACTGGATCCCAGCAGCCAAGCTGTAATCGGGTTCCTCGCCCGCCGCCTATCCGGGACGGACGTGGCACTTTTCATGAGCGTGCGTGAAGAAGTGCCGGACAGCCCGTTTGGCAGCCTCCCGGCCCTTCACCTCAAGCCGCTGAACTACAACGACACGGTCAGGATGCTGGAGTCGATTCCGGCGCGGCAAGTCGCAACAGCGGCAGTCCACGCGGTGGCTGCTACAACCCAGGGCAACCCGCTTGCCGCCGTCGAGCTTTACACCTGCCTGTTGGAGCGCCAGGCCGAGGGGAAGTACGCCCTGCCTATTCCACTGCCCTGCAAGGGGAGCTTCGAATCCGAATTCGCGGCAACGGTGGGCAGCCTGACCCCGGCCGCGCGGCAGGTCCTTGACCTGATGTCGCTGTCCTGCCGGAGCGATATCGCCACCTTGGAGAAGGTTTACAGCGACCTGTGGACGGGGGTGGACGAACTCCTGGCCAACGGCATGGTCAGCAGGTCCGGCCCGCATCTGCGGATCCAGGACCAGTTGCTGCGGGGCTTCGTCTTTACCGCCATGACGCCGGCTGTCCGGACCACCAACCACCGTGCGCTGGCGGATGCCGCCGGCGAGACAGATCCTTACGCCAGGCGATGGCATCTGAGCTTTACGGCCTTGGAGCGCCAGACGCCGTTTGGCCTCCTGCGTTTTGCCGTTGACCTGATCCGCAACGGGGAAGTGTCCTTCGCCGTGGAGTACATCGAGCGTGCCCTCACCATCAACCCCTGGGAAGCGGAGACTGCGGCACGGCTCGCCAACGTGGCTGAACTGCTGTTCAACAGGGGAGAGTTCGTTTATGCCAGGCGGTACCTGGAATGGGCGCAGCGTGTGACACGCAACCCCGCTCTGATCCTGCGCCTGACCGGCCTGGATTTCGAGATCCAGTTCATCCAGGGCGCCGCTGTGCGCTCCAGCATGGTGCTACGCCTGGTGAAGGAGTTCGGCCAGCACGATCCTGCCTATTCAGCCACCCTGTTAGCGATCGGTGCGCTCTTTTACGCGGAACGGTGGGAGTTGGACGACGCCCTCCGCCTGCTCCGCCACGCCGAGCAGTTCCAGGACGCTGCCTCCAAGGACTGCCTCGCAGTGACGGACCGTGCCAAACTCCTGATCGAAGCAATCAGCGGCAACACCGGGAATCTGGGCCGCAAGCATGACGCGGGCGCCACAGTAGCTACCCTTCTGGTGCAAGGCCGCGCCCTGACCTACGCAGAGCATTATGAACTTGCCCAGGAGGCCTTCGCAGTGGTGCGGAACTCCGTTGAGGCGAACAACGTCAACTGGAGGGAAACCGCGGACTACCTGGCCGTGGACAACGAGATCCGGGCCGGGAACGTGCGGACCGCCGTCCGGCTCATTGAAGACCTGGAACTCACGGAGCCGGAATCCAAATACCACCGCGGGATGCGGCACATCTTCCGCGTGTGGCGCGCCCACTCACTGGGCGACGAGGCGCTGGCCCGGCTTTACGTGGCGGAGGCACAGCGTTTCTCCGGCGCTGAAAGCCACCCCGCCATCACTGCCCAATTGGCCGCCTGCCAGGGACATTTCGCACTCATGCGCGGCAACCTGGCCGAATCATTCGCCCAGTTGTCCCGCGCCGTGGAGATCGGCATGGCCTTCGGCAACCCGACACTGCTTCGCTGCGAAGCGGACCTGGTGGAAGTGCTGGTGCGGTTGGGACGGCACCGCGAGGCCACCCAGGTCCTGTACCGGCTCGAAAGCCGCTCCGTGGGGCTCAGATCCCCATGGCTGCTGACCGCCGTCGCACGCAGCCGAGCGATGCTCGCCGACGGTGAGCAGTCGCTTCAGCTGTTCAACCACGCACTTGAGAACAGGGGTGCCCACGACTCACTGCTGGAACGCGCCAGGACGCTGCTCTGCTACGCGGAGCGCCTAGGGGCCTTCGGCCGGCTGCGGGATGCCAGGGACGGCCTGCTGCGGGCCAAAGTGATGTTCGACGAGGTCGGCGCCGACGCGTGGACCCAGCACGTTGATTCCCTGTTGCTGGACGAGCGCGTTGAACCTGCCCGCGCCCCTGGCAACCCTTCCATGCTGATGCTCGCCGACCATGAGCGGGCCCTCGCGCAGATGGTGGCGCGGGGCATGCGCAACAAGGAAATCGCAGCCACGTTGTACGTCTCCGTGCGGACGGTGGAAGTGCGCCTTACCGCGATCTACCGCAAGCTGGGTGTGGAGTCTCGCGCACAGCTCACCGCCCTGGCCGCAGGCAAGGATTCCGCAGCCCGGGAACCCTACGTCCTGCCTGTCCTCTAGGGACCAAAACGCTGGAACCCGCAGTATCCACATTCTTCCCTTCCCGCTACCACAAAGCGCCTGCTTTTCCCCGTAATAACCGCCGTTTCCGGGCTAATTTTGCTTCACAAGTGGAACCCAATGCGGACTCTGCGGGAAGCGATGATCATGGCGGAAATTCCAGTAGCCCCTTTCCGAAGCGCGTCGTTTGGCTGGCCGGTTGAACCCTTGGCCGCGCAGCGGAATGCAACGTCGCCATTGCGTCTGCCGGAATCCTCACCGAAAGGGTCCCCGCAGCCACCGGCTGCCGCCCCGGCAACGCCAGGACGCAAGGCGACGGCGGCGTGGATCTCCACCCACATCAACCTCCTGCGCATCACTGACTCGGTCGTGGTGGCCTTGGCCGTGTTCGCCGGCTACCTGCTCTCCAGCGTCGGTTTCACCCCCGGCGTAGAAAGCGACAAAGGCGGAGTCCTCACCGCCACCACGGTTACGCTGCTGTGGCTCATGGCGCTGGAAATTTATCGGACCCGCGACTCGAAAGTCCTGGGTGTCGGCGCGGACGAGTACAAGCGCGTTGCCTCCGCAACCCTGCGGATCTTCGGCCTGATGGCCATTGCCGCCGTGGTCTTTTCCGTCCATGGCGGGACCGCGTTCGTCACGGTTTCCCTTCCGTTGGGACTGGTGGCCTTAACGGGCAACCGCTGGGTGTTCCGGCGCCGGCTCACTAAGGAAAAGGCCCGGGGACACCACCTGTCCCGGGCCATCGTGGTGGGGGAACCTGAGGAAGTCCGTTACGTGGTGCACCAAGTGGCCAAGAAGTCCGGACCCGTCTACAAGATCCTGGGAGTCTGCCTTCCCGGCGCCCGGCGCGGAGCCAGCCTGCGCGTGGATGGCCAGCAGATCCCGGTTCTCTCCTCCACGGACGACATTGCCCGCACCGCCAGGCTGACGGACGCCGATGCGGTCATCGTTGCGGGCCCTCTGCCCGGCGGAAACAAGTTCATCCGCGAACTCGGCTGGAAACTGGAGGAATGCGCCGCGGAAATGGTCCTCGCCGCCACCCTCACAAACGTTGCGGGTCCCCGCATCCACTGGCGGCCGGTGGAAGGACTCCCCCTTATGCACGTGGACATTCCCCAGTACTCGGGGGCGAAACACGCGCTGAAGAGGGTCATGGATGTGGCGGTAGCGCTGGCTGCCCTCCTTGTGCTGTCGCCACTGCTCCTGGTGCTTGCCGTGATTGTGCGGCTGGACAGTCCGGGCCCGGTGCTTTTCCGGCAGGACAGGGTTGGCAAGGACGGCACCGTGTTCGGGATGTTCAAGTTCCGGTCCATGGTGGTGGACGCCGAGGCCCGTCTGGCCGCCCTTACTGAGCAGAACGAGGGTGCCGGAGTGCTGTTCAAGCTGCGCGATGATCCGCGGGTCACCCGGTGCGGGCGGTGGATGCGGAAGTACTCCCTCGATGAACTCCCTCAACTCTGGAATGTTGTGCTCGGCGACATGAGCATGGTGGGACCCCGCCCGCCGCTGGCCCGGGAAGTCCACGGCTACGAACGCCACACTCACCGTCGACTCCTCATCAAGCCGGGAATTACCGGCCTCTGGCAGATCAACGGCCGCTCGGACCTTTCATGGGACGAGTCAGTGCGGCTGGACCTCTATTACGTCGAGAACTGGTCCATCGCCGGTGACCTGCTGATCCTGTGGCGGACATTCCGCGCAGTACTCCGGCCCTCCGGCGCCTACTAGATCGTGCGAGAAGAAGGACAGCCATGAAGAGCTTCATTGATCCCTTTCATACACCGGCCCATCGGCTGCCGGCCCGGAAACTGTCAATCGCCGTCGTCGGTGCCGGATATTGGGGGCCGAATCTGGCCCGCAACCTTCAAGCGAGCCCCGTCTGGGACCTGGTTGCCATCTGCGACGTGAACTCAGAACGAGCGCGGGCGTTGGGTACCCCGTTTACTGACGTTGCGGTGGTCGAATCCCTTGATGAACTGCTGGACACCTTCGAGGTGGATGCAGTCGCCATAGCAACGCCGGCGCATGCCCACTACGGGACGGTCATGACGGCTCTTCGGGCAGGAAAGCACGTCCTCGTGGAGGAGCCGATGGCGGACAGCCTCAAGCATGGACTTGAGATGGTGGTTGAGGCGCAGGCAAACGGCCTGGTGCTGATGGTGGACCACACGCACTGCTACTCCCCAGCAGTACTCAAGATGCAGGAGCTGGTGCAGGCCGGCTCTTTGGGCGAGATTCTCTTCGTGGACTCCACGCGGATAAATCTGAGTCTGGAGCGCCCTGAAGTAGACGTGTTCTGGGACGTGGCGCCACACGACCTTGCGATTCTTGACTTCGTTCTTCCTGGCGGCCTGAATCCGACCGAGGTCTCCGCGTTTGGGGGTGACCCGCTTGGTATCGGGAGAAACTGTGTTGGCCACCTAAACTTCAGGCTTCGGAACGATGGCACGGCCCACTTGCACGTGAACCTGCTGAGCCCCACGAAGATACGACAAATGGTCATCGGCGGATCGCTGAGGACCCTGGTGTGGGATGACCTGAACCCGAAGCAACGTCTCAGCGTCTTCGACAGAAGCGTCTCGCTGGACCCGTCACCAAAGTCGGCCAACGAAAAGAGGACTTCCGCTACGGCCTACAGAACGGGCGATATTTGGTCTCCCGCCCTGCCGGAGCGCGAGCCCCTGGGCCAGGTCATAGAGGAGTTGGAATTCTGCATCCGCAACAAGCGTGAGTCGCGCACGGGATGGGATTCTGCGTTGCGCATTCTCGCAGTGCTGGAAGCAGGGGCGCGGAGCCTCAGTCGTGATGGTCAAACGTCCGTTGTCGCAAGCACCGAACTGGCAGACTCAGCCCGTGCCGGGGCCGAGATCCGGAACATGAGGGCACTTTGAGCGGCCGGGTGGAAGTTTGTGGGCACAAGAAGGATAAGACCGCCGAGACAAGGAAAGTTGGTGCCCGATGACTGCGGAAACAGTCCTCGCGGGGATGAGTGCGATGAAGCCATGGCTCGGTGATGAGGAAGCGCGCGCACTGGCTGAGGTTGTGGCCTCCGGTTCGATAGCCCAAGGGCCGAAGGTCAAGGAGTTCGAGAAGGACTTCAGCTCCTTGCAACGCGTGCGCTACGCCGTCGCAACCTCCAACTGCACTTCTGCGCTTCATTTGGCCCTCATAGTGGCCGGCATCGGTCCCGGGGACGATGTTGTGGTGCCGTCACTGTCGTTTATTTCGACGGCGAACGCGGTGACTTATGTCGGCGCACGCCCGATCTTCTGTGATGTCGACCCCGCCACTGGGAACGTGACTGCCGAGACTATCCATGCGGCACTCACCTTGGACACCCGTGCCGTGATCGTGGTGGACCAGGGCGGCGTGCCAGTGGACCTGCACCCCATCCGCGAACTGTGTGACCGGCACGAGATCACTGTGATCGAGAACGCCGCCTGCGCAATCGGCTCCACCTACAAGGACAGCCCAGTGGGCACAGGGGCCGATCTGACTGTGTGGTCCTTCGACCAGGAGAACATAGTGACCACGGGTGAGGGCGGCATGCTCACGACCCGCCGCGCTGACTGGGCTGCACGGGCGCGAACCCTCCGCGACCATGCCAGGAGCGTCACGGGCATGGGCCGACCCGAATCGCTTGCGGCACTGCCCGAGGTCTACCTTGAGATCGGCTTCGACTACCGGATGACTGACCTGCAGGCCGCCATCGGAATCGTGCAGTTGGCCCGGCTCGCACAAATTGTGGAGCGGCGCCGGACCCTGGCCGGCCAGTACGTCGCCGGGCTTGCCGGGTTGAGGGGCTTGCGTTTCGTCGCGGATCCGCCGTACGGCACTACCAACTTCCAGTCCTTCTGGGTTGAGGTCCTGCCGGGATTTCCTGTTAGCCGCGAGGAGCTGCTAGGCAGGCTGGCTGACGCGGGTATCTCCGCCAAGCGGGGCGTCATGGCGGCGCACCGGCAGCCGGCCTACCGCTGGCGCGACACGGGCAACGCCAGGCTGCAGCACACTGAGCGCCTGACCGACCGGACGCTCATCCTTCCCATCTTTCACGAGCTGGACCCCGTCAGCATGAACCGTGTCATGAACACCATCCATGCCGCCGCCAACGGGGTGGGCAGGTGAGCGAGCTGATCCTGATCGCCGCGAGCGGGCTGGCCCGCGAGGTACTGGCGATGGTCCGCAGCAGCGGCCAGTACGACGTCGTGGGCTTGCTCGATGATGACAAGGAGATGGCGGGAGTCACCGTGGACGGGGCACCTGTCCTGGGGACCATCGACGATGCACCCAAATACACGCACGCTTTTGTGCTGGTGTGCCTGGGCTCCGGAAAATCGCGGGAAGCGGTGGTGGAGCGGCTCACCGCGATGGGCCTGCATGAGGCGCGGTATGCCACAGCGATCGACCCGTCCGTCCAATGTCCGGAGGGATGCAGGATCGGCCGGGGCAGTATCCTGCTTCGGAACGTGACGCTGACGGCGTCGGTCACGCTCGGTTCGCACGTGGTGGCCATGCCATCGGTCACGTTCACGCACGACGACGACGTTGCGGACTTCGCCACGTTTGCCGCGGGTGTGTCGCTGGGAGGCGGAGTGCGGATTGGCCGGGCCGCCTACCTGGGCATGAATTCCAGCGTCCGGGAACGGACGTCTGTGGGCGCCTATGCCACGGTTGGGATGGGTGCCGCCGTGCTCAGCAACGTTCCCGACGGCGAGACCTGGGTGGGTGTGCCAGCCCACGAAATCGACCGGGACATTTTCTGCTTTGGGAACGGACGCTAAGGATCCGGGAGCCTCGCGGGACTGAGCCCTGGACCCTGGCCGCTGCCCGCGACCCTTACGCGGCAGTCCGGAAGAACAGTTCCGTCACCGCAGCCAGCCGGTGCGGGTCTTCCACGCCGCAGAGTTCGCGCGCAGAATGCATCGACAGCAGTGGCACCCCGACGTCCACGGTCCGGATCCCTAGCCGCGTGGCGGTGAGCGGGCCGATGGTGGAGCCGCACGGCATCACGTTATTGGACACAAATTCCTGGTACGGCACCTTCGCCTGCCCGCAGAGCCGGGCCCAGAATGCGGCACCGTTTGCGTCCGTGGCGTAGCGCTGGTTGGCGTTGATCTTCAGCAGCGGGCCGCCGTTGAGTTCAGGATGGTTGGCGGGGTCGTGCCGCTCGGCGTAGTTGGGATGGACAGCGTGCCCGGCATCCGCGGAGACACAGAACGACGCCGCCAACGCCTGCCGCCGCTGGCTCACCGTGGCACCGAGGCCATCGGAGATCCGCACCAGAACATCCTCCAGGATGGGTCCGCACGCCCCGGAACGGGAGTTGGAGCCGATTTCCTCGTGATCGAAGGCCGCCAGGACTGCGATCGGCGCATCGGCGCGGTCAGAACCAGTCCCAGAAGTGGAGGCATGCGCGATGAGCGCCGCCAGCCCCGCGTGCGTGGCCGAAAGGTTGTCCAGGCGCCCGGAGGCAAAGAACTCCCCATGGGCCCCGAAAACCGCAGGCGGCTGCGTGTCCGCAATGACGACGTCGTACCCGCCAATCCGGGCGGGATCAATGGATGCACCGTCAACATGTGACGCCAGCACGGCCAGCAAGTCCACATTGGCCGGGTTGCCGAGCCCCCACACCGGGTTCATGTGCCGCTGCTTATCCAGCGTGAGGCCATCGTTCACCGCGCGGTCCAGGTGGATTGCCAGCTGCGGGAACCGGAGCAGCGGCCCGGTGGCCGTGAGGTGCTGGGCGCCGTCGAGCATGACCAGCCGGCCGGCCAACTGCAGTTCCCGGTCAAGCCAGGAGTTCAGCAGCGGCCCGCCGTAGATCTCGACTCCGGCCTGCAGCCAGCCATGGGCCCCAGTGGTCGGCTTGGGCTTGAGCTTGAAAGAGGGGGAGTCGGTATGCGCTCCCAGGATGTTGAAGCCGGTAGCCGGCCCTGCACTTTCCGGCACCACCCAGGCGATGAGGGCGCCGTCACGAACTATGTAGAACGAGCCTGCCCCGCCTTCCCACGGTTGCAGCTCATCCAGGCCTGTGAACCCGGCCGCATCCAGCCTGCGGGCAGCCTCATGGACGGCGTGAAAGCTCGACGGCGAGGCGCTGACATAGGCGCCAAGGTCCTGGATGTGGTCTGCGGCGTTGGAAAGGGAAGGCATGGTCTCGAGTCTAGATGGTCACATTGAGCCCGGCCGTGTATCCGGCGGCAGCCGATCCGGTCATGCTGGCAAGCTGGTAGATCCCGCCGTCGTCACCGAAGACGTTGTCCGATTGCAGAGTGGTCCGGGGGAAGTTCCGCGCACTGGTTTCATAGCCAGCCGTGGCGTAGACGTCCTTGCACGCCGCATCCGTCAGGGCGATCTGTGAAACGGCCAGCACCTGCCCGGCAGAGGTGGCATTGCTCATGGACTCGAACACCTCAAAATGGATGTGCGGCCAGCGGCCCATGTAGGCGCCCGGAAAGATCGACGTGAACGTGACCTGGCCGTTCGCATCGGCCTCCTGGACCCCGCGAAGGAAGTTCTCGTTGTCGAGCCCGGAATCGTACATGGAGTACTTCCCGTCGCGGTCGCAGTGCCACGCGTAGACGGCCGCACCGGCGAGGGGCACGCAGCCGTTGGAGTTGTCCAGGAGCGTGAGGGTGAAGGTCAGGGGCACTCCCTCGACCTTCGTGGTGGACGTTCCGAAGCTTGTGGTGATGTCCTGCCGCACCACGCCGTAGGCCTCCAGGACGTTGGGCCCGTTGGAACCGTCTCCGGGATATGGCCCCGCGGTTTCCTGGGGGATTTCCGCACTGCACTCGGCAATTGCGCGGGTCAGCGTGGGCGTCGGAGTGGCTGTGGCGGTTGCGGTGGGGGCTGCAGTGGCCGTGGCCGACGCCGAGGTGCTGGCTGTGGACGTCGACCCGCCGGGTGTGCAGGCCGCCAGCGCCACAGCGGCGCCGCCGGCACCGAAGAACATGCCCAGCGACCGGCGGCTCATCAGGGTGGAGAGGTCGAACTCGAGGCCACGGTCGTGGTTGGGGTGGGGCTGGTGATTGGTCATGCGTCCATACAAACGCCCTCCCCTATGCCATGCATAGAGAGTTCCTGTGAGGGTGCTGTGTGCCAGCAGGATGCTATCGGGGGATTCAGTAGTCAGGGTTGCTCGGGACCACCAGGCCGGTTTCGTACGCATACACCACGGCCTGGACACGGTCACGCAGGTGCAGCTTGGTGAGGATACGGCGGACGTGGGTCTTCACAGTGGCTTCGGACAGGAAATACCGATGCGCGATCTCTGCGTTGGACAGGCCCTCTGCCATGGCCTCAAGCATCTCCGTTTCGCGGGGCGTCAGCTCCTCCAGCAGCGGATCACGCGGCGCGGCAGCGGGAGCAGGGCGGGCAGCACCACGGACGTATGTTTCCAGGAGCCGCTGCGTGACGCGTGGGGCCACCA
Source organism: Pseudarthrobacter sp. CCNWLW217 (assembly GCF_037203985.1). Lineage (NCBI taxonomy): Bacteria > Bacillati > Actinomycetota > Actinomycetes > Micrococcales > Micrococcaceae > Pseudarthrobacter > Pseudarthrobacter sp. CCNWLW217. The sequence goes on from NZ_JBBCBT010000001.1 coordinate 25,757, forward strand.
CCGCATCCCCGCTGGCCACCACGCGCACGGCGTGGATCAGTTCCGACGGCGCCACGTCCTTTAAGAGGAATGCGGACGCGCCGGCCTGGAGGCCGGCGAACGCATACTCGTCCACGTCAAAGGTGGTGAGGATGATGATCCGTGCGCCGGATCCGGATGCTGTGATGGCACGGGTGGCCTCGATGCCGTCCAATACGGGCATCCGGACATCCATCAGCACCACATCAGGGTTGAGCTCGCGGACCTGCCTGACGGCGTCAGCGCCGTCGGAGGCCTCCCCCACGATGTGGAGGTCGTCCTCGCCCTCCAGGATGAGGCGGAAGCCCATCCTCAGCAGCGGCTGGTCATCGGCCAGCAGGACGGTTATTGGTTGGTTCCCTGTCACGTTTTGCCTTGCATTTGGTGTGGACGGTTGAGCGGCTCAGTGGGCCCGTCATCGGGACAGGTGAGGACGGCATATACGCGCCAGCCCCGGCCGCTGCGCCCGGCTTCCACGGTGCCGGAGTAGATGCGTGCCCGCTCCGCCATTCCCGCAAGCCCTTGGCCTGGACCCGGAAGCGCCGGCCCCGAGGTGCTCGAACCTGGCCCGCCGCCGTCGGAGGTTCCCTGCCCCGCAGCGCCGGCGCCGTCGTCGAGCACTTCAATGGTGACGGTTGAACCGGCCCGGGCGATGCCCACATCCACGCGGCCAAGCGACCTGCCGTAGCGCAGGACGTTCGTAAGCGACTCCTGGACGATCCGGTAGACGGTCAGCTGGAAAGCCGCATCGCCGGGCAGCGCGGGACCGGTATGCGAGTAGTGCAGCGGAAGGCCGGCGGTGCGGAATCCTTCGAGGAGTGTCGCGAGGCTGTCACCGGAGGCCAGTGGCTGCCGCGGCGCCATCGCCCCGGAATCATCCCGCAGTACGCCCAGCACACGCCGCATGTCCGCCAACGCAGTCCGGCCAGTCCGGGACAGTTCACCGAGCACCTCAACGGCGCGGTCCGGGCTTTTCCGGACCACGACGGCGGCCCCATCCGAGAGGCTGATCATTACGGTCAGCGAGTGGGCCACGACGTCGTGCATTTCCCGCGCGATCCGGTTCCGTTCGTTCACGGATGCCAAGCTGGCGGTCCGCGCCGCCCAGGCTGCGATTTCCTGCTCATGTTCCCGCCGCTGCCGCACGGAAATTCCGATTCCCGTGGCGATGACGTTTGACAGGGCGATGGTCGCTCCCGTGGCGATGCTGGTCAAAAGGTGGAAGTCACCGGGGTTGCTGCCGGGGTCATGGACGAAGGAGGTGTCCATGGGTCCGACGGCGGCCAGCAGATACAGCAGTGCCAGCGGGGCAGTGGCCACCGCCATGGTGACGAGCGCGAACCGGCGGGTGTGCACTACCGCCACCGCATACAGCGAGAACCATAGCCCGGCAGAGACGTTCGAACCCCACGGGTGGAGCAGGGTGACAGCCACTTCCACCACCGCTATGAAGGCAACGAGTGCCACGGGATACGGACGCCGGAAGAACAGGGCTCCTGCAACGGCGAGAAGGAGCACCGCAGCCAGCCATGCCCCGGACATCACAGCATCCACCACGGTGGGGGCCACCAGCAGGGTGTAGCTGACCACCACCACGCCGTCCATCACCCGCGGGTGCTTGTAAAGGTACCGGCGGAGCAGGCCCCGGCGCTTGGCCGTGATTTCGGCAAAGGACGCGTCGGCCAAGCCGGCCGGCGCGTCCCTCACTGGTGCCGTTTCATTCATGGTCTGAGCCTAGCTGCAGCTTAGACGTCGCGTTTCTTCAGGACGACGGCGGCGAAAACGACCGGGATGACCACCCAGGCACCGAGGACAAGTGCAGCCTGCCACGCCTCGAGGGTGTCCGGCATGTGCTGCACGGCAGTCATGGGGTCGACTGTATTCCCCGGGAGGTACTTACGGGTCTGGACAAAGAACTCACCCGGGATCAGCTGGAAGGCGATAGGTGCCACGAAGAAGAGGCCAACCAAGGTCATAATGCCGCCCGCCGAGTTCCTGAGGAGCGATCCCAGCGCCATGCCTATGGCGGCGACGGCGGCAACATAGAGGCTGTTGATGAGCAGCATCTTCACCGACTGCGAGCTGGCCAAGTCCAGCTTGAGGTCGTAGTTGTCCAGGATCGGCACGGAGACCAGGCCCGCAACGTATACCGAGACGGCGGTGACTACGAAGGCGGTGACCATCACCACCAGCAGCTTGGCGACAAAAGCCGGCGTCCGTTTGGGCACCGCGGCGAACGTTGAGCGGGCCATGCCCGTGGAGAACTCGGAGCTCATCAGGAGCACGCCAAGGGAGCCGAGAATGAGCTGGGCAAAGGCAATACCCGACGTCGGGACGCCGACGGCGATGTCCCCGCCTTGGGCGGCAAAAGCTGCGGCCGCTTCCGGGTCGTTCAGGGCCTGCTCTGCGAACTGGCCCGTGCCCCAGGCCGATAGGGCGCCAAAGCCAACCACTACCAGAACGGTGCAGGCGAGGAGGATCAGCGTGGACAGCAGGGTGCGGAACTTGATGAACTCGGAGTTCAGCACGCGGAGGAAGGACGGGCCCGGGCCTGTGCTGATGGCATCACCGGTCAGTTTGCTGGAGGACGCGGAACCTGCGTGCGCACCTCGGCGGGACGGGTTGGGTTCGAGGGTGGTTGAGCTCATGGCCTAGTTGCCTCCGGGCTGGACGGGAGCCGAGGCGCCCGTGGTGATCAGTGAGTGGTATTCGACCTCATCCTTGGTCAGCTCCATGTAGGCCTCCTCAAGGCTGGCCTGAAGCGGCGTCAGTTCGTAGATCATGACGCGGCTGTCGAGGGCGGCGCGGGCAATCTGGCGGGGATCCAGGCCCGTGACCTCGAGCAATTCGTTTTCCTGCACTTCAACGGAGACGCCATCCCCGGCGAGCAGTTGCATCAGCTGGTCTGGCTGATCGGTGCGGACGCGCGTGCGGATCCGTCCCTGGCCGTTGATGATGTCACGGATGGGAGCGTCGGCAATGATCCGGCCGCGCCCGATCACAATCAGGTGGTCCGCCGTGACTGCCATTTCGCTCATAAGGTGGCTGGACAGGAATACGGTACGGCCCTCGGAGGCCAGGTATTTGACCAGGTTTCGGACCCAGACCACGCCCTCCGGGTCCAGGCCGTTGACGGGTTCGTCCAGGATGACGGTCTGCGGGTCACCCAGCAATGCGGCGGCAATGCCAAGCCGCTGCCCCATGCCGAGCGAGAAGCCGCCGACCTTCTTTTTGGCGACGTCCGACAGGCCTGTCATCTCGATGACCTCATGCACGCGTTTCTTGGGAATGCTGTGTGTTGCTGCCATTGCCCGAAGATGGTTATAGGCCGTCCGGCTGGTGTGGACCGCCTTGGCGTCCAGCAGTGCGCCGACGTCGCGCAGGGGAGCGGCGTGCCGGGCGAACGGTGTGCCGTTGACAGTCACAGTGCCCGACGTCGGCCGGTCCAGGCCCATAATCATGCGCATGGTGGTCGATTTGCCGGCACCGTTGGGGCCGAGGAAGCCGGTCACGCGGCCGGCTTCGACGGTGAAATCGACGCCGGAAACGGCCGTCTTTTCGCCGTAAACCTTGGTCAGGCCTTTTGCCTCGATCATGGATTGTTCCTTCGAACAGCAGCCAATGGCTGCGGGGATTTTTGGAGAGTGGTGTATCCACCACGCTACAGACGCAGACCATGGATTTCGCCGGTCTCAGGGATGATTCAGGGTTGAATCAGGGTAGTCCGTCCGGATGACCGGATCCCCCGCAGAGTCCACGGGCGCCCCGCAGGAAAGTGGCTCAGGACTGTGGCGAGTAGTACGTCAGGTGACGGTTGGCGACCCGGAACTCCGCCGTTCGGACGCCGGCCAGGGCTTCGCCGTCGACGGCCAAAACCATCGGTGAGCCGTCGGATTCGACGCGGATCGTAGAGGCTTCGGACAGGTGGGTGATCCGGGAAGTAGCCACAGTTCCAGTCAGGACGGACCACAGCAGGCGGAGCCTTGCGAAGGACTCATCAGCAGTGATCATGCGGACATCCAGGACGCCGTCGTCCAGGACGGGCCTCACCAGGGGTGCATGGTCCCGTGGGTAGTAGCGGCCGCGCCCAATGTAGGCGATCCAGAGTTTGTGCCGCACGCCGTCCACCAGCAGGGTAGTGGGCGTTCCCGTCGCGAAGGTCCGGAACATGGCCACTACACCGGCCAGTGGCTTACCCAGCGCGGGCTGCAACATTTCCCGGCGCCGGACGAGGTTGGGATAGAGGCCGATGCTCGCTGTATTCAACATGACGAGCTCGGCCGTTTCAGGGTTCCCTGCCATTCCCCGTTCCACGGTCACCAGGCCCACGTCCGCCAGGGCCGCTTCGCCACGGTTGGCGGCAGTCACGGCTTCCTTAAGGTGTCCCGTGCCGGCGTCCCGGGCGAAGTGGTTCAGGGTGCCCCCGGGCAGCACCAGCAGCGGGAGGGAATGTTCGACGGCGGCGGCGGCCGCGGTGCCAACGGTTCCGTCCCCGCCCCAGACTCCCAGGGCAACTGTTCCCGGAAAGGTGGCGGTCGCCTGTATTTCAACGGAGAGGTCTTCGCCAGGCTCCACCGTGTTTATATGCGCTTGGGGGAATACCTCCTGGAGCGCCCCGGCCGTTTCCTGCGTGAACGATCCCCCGAGGGTGTTCACCACGATGCTGAGTCCGGCACCACCGGGCAGTTCCGGAGCTTGGGTGAACGTCCGACTCACGGCAGGAAACGGCGGGCGGACTGGCCACCACTTCCTGGTTATCAGGGCTGCGCCTGCGCCGATGGCGGAGCCGAAGAACACGTCCGAGGGCCAATGCGCTCCGGTGTGGACCCGCGAGTACGCAACACCCACGGCCACAGGGGCCAAAGCGGCCCCGACCACCGGCTTCACCAGTCCGGCACCCACGGCGAAGGCGATGGCAGAGGCCGAATGCCCTGACGGCATGGACGAACTCGTGGGTTGTGGATGGACGAACCGGAAGACCGGAAGGTGCTCCGGTAAAGGCCTGGCACGGGGCAGCAGGGTTTTGAAGCCCATATTGGTTACTGCGGAGGCTACCGCTTGGGCGATCAATCCGTGGAGGGCTGCCCGGCGGGGCTTTCCCGGGAACGCCGCCATGATGGCTGCAGCGCCCATCCAAAGCTTCCCGTGGTTGGCCGACGCGGACAACCGGCGGAAAAACACGTCATGGTTTCCGCCTGGGAATCGCGACACCTTCCGGACGAGATGCCGGTCGAAGCGGCTAATCCAGCCGGAACCCCTGCGCCACCTGATCTGCATTCCACCACCCTACCGCCGGGAGCATTTCACCCGGGCAGGCCAGCCGGGACCTATTTCCCGCTCAGCGGCTTCGCGGCGCCCGCAAGGAGGAGGGCAAGCAGGATCGGAGCCAGAATGGCCAGCAGTGCCAGGTGGATGCCGGTCAGGTCGCCCAGGTATCCCAGCAACGGCGGACCGGCAAGGAAGGAGATATACCCCAAGGTGGATACAACCGAGACACGGGCTGCGGCATGCTTGGGATCATCAGCTGCAGCGGACATGCCCATGGGGAAGGCCAGGGCAGCACCTACGCCCCACAGAGCGGCGCCGACCGCGGCGAGCCAGACGTTGCCGGCCAGGACGAACAGCAGCAGGCCGGCCGCCGCAGCGGCCATGCTCGCGCGGAGGACAACCACGCGGCCGTAGGCGTCGATGGCCCTGCCGCCGACGAAGCGCATTGCTGTCATGGCCAGGACGAACAGGGCAAACATCAGGGCTCCGGTGGACTCTGTGGTGCCGAGCCCGTCCACGGAAGCCTTCGCGATCCAGTCATTTCCTGCACCTTCGGTAAGGGTTGCACCGAGGACCACGACGCCGATCAGCAGCGTGCGGCCGTCCCGCCACGCGGAGGGTCCATTGGCCGCCTTAGGTTCGCCTTCAGCCGGTGTCGCAGCTGCTATGTGTGGCAGGAAGTACCGCGGTGTCACCAGCGCCACTACGGCCACCACGCCGGCGATGACCAGGAGGTGGACCGGCAGCCCGACTCCGATGGTGGAAAGGCCGGCGCCGATCAGGGCACCTACGAAGGCTCCGCCACTGAACGCCGCATGGAACTGGGGCATGATGGTGCGGCGCATCTTGTGCTCGACGTCGGCGCCTTCGATATTTTGGGCTACATCCCAGAGACCAATGCCGATGCCGAAGAAGAACAAGCACACGGCGGTACCCGGGACGGATTCGACCGAGAGGCTGAGGGCAATCCCGACACCTGCCAGCGTTACCAGCACACCGGCTGCCCGCACCGTGTTGGCGGTTCCCAGCCTGCCCACCACGAGGCCAGCCGTCGGAAGCGCCAGCAACGAACCGACGGCGGTGCACAGCAGGAGGGTGCCCATCTGGCCTGATGTCAGGTTCAGCGTCTCAGTGACGGCAGGGATGCGTGCCGCCCAGCTGGCGAACACCAGTCCATTGATTCCGAAAACTATGAATGTGGCGGCGGCCGCCGCCTTGAGGGACGGGCTGGCCGTGGTGCGGGTATTGATGCTCATGCTTTCACTACTTCCACCGAGAGCTTGTTGAGGTGTGCGAGTTCTTCCGCACGCAAGTCTTTGTCTGTCACGATCACGTTCACTGATTCGAGGGGCGCTACCAGTGCCATAGCGTTGGCATTCCATTTGGAACCGGCGCAGGCAACAATCACTCGGGCTGCTGACTCGAGGCCTGCCCTTTTGACAGCTGCGTCGTCGAGGTCGTGCGCGAGCAGGCCGTCTTTGAGGTTCAGGGCGCACGGCGTCACCACGGCGGTGTCGAAGCGCAAGGACCGGATGTTGGCTTCCGCCAGCGGGCCGCGAAAGCACAGCTCGCCGGGAACCAGGCTGCCGCCGGGGAGGAGCAGGGCCGGTCGCTGGCCTGCATTCGGGTCGTCAGCCGTCACCGTAGTCAGCGACCGCACGGACATGGGCATCAGCGTCAGCTCGCGGCCGCGCAGCGTCCTGGCGATTTCCGTCGCGGTGGTTCCACTGTCCAGCCACACGTGTTCCCGATCCCGCAGCAAGCCGGCCACGGCCGCCGCAATCCGGACCTTGACGGCCTGGTCTTCGAGCTCACGCTGGCCGTAGCCGGGGTTCTCACCGCTGACAATCAAGCTCCGTGCGCCGCCGTGGACGCGCCGGAGGACGCCATTGGATGCGAGCACCTCCAGGTCCCGGCGGATCGTGGCTCCGGAGGCGCCGCAAGCTACTGTGAGCTCCTCGACGGAAGCCTCGGCCTGACGGCGCAACAGCTCGCCAATCAGCCGATGGCGCTCCTCAGTCTTCATGTTCAAATGCTAACAAGATTTGATCATTTAATCATTCCAGTGATCAATCCACCTCTACGGCCTAGCGGACCCGTTCCACTCGCTTTTCGTCCCAGACGGGCTCGGTGGATTCGTACACTTTGCCGTCAGAACCAAATATCAGGAAACGGTCAAAAGTCCGGGCAAACCAGCGATCGTGCGTCACGGCGAGGACCGTTCCTTCGAAGTGGTCGATGGCGCGCTCAAGTGCCTCGGCCGAGTGCAGGTCCAGGTTGTCGGTCGGCTCGTCGAGCAGCAGCAGCGTGGCTCCGGAGAGCTGCAGGAGCAGGATCTGGAACCGCGCCTGCTGCCCGCCGGAAAGGGATTCGTACTTCTGCTCGGACTGCCCCGCCAGGCCGTAGCCGTCGAGGGCGCCGGCCGCAGCCTCGCGGCCCAGCCCGGACCGGTGCTCATCGCCGCGGTGCAGGATCTCCAGGAGCGTCTTGCCCAGGAGGTCGGGACGAATGTGGGTTTGGGCAAAGAATCCCGGCCGGATGCGGGCGCCGAGCTTCACGGTGCCCTCGTGCGGCACTTCGGCGATCTCGACATCGGACACGGGCAGGTGCTCACGCTCCGGATCCGTGCCTCCGGTCGCGAGCAGGCGCAGGAAGTGGCTCTTGCCGGAGCCATTGGAGCCCAACACACCCACACGGTCACCAAACCACACCTCGGTGGAGAACGGTTTCATCAGGCCGGTCAGTTCCAGCTTCTCGGCCACGATGGCGCGCTTGGCAGTCCGGCCGCCCTTGAGCCGCATATGTACGTTCTGCTCGATTGGCAAGGCCTCCGGCGGGCCAACCTCGAGGAACTTCGCCAGCCGGGTCTGGGCTGCGTGGTAGCGGTTGGCCATATCGGACCGGAACGCCGCCTTGTTCTTGTACATGTTGACGAGTTCCTTGAGCTTCACGTGCTCCTCGTCCCAACGCTTGCGCAGTTCCTCAAAGCGGGCGTTCCGGTCAGCCCGGGCTTCCACGTAGGAGCCGAAGCCGCCGCCATGGATCCAGGCGCCGGCACCGTTGATGCCCGGCTCCAGGGTGACAATCCGGCCCGCGGCGTTATTCAGCAGCTCTCGATCGTGGCTGATGAAGAAGACCGTTTTCCTGGACTCGTTAAGCTTTTCCTCGAGCCAGCGCTTGCCGGGCACGTCAAGGTAGTTGTCCGGCTCATCGAGCAGCAACAGCTCGTCGGGGCCGGCAAACAGGGCTTCCAGGACCAACCGCTTCTGCTCACCGCCGGACAAGCTCGACGCCGGGCGGTGCTGGGCTCGGTCAAAGGGCAGGCCCAGGGCGGCCATGCAGACTTCGTCCCATACGGTTTCTACGTCGTAGCCACCTGCGTCTCCCCAGTCCACGATGGCCTGGGCGTAGCGCATCTGGCTGGGTTCGTCGTCGAGCTCCACCATGGCGAGTTCCGCCTCGTCCACTTCGCGGGCAGCGGCGGCCAGCGCAGGCGGAGCGGCCGATACAAGGAGGTCGCGGACGGTTGAGTCGTCCCGGACCTGGCCCACAAACTGGCGCATGATGCCCATGTTCCCGGAGCGCCCGATCACGCCTTCATCCGGAACGAGGTCGCCGGAAATGATCCGGAACAGCGTGGTCTTGCCCGTGCCGTTGGGGCCGATCAGGGCAGTTTTGGTGCCATCCGGGACCTTAAAAGTCACCCCGTTGAGCAGCTGGGTGCCGTCGGAGAGGAAATAGTCAATACCGGAAACGTCTATGTGGGCCACGCCAATAATCTTCCCACGCCCCGCGCCGCGGTCCTCGTCGGCCGGGTCAGCCGGCTGCGACGAGGAACTCCTTGAGCAGGGGCCCGGACGTGGTGGCGCCGAGGCCGCCATCCTCCACAAAGACGGCTACGGCGAGGTCACCGTGGACAGCCACGATCCAGGCGTGCGTCTTGGGCGGGTTCTCGTTGCCGAACTCTGCGGTGCCCGTTTTGGCGCCCACGGGCGCGCCCGGAACAGTGGACAGGAAGCCTGCGTGGCCGGAAGTGACCACCGCCCGCATCATGTCGGCGAGGGCTGCGGCCTCAGCGGCCGTGATCGGCTTGTCCGAGGGCTGGGACGGCGCCTCGGGAGTGACGGTCGACGACGGCGCCGCGGCCCCATCGGTAGGCTCACCAGTGGCCTCTGCCGCGGCAGGGCCGGCGTCGGGATTCAGGACAAGCTGCGGGGAGACAGGCGCGCCCTTAGCGACGGAGCCGGCCATGACGGCCGCGGCCAGCGGTGACAGCAGCACCTTGCCCTGGCCGATCATCGAGGCCGCATGTTCGGTGCCCTCAGCCTCACCGGGGACTGAGCCCAGAAAGGCCGCTGCCCCCAGTGACGGCGCTTCCACGGCAACCCCCATGGCCATCGCGGCAGCCTCGAGCTGGGACTGGGACACCTTGTCACGCGCTCCGATGAATGCTGTGTTGCACGAATGGGCGAAGGCATCCCGAAGCGTCACGGATCCCAATGATTCGGCGGGGTAGCCCTCGGCGTTTTTGAAGGTCCGGCCGTCCACAGTGAGGTCGGGAGGGCACTCCACCTTGGAATCCGGGGTGAGTCCATTGCGCAGCATGGCCAGCGAATCGACCATTTTGAAAGTCGATCCGGGGGCGTACTGACCCAGCATGGCGGTGTTGTAGCCGTTGCTCCCGGGACCGGAGGCGGCCGCCAGCACAGCCCCGGTGGAGGGACGCAGTGCCACGATTGCGGACGCCGGACCAACACTGGTGAGCGTACTCTCCGCCAGCGACTGGAGGGCCGGGTCAAGGGTAGTTTTCAGGGGTGTGCCAGGCGTTGGCGCCACCTCAAAGACGACCCTGCGCGGATCCGTAGCGGCAGTCTGGATCTGCTCGGTGGTGAGGTCGGCCCGCTGGGCCCGGATTACCACGGCGTCGGTGCCGCGCAGCTGGGCGTCGTACTGCTGCTGCAGGCCGCCGATACCGGTCATGTCTCCGGCTGCCAGGGCCCCGGCTGAGGCCTCGATCTGTTCAGCCGTGGCTTCGCCGACCGAACCGAGGACTGCACGGGCAAAGGTGCGGCTGGGCGCCAAAGGCATGGTGGCAGCAATACCGCGGGCACCGGGGATCTCGGCGATCTGCTGGTCCGTGATAGTACGTCCCTCCTCGCGGAGGGTGATGGCCAGGACAAATGCCTCAGCGCCGGAAGCGGCTACCTGCTGGGCGTAGGCAGCCGGATCGATGCCCACGAGCTGGGCCAGTTTGGTGGCAGATGCAGCCGCATCGGCAGCGCCGAGGCGGGGCTTGTCGATGCCCACATTCACCACGGGCCTATAAGTGACCAGCTTGGCATCGCCGGCACCGAGGATGTCAGCCCGCTGCGGCGATTGCGTGCCTTTGCTGAGGATCTCGCCGTCGGCCAGGTCCGGGACGAGGTCTGCCGGATCCCACACTGCCCGCCACTCGCCGTCGGACTTCTTGAGTTCCGCGGACACGGTGTATTTCCATTCAGCTGAGGCAATGTTCCATGTGTAGTTCAGGGGGAAAGTGGCGCTGTCACCGTCGAGGGAGAGCTCGCCGGCTTCCACGGTAGGCTTGTCCGGCTCGAGGGACTTGAACACTTCCTTGAGCTGATCATTCACGGCCGCTGAGTCCCGGCCGTCGAAGGCGACCGAACCGACGTCCAGGGCGGAAACGCCGGAGGCAAGCTGTTTCGCCGCGGCTTCCGCGTCCCCCCGCCCATCGTCGCAGGCGGCCAGGGAGGCGCCGAGAATGATTCCAACTATGGCAAGAGACAGTTTTTTTGAGTTCCCCACGGCGTCATTATGCCCCGTTTTTGGCCATTCCCCTGCGCGACCGAACGTATGACGCCCCGCGGAGCACGGTGTGAAGTAGACGTATGCCCCGAGGAAGCTGGAAAACTTACTGCCTACAGCCCCAAGGGCGGAACGTCCAGACCAAACATGTCTTTCAAGGCATATTTTGCGGCGTAGAAGCCAGGCATGCCCGTTACACCCGGCCCCGGAGGGGTGGATGATGAGCAAAGGTAGACGCCGCGGAGGGGGGTCCGCCAAGGGACCGTGGAAATAACCGGCCTCTGGAGAAGCCCGCGCACGTCCATGAGGCCAGCGCTGAAGTCTCCGCCAACGTAATTCCGGTTGTAGCGGCCGAGCTCCGCTGCGGTTGTTACGTGGGTCTGCATCACCAGGTCGCGGAATCCGGGCGCGAAACGCTCGAGTTGCGCAGTGACCACCTCGCCCATGTCCCGCGTCGATCCGGCGGGGACATGGCAGTAGGCCCAGAGCACGTGGTGGCCGGCGGGCGCGCGGCCGCTGTCGAAGCGCGACGGCTGGGCCACCAGAACGTACGGGTGTTCAGGGTGCCTCCCGGCCGTAACCTCGTTTTCGGCGTGCGCCAGTTCAGCACGGGTACCGCCAACGTGCACTGTGCCGGCATCCGCCAGTTCGGGGGCTGCCCAGGGAACCGGTCCTGACAGGATGTAGTCCACCTTGCAGGAGCCGTTCCCGTACCGGAACGACTCCAGCGACCGCCGGTACTTAGCCGGCAGCCCATCCCCGGCGATGTGGAGTAATCCGCGCGGTGCCACGTCCACGAGGGTTGCGCGGGCACCGCCGAGTTCCCGGAGGTCTTCAACCGGACTGTCCGTATGGATCACGCCGCCGTGGGCGCGGATGTCATCACCCAGCGCGGCAGCAATCGACGCCGAACCCCCCACCGGAATCGGCCAGCCTTGGGCGTGGGCCAGGCCGTTGAGCATCAGCCCGGCACCTGCGGCGGCCAGCGAAGGCAGGTGCGAGACAGCATGGGCCGCTACGCCGCTGAGCAGTGCGGGAGCGAATTCTTCCCTGAACCGCGTATTCCATAGCCGCGTGCCCTGCTCCAACGTGCCCAGCCCGAAGATCACCGCAGCCACTGGATCCTTGGGGATCCGGAGGAGCTGGTGCTGGGTCAGGTCCATAACTCCGTCGATGCGGCTGACAATCGGACCCATCAGCTTCCGGTAGGCCTGACCGTCACGCCCCAGCCCCTGGACTGTTCGCTCCAGTGAATGGTAGGCCAACGCCGCGCGGCCGCCGTCGAGGGGGGATCCGAACGACAATTCAGGAACCACCAGTTCCACCCGGCGGGCCAGCTCAAAAGCGCGGAAAAAAGGTGAGGCCAGGGCCATCGGGTGGACCGCCGAGCAGACATCGTGGAAGTATCCGGGCTGCATCAGCTCTGACGTCCGGGTTCCGCCTCCGATCGTTCCTGCCTCTTCGAAGACCTCAACGTGGAGTCCCGCACGCGCCATCACGGCGGCAGCAGCCAGTCCGTTCGGCCCGGATCCGACGACGGCGACGTCAGGCATGGCTCTTGGCCCGCCAAGGAAGGACGGATTCCGCCGGTTTGAGGATATGGATCCGCAAACGGTCAGGTGCCCCCTCAAAGGGCCCGCCTTGGGGGTCATCCATCTCATGGCGGCGGACGGGATCGTAGCCGGGGTCGTAGATGTCCCACACCACACGGCCCATAAGATATGCCGTTGCGAGCATGTGAGCCGCGACAGCAAGGACGTAATAGGGCATATCGATATTGTGTTGCGAGGAGCCTCCGCTGGTCACCTGTCCGAGGTACATCCAAATGGCAGCCCAGTGGAGGCCCTCAATTCCCTGCCACACGAGGAAGTCACGCCAGCGCGGCCTTGCCAGGGCAAGAAGGGGAATCAGCCAAATCACAAACTGGGGGGAGTAGACCTTGTTGGTCAGGATGAATGCGGCCACTATGAGGAAGGTCAACTGTGCGAGCCGGGGCCGCCTCGAAGCGGTCAGTGCAACTATGGCAATGCCGACGCAGGCCAGGACAAACAGGTTGAGGGCCAGCGCGTTGATGACTTCGGCGTCCAGGACTTTCCAGCGCAGCCTTGTTGCCACCAGGTTGTACGCGAACCAGGGTGAGCTGTAACCGGCCGGCCGATCTTCCGTGAATTGGTAAAAGTACCGCCACCCTGCGGGGTTCATCAGCGCAATCGGTATGTTGACGGCCAGCCATGCCACCAGGGCCGCACCCCCGGTGACCACGAATGTCCGGATCCTTCCGGTCCTTAGCGCCAGGAGCAGGATGGCCCCAAAAATAAGCACCGGGTAGAGCTTGGTGGCTGTTCCCAGGCCGATCAGGACGCCGGCCAGCACCAGCCTCCCCTTCGAAAAACACAGCATGCCCACGGCCAGCAGACCCACGGCCCACATATCCCAGTTGATGGTCCCGGCCAGTACGATCCCAGGCGCCAGCGCCACCATCGCAGCATCCCAAGGACGGCGCCGCGACATCCGTGCGGTTGCCAGTACAGTGACGATCCAGACAGCGGCGATCAGGGTTGCATTGACGTCGAAGTAGCCGAGGATCCTCGCATCGGTGACGCCCTCACCCGGTACAAGCCAGGCAGTGGCACCTGCGATGAGCCCCATCAGGACCGGGTATTCGAACAGGCTCCCTTGGCTGAAGAACGGGAAGGTCCCGTCTCCCAGCCCGCGGTTGCGGAAGAGCTCCGGAAAATCCGAATAGCACGTTGAGTAGAACTGGCTGGGGGACTCCCAACCGTTGGCGCGGCAATAGCCCTTAATGAGGATGCTCACCAGGGCCGCGAGCACCGTCAGGATGATCAGCACGCGCTCCACCGTGAACACCCCGGGGGAGATCATGCCAGGAGCCGAACGGACACCCATTGGCCCGCCAATGATTTCAGTGAAGTTTCTGAGCAGCAGGTCGCTGCGGCTGGGAACCACCAAGCGAGTGCGTCGCGGGTGTGCCGGCGGTTTGGTCTCCTGCATGCTTTCGAGCTTACCCGTGTGGTTCCAGGCAGCAACGACCCACAGTCTGCAGGAACGCCATTGGACTCGCTTCGCTTAAATGGGGGAGCCCACGCGTCGCCGCGTGGGCTCCTTGCGGATTGCTGCCGGTATTAGCCATCAGCTCCTCCTGTACGAACGAAGAGGGACTGCGGCATCAGTTCATGCCGCGCATTTGCTGGTGCATCAGTAAGAAAACGTACTCACGATGGCTGTCCAGTAGGTCACCGTTGAATTCACGGGGCCTGTCGCGGACTTGTTGGGGCCTGGAGAACAGTCGCTGGATCTTTTTGATCATGTGTGTCACCTCCTTCCGAGGGTCTTTGGCAGCTTGGCTTGCAGGCTGCGAACTGGATGGTGCAGGCGTGGTGATCGTCATGGTCTCTGGGCTTTCAGCAGGAATTAGGCACAACAAATAGAGCCGTTTATGGTCGCGACAATAAACGCCTGAATTTAGGCAAAGAAATGCCCGGTGCTAATTAATAGAGTTCGCAGAATGCGAAAATGGGGCCCCTGAGGCTGGCGCTGCAGACCCAACAAGAAGCTGGTTCCGAACTATGGGTGCTGCGCAACCGAGGGGTTCCGCCTGGACCAGATGCTGACAACCGGCCACCCTGACGGGGCGGCTAGTAGGTGACTATTGCTCCACTGATGCTCGGCATCAGCAGCAATAGGCTTTAGGAGTCAGTTCGTCGGTCAAGATGGCGCGCATATGCGACAGGGGCCGGGAACGCGGTGATGGTCATCTTCCATCCGCTAGTCAAAGTAATCATTTCTCCCAACCTCCTTTTCCGCTAAGCCGTTGCACTGACTGACTCGCCAGGCAAACGCGCGCCTTGACCCCGGCGAGACGCTCTGGGGTCAGAAATAAAATTACACTATGAATGCATCAGTTCGCCACTGAATGGGGAAACATTTCAAATTCTTTTGTAACTAAAGCCTTCTAGAGGCCCCAGCGCACAATTGCCGGAGTCTTCTTATCCCAGCCCAATGTGCAGACTTTCGCGGTACCCAATATGAAGTGGCGTCCTTCGGTGGGTGCCAGTTCGAGCCAGCGGGCGGTAAGGATCCGGGAAAAGTGCCCGTGGGCGACGATCAGCACATTATCCAGGCCTGATTCGAGGACCCTCGCCACGATCTTGTCGGCGCGGGCCGCCACTTCGTCCAGGGTTTCCCCGTTGGGCACCCCGTGCGTCCAGATCAGATAGTCAGGATTGTCCTTGCGGATCAGGTCCGAACTGATTCCTTCATAGTCGCCGTAGTTCCACTCCACGGCGAGGGGCTCGTGCTGCGCGTCCGGGAATCCTGCGAGCTCGGCGGTGCGGCGGGCACGGCGCAGCGGGGAGGTCAGGACCAGGTCGAAGTCCACCTGGTCCAGCACTTTGCGAGCCTCTACAGCCTGCTGCTCGCCCTCCACCGTGAGCGGCAGATCGGTCAGGCCCGTGTACTGGCCGCTCTTGGACCACTCCGTTTCGCCGTGGCGCAGGATCCAGAGCTGAGGCCGGGGGGTCATGGCAGAAATGTTCATTTGGGCTCCTCAGTAGCGGAAAGTTCGACGTCGGCAGGAGACTCATCGGCCTCCGGAACCGGAGGTGCTGCTTCGGGCTGCTGCGCCCACCAGGCGAGCAGCCTGGCCTCGGCATCGTCCGGCTGCAGGGGGCCATGCTCCATCCGTTCCTCCAGGAGGAACTTGTAGGCACGGCCAACGACTGGCCCCGGTTTGAGGCCCAGGATGTCCATGATCCGGGCACCATCGAGGTCGGGGCGCACGGCGTCCAGGGATTCCTGCTCGCGCAGTGCTGCGATGCGGGCCTCAAGGTCGTCGTAGGCGAAGGCGAGGCGCTCGGCTTTGCGCTGGTTGCGGGTGGTGACGTCCGAGCGGGTCAGCCGGTGCAGGCGCTCAAGCAGCGGACCGGCATCCGTGACGTAGCGGCGGACGGCAGAATCGCTCCAGCCGGCATCGCCGTAGCCGTAGAAGCGCATGTGCAGTTCCACCAGGCGGGCCACGGCTTTGATGGTGTCGTTGTCGAAGCGCAGTGTCTTCATCCGCTTCGCAGTGAGCTTTGAGCCCACCATGTCGTGGTGGCGGAAGCTGACCGCGCCGCCCGGTTCAAAACGCCGCGTAGCCGGCTTGCCGACGTCGTGCATCAACGCCGCGAACCGCAGCACAAAGTCCGGAGCCGGCACGTCGCCGTCGGCATCGGTTTCAAGGGCAGCCGCTTGTTCCAGGACCTGCAGCGAATGCTGGTAAACGTCCTTATGGCGGTGGTGCTCGTCCGATTCAAGCCGCAGGGCGGAGACTTCGGGCAGCACGTACTCTGCCAGGCCGGTGTCCACCAGGAGGTCCACGCCGGTCCGGGGGTTGGCGCCGCAGATGAGCTTGACCAGCTCATCGCGCACACGTTCGGCGGAGATGATCGTGATCCGCTCGGCCATTTGGCTCATGGCGAGCCGGACGTCGTCATGCACGGAAATCCCCAGCTGGGAGGCAAACCGTGCGGCGCGCATCATGCGGAGGGGATCGTCGGAGAAGGAGGCCTCCGGGGAGCCGGGGGTGGCCAGGACGGAGCCGTGGAGGTCCCGCACGCCGCCGAAAGGGTCAATGAGCTCCAGCGAGGGCAGGCGCAGTGCCATGGCGTTAATAGTGAAGTCGCGGCGCAGCAGGTCATCGGTCAGGGAGGAACCGAACGCCACCACTGGCTTCCGCGACTCCGGATCATAGGCCTCGGCCCGGTAAGTGGTGATCTCGATCTGGAAGCCGGCTTTCCGCATGCCGATGGTTCCGAAGGCGCGGCCAATCTCCCAGTAGTTGTCCGCCCACTTCTTAATGAGGCCCACCGTCTGATCCGGAGTGGCATCGGTAGTGAAGTCCAGGTCCGGCGACGTCCGCCCCAGGAAAAGGTCACGGACCGGGCCACCCACCAACGACAGCTCGTGGCCTGCGTCGACAAACCGCTGGCCGAGCTCCAGGACCACCGGGTCAACCTGGAAATCGACGGTGTGGGATTCAGTCTTGTGATGTACGTGCGCCATAGTTACTTAAGCTTGGCAGAAACCAGAGCGTTGGCAGGCCAAAATCTCGTGAAGATCACGCCTAATCGTTCCGGCGGGGGCAAAGTGCGTCATACGCAGTCCATCCTGATGTCATGTTCCGGTCATCAGGAACGGGCAAGAGTCGTTAGAGTGGACTTCATGGCCCATCCCGTACCGAGCGCTCCCGGCAGGAGGACAAACCCACCGTTGCCATCGGCAATCGGTGCCCATGTCGCGCCCGCCCAGCACTCGGCACCGGCCTCGCTTCCAACTGTGGAGGAGATCAGCGCCGGCGGGGTAGTAGTGGACACTTCCGACGGCGACCTCAAGGTTGCGATCATCGCCCGCCTTAACAGGGGCGGACGGCTCGAATGGTGCCTGCCCAAGGGGCACCCGGAGGGCAAAGAAAACAACGAAGAGGCCGCAGTCCGCGAAATTGCCGAGGAAACAGGCATCGAGGGCGACATCCTGGCGCCGCTGGGCAGCATCGACTACTGGTTCACTGTCAGCGGACATCGCGTGCACAAGACCGTGCACCACTACCTGCTGCGCGCCACCGGCGGCGAACTCACCATCGAGAACGATCCCGACCAGGAAGCCGTGGACGTCGCTTGGGTACCTATCCAGGAACTCGCGCGGAAGCTCTCCTTTCCCAACGAACGGCGCATCGCCGACCTCGCGCGGGAAGTCCTGCCCGAACATCTTTGAGTAGTCCATCGCGCGCGCACCGCGGCCGCGGCTTCCCGCTGCGTTGCGGCAATATCGGCTTCCGGGTGAGACGATGAAGTCGATGTCCGCTACCAACTTCCCCTCCGACAACACAGGCAATGCCGGTGAAGCCGAGCCTGCTGCCGTCCAACCCAGCGAAACGCGCTCCAGTGCCATCATGGCCGCCGGTACGCTGATTTCCCGCTTCCTGGGGTTCGGCAAGACCTGGATGCTCGGCATTGCCCTTGGACTCGGGTCCACTGTTAACGACACTTTCATCAACGCGAACAACCTTCCCAACCTGATCTTCCTGCTGGTTGCGGGTGGCGTTTTTAACGCCGTACTGGTGCCCCAGATCATCAAGGCAAGCAAAGCGCCGGACAGGGGAGCGGACTACATCAGCCGGCTGCTGACCCTGGCTGTGCTCCTGCTGCTGGGGCTCACGGCCCTGGTGACCCTTGCAGCCCCATGGGTAATTGAACTGACCACGCAGGGTTACTCGCCACAGCAGAAGTCGCTGGCGGTGGCTTTCGCGTTCTGGTGCCTGCCACAGATCTTCTTCTACGGCCTGTACGCGCTGCTCACCCAGGTCCTTAACGCCAACGGAGCCTTTGGCCCTGCCATGTGGGCACCCATCCTGAACAACCTCGTGGCCGTCGCTGGCCTGGGAATGTTCATTTGGATCTTTGGGGCCAACATTGCCAACCCGCACACGCTGGAAAACTGGGGTTCTTCGCAGACCCTTCTTGTGGCGGGGTTTTCCACCATTGGCGTGGTGGCCCAGACCGCGATCCTGCTGGTGCCGGTATTCCGTCTAAAGCTCAAGCTGCGTCCGCGGTTCGGCTGGCGGGGAGTAGGACTTGGCCAGGCGGCAAAACTCAGCGTGTGGACACTGCTGACGGCCGCCGTCGGGCAGCTCGCCTTCCTGTATGTCATGCGTATCGCCACAATTCCCGGAGCCGAGCGGCTCAGGCTTCAGGCTGCCGGTGATCCGGCTGCCGCCATGCTGCCCGGCAACGCCGTGCTGGAGGTGGCCAGCCAGCTGTACCTGCTGCCGCACTCCATCATTGCCATTTCGCTGGCCACAGTCCTGTTCAACCGGATGACCCGGGCCTCCCAGGACGGCAACCGGGACGAGCTCCGTGATGCCCTTTCCCACGGACTGCGAACCATGGCTGTCGCCACTGTTTTTGGCGCGCTGGCCCTCTTCGCCCTGGCGGGACCGCTGGGCATGTTCTTCTCGGGCGGCCCCCGGCAGGACGGCGTGATGCTGGCCCAGACGCTCACGCTCCTGGCCCTCAGCACGCCCTTTATGAGCGCAAACTTCATGATGTCCCGTGTCTTCTACGCCAATGAAGATGCACGCACACCGTTCTATATTCAGCTCCTGCTGGCCCTTGTCTATGTTGTGGGCGCCTTCGCCATCCAGTTCCTGCCCGTCGGCCAGATCATCTACGCCATCGCCATCCTCTATATGGTGGGCAACATCCTCTCGGTGGTGATCAGCGCCTATTTCCTGCGCCGGCTGCTGGGACACCTCGACGGTCCGCGGATTGCCAATTCGTATATCCGGATGGGGTACGCCGCGCTGGGATCCGCCGTTGCGGGCGCCGGCGCGTTATGGCTGATGGGCAGTTACAGCCCGGACGGCTTTGCCTGGACCAACCAGGCAACCGCACTGGTGACCCTCATCGTCGTCGGACCCATCATGCTGGTGGTCTACGTTTTCCTGCTCAAGATCTTCCATGTCTCGGAGTTGCGCGACCTTCTCCGCCCGCTGCTGGGACGCCTTGGTCGGTCCAAGTCCGCCGCTCCCACTGACTCCGGTCCGGAGACGCCGCCGTCGTCCGGTTCAGGGGGAGCCCACTCCGGAACGGGACGTCCGACGCCGGAACGCGCCACGGTCTCGGTGGACACCGGCCTGATTCCCCGGATTTCCGGCGAGTTTGACGCCGTCTCTTTCCGGGCGGGGCCAGTGCCGGAGCCGTCACGGGACCACGCCCCCCACGCCGTTCCTCCTCCAGCCGACTCCGACGACGGATCCGGCGGTGGATACTTGCCGGCGGAAGACGTGCCCGGCACAGCCAGGCGGGGCCTGCTGCGGGACGAGATCCCGTTGCCCGGCCGGCGGACCTTCCAAGGGCCAGCGGGGCAGAACCCCCACTTCAAGCCGCGACGGCCACGAAAAAAGTGACATAGCCGGGGTTATCAGCTGCCTGTCTCCACCGGCCGCCACAGCCCATCGGCTAGGATCGAAAGTGAACAAGGGTTGTTGCAGTCAAGCGTCAGCCGGCCCGCCGGCAGGCCCTGGAACGGCAGTGGCACCATCCACAAGCCGGCAATTTCCCGGACAGTCTAGGAGGAACACGTGTCCCACCCGATCGATGTTGGATCAGTACTCGGCGGCCGCTACAAGGTCACAGCCACGGTATTGACTTCACACGACCAGGATCTGGTGCTGGACGGGGTGGACCAGGTTCTCAACCGTCCAGTCAGCATTCTGGTCGCCGGCCCGGAAAATACCGAGCAGGTTGCCCAGAGTGCCCGTGAAGTTGCCACCGGTGAACGGCCCGGCACCGTCCAGGTCCTTGATCTTGGTGTCACGGAGGCAGCCACCTACCTGATCACCAATCACACTTCCGCCGCAGACCTGCTGGACCTTGTGGTCGCCTCCAACCCGCCGTACGTAGAGCCGTTTTTCACGGATACGCTCGGAAGTGAAATCTTTGGCCAGGCACGGTCACATGAACCGGAACCGTACGACGACGAAGAGAACGTCGACGCCGGCTACATCAAGTATTCGGATGATCACCCAAGCCAGGTCGACCCTTACCGGGCCAACCAGCCGGTGGTTCCGCCTAAGCCGCCCGCCCGGCCCGCTTCGTCCCCTGCTGCTGGCGCGGCCGCTGGAGCGGCCGGCGCTGCTGCCGCCGGCGTTGCCGCTTCCGGAGCCGCGTCCCAGCATGTCACCTCCCCACAGCCGCTCCAGCCGAACGGCCGGCAGCCCAATGTGCCGGTAGCCGGGGGCTCCGGTTCCGCGAACAGCACCAGCGCGGCCTCACCCAAGGTCTCCCTGTGGAATGAAGAGGACTACAACTACGGTACGGACCAACAGGAAGCCGCCTATGATGAGCCGGCAGCGACCGCCGCACCCCGCCAGGCGGATCGTTCCTCTGGGAAGTTCCCCGCTTTTGCCCGTTCTGCTGCGCCCGCAGCGGCAGCGACATCCTCCGCCCCCGCAGACGAACCCGAAACCTACTACGACGACGACGAGCCCGAGCGCGAGCCCCGCTCCATGCGCTGGCTGGTCGGGGGCCTGCTCGCCGTGGTCCTCATTGCTGGACTCGTCTTCGCTGTGACCAATCTGGGAAGCCTGTTCCGCTCTGATCCACAGGCAAACACCACTGCCACTGGCTCAAACGCGGCTCCTTCGGAATCCGGTCCGGCCAACCCGACCGCTACTTCGACTGCGCCAGCTGCACCTCCCGCCATCGAGGGCATTACCCGCCAGGGTAATTTCGATTTTGCCGCCACCTACGATGTGGACCTGGTGAAAGCGTTTGATGGCAATGCCGCCAGTTACTGGTCTGACATGGAGTTTGCCACTGAGGGATGGGGCGGGCTAGCTCCTGACGGTGTGCCGCTGTTCATTAAGCTGAAGAGCCCGGCCACTGTTTCTTCTATCACGCTGACCCAGCTGGGAGCATCCGGCGGTAACATCAGCGTGTTCACGAACGACCGGCCATCATTGGATGGCGCCAAGCAGGTGGGGACCAACAGCTTCACCTCCACCGATCTGACCATGCCCCTCGCTGAACCTGTTGACGCCCAGTACGTCATTGTGTCCATCAAGTCTTTGCCCAAGCTGGCTGCGCCTAAGACGCGATATGGCTACGGCATCCGTCTTGCCGAAATCAAAATCCAATAGTTCACGCGTTCTTGTCGTTGCAGTCGAGCCGCGCCAGTTCCCCTTCACTCTTGGGGTAACAGGCGCGGCTCTGCTGTCTGCAGACGGTAATCTGGTATGGCGTCGTTGTTGAGGTGACTTTGCATCGTTACCGGATGGTTCCTTCGTTTACCGGCGCCCGGAATATTCAGCAATGCGATTCAGTTGTGCCATGTGGCCACCTCCACGGGGTGGCGCATCAATTAAGGAAGAGGTTCACCGTTCAGTGAGCAACGCAGAAAACACCGCGTCCGAAGTACGTGATGTCATCATCGTCGGCTCGGGCCCGGCTGGCTACACGGCCGCCGTCTACACGGCGCGTGCCAACCTCAAGCCCTTGCTTCTGGCGGGCTCCGTCACCGCTGGCGGAGAACTGATGAACACTACCGACGTTGAGAACTATCCGGGCTTCCCCGAGGGCATCATGGGCCCGGACCTCATGGAGAACTTCGAGAAGCAGGCGGCGCGGTTCGGTACGGAGATCCAGTTCGAGGATGTCACCGCACTGCAGCTTGAGGGCGATGTCAAGACCGTCACGATCGCCACGGGTGAAACATTCCAGGCACGCGCAATTATTCTGTCGACGGGATCCGCCTACCGTGAACTGGGACTACCCAACGAGAAGCGCCTTTCCGGCCACGGCGTGAGCTGGTGTGCAACCTGCGACGGTTTCTTTTTCAAGGACCAGGACATTGCAGTCATCGGCGGGGGAGACTCCGCCATGGAGGAAGCGCTGTTCCTGACCAAGTTCGCAAAGTCTGTCACAGTAGTCCATCGCCGCGATTCGTTGAAGGCTTCGAAGATCATGGCTGACCGCGCGCTGGCCCACGAAAAGATCAGTTTCATCTGGAACAGCACCGTGGACGACGTCATTGGCGAGAACAAGGTAACGGGACTGAAAATCAAGAACCTCCTGGACGGGTCCGTTTCCGACCTCGCTGTCACCGGGGTCTTCGTTGCAATCGGCAACGACCCCCGCACTGAGCTCGTGAAGGACACTTTGGATATCACGCCCGCCGGCACCATCGCCGTCGAGGGCCGCAGCTCCAAAACCAGCATCCCCGGCGTCTTTGCCGCCGGAGACGTTGTGGACCCCACCTACCGTCAGGCCATCACGGCTTCCGGTTCGGGCTGTGTGGCAGCCATTGATGTAGAGCACTACCTCGCAGACCTTCACGCCTAATTCGCGTATCCACCCTTTGAAGAGAGAGAAAAGGTTATGAGCAACGCAAAAGACGTAACTGATGCAAGTTTCGGCACGGATGTCCTGTCAGCGGACAAGCCGGTCATTGTGGACTTCTGGGCGGAGTGGTGTGGCCCTTGCCGCAAACTGGGCCCCATCCTCGATGAGATCTCCGTGGAGTACAGCGAGAAAGTGAACGTCGTCAAGGTCAACGTTGACGACAACCCGGCCATCGCTGCTGAGTATGGCATCACATCCATTCCCGCCGTTTACCTGTTCCAGGATGGGCAGGTCAAGAACACGGTGATTGGCGCCAAGCCAAAGCAGTTCTTTGAGAAGGAATTCGCGGACGTTCTGTCCTAAGGGTTCTCGCTGGAACTGGGCTCATCGCTCAGCCGCCAACCGGATGGCCACCGCTTCCAAGCGGTGGCCATCCTCTTTTAAGCGGCTGAAGTTACTGAGGTCCACCACTTATGCCGCGATCTGCTGGGTTATGTGTCCATTTTTGGTTTAATTCGTATCGGGTTTGTTCCCCCATTCGTCCTGAGTGTCACTTTCTGGACTTGCCTGCAACAGGGGGAGCGCTGGGCAAACTTGATGAAGTTCGACTTGTGTTGGCACGGCTCCGAGCCCTTGTTTCACGTGAAACATTGTGGCCTTGAAGTGGCAAGAGATGGACTCTGTGCGGCATGCAATGGAGGGCGCCCATTCAGGTCTGTCATCATCACACCTCTGGTGAATCAGTTCCTTTGGGCTGAGCTAAAGAATGACCTGGCGCCGCACTTCCATCACGAGTCGATACTTTGACTTCATAGTCGCCGGTGGATTCCTCGCGGTGCTCTGCGACATTTTCCGAGTCCATCCAAGGCTGTCGAGCGCGTGCGGGACCCGTGGACGAACGATTCGCGCACCTCATCGGAGGTCCTTGCCAGTCGGCGTAATAGCGTGTTTCACGTGAAACATAGCGAGTCATCCCTCCTGCATACAGCGGGCCACAATTGGACGAGCACATGATCCGCGGGTTCACATCCAGTGCAACATTCCCTTGAATTCTGGCTGCGCGACACCCGCCAAGAGAATGGAAGATCGCCAAGGAACAATGGCAACAACCGGATACGGCTAACATCCAGCATACTGTGAGAATCAAACCGCCCTTTTCGACCGTTGTGCACCCTATCTGTCTGCAAGTCGCGATTACTGTTACGGTCGGTTGCTTGCCGCAAAGTCCGGTGGCAAAGTCCGGCTCTGCCGCTCGGGACAGGGGACTTGGGCCCCTCGGGATAGGGGACCGTGTCGGAACGTCGATCTGCAGCAACGGGCGCGTCCAGGTTCCTGAAACACCCGCCATAACGCCATCGTCCCCGGAGTCCACGACTACAGATTCACTAGTGCGCGGCCCAGGGCAACTCATGGCGCAGTCGCCGAGGTTTCTGAATCTGGCTGGTCCCCATCGATTCATCCTGTCTCTTGAGCCCACTACCTGAGCATTTGGTGCAAACTCTGGGCGGCTACGGAATAGCCCTACTTAATCTGGCACTAGCTCAGCCAGGCAAGCCAGCCCGATTCTAGAAAGCTACCTTCGGGCATATCGCCACTGTGGACGGGGAGGAGGACCTATCCACTGCGCGCGAGAGGCCACCACGTCCGCCGGCACCAATAATCGAAGGCACGTGTACGGCCGCCCGGCAGTACGCCGCACTTCTTTTCCACTTGCGAATTTTCGTAGGGGCTCAGCGACCCAATGGACAACGCGTCGGGTATTCTGTCCGCCTCTACTCAGCTCATCATGTCCTTGGAACCAGAACACCAGGACACCAGGACAAAGCCACCAGGGCCACGACGCCTTCCGGCTGTTTCACGTGAAACAGGACTCAAGCAGTGGCAGACGCCAACCGTGGCGGTACTACGATCGACTCTTGCTTGGCTACATCCACTTATCCCCTCAACTCGCAATTGGCTTCGTCGGCTGGCTTCGTCGGCAATGTCGGCTTGCAAGTGCGTTGACACTACTTCGCATAGCCCTAGCCCTGCACTTTGCCGAACCCAACGCCCGGGGCAGTCGGCACTACGCTGGCTCCCGGACAGAGCAGACAGCCATCCGATACGCCCTTCGGCCTTAGCTGCCGGTATGCCCCTTCGGCCTAGTGCTGCTGCCGCGGTGCATGCGACCTGCAGCCCGGCTCGGAGCTTCCGGGAGCCCTTTGGCTGCTGTTGGCGCCACGACCGTGGCCCGGACGGACGCAATGTTTCACGTGAAACACCCTAGCCGTTCTTGGCTGTAAGGAACCAAAAGCGGGAGGCACTCATGACGGAGAAAGCAGTCGCTGCGGCGGCTAGACCCCCAGACACGCACCTGCCGAATTTGCGCCGCCAAACCCACTCGCACCTGGGTACTCAAAATGAACAGTGCTGGTCACTTGAGAGCCTCACTTCCCAAACGTCATAGAAGTATCCGACGTCAGTCGGCGAGTGCACGACTCCGCTATGCCGTTCAACAGCTACCGCCCAGAGGAACGCAAGGCACCACGCCTCAAGTCCCGCAAAAGCGGGCCACATCACGTAGCGGTCAGATCTTCAACCATTCACGGCCTTCCGTCGGTCGGTTATTCAGCAGCGAACTCGTCTTACTAGACGATCGGGCCCTGGTTGCGTGGATAACCTTAGGCAACAACCTTCCACTGTCGAACCCATGTTGAGGCACTCGGAGGGGAAAGCCGCGCCAAGCATGCCGTGATCCATTCCATGGCAGTGACCGATTCTTGAACCCGCGTCTCACATACCGTTCCGCCAACGGAACAAAGCACTGACTTTGAACCAGTTAGGCTGGAGGCTCCACCTCGGTGGAAGACCAGTTTGTCAACAGGCTGCATGCTTATCCCCAGAAGTTATCCACATCATTATCCACAGGCTTATGCACAAGGTGATCTTTGAGAAATTAATCACAGGAACGCAGGACTGCCATTCCTTGTCTAGCGCCGACATGGGCTGGCGGAAGTCCCCTTGAGCAGAACCCCCATTGCCCCCACTTCTGCGCTACTATTGGGGCCCTTCAAGCCCGAAAATCAGCTCCAGTAAGCGAATATCCCGGTATTTCCGCCCGAGACGAGACAACCTAGTGTGTTTCACGTGAAACAGGCCGCCGTCCAGTGAGTAGGGACCAGCCAAAGAGAACCCAGAAAACCAATGGGGCGTCGACACCGAAGTGGCTCGCGGTATGTCCGGCCGTCTTCTATCCACAAAGTTATCCACAGCGTTATCCACTGCACAATACACAGGTCGTCCCCAGACTACGTCGACCCAAGCCTCTCGTCTAAGGGCGTCTGCCAGGCCTTCAGGGAACCAACGCCCAACTCCTCACCGGTAGCATTCATAGTTCTTTTCCGTCCGGACACATGGAGTGGACAGCTCGCCGAGTACCTCCTGGAGTCAAAGACCGCTCCGCGCCCCACCTGGGACAGGCCGGCTGGAATCGGACGAATACGTCCATCCTCCAGCCTTGTGTTGTCACGCGCTCCGGGGCCGCCAGTCCGGAGCCAACTCCTCCTCCTCCAAGCGGCAGCCCCTCCATTCCTTCGTACGGTCGCTCCGTCGGTCGTTGAGATCAGCTGTCAATTGGCGGTTCAAATCCTGCACCACGCTCGCCCGGCGCAATAGTTGTCGGGGTACTGAATCCTGCCTGCTGATTGGCCCAGCCCCATGTGGCGACGGAACGCCACGGGATCCGTAGTGAACCGACTAGGGCGTTCAAGGAGGGGGAGTGCCGATCAGCTCCCACCCCGAGGCCATGTCTTCCCCTGCATTTGCAGCGGGCAAGAATCGTTCGTCGTTAAGGTTTTTGGTCCCGGACTGCCGGACCGATCGCCCATTGTGGAGGACCGAGTCTCCAAGATCGACAATGCGATGAGATAGGGCCTGGCAGATCGGCGATGACGTGCATGGCTGGTCCGACAAAGCCGCCGGGTGGGGGACTGTCAGCCTGGCGTGCTCCCTCCACATGAGATTTCCGTTCCGAAGCGTATAGAGTGTCCACGCTCGGGTTCATCGGGACGAAGGCTGCTGAATAGCTCAACAAGAGAGTCCTCTGCATACCGTGGTTCAGTACGATCCAAGGCAAGGACCGAACCTAGCCTGCCCAGACCCCCCGAAGACGAATCAATTTGGGCAGCAAGGTGTCCGACGTCAGAAAATGGTGGCCATGGGCTCCGACGCTATGTATGTTGCCAGCTCAGCCTCTTCCCACGATGCCGGTCCCATGAGGGGCGTAGCGAACGTGAGGCCCGTAGCACGGCTGTTGGGCCGCCCAATGAGGTGGACCTTCATATCGCCCCCTCTGTGGCCCCGGGCCGCCTCCGGGACGCAGATGCGCCCTGGATGGTACGGGTAGTGATGGATCTGGGGGCCTTCAGAGACGGGCAAAGCAGACGCAGTGCCACAATGAGCGGGTATGAGTTCACTGCCCGTCCGGACCTGTGAACTTTCCGGCTGGAGTAGTCCTGTTTCACGTGAAACAATCCGCCGAAATAAGATTCCCTCAGGAAGGCCAAGGCAATCATCTGCCGCTCACGGAAGGAATGCGCATGCTTCGGCCGCGGCCCGGATACTTCTAATAGTTCTATGTTCGGATCTAGCTTATTGACGTACAGTTGCAAGCTTTGACGCCTGAGCCGGCATCCTGGGCCGAGGCAACGCATGCACTCCAATGTGCCCAGATTCTAAGTAGCCGCCAGGCTAGACGTACCCAACATCGGGGATTTCCGGCATCGGGGAGCAAGTTTCCGCCCTAGTCTCTGCATCGAAGCCGTGTCGTTTCAGGTGAAACGACAGGGGGACACTGTGGCTCGTTCTGCTCCCACGGTGCAATGCGCTGGACGAACGGTCGCAGAGATCAGGTTCCACGACATGAGAACCCTGTGTCCCAGAAGGAGCCGCGACCGTAAAGGACACAGAGAGTCCCAGCAATAGCGCCACCAAGTTGGAAGCCATGCTAGAAAGACTCTTTTCACGTCCGGATTCGATGAACTCTGGGCTCGCTTCCGGAATGTATCCGCTTGATCTCGAGAGCTTCCCGTTTTGTTTGCCGTAATAGGTCAAGGACTCACATAGAAGACAAACCTCAAAGCGGTCCTGGAACTCCAACAGAAGACGCCCGAACGTTGTGGCCATCGCGCCTCAGTGAACGGACGGAACGATGAACAGGAACCAACACATGCTGCTGGATTAAAAATGCATCCTATAAGTTTCAACTCAGCGCGTCCCGATATGCGTCCAACCTGATTCCGCCGGCTGGCCTTGGTCCCGACCAAGCACGGGGAGTGCAGCGGCCTAGAAATGGTACCCAAGAAGTCACTAATGACATGGTGCTCCCCACAACGAACTGCGCACCCCCTCGTGGAAACGAAGACAAAGAAGGGGGCCTGTTTCACGTGAAACAGGCCCCCTCATGCGTATCATTTTAGCTGTCCTGGCCCGGAGCCAAGACCTCCATGATCCTGTTTAGGTCCTCAACGCTTGCAAATTCGATGCTGACGCGTCCTTTACGCACTCCAAGCGAAATCTTGACGTTTGTATCCAGGCGGTCTGAGAGTGAAGAAGCCAGGTAATCAAGCCGTTCGTGACGGGCGCCAGGGCGCGGAATGTTGTTCTTGGCTGGCTTCGCCGGGTCCTGGTAAAGAGTGACCGCTTCCTCGGTAGCACGCACGGACATACCTTCGGCCACGATCTTCTGCGCCAGGCGTTCCATCGCTGCAGCATCGGGAAGAGCCAGCAGGGCCCGCGCGTGGCCCGCCGATAGAACACTTGCCGCCACACGCCGCTGGACCAGTGGTGGCAGTTTTAGGAGTCGGAGCGTATTGGAGACCTGCGGCCGGGACCGTCCGATTCGGTCTGCAAGCTGTTCGTGAGTGGTGCCAAAATCTTCAAGAAGCTGCTGGTAGGCCGCAGCCTCTTCCAGTGGGTTGAGCTGGCTGCGGTGCAAGTTCTCGAGCAGCGCATCACGGAGAAGGTCATCATCTGTGGTGTCACGGACAATCGCGGGGATGGTTTCCAGGCCTGCGGCTTGGACAGCCCTCCACCGGCGCTCACCCATCACCAACTCATATGGTTCACCACCGGATTCGGTTGATGTGCGCACCACAATTGGCTGGAGGACGCCTATTTCGCGGACTGAGTGAATCAGCTCCGCCATGTCATCTTCATCGAAGACGGAACGCGGCTGTTTCCGGTTCGGGTGGATGTCACCCACGGGAATTTCAGCGAACCGCGCTCCGGGCACTTCCACCAAGTCAACACCGTTGTCGATCTGCTGGGTGTCCTCGGAAATGGCAGCTGATGTCCCGGCGGGGGCCTCGTCCTCGGCAAGCTTGGGGGAGCTGGTCTTCGCGGCGGCTGTCCGCTGCTTCGACGGTTCCTTCGCAGCTGCCGGCTTAGCCTCAACTTTAGGCGTAGCTCGCGGCGCCGTCTTGGGCGCGGCCGATTTCCTGGCCGTGGGCGTGGCCTCAGTTTCAGCCTGTGCATCAGCAGCCGCGGGTTCGGCTACACCGGGCGTCCTGTCAGACGGCGTACGGTCGGCATCATCCTCAACCGAGGTGACTTTTTTCCGGCCTTCAGGAAAGAAGAGATCCACTGGCCGGGACGCTGCAGCCCCGTTACCCGACGCACTGCCAGAGGCGGAACTTGGAATGAGTGCGCCAAGACCGCGGCCTAAGCCCCGTCGCTTTTCGCTCATGGATAAATCCCTCCAGTGGTAGAGCCTGACAAAGCCCGGCTCCGGTTGTTGCAGTTTTCGAAGATTCTAGCGTTCAGCAATTTCAGCTGCGGCTTCCAGGTAAGACAGGGCTCCACTGGAGGAAGGATCGTAAGTCATCACGGTCTGCTGGTAGCTTGGCGCTTCCGATATCCGGACGGACCGTGGAACCACCGCACCCAATACCTGGTCCGGGAAGTGCTGGCGAACTTCTGCAGCTACCTGCGCCGCCAGGTTAGTCCGGCCGTCGTACATGGTCAGAAGAATTGTGGAGACTTCCAGGTCAGCGTTCAGGTGCTTCTGGATCATCTCTATGTTCTTGAGCAACTGGCTCAGGCCCTCGAGGGCGTAGTACTCACACTGGATAGGAATCAGTACTTCGCCAGCGGCGCAGAAGGCATTTACTGTGAGCAGCCCCAAACTGGGCGGGCAGTCAATGAAAATGTAGTCCAGGCGTTCTTCGCCGTTCTTGGCTCGGGCCTTGGCATAAACATCAATGGCCCGGCGGAGCCGCTGTTCGCGGGCCACAAGGGAGACGAGTTCGATCTCCGCGCCGGCGAGATGGATGGTGGCGGGTGCACAGATCAGGTTGCTGATATCAGGGCACGGCGCCACAACGTCGGCGAGCGGGAAATCGTTGATGAGGACGTCATAGATACTGTCCACATCGGCATGGTGCTCGACGCCCAGTGCTGTAGAAGCATTGCCCTGGGGATCGATGTCAATGACCAGGACGTTTAAGCCGGCCGCTGCCAGGGCTGCTGCGATGTTTACGGTAGTGGTGGTCTTGCCAACGCCACCTTTTTGGTTCGAGACCGTGAAGATCCGAGTCTTCTCGGGTTTGGGCAATTCCCTGCCCAGGAGGCGTTCCCTGCGCTTGGTCTCATGGGCAAGTTCACGGGCGATCGGGCTGGAATCGTCCATCGAGTCAAAAACATTGGTTTTACCGGAAGTGGTTGTTTCACGTGAAACAGCGGCCATCGTTGCAAGTTCAGCAACCGGATTCGGGTGAATTCCGCCCCGTCCTGGTGCGTATCCCGGCCCAGCAACTGATCGTGCTGACCCCAAAGACACAAACGGGGGAATCCGTTGTGTGGAGGCTTCGCTACTGGTCACTGGGACACACTCACTCTCGTTCAGCTTTTTGCTGCCGTTGTCTAGCCTAACCGCTTCGCCCTGTAGACCAAGGTTACCGGGGCCCGGCGCTAGGCAATCTTTTGGGACTTATTTACAACGATGCGGACCACGGTGGTGGGCTCCTCCAGGAGATGCTCACCCACCGTGACTACGGACGTCTGGACGCCACCGAGTTTCCTGATGACCTTAGCGGCTTTTTCAATTTCCTCCCCCGCGCTGCGGCCCTTGATAGCCACAACCTCACCCTTGCCGCCAAGCAGCGGAATGGTGAGTCCAGCCAGGTTACTCAGTGCTGACACCGCACGGGCGGTCACCACATCGGCATTCACATGCCCCACGGCGAGCTCCGCCCGCGTTCGCATGACCGTCACGTTGGCCAAGCCAAGGTCATCCACCACTTCCTGGAGCCAGATCACCCTGCGCTCGAGAGGCTCAATCAGGGTCAGTTCCAGGTCCGGACGGGCGATGGCGAGGCACAGTCCGGGGAGGCCTGCACCGCTTCCGACGTCGGCAACATGGCTCCCGTGGGCGATCTCACTTTCGATGACTGCGCAGTTCAGGACGTGCCGGCTCCACAGCCGCGGGATCTCACGCGGGCCGATGAGCCCACGCTCCGTTCCAGAGGTAGCCAGGTGCTCAACGTATCGCTTAGCGAGGTCCAGCCGGTCGCCGAAGATCTTCTCTGCGGCCAGCAGTTCAGCTGCCGTGATATCAACCATGATTAGCTGTTCAGCAATTCTCTAGTCAGCGGATACAACGATGTGGCGGCCAGCGCCTTCACCTTCGGATTCACTGACCAGACCAAGGTCAGCTACGGCGTCGTGGACAATTTTGCGTTCGTAGGCGCTCATCGGCTCGAGGGCCACGGCTTTGCCGGTCTCCTTGACCGAAGCGGCGGCATCCTCAGCGATTTTCTGAAGGTGTCCGGCACGCTGCTGGCGGTAGCCATTGATGTCCAGCACCAGGCGCGAACGGTTCTCGGTGGCAGACAGGACAGAAAGGCGGGTCAGTTCCTGCAGCGCTTCCAAGACCTCCCCGTCTTCGCCCACGAGGCTGTCCAGGCTGTCCGATTCCTCTTCGGCCACGATGGAGATGTAGGTGCGGCCGTTGCGGACCTCAATGTCAATGTCGCCATCGATGTCAGCGATGTCCAGAAGTTCTTCGAGGTAGTCGGCAGCAACATCGCCCTCTTCCTCCAGGCGGCTGGCCGTTGAGCCCTTCGTGGAAGTGGCATCACTCACGGACTCGTCGCGGTCTTCGGTGACCTCGTCGGAAAGGGCGTGTTCGGTGCTCTCGGCTGACATTACTTCTTCTTCCTGTTCTTGCGTTGTGGCTGAATGCGCTGACCCTTGGCCTCGATGATTGCAGCGGCAGCGGCGGCCTCTGCTTCGGCGTCGGCCTTCTTCCCGCCCAGGATGGGCAGGGCCGGCAGGCCCTTGGCCGCACGGCGCTCGGCCAGTGCCTTGGCGGCGGGGGATCCCGGCGTCGGCATCCGTCGGATGACAAAGAATTGCTGTGCCATGGTCCACAGGTTGGTGGTGGTCCAGTAAATCAGCACACCGATGGGGAAGTTGATGCCGCCCACGCCGAACACGATCGGCAGGATGTACAGCATCATTTTCTGCTGGCGCATGAACGGGCTGGCCATGGCTTCTTCAGACATGTTCTTGGCCATGATCTGCTTCTGCGTGATGAACTGCGAGGCCGTCATGGCCAGGATCATCACGATGGAGAGGATCCAGACGGAGGTCAGGTTGCCTTCGCCGCCGTGCAGGAGCGATGCGGAGAGCGTGGCTCCGAAGATCGTGGAGTCGTCAAACTGCACTACCTGCTCGTGGCTCATTGCCCCGATCCCGAGGCCCTTGTCACGGGCAGTACTGATACCCGACAACACCGTAAACAGCGCGAAGAAGAACGGCATCTGAATCAGCATGGGCAAGCAGGCGGAGAACGGGTTGGTGCCGTGCTTCTTGTACATGGCCATCTGTTCCTGCGCCATTGCCTGGCGGGAGAGCTGGTCGGTCTTGCCCTTGTACTTGTCCTGGAGTTTCTTCAGGTCCGGCTGCAGCAGCTGCATGCCGCGCTGGGCTTTAATCTGCTTGACGAACACCGGGATCAAAGCGGCACGGATCACCAGCACCAGGCCGATGATGGAGAGCGTCCATGTCCAGCCGGAGGCCTCCGGCATGCCGATGGAACTCAGGCCCTCATGAAAACCCACCATGATGATGGACACAAGCCACTTGAACGGAAACATGATTGTTTCAAAGAAGTCCATACGATATCCCTATTCGTCAGGCCGCAAGGCGGCCTTCTCCATCAGTCTGAGCAGCCAGGTACTTGTCCGGGTTGTTCAGCACAACAATTGTGGGGGTCCGGTTTTCAGGCCATTCCCGGTGGCCGGCGGGGACATGGTCCACGCCGCCGGCATTCCACGGGTGGCAGCGGGCGAGGCGCCGGACGGCAAGCCAACTCCCTTTGACTGCACCATGGACAGTGATTGCTTCAAGGGCGTATGCCGAGCATGAAGGGAAGAAGCGGCAAACCTGGCCGTACAAGGGGGAAATCACCTTGCGATAGGCCTTGAGCAGCAGAATGAGGATGTTGCGGGGCAGGTTCCAGATGACCTTGCCCAGGGTGACGGCAACAGGCTGCAGGAAATGGACGACGGCGGCAGTCACGTTATGCACGCTGTGTCCCTTCCTGTGTTGTACCGGTAGAACCGTTAACAGCAGCCCGCGGAAGGCGGCTGCCCAACCGGCTCACCGTCGATTCCAGCGCGGCGTTGTAGTCCGCCAACAACTGATCCCAGCTGGCGGCCGCGGACGCAGGCAGAGCCCGGACCACTATGGCGAACCCGGTACCGTACTCGCGTAGCGAGGCAGCACCGGCTTCCCTCAGTCTCCTCTTAACGAGGTTCCTGACCACAGCGTTCCCGACACCTTTGGAAACGATAAACCCGATCCGGCTGGGTTCGTCGGCAGCGATAGCTGCCGTATATAACACTACGTTCCGGCGCCCATTGCGGACACCGGAACGTACGGTTGTTGAAAAATCGGATGCAGTCCTCAAACGGTTACGGGTGGCCAGCACCTTAAACTCGCAAAGAAATGTAAACCGACGAGTCAGTTATTTAGGCCGACAGTTCGGTGCGGCCCTTGCCACGACGGGCTGCCAGGATGGCACGGCCGGCACGGGTACGCATACGAAGGCGGAAGCCGTGCTTCTTGGCTCGACGGCGGTTATTCGGCTGAAAAGTCCGCTTGCTCACGTTAGTTACTCCAGTGGATCAAAGGTGCGCCCACCCGATCAGTAAAGGGGAAGAACTGGCCGACGCTAAGTTTTGTAATGCACGCTTCCCCCGGCTGCTCGAACGCGGTGCGTCTGAGAGATTCAGATGGGGCCAAAAAGCGGACACAAAGGACTTCACAACGTTAGGGCAAATTACGCCCGAGAGTCAAACCGGGACGGCCCGCGGTCCTTGTCCCCAGCTGTGGTTAACCATCCACAACAGCCTGTGGATGAACTGGCTCACAGGCCCCTTTTTAGAACCACACGGGTGTAATTATCCACAAGCTACTTCCCAGCTATCTTCTGGCGTTTTGATCCCCTAGAGTGGCTCAGTAGCCGATTATCCACGGACTGTGCATAACCCTGTGGATGAAGCTGGACCAGCATCCTGGTTCCGGACTTGGGGCTGCAGGTAATGCAGGCAAAGCAAGTTTTGAGGAACTGATTGATGACAGTAGACGAAGCCAACCACGCCAATACTGTCGGAAGTTCCTGGCGGCGCGTTGTCAGCCTGCTGGAGCAGGACGACCGCGTTTCACCACGGCAGCGGGGCTTTGTCATCCTGGCCCAGGCCCAGGGCCTGATCGGTTCAACCCTTCTGGTGGCCGTCCCCAACGAACTCACCCGCGAGGTCCTGCAGACGCAGGTCAAAGATGCGCTGGACGACGCACTGCACAACGTTTTCTCTGAGGACATCCGCTGTGCCATCGACGTGGACACCGATCTGGTGCCCATCCATGAGGAGCCGGAACTCGTCGTCGAGCCGTCCTTCACGTCCGACCAGCTGATCGAGCAGAAGCCGCAACCCATGCTGCCGAGCACCTCCCACGAGTTCGGGCGGCTGAATCCCAAGTACGTGTTCGATACCTTCGTCATCGGCTCGTCCAACCGTTTTGCCCACGCGGCCGCGGTGGCCGTTGCCGAAGCGCCGGCCAAGGCCTACAACCCGCTCTTCATCTATGGTGACTCGGGGCTGGGCAAAACCCACCTCCTGCACGCCATCGGCCATTACGCCCGCCGCCTCTACAGCGGCATTCGTGTCCGGTACGTGAACTCTGAAGAATTCACCAACGACTTCATCAACTCCATCCGCGACGACGAGGGTGCGAGTTTCAAGACCACGTACCGCAACGTGGACGTGCTGCTGATCGACGACATCCAGTTCCTGGCAGGCAAGGACCGGACGTTGGAAGAGTTCTTCCATACATTCAATTCCCTGCACAACAACAACAAACAGGTGGTCATCACCTCGGACCAGCCGCCCAAGCTCCTGGCAGGGTTCGAAGACAGGATGAAGTCCCGCTTCGAGTGGGGCCTGCTCACGGACATCCAGCCGCCGGAACTTGAAACCCGAATCGCCATTCTCCGGAAGAAGGCGCTCAGTGAGGGCCTCTCCGCGCCGGACGACGCCCTCGAGTACATCGCTTCCAAGATCTCCAGCAACATCCGCGAACTCGAAGGCGCCCTCATCCGCGTCACGGCGTTCGCGAGCCTGAACCGGCAGCCGGTTGACGTTGCCCTGGCAGAGATGGTCCTCAAGGACCTCATCACCGATGACGGCGCCCAGGAGATCACCTCCAGCCAGATCCTCACGCAGACGGCGGAGTACTTCAAGCTCAGCATGGAGGAACTCTGCAGCAAGTCACGCACCCGAACACTGGTGACGGCCCGCCAGATCGCGATGTACCTGTGCCGCGAGCTCACGGACATGTCGCTGCCCAAGATCGGCCAGGAGCTCGGCGGCCGCGACCACACCACGGTGATCCATGCGGACCGCAAGATCCGCGAACTCATGGCCGAGCGCCGTGTGATCTACAACCAGGTCACCGAGCTCACCAACAGGATCAAACAGCAGCAGCGCGACTCCTGACCCTCCGCCTCTATACCTTATTAACAGGTGCATGTGGATAACCCTGTGGACAGTTAAGGGGACAAGTGCGGTTAATGGGCTTAAAACCCTTAACCCATCTGTGGATCAGCGAAACCGCCAAAATTCTTATCCCCATCCACACCCTGTTTAAAACCTGCTTCACCCACAGTCCATGAACAGGGCTTAACCGCCGGATCCTGCGGCGAGACGGGGTTATCCACAGTTTCCACAGCAGTTATTAACACTACTAATCCCAAAAAATTGATTTCCCTCAAACAACAATCTGGATCCACACGGCGAACCTGCCAGGGCCTGGCGGCCCAGGACAACCGGGATCCTTGCCGGGGATGGGTTAATCCCGGATCTTCCGGCTAAGCTGTCAGCAGCGCTCCCATCCTCGGGTTTCTTTGTGGTTCAGCAAGCACGGACCATGCAGGTTCAGGAGTTTGGGGCACCCACTTTTGGAACTCCACGATGGAGTTCCCGGTTCAGACATGGCAGCAGCAATGAAAGGCGGCACCCTTCCGTGAAGTTCAGAGTCGATCGGGACGTCCTGGCAGAAGCCGTCACATGGACAGCCCGCTCGTTGTCTCCGCGGCCGCCAGTACCGGTCCTTTCAGGCCTGCTCCTCAAGGCTGAGTCCGGCACCGTAAGCCTTTCGAGTTTCGACTACGAAACCTCTGCCCGGCTTGAGATCCCGGCTGACATCGCGGTGGAAGGCACCATCCTGGTATCGGGCCGTCTCCTGGCAGACATCTGCCGCAGCCTGCCTTCGGCCCCGGTTGACGTGGAAACGGACGGCAACAAAGTCACGCTTACTTGCCGCCGCAGCAGTTTCCACCTAGCCACCATGCCGGAAGCCGAGTACCCGCCGCTGCCGGCGTTGCCCACGATCAGCGGCACAGTTCCCGGTGATGCTTTCGCCCAAGCTGTTTCCCAGGTCATCATCGCGGCCAGTAAGGATGACACCCTCCCCATCCTGACCGGCGTCAGGATGGAAATTGAGGATGATCTCATTACTCTCCTGGCCACCGACAGGTACCGGCTGGCCATGCGCGAAGTCCCATGGAAGCCCGTCACCCCGGGAATTTCCACCAGCGCGCTGGTCAAGGCGAAGACCCTGAATGAAGTTGCCAAAACACTGGGCAACAGCGGTGACATCAACCTGGCCCTGGCGGACGACGACAGCCGGCTCATCGGCTTCGAAAGCGGCGGCCGCACCACCACATCTCTGCTGGTGGATGGCGACTACCCCAAAATCCGTTCGCTTTTCCCCGACACGACACCCATCCACGCCACCGTGCAGACCCAGGAACTGGTCGAAGCCGTGCGTCGTGTGTCCCTGGTGGCCGAACGCAACACCCCGGTGCGCCTGGCCTTCACCGAAGGCCAGCTGCACCTCGACGCCGGAACCGGCGAGGATGCGCAGGCCTCTGAAGAGCTCGAGGCACAGTTGTCCGGTGAGGACATCACGGTGGCCTTCAATCCCCACTACTTGGTGGAAGGGCTGAGCGTCATTGAAACCAAGTACGTCCGGTTCTCCTTCACCACCGCGCCCAAACCAGCGATGATCACGGCCCAGGCGGATGTCGACGGCGAAGACCAGGACGACTACCGCTACTTGGTCATGCCGGTCCGCCTCCCCAACTAGCAGCCTCCCAGCCTCCCACCCAACTAGGTAGCAGTAGATGTCGTTATGAGGGTTCAAAACGACATCTACTGCTACCTAGTTGGGATGACGTCCCCGCAGCCACACCACCAGCGCAGAAAAGAGATCCAGCGTGCATATCGGACTGATCGGCCTTGGCAAAATGGGTTTCAACATGCGCGAACGCCTGCGCAAGGGTGGAATTGACGTCACCGGCTTCGACCGCAATCCGGACGTCACCGATGTTTCCTCGCTGGACGAACTCATCGCCGCCGTCCCGGCACCCCGGATTATCTGGGTCATGGTCCCGGCCGGCGATATCACCGATGCGGTCGTCACCGAACTCGGGGCCAAACTCGACGCCGGCGACCTGGTGATCGACGGCGGCAACTCGCGGTTCACCGAGGACCAGAAACATGGTGCCGCGCTGGCCGAAAAGGGCATCCGGTTTGCCGACTGCGGTGTCTCCGGCGGCGTGTGGGGCCTCCAAAACGGCTACGGCTTGATGGCCGGCGGTGACGCGGCCGACATCGAACGGGCCCTCCCGGTCTTCGACGCACTCCGCCCGGAAGGCGAACGGGCCGACAGCTTTGTGCATGTGGGCGGGGTCGGCGCCGGACACTACGCGAAGATGGTCCACAATGGCATCGAGTACGGCCTGATGCAGGCCTACGCCGAGGGCTATGAATTGCTCGCGGCCAAGGACATCGTCAACGATCTTCCCGGGACCTTCCGCGCCTGGCAAAAGGGAACGGTTGTCCGGTCCTGGCTGCTGGACCTCATGGTGAAGGCCCTTGACGAAGATCCGGGCCTTGCCTCCATCGATGATTACGTAGAAGATTCCGGCGAGGGCCGCTGGACCGTCGAAGAGGCGATCGCCAACGCAGTGCCCGCTCCTGCCATCACGGCAGCACTTTTTGCCCGTTTCTCCTCACGGGAAGACAATTCCCCCGCCATGAAGATGGTTTCGGCGCTGCGCCACCAGTTCGGCGGGCATGCCACCCGCCCTGCCAAATAGCTCCAATCCCCGGGACCCGAGGGTTTCGAGAATCCTGAAGACCGCGTGTACCTAGAACACCTCTCACTGACTGACTTCCGCAGTTACGCCCAGGTTGACCTTGCCCTGGAACCTGGCGTCACGGTGCTGGTGGGATCCAACGGAATTGGCAAGACCAACCTGATGGAAGCCATCGGCTACCTCGCCACCCTCAGCTCGCACCGTGTCAGCGCAGACGGTCCGCTGCTGAGGTTCGGTACGGAGCGTGCCCTGGTCCGGGCCCGGCTGGTCCGCGAAGGCCAGATCACCGTGCTCGAACTGGAAATCAATGCCAGCCGTGCAAACCGTGGCCGCATCAACCGCAGCAATCCCGTGCGTGCGCGGGACATCCTCGGGATCTGCCAGACCGTGCTCTTCGCCCCCGAAGACCTGGCGCTGGTCAAAGGTGATCCGTCCAACCGGCGCCGGTTCCTCGATGAGCTGCTGGTCAGCCTGGTTCCGCGGCACGCGGCAACCCGCAGCGACTATGACCGTGTGCTGAAGCAGCGTAATGCGTTGCTGAAATCTGCGAGGGCCGGCAAATTCACCGCCGGCCACGAAGCCACTCTTGACGTGTGGGACCAGCACATGGCCAGGGCCGGCGCCGAGCTGCTGCATGCCCGGCTGGAACTGGTAGAGCGGCTTCGTCCGCACTTGGCCAGTGCCTATGCGCAGCTCACGGACGGTTCAAAGGTTGCCGACGCCGCCTACCGCTCAAGCCTGCAAAACATGATGGACGACGACGGCGGCGCAGCACCGGGTGCTGCCTTTCCGTCCGCTACGGGCGGACCGGTTCAGGAAGACCTCCGGACGCTGACGGTGGAAGAACTCACCGAAGCGTACGTCCGGGCGTTCGCCGCGTCCCGCCGCAAGGAACTTGAGCGTGGCATTTCACTGGTGGGCCCGCACCGCGACGAGCTGGAACTTGTCCTGGGCGAGGCTCCGGCCAAGGGGTACGCCTCACACGGCGAAACATGGTCCATGTGCCTCTCCCTCCGGCTGGCGTCCTACTATGTGATGCTCGACGACGCCCGAACGGGCGGGTCCGCTCCCATCCTGATCCTCGATGATGTTTTTGCCGAACTCGATGTCCAGCGGCGGCGTAAACTGGCGGCAATAGTCTCCGGTGCGGAACAGGTGCTGGTGACTGCCGCCGTCGACGCCGATATTCCGGAAGAACTCTCCGGCCGGCGGGTGAAGGTCATCCCGGGAGGAATCGATGAATAAGGATGAAAACGGCGGCCTCCAGCCCGGCCGGGATCCCGACAACATCGACGCGCCGCAGGCGGCGCTGAATCGGATGCGCGAAGCAGCAGCGGCACGCGGCGAGATCCGCCGCAAGGCACCACCCGCCGCCGGTGCCGGCAAGACAAAACGTGGCGGCATCCGGGACACCCGAGGTTTTAGCCAGTTCCACTCCACCGGCCGTGATCCGCTGGGCCTCGGCAAGGTGGTGGGACGCCTGGTGGCCGAACGCGGCTGGACCTCGCCCGTT
Organism: Pseudarthrobacter sp. CCNWLW217; assembly: GCF_037203985.1. Classification (NCBI taxonomy): domain Bacteria; kingdom Bacillati; phylum Actinomycetota; class Actinomycetes; order Micrococcales; family Micrococcaceae; genus Pseudarthrobacter; species Pseudarthrobacter sp. CCNWLW217. The sequence goes on from NZ_JBBCBT010000001.1 coordinate 65,967, forward strand.
GCTGTCGGGTCGGTGATGGCCGAATGGGCCACCCTTGTGGGGCCGGAAATCTCCGCGCACTGCACACCGGAGAGCTTTACGGACACCACTTTGCACGTTCGCTGCGACTCAACGGCCTGGGCCACCCAGCTTCGCCTTCTCAGCATCAGCCTGCTCGAGAAGTTCCGCACCGAACTTGGTGACGGCGTGGTGACCAGCATCCACGTCCTGGGCCCGTCGGCGCCCAGTTGGCGCAAGGGAGGGCGAAGCGTTAACGGCCGCGGCCCCCGCGATACTTACGGGTGAGCCTGCGAGGTCCGTGCCGCCGTCGTCGACTATTGAATATTCGCCCAAGGGCGTGTAGGGCGATGCAACGGCCGTGGGGTGTATAGGCACCCGGAGACCGGACCGCTGGGGCGCCCAAGGCGGGGTCAACGGCCTGACAAAGGCACATTGCCTGCCGCCGAGGCCCTCCGAATGCGGGTGAACGCCGCGATCCACGATAGAATCGCAACAGATAACTGGGCGCCGGTGAAACGTTGACTGAGTCCGTTTTCCGCACGCTTCCCGCTGGCGGATCGCGGTTCCGCATGTCAGCTAACTCGCCAGCGCCATCAGTTTGTGCCTGTTGGCCGAAGCTTTCCCTGGGGGAAGGACTCCGGCCGGCCATCATCGAAAACAGAGGAGTCGACAGCGCCTGTGGCTAACGACAATACAGATATCCAGGCAGTGGAACCCGCAGTTGAGGATGCCCGTACCCCCGACACCCCGGCAGACGCTGTGACCCCCCGTGAATACGGTGCAAGTGACATTACCGTCCTTGAAGGCCTCGAAGCCGTGCGCAAACGCCCCGGCATGTACATCGGCTCGACCGGTCCGCGCGGCCTCCACCACCTGGTCTATGAAGTGGTGGACAACTCTGTAGATGAGGCTTTGGCCGGTTACTGCACGCACATCGAGGTAGTCCTTCAGGCCGATGGCGGCGTCAAGGTGGTGGACGATGGCCGTGGAATCCCCGTGGATATGCACCCCACCGAACACAAGCCCACCGTCGAAGTTGTGATGACAATCCTGCACGCGGGCGGCAAGTTCGGCGGCGGTGGTTACGCGGTTTCCGGCGGCCTGCACGGTGTGGGCATCTCCGTAGTGAACGCACTTTCCAGCCGTGTTGACACCGAAGTCCGGCGCCAGGGACACGTCTGGCGGATGTCTTTCGCCGACGGCGGCAAGCCCCAGGGCGGCCTTGTCCAGGGCGAGGAGACGGACCACACCGGAACCACGCAGACCTTCTACCCGGATGCCGGCATTTTCGAAAGCACTGAATTCGATTTTGAGACGCTTCGGGCCCGCTTCCAGCAGATGGCCTTCCTGAACAAGGGCCTGCGCATTACCCTGACCGACGAGCGCACCTCCCCGGAGGACAACGACGGCGACCTGGACCTGGACGCCGTGGTCACCGAGGGCGAAGTCACCGCAGAGCACCGCACCGTGGTCTACCAGTACGACGACGGCCTGCTGGACTACGTCAAGCACCTGAACTCCGGGAAGAAGGTCGACGTCGTTCACGAGGACGTGATTGCCTTCGAAACCGAGGACAAGGATCGGCGTATCGCGCTGGAAATGGCTATGCAGTGGACCAACGCGTATTCCGAAAGCGTCCACACCTACGCCAACACCATCAACACCCACGAGGGCGGAACGCATGAAGAGGGCTTCCGCGCCGCCATGACCTCGCTCATCAACCGCTACGCGCGGGAGAAGGGCATCATCAAGGAAAAGGATGACAACCTCACCGGCGATGACATCCGTGAGGGCCTGACTGCCGTTATTTCAGTCAAGCTTGCCGAGCCGCAATTCGAGGGACAGACAAAGACCAAGCTGGGCAACTCCGAGGTCAAGGGCTTTGTCCAGCGCGTTGTCACAGACGGACTCGGCGACTGGCTGGAGCGCAATCCGGGTCCGGCCCGTGACGTTATCCGTAAGGCAATTTCCGCGGCCCAGGCCCGTATGGCGGCCCGCAAGGCACGCGACAACGCCCGCCGCAAGAGCCCGCTCGAGTCCTTCGGCATGCCTGGAAAACTTTCGGACTGCTCCTCGAAGGACCCGGCAAGGTGCGAGGTCTACATTGTGGAGGGTGACTCCGCAGGTGGTTCCGCCAAACGCGGCCGCAACCCGGAAACCCAGGCGATCCTGCCGCTCCGCGGCAAGATCCTGAACGTTGAGCGGGCACGCCTGGACAAGGCCCTGGGCAACGCCGAGGTCCAGTCCATGATTACTGCCTTTGGCACCGGCATCGGCGAGGACTTCGACCTCAGCAAGCTCCGGTACCACAAGATCGTGCTGATGGCCGATGCCGACGTCGACGGACAGCACATCACCACGCTGCTGATGACGCTCCTTTTCCGGTACATGCGTCCCCTCATCGAGAACGGTTACGTCTACCTGGCCCAGCCGCCGCTGTACCGCATCAAGTGGTCCAATGCGCCGCACGACTACGTCTTCAGCGATAAACAGCGCGATGCCAAGCTGCTGTCGGGGCAGGCAGCCGGACGCCGCATTCCGAAGGACAACGGCATCCAGCGCTACAAGGGCTTGGGCGAAATGGACTACACCGAGCTCTGGGACACCACCATGGACCCGGACAACCGGACCCTCCTGCAGGTCACCATGGACGATGCCCTGGCTGCGGACCAGATCTTCTCCACCCTGATGGGCGAGGACGTTGAATCACGCCGAAACTTCATCCAGCAGAACGCCAAGGACGTCAGGTTCCTGGATATCTAGCGGTACTCCCGACTGATATTCCAGAACTGACATATACCTGAAACGGAAAATATAGACGATGAGTGACGAGACACCCGAGAACCAGGCGGAATCCGCCGATCTTCCGGAAACCGTGCTTGAAGGCGATGTGCTGATCGACCGCGTAGAGCAGGTGGACCTGCAGACCGAAATGCAGCGGTCCTATCTCGACTACGCGATGGCCGTTATTGTGGGCCGCGCCCTTCCTGACGTGCGCGACGGCCTGAAGCCGGTACACCGCCGCGTGCTGTACGCGATGTTTGACGGCGGGTACCGCCCGGACCGCTCGTTCAACAAGTGCGCGCGTGTGGTGGGCGAGGTCATGGGCCAGTACCACCCCCACGGCGACACCGCCATTTACGACGCCTTGGTCCGCCTGATCCAGGACTGGACCATGCGCTACCCGCTGGCGCTTGGGCAGGGAAACTTCGGTTCCCCTGGCAATGACGGTGCTGCCGCCCCGCGGTACACCGAAACCAAGATGGCGCAGCTGGCCATGGAGATGGTCCGGGACATCGATGAGGAAACCGTCGATTTCCAGGACAACTACGACGGCAAGAACCAGGAACCAACCATCCTGCCGGCGCGTTTCCCCAACCTGCTGGTCAACGGTTCCTCAGGCATCGCCGTCGGCATGGCCACCAACATCCCGCCGCACAACCTGCGAGAGGTCGCCGACGGCGTCCAATGGTACTTGGCGAATCCGACCGCCAGCCGCGAGGAACTGCTCGAAGAGCTGCTGCTGCGGGTTAAGGGACCCGACTTCCCCACCGGGGCCACGATCCTGGGGCACAAGGGTATCGAGGACGCTTACCGCACCGGCCGCGGATCTGTCACGATGCGGGCTGTGGTCAACGTTGAGGAACTCCAAGGCCGTACTTGCCTGGTGGTTACCGAGCTGCCCTACCAGGCCAACCCGGACAACCTGGCCATCAAGATCGCCGAACTGGTCAAGGACGGCAAGATCTCCGGCATCGCGGACCTCCGCGATGAGACGTCCGGCCGTACGGGCCAGCGCCTGGTCATCGTGCTTAAGCGCGATGCCGTTGCCAAGGTAGTGCTGAACAACCTTTACAAGCACACCGAACTGCAAAGCAACTTCTCCGCGAACATGCTGGCCATCGTGGACGGAGTGCCGCGCACGCTCAGCCTGGATGCCTTCATCCGGCACTGGGTGACCCACCAGCTGGACGTTATCGCCCGGCGCACGAAGTACCGCCTGCGCAAGGCCGAGGAAGAAGCACATATCCTGCGGGCGCTGCTCAAGGCCCTGGACATGCTGGACGAGGTCATCGCTCTCATCCGGGCCTCGAACACCACGGAGGCGGCCCGCGACGGGCTGATGCAACTGCTGGACATCGACGAACTGCAGGCACGGGCCATCCTGGACATGCAGTTGCGCCGCCTGGCAGCCCTGGAACGCCAGAAGATCCAGGACCGGCACTCAGAACTCGAAGCGCTGATTGCTGAGTACAACTCGATCCTGGCCTCGGAGGAGCGTCAGCGCGAGATCATCAGCACCGAATTGGCTGAGATCGTGGCCAAGCACGGTGATGACCGCCGCACGAAGATCCTGATGGGCTTCGACGGCGACATGTCCATGGAGGACCTGATCCCCGAAGAGGAAATGGTTGTCACCATTACCCGTGGCGGCTACGTCAAGCGGACCCGCAGCGACAACTACCGTTCGCAGCAGCGCGGCGGCAAGGGCATCAAGGGCGCCCAGCTGCGCGGCGACGACGTGGTGGAGCACTTCTTTGTAACCACCACGCACCACTGGCTGCTGTTCTTCACCAACCTCGGCAGGGTTTACCGGGCCAAGGCTTACGAACTGGTGGAGGCGGGCCGCGATGCCAAGGGCCAGCACGTCGCCAACCTGATGGCTTTCCAGCCGGACGAACACATCGCCCAGGTACTGGACCTCAAGGACTACCAGCACGCGCCCTACCTGGTCCTCGCAACCAAACGTGGACTGGTCAAGAAGACCCGGCTGGAGGATTACGACACCAACCGTTCTGCCGGCGTCATTGCCATCAACCTCCGGGACGAGGACGAACTGGTGTCCGCCCAGCTGGTCTCCGAATCGGACGACCTCCTGCTCGTCTCACGCAAGGGCCAGTCCATCCGGTTCACGGCCACCGATGACGCACTGCGGCCGATGGGGCGTGCCACGTCCGGCGTCACCGGCATGAAGTTCCGGGAGGACGACGAACTGCTGGCCGCCAACGTGGTCACGGACGGCTCCTTTGTGTTCATCGTGACCGAGGGCGGCTACGCCAAACGCACGGCCGTGGAGGAATACAGGCTCCAGGGCCGCGGCGGCCTGGGAATCAAGGTTGCCAAGCTGGCCGAGGAACGCGGTGACCTCGTGGGAGCCCTGATTGTCCAGGAGGAAGACGAAGTCCTGGTAGTCATGGAAGGCGGCAAGGTGGTCCGTTCCTCCGTGGCTGGCGTCCCTGCCAAGGGCCGCGACACCATGGGAGTGATCTTCGCCAAACCTGACAAGAATGACCGCATCATCGAAGTGGCCCGGAACAGCGAACGCGGTCTTGAGGGCGATGAATCCTTGGAGGATGACGTAACGTTGGCTGAAGAGGACGGATCCCCCGAGGGGTCCGCAGGGTCAGCAGCAGTGGCAGAGACAGCACCGGCCGTTGAGTCAGAGGACGCCTCCGGCGACGCTGAGCCGAACGAAGACTACACCGGAGGTAACGAGTGAGTAATCCCGACTCATATCCCAAGCAGAACAGCAATGTTCCCGGCGGAACGGGGCAGCCCGCGGCTGCCCCCCGAGTAAACGCCCCCGTTCGTCCCCAGCAGCGCCCTGCGGCTCCGGCAGGCCTGCCCGGCCAGCGCCCCGCGGCAGCAGGCCAGCGTCCGCAGGCCCAGCCCGGGCAGGCCCAGCCTGGACAGGGCCAGCGCCCGGCTCAGCGTCCCGCCACGGCAGGGCAGCGACCCGCGCCTGGCGGTCCGGGACTGGTAAAGCCGGCCCCCAAAGCCAAGGTCAGGCGTGCGCGCCTGCTGGTCAGCAAAGTTGATCCCTGGTCCGTCCTGAAAATGGCGTTCCTGCTCTCTGTGGCGTTGGGAATCGTTACGGTCGTTGCGGCCATCGTGCTCTGGACGGTCCTGGACCTGACCGGCATCTTCGACCAGGTGGACAGTCTCCTGGGCACCCTCGCCGGGTCCGAAGGCGGGGGCTTCGAATTGAAGAAGGTTGCGTCGCTGGGGCAGGTGGCCTCCTTTGCCACCATCATCGCCGTAGTGAACGTGGTCCTGCTGACCGCGTTGTCCATGTTGTCTGCAGTGCTGTACAACATCTCCGCCACCCTGGTGGGCGGTATTGGCGTTACCCTCACGGATGACTGAAAATCCCATAATTCCGGCGGATTTTTTGCTCGGAATGCCTCGATTTGAGATCGGGCCGGGATGTGCTGTACAGTCATATCTCGGCCCGATGAGGCATCGGGGCGTATAGCTCAGGCGGTTAGAGCGCTTCGCTGATAACGAAGAGGTCCCAGGTTCAAGTCCTGGTACGCCCACGGAACCTGTGCAGGTTTCAGGAAAGGTTCAGTCCTCCGGTTGGTCGATTGAGTCGGAACGGGGTGCATGTGAAGAAGTTGCTGGTTCTTGCAGCTGCGATCGCAGGCGTCCTGCTCTACCGGAAAGCACAGGAATCCGAGGCCCGGAAAACGGTCTGGAGCGAATCAACCGATACGGTTGATTAGCACGGATTCCCGGATCGGGAGCTGGCAAGAGGCTCCCAGGTTCTAGGGTATGATTGACGGGTTGCTTCTTATGGGGGCATGGCGCAATTGGTAGCGCACCTGCTTTGCAAGCAGGGGGTTCGGGGTTCGAGTCCCCGTGCCTCCACCATATGGAAAGTCCCGGACAGCGGAAACGCTGTCCGGGACTTTTTGGTTAACTCGAAAAAGTAGGGTTGGACAGTGAACTTCTTCATCGCGGCACTCGGCGTGCTGGGCGTTGCCTCGTCCGGTCCGCTGATCGCGGCCACCCTCGGTGCCACCACTGTCAGCGCCCTGGCCATCGCGTTCTGGCGCAATGCCATAGGCGCGGTGGTGATGGCCACACCCACCCTCGTGCGCGAACCGCGGCAGTTCGGGGCCATTTCCGGCCGGGAGTTCCGCTGGTCGCTGCTTGCCGCCGTCGCCCTGGCCCTGCACTTCGCGTGCTTCATCACCTCACTGCAGCTGACCTCCGTGGCCGCCGCGACTGCCCTCGTGTGCCTTCAATCCGGTTGGATTGCTGTCTTCCAGCTATTTCGTGGCACGAAACACCGCTGGCCCGTACTGGCCGGCCTGGGCATAGCTTTCGGCGGCGTCGTTGCCATCACGGGTTTTGATATGGGCAGCTCCCCCGAGGCGCTCTTGGGCGACCTGCTGGCGGTGGCCGGCGGGGCCCTGGCCGGGCTGTACACGCTGGCGGGCGGCAAGGCGCGGCAAAGCATGACCACAGGGACGTACACGACGCTCTGCTACGGCATGTGCGCCGCACTGGTGGCCGTCCTCGCCCTGTTCAGCGGACAACCCCTGACAGGGTTCGACGCCGGCGGCTGGCTGGGGATTATCGCCATCACCGTGTGTGCGCAATTGGTGGGCCACACAGCCTTCAACCACCTGCTGGCCACGATGAGCCCGTTGCTGGTCTCGATGATCATCTTGCTGGAAATCCCCGGCGCTGCGGTGCTGGCGGCCGTCTTCCTGGACGAAACCCTCCCGGCCGGAACCTATGCAGGGTTGGCCCTGATCCTGGTAGGACTGGCCGTCGTCGTCCTGGGACAACGGTCCGGAAACGCCCGACGGCGGCGCCTGGATTCAGAGGACGGCACCCGGGACGGCGAACCGCCGTCGGACCGCCTCGCGGAGCTCGGAACGGACTGACCGTAAGGACCGTACCGAAGGTGCTTACTGGCCGCCGCGGCGGACCGGCTGAGCCGTGTTGACGGTGTGGATGGCACGCAGCAGCTTGGCCGGGAAGTAAACGGAGAAGAAGACCACCATGGGGGCCTTGAGAGCCATTTTCTTCACGTTGTGGGCCTTGTACGTCCGGTCGAAACGCGTCACGTAGTAGCGGTAGTCGCGGGGTGAATCTTCCAGCCGGCGGGCAGACATTCCGGACACCATCTGCGGCCAGTACTGCACTTTGAGTTCGTGGTCGGCAAGATGCAGGGACAGATCGATGTCCTCATGCATCTCATCCTTCTCATCACGGCAGGTCTCGGACCGAATGGTTTCCCACGCCGAGGCCCGAAGCGCCATGTTTGAGCCAAAGAGAAAGTGGTATTGGTGCTTGGCGAGCTTAAGCATCAGCTGGCGCATTTTGTCGTCGGCTTTAAGGCCGAACCGGCGCATTGGCATGTCGTAGTAGACCACCGGGCCCGTGGCCGCTTGGACTGAGGGGTCCTGGAACGCCTTCTGGACCTGCTCCACCCAGTCCGGCTCCACGACGGAGTCGGCGTCAATCCGGCCCAGAATGTCACCGGTTGCATGGTCCAGGCCAAAGTTGCGGGTGGGAATCAACCCCTGGTCGCGGTCTTGGCTCAGCAGGATGATGGGGCTTTCCGGATACTCCAGCTGCATCTGCTGCACGATTGCCGCGGTCCGGTCTGTGGAGAGGTTGTCCACCACGATGATCTCGTGCGCCGGGACCGATTGGTAGACGGCAGCGATGAGGCACTGCCGGATCACACTTTCCTCGTTGTAAGCCGGGATGACAATGGACACGCGGGGCAGCTGTGCTGCGTCGTTCAAGGCATCCCCAGAGGATTTATCGGCTGACATCAGTTCAAATTTAGCATCGATCGGTGACCGCCCCACGGGCTGCCGGCTCAAGTCCGGACAAACACTGGGAAAACACTGAAGGGGCCCGCACCAGGCGGGACCCCTTCAGCTGACGGCGCAAAGCGCCTGAACTGCTAGACGGTGTCCTTGTCCGCGGATCCGTTCATGTTGGAGGCGATGTTCTTCATCGCGGTCTTGGCATCGGTTGTTGCCTTCGCGGCAGCGTCCTTGGCGTCCTCGGCGACGTGCTTGGCTTTGTCGGCTGCATCTTCAGCAGCCTCCTTGGCATCTTCCGCGACATCCTTGGCCTTTTCCGCAACGGCCCCTGCAGCTGAGGCAGCAGCGGCTGCCACGTTGCCGACGGCGTCGGCTGCGGTTTCCTTGAGGTCGTTGACCGTGGTGGCGGGCACCGGGGCGGGTGTGGGCGTCACCGGAGAAGGGGTCTTCCACGGATCTTCAACCGGCTTGGAAGCCTTCCACGCGGCAACACCAGCGGCCACGGCGGCGGCGATGATGCCGAAGACCAGCCAACCGCGTTTCTTGGGCTTCTCAGGCTGGGCGATCTGCACGCCTACCACCTTGCCGGCTTCATGCGCGGCTGCCTTGAGCTGGGTCCCTGCCGTGTGGGCCTGCTCCTGGATGGAGTGCACAACTCCGGAATCGGCAAGACGCTGGGCTACGGCGTCCACGTGCAACGGAGCATTCTCCAGCGTGCGGTGAACAGCTTCGGACGCCTGGCCGATCTGGTCCGAGAGGCGTGGCAGGTACTCCACCACTACGCGGTCGCGGGCGTTCAGGATCACGGGTGTGGCTTTGTCCAGCGCTTCGTGAAGGCGCGGAGTGGTGCCTTCAACAGCATCGTGGATCTTTGGGGCCAGGTGGGCTAGCCCGTCCTGGATCCGCGGCGTTACTGTTGCTACGCCGTCGGCAAGGTTGTGGGCGGCTGTCTTAAGCCCTTCCTGGATCTTGGGAGATGCGGTATCCAGGCCATGCTGCAGGCGGGGAACGGCCCAGTCCACTGCTGCTTCCACGCGGGGGGCTGCCCAGTCCTTGGCGTTCTCTACCGCGCTGTTGACTGACTGCTCAAGGTCACGGGCAATACGATCCGATTTCTTCACAACTACCTCCCGATTAATGTGACGGTTCTGTTGTTAGCCTACGTGGATTGACCTTCACCGGCTATTCTTGGCCCGGAATTCAGGCTGATTTCACCCAGCGCGGAACTGCCGTCCACACCCGTGCCGCTTTGGCGGGCCGTGAAAGAATAAGCGTTATGACTGCCATCGCAACCGCAAAAGCAACCATCCACACCAGCCTCGGCGACATCGTCGTGAACCTCTTCGGGAACCACGCCCCCAAGACGGTCAAGAACTTCATCGGCCTCGCCACGGGCGAGCAGGCCTGGACCCACCCGGAAACCGGCGAGGACAAGACGGGTACCCCGCTGTACAACGGCACCATCTTCCACCGCATCATCAAGGATTTCATGATCCAGGCCGGCGACCCCCTGGGCCGTGGTGTGGGCGGACCCGGCTACAAGTTCGACGACGAAATCCACCCCGAGCTCAGCTTCAACCAGCCCTACAAGCTGGCCATGGCCAACGCAGGCATCCAGATGGGCAAGGGCACCAACGGCTCCCAGTTCTTCATCACCACGATCCCCACCGACTGGCTGCAGGGCAAGCACAGCATCTTCGGCGAGGTGGCTGACGAGGACTCCAAGAAGGTCGTCGACGCCATCGAGGGTGTCCGCACCGGCATGGGCGACCGCCCGGTCGAGGACGTCACCATCAACAGCATTGACATCGAACAGCTCTAACAAGCACCAATGAGTTACGGAATCCCTGCGGCGGAGCCGTCAGCGCAAGTTCCGGTCTGCCCCCGGCACCCGGACCGGCCCTCCTATGTGCGGTGCCAGCGCTGCGGGCGCCCCGCGTGCCCTGACTGCCAGCGCGCGGCCGCCGTCGGGTTCCAATGTGTTGACTGCGTCAACGAAACAGCACGTTCGACGCCGGCCGTCAGGACCGTCTACGGCGGTACGGTGACAACCGGCAAGCCCATCGTCACGTACGGAATTATCGCCGTCTGTGCGCTGATGTACGTCCTGCAGTGGATAGTGCCCGGCGGCGCCGTATACGAACAGTTCGCGTACAACAATGTGTTCGCGACGCCCGCCTACGGCGCGTTTGAGCCCTGGCGCATGCTGACGGCCGCGTTCCTGCACTCTCCAGATTCAGTCCTCCACATCGTGCTGAACATGTATACGCTGTGGATTTTCGGGCAGGCCCTCGAGCCGCTTCTGGGCAGGGTCCGCTTTCTGGCGGTTTACCTGATCTCAGCCGTCGGCGGTTCGGTGGGCTATCTGCTCCTCAATCCGCTGCTGGTCCCAGGCCAGCAGCTCGCCGGAGTCGTCGGGGCATCCGGTGCCATTTTCGGACTCTTCGGGGCGATGCTCCTGGTCCAGCGGCATCGGGGCGGGGAAACGCGCCAGCTATGGGTGCTGATAGCCATCAACGGCGTCATCGGCTTCCTGATCCCCCAGATCGCTTGGCAGGCCCACTTGGGCGGCCTCATCACCGGGGCGTTGTGCGCTGCGGTGGTAGCGTACACGCCGCGCGGCCCGCGTCAGGGCCTGCTCCAGGCAGCTGGCCTGGTGGCCGTTTTTGGGCTGCTGATTCTCGTGAGCTGGGTCCGCGTCACGGCGGGCTGATTTTGGCGCTGTAGCCGCTCTTACCGAAGACCCCGGTGTCCCTTGGACACCGGGGTCTTTTTGTGTCCGGAATGCCGACGGAGGTTTTCCACAGGGTTTATCCACATTGTTGGTAACTTACACGGGTGTAGTTCAAGGCCAAATCCTGCCAGAAGCCTGCAACGACGCACTGGCTGGCAGGCAAGGGTCGGCGTACGTCCACAGTTGTGGATAACTGCTGGGGATGTCCCTGTGGTTAAGTGGACAATCACGCGCCTTGGAGCTGCATCTGTGGATATCGCTGGCTTTCTGGAGCCGGGGAGGCGCTGAGCAAGCATAAACGGCGGGATTTCAACATGGTTATTCACAGTGTTAATAACTCACACGCGTGTAGTTCATGGTCGACGCGAGGCTCTGCGGAGCCTCTGTGGGGAAATAACCGTGTGTACTCATGCATGTTGTCCCCATCTGTGGATAAGTTGTGGGTAGTCGTGTGTTAGCAAGTGGATAACCGCGCGGATCGGCGCACCGGTAAGTTCCGCCGCCGACGCAACCCAGAATCAGGAGGGCCCATGGGCCGCAACACCGCAAACATCTTCCTAGACAAGCAGCACCCGGCCGTGTGGCGATCGCTGAACGGCCTGGGACTCAAGGCACGCGAGGCAGCGGCCACCGCCGGAGTGGATGAAAAGATCATTGAACTGATGTACGTGCGCATTTCGCAGATCAACGGTTGCGCGTTCTGCCTGGACATGCACGTCGGCGATGCCGTGGAAAACGGCGAATCCCCCCAACGGCTTGCGGTACTTCCCGCGTGGCGGGACACGGCCCTGTTCACAGACCGGGAGCGTGCTGCGCTGGCGCTGGCCGAGAGCATCACGGAACTCCCGGATCCGCGCTCACGGGAGGTAGAGGAAGGCTATGCCCGGCGACACCTCACCGCGGATGAGTTCTCAGCGGTCAGCTGGCTGGCGATCACCATGAACGCGTTCAACCGGGTCTCCATAACTAGCCATCATCCAGTACGCCGCCAGGAGTAACGGTTCCAGCGCGGAAGCGGGACTTGCTGCGGCCACGGTTTCCCGCCCCGTCTGTGGGGAGAGCCGAGTCTTATCCACAGCTAATCCACACTGTTAATAACTGCCTCGCCAAAGGCACTGTTCGCATAAGCCTTGATTGAGGGCATCTGCGGGCCCTTTCGGTAAATCGCCGGGCGTCAGTTATTCACATTGTGGATAACTTTAGGAACAGCTGGGGAGAACTCGCAGGCACGGACTTATTCGCGGGCATCCAGCCATACCCCGGATGATCCTCGGCGGTGGCTGTCCAGCAGGTGCGTGTCCACCATCCCGATCGCCTCCATCAGCGCGTACATCGTAGTAGGCCCCACGAAGGAGAAGCCCTTCTTGCGGAGCGCCTTGGAGAGCGCAACCGATTCCGGGGACTGGGTGGGGATATCGGAATGTGTGAGCGGCTGCGGCGTCTCGGGGGGCTGGAAGCTCCAGACGAAGTTCACGAGCCCGCCTTCGCTGCGCAGGGCTATGACCGCCTTCGCGTTCGTGATGGCGGCCCGGATTTTGAGCCGGTTCCGGATAATCCCGGGGTCCTGCAGCAGCCGCTCCACATCGTCTTCAGTGAAAGTGGCTACGATATCCGGGTCGAAGTGGTGGAACGCGGCGCGGAAAGCCGGGCGTTTCCGCAGGATAGTGGCCCAGGACAGGCCGGCTTGGAAACCCTCCAGGCTGATGCGTTCGTAGAGGCCCTGTTCGTCCCGGACCGGCAGGCCCCACTCGGTGTCGTAGTACTCCCGGAGGAGGGGATCAACGGCGGCCCAGGGCGGACGGAAGAGTCCGTCGTCGCCAAGAACGGTGCCGCCAGGGCCGGGGATCATACTCCGGACGCTACGAACGCCAGCGGGTGGTCATCAGGAAGCCAACGATGGCGATGCCGAACCCGGCGACGATATTCCATGATTCCCAGGCCTTGACCGGAAGCTGGCCTTCGCTGATATAGAACGTGATGATCCAGAGCAGCCCGATGATCATGAGGCCGAACATGACAGGCTTGAACCACACGGGGTTCGGCTTGTACGCCTGCGTGGACGAAGCCGCTTGGGCCGGGGTGGAAGTCTTCTTGCGTGGCTTGGACTCGGGCACGTGCTCTCCTTGCGGCTGAGGCAAGCTCGGCGACCCGGGCTTGATATCCTGCAAGAAGGAAATTGCCAGCGGTCTGCGCGATCTTGGTCAAATCTGGATTCTTACTAGCAGCCAATTCTAGCCGTAGTTCAGGGCCAACCAGCGCCCGTGGTGACCGCCCGGAGGAGAACGCGTGGTATTGCAGGAGAAGGCGAGGACCGGCACTGCGCCGGGGCCCGGCGTCGTGATTCTGCGTGGGACTGTCCAGGTGCTGGGCGAGCTGCTCATCACGGCGGGCATCGTCCTGCTGCTTTTTGTGGGCTGGCAGCTGTGGTGGACCAACGTGGAATCGGACGCCAGGCAGAGCGCCATCATCAAGGAATTCGCACAGGATCTCGGCGCGGATGCGCCCACCAGTTCGCCCTCGGCCCCCGGCGCCGTGAATTACGGAGCACCCGTAGTCTCTGCGGCCCCCGGACACGCCGGAACCATCGGCATCATGTACATTCCGCGCTTCGGTGCGAACTACACCCGGCCCATTGTCCAAGGCACTACCGGTGATGTGCTGGATACCCTGGGGCTGGGCCACTACAGCAACACTGCAATGCCCGGGGCCGTGGGGAATTTTGCGGTGGCCGGCCACCGGCAGACACACGGCGCAGTCCTGGACAGCATCCACACCCTGGTACCCGGGGACAAAATCTACGTCCAGACCAAGGATGGCTACTACGTGTATGTCTTCCGCAACAACCAGATTGTGCTGCCATCCCGGACCGATGTGCTGGAACCGGTGCCCACCAGGCCCGGCCTCACACCCACCGAAAGTTTCCTCACCATGACAAGCTGCAACCCGCGCTTCGGCTCCCAGGAACGCATTATCGCCTATGCGCTCCTGGACAGCTGGCGGCCTGCCTCGGCGGGCCCCCCGGCTGAGATAGCGGCCCAGGTGGCCGCCGCGATCGGAGAGGGCTGATCATGTACGCCTGGATTTTCCGGCACCTGCCGGGCCCCCTTTGGCTGCGGATCGCCACTTCGGTGCTGCTTGTCTTCGCCGCCCTGGTCCTGATGGCCCAGTTCCTGTTCCCCTGGATGTCCACTTTCACCCCATTCACCGACTCAACGATTGGTTCTGCAACCCAGCCATGACCACAACCAAGATCCTGGTCGTAGACAACTACGACAGCTTTGTATACACCCTGGTGGGATACCTCCAGGAGCTCGGCGCCGAGACCACCGTGGTGCGCAACGACGATGTCACGCTGGCTGAAGCCATTGAAATGGCAGGAACGCGCGACGGTGTCCTCATATCGCCCGGCCCAGGCAACCCGGCGGAAGCCGGAGTCTGCATCGAACTGATCAAGTGGTGCGGGGACAACAACAAGCCCATGTTCGGTGTCTGCCTGGGCCACCAGGCTTTGGCCGAGGCCTACGGCGGCAAAGTGACCCATGCCCCTGAGCTGATGCACGGCAAGACCTCTTTGGTGGAGCACCACGGAACGAGTGTTTTCGAAGGCCTCCCCTCCCCCGTGACCGCCACCCGGTATCACTCGCTGGCAGCCGTCCGCGACACCATCCCGGACGTCCTGGAGATCACGGCGGAAACTTCTACCGGCGTGGTTATGGGCTTGCAACACCGCACGGCGCCGCTGTGCGGCGTGCAGTTCCACCCTGAGTCCGTGCTGACGGAGGGCGGCTACCAGATGTTGGGCAACTGGCTCGAATCGTTGGGCATGGCCGGTGCCGCATCCCGGGCCGCCAAACTGAGTCCGCTCATCCAGCACTGACCAATAGGCGCTGCTGACCGGCGCAGTGCAGCAGGACTGGCACATCTGGCCCCGCGTTCCATGAAGGACGCGGGGTCAGCCTTTTTTGGTGGCTGACGGGGTGGGAGTCGGCGTCGGTGTGGGGGTTACCGGCGGTGGCGGCTCCTTGGCCACCACGATGTTGATGGTCTTCCCCTGTTCGACAGCGGCGTTGACGGGATCGCTCTGGTCCGTCACCCGGCCAGCCTCCACCTGGGAGTTTTCCACTTCCTGCACATTCGGAACAAGGCCCAGTTCCTTCAAGGCAGTTTCGGCCTCGGCACGGGTAAGGCCGCGCAGTTCCGGCATGGCCACCTTCCCGGTGGAGACCACAATCTCCACGGTGCTGCCGACGGCCACCGATTGCCCGGGGGCGGGGCTGGTGGTGATCACAATGCCGGCCGGTACGGTGGCGCTGTTGGCCATAGTGGTGGTCGGGGCGCCCACCAGGCCGCTTTGCCGCAGGACGTCCCGGGCTGCCGCCTCAGTCTTCCCGGGCAGGTTCTCCGGTACCTTGACCGCGCTGGGGCCATCGGAGATGTTCAGGATTACTTCGGAATTGGGATCAAGCGATGTTCCGGCTGCCGGGTCCGTCCCGATCGCTGTCCCTTTGGGAACGGTATCGTGCTGGGCCCGTTTGATCTGCGGGCGCAGGTTGGCCCCGTAGAGCTCTTGCAGGGCCGCGGACTCTGTCATGGCGGCCACTACGGGGATCTCCACCTTGGGGGCTGCTGGGGCTGGTCTGTTGACCGTGTTGTAGAGCCACAGGCCGCCGCCAGCAAGGACCAGCAGTGTGAAGATCACCAGGGTGACTATCCAGGCACGACGACGGGACTTCTGCCGCGGACTCCGCTCCCGTTCCGGCGGGAGGCCGAGAGGAAGCTCATCCGCGTCCGGCGGCTCGTAGGCTCCGGCCGCTCCGGCCGCTCCGGCGGCCAGGGAGTTCCCGTTGGAGTGGTTGTTGGACGTTGCCCGCAGCCGGCCGGTGGGGGCGTCGTCCAGGAAACTGGCGCCAGTGAAAGCGAAGGCCTCGGTGGCGGGCGTACGTTCCGGCGTCGGAACGTGGTCGTTCGGATCCGTCGGCGCCTCGGTTGCCGAAACGTCCGGAACCGGCACTCCAGCCCGGGCGGCGCGAAGGGCACGCCGGAATGCCGCCGCGTCCTGGAACCTGTCAGCCCTGTTCTTGAGCAGGGCCTTGGCCAGGACACTGTCCAGCGCCGGCGACACCTCGGGATTAACGCTGCTCGCAGGTTCCGGGATCTCCCGGACGTGCTGGTAGGCGACTGAAACCGGACTGTCCCCAATGAACGGCGGGCGGCCCGTGAGCATTTCGTACAACAGGCAGCCGGCGGAATAGAGGTCGCTGCGGGCGTCCACGGTTTCACCACGGGCCTGCTCCGGCGAAAGGTACTGCGCCGTGCCCACTACGGCCTGGGTCTGGGTCATGGTGGCCGACGAATCGGCGATAGCCCGGGCGATGCCGAAGTCCATCACCTTGACGGAGTTGGTACCCTCGCAGCACATCACGTTGGCCGGTTTGATGTCCCGGTGCACGATGCCGGCCTTGTGGCTGTACTCCAGTGCCGCGAGCACGCCCAAGGCGAACTCGATGGCCTGGTCAATGCTGACTTCCTTGGCCCTGATGAGGTCCCGGATGGTCTTGCCTTCCACAAACTCCATCACGATGTAGGGAACGCGGATGCTGTCTTCCGTTCCGTCCGGAACCGTGTGCTCGCCGGTGTCGTAGATGGCAACGATGGAGGGATGGTTCAATGCGGCGACGGCCTGCGCCTCGCGCTTGAACCGTGCCTGGAACTGCGGATCCCTGGCCATGTCGGGGCGGAGCAGCTTGATGGCAACGGTCCGGCCCAGCCTGGTGTCCACCCCCCTGTGGACATCCGCCATTCCGCCGCGCCCGATCAGCCCGCCGAGTTCGTAGCGGCCGCTCAGGACACGCTGGTTATCCACCGGGAGGCTGTCCTCACGGTGCGACGGCGTACGGGGCGTGTCAGTCACTGGGCGTCCCGGAGGCTACGGCTTGCAGGTGGCGGGCACGCCCGGCAACTGGCCAGTGGTGCAGTCGGGCAGGGCGGTCTCGCTGGCGGTGGCCTTCGGCGTCGTGGTTGGAACCGGAGTGGCCGTCGGAAGCGGTACGGCGTAGATGATGGTGACGGCCGTGCCCTTGGGAACGGTTCCGGTCGGGTTGATTTCCAGTACCGTTCCGGCCGTCTCAGCACTCTGCTGCGGAAGGACGGTCACCGAGAGGCCCAACGCTTCCAAGGAGGACTGGACCTGGCGGTAGTCCTTGCCCAGGTAGGCCGCGGAAATGATGTTTACGGTCTCGGGCGTCGGGGTGGGCGTGGGCGTTGGCGGTGGCGTCGTCAAGGTGGGAGTGGGCGATGCGGACGTTGTTGTCGGACTTGGGCTGCTGGATGTCGTGCTGGGCGCGGAGCTGGTGGGATTGCTCGGAGGGAACAGGATGCCTTGCTGGGACAGGAAGAAACCGACCAGCGCGAAGAGCACCAGCAGGATCAGGGCGATCAGGGGCCAAGTCCAAGGGCTCCGGCCCCGCCGCTGGGGCTCGTCGGCAGGTTCGTCGTCGTACGTCTCTTCTTCCTGGACCCAGGAGCGTTCCGCAGCAAGCGCATCGGCCCGCGACAGCGTACCGGCGGCTCCAGTGCCGGTGCCGGCGGCGTTGGCAGCAGCAGCGCCTGCTGCGGCACCGCCTGCCGCACCTGCGGCAGCGGCCCCCAGTACCGGCAGTGCGGAGGTGGACGTGGTGGAGCTGTCCTTCTGCCCGCCGATGATGCCCGTGGGCGCGGTGGCAACATTCACCGGGGCCGTGATGGGGCCGGTGGCAGCTTCGAACAACAGCATTCCGGGGACGGCGGCGTGTGCGGCGCTGATGTCGCCGTTGCGGATAGCCTCGGCGGCCTCGGACAGCTTGATGGCGTTGGCCGGCCGGTTCTTGGGATCCTTGGCCAACATGGACATCAGGAGGGCACGGACCGGTTTGGGCAGCGTATCGGGCAGCGGCGGCGGGGCATCGTTGACCTGCGCCAGGGCAATGGCGATCTGGGATTCGCCGGAGAACGGCCGGTGCCCGGTAAGGCACTCGTAGCCGATCACTCCGAGCGAATAGATGTCCGAGGCACCAGTGGCGGTCTGGCCTGTTGCCTGCTCCGGGGCGAGGTACTGGGCCGTTCCCATTACCTGCCCGGTCTGGGTCAGCGGGACCTGGTCGGCCAGGCGGGCAATGCCGAAGTCGGTGACCTTGACCCGGCCGTCGGGAGTGATCAGCAGGTTGCCCGGCTTGATGTCGCGGTGGACCAGTCCCTGGGCGTGGGCGACGGACAAAGCCCGGGCGGTCTGCGCGATCATGGACAGGGTCCGGTCCGGGGACAGCACCTGCTCGTGCTCGATGATGCTGCTCAGCGGCTGGCCCGGGACGAGTTCCATCACGAGGTAGGCGGAGCCCTCTTCCTCGCCGTAGTCAAAGACATTTGCGATGCCCACGTGGTTCAGGAGCGCGGTGTGGCGTGCCTCAGCACGGAACCTCTGCAGGAAGCCGGGGTCGCCGGTGTATTCCTCCTTGAGCACCTTAATGGCGACGATTCGGCCCAGGACCTGGTCCTTGGCTTTCCAAACCTCTCCCATGCCGCCGATCGCAATCCGCGTGGTCAGCTGGAATCTGCCGCCGAGGGTGATTCCTGTTGTAGGCCTCACTTATTCAACACCGCCTCAAAAATCTTCTTCGCGTTCGGACTGGTTAGCTGTGCGCCGGTGGTGATGTCTACGCCTTCCATGACGATCGTGACACCCACCTGCGGGTTGTTCGCGGGGGCAAAGCCCGTGAACCAGGAGTTGTTCAGGCCATTGCCCAATTCCGCCGTACCTGTCTTGCCGGCCACCTGAACGCCGGGAACGGCCGCGCCGCGGGCGATGCCCTCGCTCACCGCACTGGTCATCCATTCGGTGATCTGGTTGGCGATGTCGGGCGTGGTTGACGTGCGCAGAGGCGTCGGCTGGGGTTCTTCCAGGACGCGGAGGTCCGGTGAGCGAAGGGTCTTGACCAGGCTTGGGCTCATCTGGACGCCATCGTTCGCTATTGCCGCCGTCATCAGCGCAATCTGGAGCGGCGTTGCCCGGACGTCCTTTTGGCCGATAGCGGACTGGGCCAGCCCCGGTTCGTCCAAGTTATCGGGGAAGCCCTGCAGAGCGTAATCAAGTTTCAGCTGGTCCCCCAGACTCTCGCCAAAGCCGAACTTCTTCGCCTGTTCGGCGATGGCGTCGCGCCCCAGGTCCAGGGCGATGCTGGCGAAAGGCGTGTTGCATGACTGCTGCAGGGCGAAGGCGAAGGAAGCCGTGTCCCTGGTGTAGCAGTTGCCCCCCGCGTAGTTGGGGAGCTTGTACGAGATGCCGGTGAAGGGCATCTCGGCAGGGTTGGGTAGCTGGCTGTCCTTGTTGTACTTGCCCGAATTCAGGGCCGCGGCGGTGTCAACGAGCTTGAAGACAGAGCCGGGGGCGAGGAGCTCGCCGGTCGGGCCGCTGACGGACTGGTTCAGGTTGATACCGGGGACCTTGACGAGCTCGTTGATATTCGTGCTCTCAGCAGTGGGGTCCTGGGTGGCGATGAGGTTGGGGTTGTAGGAGGGCTTCGACACCATGGCCAGGATGGCACCGGTCTTGGGGTTGGTCACCACAATGGAACCGCGCTGTCCGTCCGGAATGAGGTCGTAGGCGAGCTGTTGGATCCGAGGATCGATGGTCAGCTCCACCGATGCGCCCTTGGGCTGGTTTCCGAGGAACAGCTGGCCTATCCGGTCCAGGAACTGCTGGTCGGAGCTGCCGGCCAGCTGGTCATTCATCGCAATTTCCAGCCCTGTGGCTCCATAGTTTTGAGAGAAATAGCCGGTGATGCCTGCATAGAGTTCGGGCTGGGAATAGGTGCGCTGGAACTTGCACGTCTCCGAGCCTTCAACCGACTCGGCTATCGGCGTGCCGCCCACAATGATGGCACCCCGGTCATTGCAGTAGTCCTGCAGGATGGCGCGCTTGTTCCAGGCGTTGGCCTTGAGGTCGTCCGCCCCGATCACTTGCACGTAGCTCAGAGCACCGAAAATCAGTGCGAACATCGCGATCGCGGCGACCCATGAGTTTCGTATTGCCTGGTTCACAGGTGCTTCACCGCCTCGGTTGGTGTGTCAATGCCGTTGGATTCTGCGCCCTTGGCAGGCGGCAGCGGTGTGGTGTCCACTGGCCCCCTTGCCGTGTGCGAAATCATGAGCAACAGGCCCACGATGATCCAGTTGGCGAGCAACGAGGAACCGCCTGCGGCCAGGAAGGGCGTGGTTAGGCCGGTGAGTGGAATGAGGCGCGTGACGCCGCCTATCACCACGAAGCACTGCAGCGCGATGGCAAACGACAGGCCGCAGGCGAGGAGCTTACCGAAGGCGTCGCGGGTGCCCAGGGCTGCCCGGAAGCCGCGCGTGAAGAGCAGCAGGAACATCATGACGATGGCGAACAGCCCGATGAGTCCGAGCTCTTCACCGAACGAGGCGATGATCATGTCGCTGTTGGAAAAGGGCACGAGATTGGGCCGGCCCTGTCCGAGACCCGTCCCTACGAGGCCACCGTTGGCCATGCCAAAGAGGCCTTCAACAATCTGGAAGCTGCCGCCGAACTGCCGTCCATAGACCTCGTCGGTGAAGGCGTTGAGCCAGCCATCAATGCGCAGGCCAACGTGGGAGAACACCTTCGAAGCCACAAAGCCGCCGCCCAGGATGAGTGCTACGCCGATCACTACCCAGCTGATCCGGCTGGTGGCCACGTAGATCATCACGATGAACAGGCCGAAGAACAGGACAGAGGAACCAAGGTCCCGCTGGAAGATGAGCACGCCGATGCTCACCAGCCAGGCGGTGATCATCGGACCCATGTCCTTGAACCGAGGGAATTGCAGCGGGCCGATCTTCCGCCCCGCCAGCAGGATCAGGTCCCTGTTTGACGAAAGGTAACCTGCGAAGAAGATGGCAAGCGTAATCTTGGCAATTTCGCCCGGCTGAAAGGTCCATGGGCCGAGTCTGATCCACACACGGGCGCCCAGGATTTCGCCGGCTGTGATTCCCGGTACCAGCGGCAAGACGAGCAAGAGTGCGCTGGCTGCCAGGGAAATATAAGTGAAGCGACGGAGGACCCGGTGGTCCTTGAGGAACCAAATGACGGCGATCGCCACGGCCATAGCGACCAATGTCCAGCGGAGCTGGTCGTTGCCGGTGTCGTCGCCGGGCCCGTCCAGTCGGTGGATCATGGCGAGGCCGAGACCGTTTAACGCTACAACAAGGGGAAGTATCACCGGATCGGCATATTTCGCCCGGATCCGCAGGACCACGTGGAACGCCAGTGCGGCAGCGGCGAGCAGGCTGGACTGGAACCAGAAATCGGTATCAAACGCCTTTTCCTGATCCACACCGACCAACATGTTGGCGCCGATTCCCACCGACAGGGCAAGCAACAACAACAGCAGTTCGACGTTCCGCCTGGGTTTGGGGATAGTACTTAGCTGGCTCATGGGGTGCCCTCGCAGGTGACGGTAGGACTTGGTGAGGGCGACGTGGGAGCCGGCGCTGCTGCCGGATCCGACGGAGAGGGTGCGGGCGCTGCCGTTTCTGTGGGTGCCGGTGCGGGCGGGGTCGTTGTGGCGCCGGTAGTCGGCGACGGGCATTCGTCAGCCGGGGAGGTAGTGCCCGTCCGCTCAAGGTTCTTAACGATCCGCTGGGCGTCGTAAAGGTCCCGCGCCGGGACGGTCTGGCGGACTCGCTGCTGCGAGAACGGCGGCAGCGAGTCCATCCGGATTTCCGTCACGGCTTCAAGGCTGGAGAGCTGGATAGGGCCGAGGCGCTGGGAGACTCCGTTGTAAATGGCGACCCGGGAATCGTATTCGCCGATGTAGTAGCGCGTCTGTGTCCACGCGTAGCCGAGCCAGAGCCCGACTGTGAGGACCACCAGGACCGAGGCCGCGATGGACCATGTGACCCAGCGGCGAGGCCTCGGCTGAAGGAAGGATTCATCTGCATCGACGGACTGCTGGTCGGCTTTGTGCGTCAGCACCGTGGCCGCGCGTCGGGCCACCGTACGGCCGGCGATAGTGGGAATGGAGCCGGACTCTGCCGCTGCGGCTGCGGCGCCCACAAGTTCGTGCGGGCGGGAAGCCAGTTCCTCCCGGAGGACTTCGGCGGAGAGATGTTCGCCGAGGTGCGGGTCTGTGGAATCGGCGCTTTCGCCCTTGCCGGACTGCCCCGCATCAGCTTTGGCTTCGTCCGGGTTTTCGGCGTCGACCCTTCCTGCATCAGGCTTTTCTTCGTCAGATTTCCCTGAGGGGAGCGCTTCGGCCGGTTTGGGCTCGGCCACGTCCCCGGCAGCAGGTGGCTGCTGTGCAGCCGGACCGGCGGGCCCGCTGGGTGTGACGACTGCGGTGACTGACGCGGGAGGGATGATTTCGACGGCGGCGGTACTGACGTCGTCGCGCGTTTCCTCCGCTATTTCCACCATCACCACCGTGACGTTGTCAGGTGAGCCGGCTTCCAGCGTCAGGTTAACGAGGGTCTCGACGCATTCGCGGAGGTCCTTCGTCTCCCGGACCGTCCGTTCCACTACGTGCCCGGCAACGTAGTTGAGGCCGTCCGAGCAGAGAAGCCAGCGTTCCCCGGGCTTGACGTCCAAGGTGTCGAGGTCGAGTTCCGGGCTGGCGTCGACGTCGCCGAGAACGCGCATCAGGACGTTTTTGTGCGGATGCGTCTCGGCTTCCTCGGGCCGGAGCCGGCCCTCATCGATGAGCCGCTGCACAAACGTGTGGTCGACGCTCACCTGCTCGAAAACGCCGTCGCGAAGGCGGTAGGCGCGGGAGTCCCCGATATGGGCGAAGTGCAGTTTGCCTTCGGCAAGGAGCAGGGCGGTGACGGTGGTTCCCATGCCGGCGAGCTTGGGATTGATGTGGACCAGCTCGGACAGGAGGGAATTGGCTGTTTGGATTTCATCCGCAAGCACGGTGCCGGCGTCGCCGTCGTAATCCCCGTGATCCAGGTGCAGCATGTCCAGGACGGTAGCGGCGGAGGCAACGTCACCGCCGGCGTGGCCACCCATGCCATCGGCGACGACCGCAAGGTGGCGGCCCACGTAGGCGGAGTCGTCATTCTTGGCGCGGATGCGGCCCACGTCCGAGCGGGCTGCATAACGCATGATGAGGGGCCGCTGCGCGGGCTGTGCCTCGTCTGCGGGAATTTCTGGATCGGCCATGGCTATGGCCTCAATTCGATGACCGTCTTGCCGATCCTCACAGGTACGCCAGGCTCAACGGGCAGGGCGCGGGTAAGTTGCTGGTCCGCCAGATACGTGCCGTTGGTGGAGCCCAGGTCCTCTATGAACCATCTACTGCCCTGCGGGAAGAGCCGGGCGTGACGGCCGGAGGCGTAGTCGTCTTCAAGCACCAAGGTGGCTTCCTGGGCCCGGCCGAGGAGGATGGGACTGGCCGCCAGGGGGATGGTGGTGCCTTTGAGGGGTCCTTCGGTGACCACGAGCTGGTGTGCCTGCTGCTTCACGGGCTGCGGCGGGGCATCGGCCAGTTCAGGGTTCTTCCGGACCTGGCGGGCAGTGGGAGTTCCAACGGCGGCCTTGCGGCCCACCATCAGGTCCCGGCGCATTGCCGACACGATACTGAAAATCAGCACCCAGAGCAGGAGCAGGAAGCCGAAGCGGAGGGCGGTAATGGTCAGTTCGCTCATGGGCGGCCACCAGAGGTGGCGGGGAGCAAGCGGAAGATGATCTTTGTCCGTCCCATCGTGATGGTGGAGCCGTCGGTAAGTTCGGTGCTGCCTGCGACCTTGTGCCCGTTAACATAGCTGCCGTTGGTGGAACCCATGTCCACGGCGCTGGTAACCCCGTTCGCCGTGCGGATCTCGAGGTGGCGGCGGGACACGCCGGTGTCGTCAACCAGGATGTCGGCCTCGGAGGACCGGCCCAGGATGATCGAAGGGGCATTGAGCGAGTAGCGCTGGCCATCGATGTCCAGGACTGGCTGCAGGCGGGTGGGCTGGCGGCTGGGGGCGGCCGGGAGATTAGGCCGGGGCGCTGGGCTGGCTGGTGCCCCGCTTGATTTTTCGGTGGAGGACTTGATCTCGAAATCGCCGGCCCGCAGCTCTTCGAAGCGGCGGAATGAGATCCGCACGGAGCCCTGGAGCGTGTAGCCCTGACTGCGGACATGGTTGATGACGACGTCGCACAGTTCCTCAGCCAGCGGAGTGCCCCATTCCTGCGCCCGCTTGAAATCGTCCTCGCTGAGCAGGACGTCGAAAACGTTGGGGGCGAGGGTCCGGCCGGCGGCAATGGTGATCGCCTTGTGGTCCACCTCGCGGCGAAGCCGGCTGGCGATCTCAACTGGCTCGACCTGCGCCCGGGAACCAGTGGAGAAGACACCGCGAACGGCCTTTTCGATGCCGCGCTCGACCTTGTCCAGCAAACCCATGGTCCTCCTCCTTTCCCCCCGACTGCGGGGCAGTTTTCGTTCCGGAACTCAACCAGCAACACAGATCACTGCGTATCGGCAGGCCCGCCGACGGCAGGCACTACTACATCAGATACTACTGGGCAGGCCTGTGAATGACCTTAATCCACGACGGCCCGGCCTGCGGAAAAGTTCGTTTCGGGCGATCTGCGCGCGGTCAGAAAGGGTTCATTACCGGTGGCTCCCGTGGCCTTAATACATGCCTGGATCGGCCGCGTAGGCCAGGCTGCCGACCTCAATTGGTGTTTTGCCGCCGATGTCCGTTATGCTTGATCTCGCTGCTTTTACATGGTGCGGAACCGGGAAACCGGTCGCAATTCATGGAAAAGAAGTTGCGCGCGAGTGGCGGAACGGCAGACGCGCTGGCTTCAGGTGCCAGTGTCCGAAAGGGCGTGGGGGTTCAAATCCCCCCTCGCGCACGCAAATAAAAGAGCCCCGGTCTTAGGACCGGGGCTCTTTTGCGTCCAGAGAACGGCAGCGCGACGACTTATCCCCGCCTCACGGTCATTTCCCCTGGAATCGCGTGGGGGATTGGACCGCGGGGCGGGGATAAGCCGAAGGACAGGTTTCTAGCGGGCGGTGGCCGGCTCCATAACCTCTTCGCCGGAGGTTGCCTTGCGGGACTCCTGCTCAGGTGCCTTCCCAGGCGAGGCCGGGGTGCGGCGTTCCTTGAGGAAGTAGACGAGTCCGGCCGCCAGGGTGGAGGCTGCGGCAAGTGCGAACAGGCCGGGCACAACACTGCCCGTGGTCTCCTTGATGATGCCGAACCCAAACGGGGCTACAAAACCACCCAGGTTGCCCAGCGAGTTAATGATCGCGATGGCGGGAGCAAGGACCAGAGGGTGCAGCCCAGACTGCGGGATGGTCCAGAACAGGGGCGACGCGCTCTTGAAGCCCATGGCGGCGATGGCCAGGAACACGAGGGCCAGGACCGGGCTGGCGATCGCGGCGGCCAGCGTTCCGACGGCGGCGACCAGCAGCGCGGCGACCAGCAGCGGCTTTTTGGACCTGGCCTTGTCCTGCCACTTGGCGGCGAAATACATCGCGAAGACGGCGCACACCCACGGTATAGAGGACAGGAAGCCAACACTCAGGTCCGTTGTTCCGGGAATCTGTTTGACGATGGTGGGCAGCCAAAAAGTGTTGGCGTAGATGGAGAGCTGCACGGAGAAGTAGATGCCGCAAAGCAGCAGGATCTGCGGGTTGAGCAGCATCTTCCAGCGGTTGATCTTCGCCCCGGAAGTGCTGGCGTGCTGGGCGTCCTCGTCAGCGATGGCGTTGGCCAGGGCGGACTTTTCGCCGACCGAGAGCCACTTGGCGTCCTGGATCTTGGCGTCCAACAGGAAGAATACGATGATGCCCACCACCACGGAGAGCAGGCCCTCGAAGCCGAACAGCCACTGCCAGCCGCGGATTCCCAGGACGTCGTGAAGGCTCAGCAGCATGCCGGCGATGGGCCCGGACAGTGCTGCGGCGATGGAGGAGCCCGCGATGAAGATGGCGGTCGCCTTGCCGCGCTGGCCGGCCGGTACCCACCGGGCGAAGTAGAAGATTACTGCCGGGAAGAAGCCGGCTTCGGCGGCCCCCAGCAGGAACCGCAACACATAGAACATCATTTCGTTCTGCACGAACGCCATCAGAAAGGAGACAATGCCCCAGCTGACCATGATCCGGGCCAGCCACACCTTGGCGCCGTACTTCTCCATCATGACGTTGCTGGGGAGTTCGAAGATCGCATAGGCGATGAAGAAGAGTCCTGCCCCGAAACCATAGGCGGCGGCGCCAATGCCCACGTCCGCTTCGAGGTGTTCGTGGGTGTAACCGATGTTGGACCGGTTCAGCTGGTTGCACACGAGCATGACAAGCATGATGGGCAGGACCCGCTTGAAAAACTTCTTCGTGGCCAGGGCCACATCCGTGACAGCGGTGTCTACAGACTGCATAGGGAAATTCCTTAGGTATTGCGGTGCGGGCCCGTCAGGGGACCCGTTCAACTCCTGTGGTATGAAACACAGCGACTTGGTCCACTGTATTCAGGGAATTCGATGCGCGTCCAAGGCACATATCGCATTGTTTGATGCCCTGAGGGCATCACAACAGGTGGACTCCATTTGCGCTCACGGAGACGGACGTACGGAAGCCTTAAACCGGCGTCGGGAATTTGCCAGATGGCTGCGCATCGCGGCGGCGGCGGCGGTTTCATCTCCGTCAGCGATGGCTGCGGCGATGGACCGGTGCTCGTGGATCACTTGGTCAAAGTGGTCACGCGCGTAGTGTTCGACGCCGGTCATCAGCCGGGTGCGCGGCATCGCGATCATGGTCTGGCCCAAGGCCGCCAGGCAGTCCGAGTAGAACGGGTTTCCGGAGGCGGCAGCGATGGCCCGGTGGAACTCGAAGTCGAACTTCATTGCATGGCCGGGGTGGTCCGGGCTGGCGGTGAACTGTTCCAGGGCGGCATTGATGGCCCGGAGTTGGCGTTCGGTATGGTTCCGGGCGGCCAAAGCGGCGGCTTCAGCCTCCACACCCATTCGGAATTCGAGCAGATGGAGGCGGTCCTCCACGCTGGCTACCGGTCGGCTGCCGGGGACTGGAAGAGGGCCGTCGTCGGGCGGGGTCAGCGCGAAGCTGCCCCGCCCGCGTTCGGTTTCCACGAGACCTTCAGCCTGGAGATGGGTCAAGGCCGAGCGCACCACGGTGCGGCTGACGCCGAATTCGCCCATCAGCGCGTTCTCGCTGGGAAGCTTGTCGCCGGGCTGGATGACGCCGTCCACAATGCGGGTGCGAAGGTCGGCGGCGAGGTCCGCGGTCAGGTTCCGGCTCATGCGTTCAAGGTTACGCGCCGAACTCCACGGTCTCGGTGGTCCAGGCCCGGGCCTGGTCACTCAGGGTCACGCCGAGGCCCGGGCGGTCCGGGACGATCATACGGCCGTTCTTGGTTTCGAGGCGTTCGTTGAAGAGCGGGTCTAGCCAGTCGAAGTGCTCCACCCACGGCTCGCGGGGGTAGGCGGCGGCCAGGTGCAGGTGGATCTCCATGGCGAAGTGCGGGGCCAGCCCTAGCCCGCGTTCATCGGCGAGGGCGGCGAGGCGCAGGAACTGGGTGATACCGCCGACGCGGGGTGCATCCGGCTGGATGATGTCGCAGCCGTTGGCGTTGATCAGGCCCTTGTGCTCAGCAACGGAGGCCAACATCTCACCGGTGGCGATGGGGGTATCCAGCACATTGGCCAGGTGGGCGTGGCCCTCGAAATCGTAGGCGTCCAGCGGTTCTTCGATCCAGACAAGGTTGAATTCCTCCAGCTGGCGGCCCAGGCGCAGAGCGGTGGCGCGGTCCCACTGCTGGTTGGCGTCCACCATGAGCGGGACGTCCCAGCCGATGTGCTCGCGGATGCCGGCAACCCGGCGCAGGTCTTCCTTGCTGTCGGGCAGGCCCACTTTGATCTTGATGCCGCCGATGCCCTCGTCGAGGGACTGCGTGGCACGGGCCTTGACCTCTTCCAGGGAGGCGTTGAGGAAGCCGCCCGAGGTGTTGTAGGTCTGGACGGAGTCGCGGTAGGAGCCCAACAGCTTCGCCAGCGGAAGTCCAGCGCGCTTGGCCTTGAGGTCGTAGAGGGCGATGTCGATGGCGGCCAACGCTTGGGTGGCGACGCCCGAGCGGCCCACGGAGGCGCCGGCCCAGAGGAGCTTGGTGTAGAGCTTGCCGATGTCGTTGGGGTCCTCGCCAATGATGCCTTCGGCGACCTCCTTGGCGTGGGCGTACTGGGCGGGGCCGCCGGCGCGCTTGGAGTAGCTGAAGCCGATGCCGCTGTGGCCCTGCTCCGTGGTGATCTCGGCGAAGAGGAAGACGACCTCCGTCATGGGCTTCTGGCGCCCGGTGAAGACTTTGGCATCACTGATCGGGACAGCGAGCGGAAGTCTTGCAGTGGAGAGTTTTACATGGCGGATGAGGTCGACGGTACTCATTGGTGCTCCTCGAAAGCTGGCTGTCAGGGCTGCATTGCCCGCCTACTTAGAATACAAGTATAAAACTTGTATTACAAGTGGCCGACGGGTGGCAGCTACACCAGCCAGGCGACAACCAGCAGCGCGCCAACGCTCAATACCGTGGTGCACAGGATGACATCCCGGGCCACGCTCATTCCGCGGCCATAAGGGGAGGCGAAGAGGAACACGTTCTGGGCCGTGGGCAGCGCGGCCATGATCACGCTTGCAAGCAGGTGCTGGCCGTCCAGTCCAAAGACAAAGCGGCCCAAGGCCCACACAACGAGTGGCATCCCGGCGATCTTCAGGAACGTTGCCACGAGGGTTTCTACCCGGCCATCGCCCTTCTGCAGTGGAGCGCGGCCCGCAAGGGAGAGGCCGAAGGCCAGCAGCACCATGGGCACGGCACCTCCGGCCAGCATGTCGATGGGCTTCTGGAGCAGGTCCGGTGCGGTCCAGCCGCTGAGGGCGACGACGACACCCAGTCCGGAGGCGATGATCATGGGACTCGCGAACGGCTGTAACAGCACCTTTTTCCACGAGACCTTGGAGCCTGAGGCAAGCCCCAGGACAGTGAGGTAGAACGGCGCCAGAACCAGGAGCTGGACCAGGAGCACGGGGGCCACATGCTGCGCAGTCCCCACTGCATAGAGGGACACCGGAATGCCGATATTGTTGGCATTCGCATAGCTGCTCGCCATGGCCCCGACGGCGGTCTCCGCCACCGGACGCCGGAAGAACAGGAAACTCGCCAGCCAATAGAGAAGCCCCACTATCGTTGCTGAGAGCAACGCGAGCGGGGCATCTGTTCCCAAGGCAGCGCGGATGTCGCTTCCGGCCACAACGGTAAACAGCAAGGCCGGATTGGTGATGTAAAAGGCCGTCCGGGTCAGCGCGCCCTGGACTTCCGGCCCCAGGATCCGCAGCCGGGCGGCGAAATAGCCTACGGCAATGACAGCGGAGACGATCAGTATTCCGGAGACAACGCCACCCAAGAGTGCGCCCTTCTATTTAACTGAGGTGATTCCGCACGGCCGCCTCCTGTTGCGAAAAGAGGGCCGGCCGTGCGGAAGCTTGGTGGTTGAAACGTCCTACCGCACCAGGCAGGGGCGCTTCGGGTCGAAGGACCAGCCTTCGATGTAGTACTGCATGCCGATGCTGTCGTCGCGGGCATCGAGCCCGTGCTGCAGGTACAGCTCGTGCGCCTTGTCCAGGGCCTCGCGGTCCAGCTCGATGCCCAGGCCCGGGGCGTCCGGAACCTCGATGGCGCCGTCGCGGATCTGCAGCGGGTTTTTGGTCAGTCCCTGCCCGTCCTGCCAGATCCAGTGCGTGTCCAGTGCGGTGATTTCGCCCGGGGCAGCTGCACCGGTGTGCGTGAACATTGCCAGTGAAATATCGAAGTGGTTGTTCGAGTGCGATCCCCAGGTCAGGCCAAACTCGTTGCACAGTTGCGCCACGCGGACGGAACCGGACATGGTCCAGAAGTGCGGGTCCGCGAGCGGGATGTCGACGGCGTTGCTGCGGATGGCGTGCGACATCTCCCGCCAGTCCGTGGCGATCATGTTGGTAGCGGTCTTCAGGCCGGTGGCACGCCGGAATTCAGCCATGACCTCGCGGCCGGAGAAGCGTCCCTCGGCTCCGCACGGATCCTCCGCATACGCAACGACACCCTGCATCCGCTTGCCGAGGCGGATGGCGTC
Organism: Pseudarthrobacter sp. CCNWLW217; assembly: GCF_037203985.1. Lineage (NCBI taxonomy): Bacteria > Bacillati > Actinomycetota > Actinomycetes > Micrococcales > Micrococcaceae > Pseudarthrobacter > Pseudarthrobacter sp. CCNWLW217. Next base: position 96,409 of record NZ_JBBCBT010000001.1, read on the forward strand.
TTCCAGGAGCCAGCCCCCGTTCGGATCAAGGGTCACGCGCGCCTCGGGGAAGCGCTTGGCGAGGGCGGTGACCACATCCACTTCGTCGTCGCCGGAGAGTACGCCGCCCTTGAGCTTGAAGTCGCTGAAGCCGTAGCGCTCCTGGGCGGCTTCGGCAAGGGCAACAACAGCCTCCGGCGTCATGGCCTCCTGACGGCGCAGCTTCTCCCAGCGATCCGACGGCGCCTCCTCCACGAGATACGGAAGGTCAGTCCGGGCGGTGTCTCCTATAAAGAAGAGGTATCCGAGCATCGGCACAGAGGCGCGCTGCTGGCCGTCGCCGAGCAGTTCAGCGACGGGGATGCCGAGGAACTGGCCGTGAAGGTCCAGCAGGGCGGATTCGACGGCGGTGACGGCGTGCACGGTGGTCCGCAGGTCAAAGGTCTGCAGGCCGCGGCCCCCGGCATCACGGTGGGCGAACTCTGCCGCAATCTCCCGTAGCAAGGACCGGTAGCGGGCCACCGGTTGGCCGGTGATGAGCGTCCCGGCTTCCTCGATGGTGCCCTTGATCTTCTCGCCGCCGGGAACCTCGCCGAGGCCGGTCCGGCCCTCCGAATCGGTAACGATGACCACGTTGCGGGTAAAGAACGGTCCGTGGGCGCCGCTGAGGTTCATCAGCATGCTGTCGTGGCCGGCCACCGGGACCACTTCAATCCTTGCGATGGTTGGCTGGGTGCTCATGCGTTGACCTCTGCATCTGCCGCAACCACGGTGCCGTCGATACGGCGGTTCAGGTGCCAGGGGTTGGTGTCCTGCAGGGCTGCGGGGAGGAGTTCCTGCGGGAGGTTCTGGTAGGAGACCGGGCGGAGGAAGCGGTTGATCGCGAGGGTGCCTACTGAGGTGGTGCGGGTGTCCGAGGTTGCCGGGAAGGGGCCGCCGTGGACCATGGCATGGCCTACTTCGACGCCGGTGGGCCAGCCGTTGACGATGATGCGTCCCACTTTCTGCTCGAGGGCTGGAAGCAGGCGTGCCGCCGTCGGGTAGTCCTCTTCCGTGAGTTGCAGGGAGGCGGTGAGCTGGCCTTCGAGCCGGCCGATGGCCTCAATGAGTTCCTCGGTGGAGGAGTATCGGATCACCAGGGACGCGGCGCCGAAGATCTCGGCGTGCAGCACGTGGTTGGAGACGAACTCGCCGATGTGGGTGCCGAAGATGGTGGGGGCGGGCGCGTTTTCGGTGGGACCCTTTGTGCCCTGCCCGACGACGGTGACACCGTTCGCGGAACCGAGGGCTTCGGCGCCGGCATTCCAGGATCCGGCGATGCCTTCGGTGAGCATCGTTTGGCCGGCGCAGGCGGAGATCGCGCGGCCGACGGCGGCAGCCAGTTTGTCACCGAGCTCACCTTCGGGCGCGAACAGGAGTCCGGGGGAGGTGCAGAGCTGGCCTGAGCTGCCGGTGACGGCAGTGACGTACTGCTGTGCCAGCGCGTCAATTTGTTCCGCGGTGCCGCTGAGGGCGCCGTCGAAGACGAAGACCGGGTTCAGCGAGGACATTTCGGCGTAGACGGGGATCGGTTCGGGCCGGGCTGCGGCGGTGCGCATCAGCGCGATGCCGGCTGACTGGGAGCCGGTGAAGCCGACCGCCTTGATCGCGGGGTCGGCCACGAGGGCCTGGCCGATGCTGGATCCGGGGCCGTAGATCAGGGAGAACACGCCCGGGTGCAGGCCGGCGTCGGCAACAGCTTTGGCGATGGCCTGGCCGACGAGTTCGCTGGTGCCGGGGTGGGCGTTGTGGGCCTTGAAGACGACCGGGCAGCCGGCTGCGAGGGCGGATGCGGTGTCGCCTCCCGCCGTCGAGAATGCGAGCGGGAAGTTGCTCGCGCCGAAGACGGCTACCGGGCCGAGCGGGATCTGGCGCTGGCGGATGTCGGCCCGGGGCAGGGGCGTGCGGTCCGGGATGGCCGGGTCAATGCGGACGCCGCGGAAGTCGCCCTGGCGGACCACAGTGGCGAAGAGCCGGAGCTGGCCAGTGGTGCGTGCGCGTTCGCCGCTCAGCCGCGCGGCGGGCAGGCCGGTTTCCTGGCCGGCGCGGGTGATGAGTTCCTCGCCAATGGCCTCGATGTTGTCCGCGATTGCGTCCAGGAACGCGGCGTGCGTCTCCGGGTCCAGGGTGCTGAAGGACGGGTAGGCCGCCGCCGCGGCGGAGGTCGCCGTCGTCAGCTGCTCTTCGGTGATCAGCGTGTAGGCCGGTTCGAGTGCCTCGTTGGTGGCGGGGTTGAAGCCAAAGGTTGTCTTGCCGGCGCCGACGACGGGCTGGCCGGCAATCAGGGAATGTCCGGTGAGTGTCACTGTGGTTACTCCTCAGGAGAAGGTGTTCAGGAGACGGTTGATCAGGAGACGGTGGCGATGAGGGCTTTCAGGTCCGCGAAGTCCTGCGGAGCCAGGTTCTGCAGTGGCGGGCGGACACCGCCGGCCGAGCGGCCAATGGCGTCCAGGCCACCCTTGACGATGGAGACGGAGTATCCCTTCACTCGGTCGCGGATGTCCAGGTATGGGATCACGAAGTCATTGAGCTTCTTGTTCACGGCCGCGCGGTTGTTATTACGGACGTCCTGGTAGAAGTCCAGGGCAAACTGCGGAACGAAGTTGTACATGGCGGAAGAGTAAGTGCTCATGCCCAGTTGGAGCAGCGGGAGCGCGAAGGTTTCTGCCGTGGGCAGGCCGCCGAGGTAGAAGAGGCGGTCGCCGAGCTTGGCGTAAACCCGGGCATCGTGTTCAAGGTCGCCCACGCCATCCTTGAAGCCGATCAGGTTCTCGTGGCGGTCCGCGAGGGTGGCCACGGTGGTGTCTTTGTAGATGGCGTTGGCTCGGTTGTAGATGATCACACCCAGCGACGTTGCGCCGCAGATGGCGCTGACGTGGTCAATCAGGCCGCCCTGGTCAGCCTCGGTGAGGTACGGCGGGAGGAGCAGGAGGCCATCGGCGCCCGCTGCCTCGGCAGCCTTGGCGTTCTCGATGGCTTGGGCGGTGGAACCGCCAGCGGATGCGAGCACGGGAACCTGGCCACCTACCTCTTCAACGGCGGTGCGGACCACGCGCTCCGATTCCGACGGCGTCAGGGAGAACCCTTCGCCGGTGCCGCCCGCTGCGAAGAGGCCAGCCACAGGGAAACTCGCCTGCCAGGCAAGGTGCTTGCGGTAGTTTTCCTCATCGAACCGCAGTTGGGCATCAAACGACGTCACCGGGAAGGACAGCAGGCCTTCCTTGAGGGTGTCTGCCAGTTCCTGCGGGGTGTACTTTGCCACGATGTTGTCCTCTGTGTGAATGCCGCTGCCGGCTAAGGGGTGTTGGTTCGTGTCAAGAGTAGGCAGGGTGACTGATGCCTGTCTAAGTGCCTTTTCGTATTGATTGATACCCAAAATGTATCGTCGATCGGTTTGCCGGATCCCCGCGCTACTCTGTCCGGAATTCTAGGTCCTGGAGGAGGCGCCGGAGTGCCGGGTTGGCGACTTTACGGTTCCAGATGGCGTGCAGCTCCACCGGGTCCTCGCTGCTGGGCCCGGCGAGGGGCAGGAATTCGACTCCCTTGATGGCGAGCAGCGTGGCCGAGTGTGGCACAAAAGCCACCCCCCGCCGTGCTGCCACGAGGGAGACCATGGTCAGGATCTGGCTCACGGTGTGGAGGACATTCCCGTGCTGGATGTCATGCATGCGTATCACCAGGTCGTAGAAATAGGCGGCCTGGGTGGGTGAATGCATGATCAGGGGTTCGTCCCGGAGGTCTGCATCCTCCACGGGCCGGGAAAGCTCCGTCAACCGGTGCCCGGCCGGGACGGCCAGCATCATGGACTCGCGGTAGAGCAGGTGTGAATCAAAGACTTCGCGGTCGAACGGCGGCCGGGCCAGGCCCATGTCCAGCTCTCCCGTCAGCAGCCCCTGGATCTGCTCACCCGTGACGAGTTCCTGGAGATCGATGTCCACCTCTGGAAGGATCGCGGCGATTTCTTCCAGCAACGGTCCCAGGATGCTGAACCCGCTGGCCGCGGTAAACCCGACGCGCAAGACGCCTGCGCGCCCCGTGGCGATCCTGCGTGCGGTAATCGGCGCCCGGTTGGCCAGTGCCATAAGGCGCTTGGCTTCGTCCAGGAAGGCGATGCCGGCGGGAGTGAGTTGCACCTTCCGGTTGTCGCGTTCCAGCAGTTCCGTGCCGATGCTTTTCTCCAATTTCTGGATCTGGCGGCTCAGCGGAGGCTGGGTCATGTTCAGTCTTTCCGCGGCGCGTCCGAAGTGGAGTTCCTCCGCGACGGCAATGAATCCGGCCAGTTGGTCAAAAGTAAACATGATGCCTTTCCGGTATCACCCGATGCATTTTAGGGCTTAGACAGGCATCATAGCGGCTCCCTATAGTCGTCACAGCGAGCCAGTGATTCGGTTCACATCACATGCCGGACCCCCGTTCCGGAGATTTCCTCAAGGAGTTCCAATGATGCACTTCCCCACCCGCCGCACAATTCTCGGTGCGGCCTCTGCCGTGACGCTGCTGGCGCTGACGGCCTGCGGCAATGTCGCCGGCGGCGCAACAGACTCCGCCAAGTACCCCTCCGGGCCCGTCAACCTCTCGGTAGGCCAGGCTGCAGGTGGCAGCACGGACCTGATCGCCCGCGCCCTTGCCGAAGGCGCCTCCAAGACCCTGGGCCAGCCGATGCCCGTTGTGAATAAGCCCGGTGCCAACGGCGCCCTCGCCACCAAGGAAGTGGCAGGCAAGCCCGCCGATGGACAGGAACTGGTCCTCCTCACAGCATCCCTGATCACCATCACTCCGTTGGCCGTCACCCCGGACGAAGCCGTGAACATCGACGACCTGGACATCATCGCCGGCTTGTCGCAGGACGATTACGTGCTGGTTGCAAGCACCCAGTCCGGGTTTAAGACGTTCGACGACGTATCCGGCGCCGGCCGCAACGTCACCTTTGGCACCACGGGCGTTGGCACCGGAAGCCAGCTTGCCCAGACCGTTCTCTTCAAGCAGGCGGACGTGAAGGGTACGGATATCCCCTTCGACAGCGGCAAACCGGCCCTGACGGCTGTGCTTGGCAACCAGGTGGAGCTCGCCACTATCCAACTCGGCGAAGCGATGCCGCAGATCGAAGCCGGAAAGGTGGCACCGCTCCTCGTCTTCTCGGAGGAACGCAACAGCTTCCTGCCGGACACCCCCACTGCCAAGGAAGCCGGCTACGACGTACCGGTAGCCCAGTATCGCGCCGTCGCCGCCCCCAAGGGCACGCCCGCGGACGTCAAGGAGAAACTGCTCGCGGCCTTCCAGGAGACCTTCAAGTCGGATGCCTACAAGGAGTTCAACAAGAAGAACATGCTGACCCCGAAGGAGATTTCCGGTGAGGAAGTAGTCGCCGACTGGAAGGGATACGCAACTAAGTACAAGGAACTGGTGGAGAAGTACGACATCAGCCTCAGCGGAACTAAGTGATTCCTGTGAAAGGAACCCCCGCAGTGCCCGCCGGAGGCAGCACGTCAGCTGCCTCCGGCGGGGACACCCCGAGCACCCTCCCCAGCGAAGTTCCCGATGACCTGACGCCAGAGCAACTCGCAGCCCAGTGGGAAGAGGAAAAGCCTCCCGCGGCCGGCGCCCTCGCCAACGCGGCGTCATCGCTGGTGGTCCTTGGCGTCGGAATCGGCGCGGTCATCCTCTCGGTCTCCATGGGGCTGGGAACGCCAGACAAGCCCCAGCCTGGCCTGTGGCCGTTCATCATCAGCTGCGTCATGGCAGCCCTTGGACTCTTCCAACTAATCCTGGGCCGGCACAACCGGGATGCGGAGAAATTCACCCGGATGTCCGCGGCCCCGCTGACCGGCCTGGTGACGCTCGCCGCCATGGTGGCCCTGATGCCGCTGATCGGTTTTGAGCTGCCGGCCCTGGTCCTGTGCGTTATCTGGATGCGCTTCCTGGGCGGCGAAACGTGGCGCTCCACGCTGGTAGTCAGTGCCGCCGTCGTTATTGCCTTCTACGCAATCTTCGTCCTGGCACTCAACACCTCCATTCCCCACCTCTTCTAGGAGACCCCCGTGGATTTTCTGAATCCCGTTATCAACGGATTTGCGGTTGTCCTGGAGCCGACCAACCTCCTCTACTGCCTGATCGGCGTCGTGATCGGCATGCTGATTGGTGTGCTGCCCGGCCTTGGACCGGCGGCAACCATCGCAATCCTGCTTCCGCTCACCTACAACGTGGAGCCGGTCACCGCCATCATCATGCTGGCCGGCATCTTTTACGGCGCGCAGTACGGCGGCACCATCACCTCCGTGCTCCTGCGGCTTCCCGGAGAAGCGTCCTCGGTGGTCACCGTCTTCGACGGCTACCAGATGGCAAAGCATGGCAGGGCAGGAACGGCACTGGGGCTGGCCTCCATTGGATCCTTCATCGGTGGCACCGCAGCCATCATCGGACTGACGTTCCTGGCGCCCATCGTGGCAAGTTTCGCCCTGGACTTCGGTGCACCCGAGTACACCGCCCTGGCCATGCTCGGTATCCTCCTTGTGGCCACCATCAGCAGCGGTTCGAAGGCCAAGGCACTCATCGCCGCGGCTCTTGGGCTCCTGCTAGCCACCGTGGGCCGCGACATCTTCACCGGTGAAAGCCGGTTCACGTTCGGCAGCCTGCAACTGGCCGACGGCCTGGACTTTGTGCCGATCGCCATGGGCATCTTCGGACTCGGCGAAATCCTCTACAACCTTGAGGAACGCCACCGGGCCGCCAAGGCGCCGTCGAAAGTCACTAACGTCTGGCCTTCACGCAAGGATCTCAAGCAGGCCTCCGGCGCGATCGGCCGAGGTTCAGTCCTGGGCTTCGTCCTGGGCATCCTGCCCGGCGGCGGTGCCACGATCGCGTCCATGGCCTCCTACGCCATGGAGAAGAAGCGGGCCAAGCAGCCCGAGCGTTTCGGAAAGGGCGCACCCGAAGGTGTGGCCGGGCCGGAAACTGCCAACAACGCTGCCGCGACGTCTTCCTTTATCCCGCTGCTGACCCTTGGCATCCCCGCCAACGCCACCATGGCGCTGATGTTCGGTGCGCTGCTGATCCAGGGCGTCACGCCCGGACCGCAGCTGGTGGAGCAGAACCCGGAACTCTTCTGGGGCGTGGTGAACTCCATGTACATCGGCAACGTCCTGCTGCTGATCATGAGCCTGCCGCTGGTCGGAATCTTCGTGAAGATCCTCCGCGTCCGGGCTGCCATTCTGGCACCCGTCACGGCCCTGATCACCCTGCTGGGTGCCTACACCATCAACAACAGCATGTTCGACGTCACACTCGTCGTTGTGTTCGGCATCATCGGCTACCTCATGAAGAAGTTCGGCTTCGAGCCGGGACCCCTGGTGCTGGCCTTCGTGCTGGGCGAACTGCTGGAAAGCTCTATGCGCCGCTCGTTGCTCATGTTCGGCGGCGACTCCCTGGGCTTCTTTGGCCGTCCGATCTCCGCAACCCTGCTGGCAGTCTTCGTCCTGGTAGCCGTCCTTCCGGTCATCCGCGGTGCTATCGCCAAGCGCAAATCAATTGCCCCTACGGCTGTCACGCCGGAAATCAAGGAGAAGGTATGAGCATCATCGTCGGATTCGTCCCCACGCCGGCAGGAGAGGCCGCGCTGACGGCAGGCATTGCCGAAGCCAAGCTCCGCAACGAGGACCTGGTGATCGTCAACTCGGCCAGGGAAGGCGCGCTGGTGGACAAGTCAGTGGCACCGGACAATGTCCTGGCACGGGCGGCCAGCCGCGCGGCAGAAGCCGGCGTCATGGCCACCGTGATCCAGCCCCCCTACCAGCACGACCTTGCCGATGAGTTCCTCGACGTCGCCCGTGAGGCCAATGCATCACTGATCGTCATCGGGCTCAGGCACCGGACCCAGGTAGGAAAGTTCATCCTGGGAAGCCATGCCCAGCGGATCCTGATGCAGGCCGACCGCCCCGTCCTCGCCGTCAAGGCGGCCGGCGCCTGGGAAGTACCTCGTTCAGCGCGCCCTTAGCCCCGCAGCGCCCCGAGTCCAGTGATGAGTGCATCGAGCCCCAGGCCGAAGGCTACGTCCGCGGGGCGCTCGTCGCCCCGCGCCGCCAGGCTCCGTACGGCCGCAGTGAAGTGCGGAGTCGCCTCGGCCATGCTGCCGGCGTCGAAAATGTCCGCCGGCGCCGTGACGTCATAGGCCGAGCCGAAAATGAATGACTCCAGGGCCACGATCGCCGACACGATCCGCTCTTCGGGAAAGCCTGCCGCCACGAAACCGGCGCTTACGGTCTCGTACATGGCCAGGGTCTGCGGTGCGTCCGTCACGGGCAGAACCGCGATGACAGGGATCAGCGGAGTGTGCTGGGCAAAAACATCGCGGTAGCTCCACGCCCACGTCCGCACGGCGTCTTCCCACGGCCGCGCCCCGAATCCCGAAACATCGACCAGGGCCGCGAGGTGGTCCTCCACGAGCAGGAGGACATCACGTTTGGAGGCCACATGGTTGTAAAGGGCCGACGGCGCCACGTCCAGTTGGCGTGCCAAGGCAGCCATCGTGAGGCCGTCGTAGCCCTTCTTGCCGATGAGTTCCAGGGCGGCTGCCGTAATGCCGGCTTGGTCCAGCAGGGCCGCCGAGGGGCGGCCGGCCCGGCGTCGTGCGCCCTTTGCCCCGTCATCGGGTCCCGTGGCGACGCCGGGGGCGGTACTGGTGCCGGCTTTTCCGGCGGTGGTTCCTGGTGCGGCGGCAGCCGGCATGGTGCGGGCCCTTTCGTGGGGGTTCCCCAGCATTATTCCACCCACGTCTTCCCGAGCGCGGCGTGAACCGCTATAGTTCTAATAAATGAATGGCATTCATTTAGTGGCGCGTATCACTGGCGCAGCCACAGAGAGGACATCATGCTGAACCTAAACCGCGACGTTGTGGTCGTTGGAGCGGGACCCTCGGGGTTGACCGCAGCCCGTGAACTGAAGAAAGCGGGACTGACCGTGGCCGTGCTGGAAGCCCGGGACCGCGTGGGTGGCCGCACTTGGACGGACACCGTGGACGGGGCCATGCTGGAGATCGGCGGCCAATGGGTCTCGCCGGACCAGACGGTGCTCCTGGACCTGCTGGATGAACTGGGCCTGAAGACCTATTCCCGCTACCGCAGTGGCGAGTCCGTCTACATCGGAGCGGACGGCAAACCTGTTCGCTACACCGGCGACTCCTTCCCGGTGGACCCGGCCACCGCCGTCGAAATGGACAAACTCATTGCCCTGCTGGACGGACTGGCCGCCGAAATCGGTGCTACCGAACCCTGGGCGCATCCCAAAGCCCGGGACCTGGACACGGTTTCCTTCCACCACTGGCTGCGCGCCAACTCAGACAACGAGGAAGCGTGCAACAATATCGGCCTGTTCATCGCCGGCGGCATGCTCACCAAGCCCGCGCACGCCTTCTCCGCGCTCCAGGCCGTACTGATGGCAGCCTCTGCCGGGTCCTTCACCCACCTCACCGACGAGGACTTCATCCTGGACAAGCGCGTGGTGGGCGGAATGCAGCAGGTCTCCCTGCTGCAGGCGCGGGAGTTGGGTGACGACGTCGTCCTCGACAGTCCGGTGCGAACCATCAACTGGGAACATGATGAGGACGGCCACCGCGTCACCGTCGTATCCGAGCGGGCAACCGTGAATGCGCGGTTTGTGATCATGGCCGTGCCGCCCAACCTTTATTCGCGTGTTTCCTTCAACCCGCCGCTGCCGCGCCGCCAGCACCAGATGCACCAGCACCAGTCGCTGGGCCTGGTCATCAAGGTCCATGCCGTCTACAGCACGCCGTTCTGGCGCGAGGAGGGCCTTTCCGGGACCGGATTCGGCGCCGGCTCGCTGGTCCAGGAGGTCTACGACAACACCAACCACGGCGATGCACGCGGGACTTTGGTGGGCTTCATCTCGGATGAAAAGGCCGACGCCGTCTTCGAGTTGGGTGCCGACGAACGCAAGCGCCTGGTGCTTGAGTCGATCGCCGGGTTCCTGGGGGACAGGGCGCTGGACCCCGAGGTGTACTACGAATCGGATTGGGGCTCCGAGGAGTGGACCCGGGGCGCATACGCGTCCAGCTACGACCTGGGCGGGCTCCACCGCTACGGAAAAGACCAGCACACCCCCGTCGGCCCCATCTACTGGTGCTCCTCCGACCTCGCCGCGGAAGGCTACCAGCACGTGGACGGAGCCATCCGAATGGGCCGGCTCACTGCCGCCCGAATTGCCGAAGTTGCCCGTGTGGCCGAGCCGGCCGGGGTGTAGCTGTCAGCCCAGTCAGGACTCGGCGGCCCGATTCCAGGGTGGGCGGCCTCGATGAAGGCGGCATACCCTGGGGTGGGCCGACCCCTCGCCTATACGGTCGAAAAGTAACCATTCGTGGCCGTCAGGTAGTAGAAAGGGGTGAATCCGGTTCTTTCGCCGGCCGGGATATTGCACCGAACAATTGATGCGTCCTCCAGCCTCGATAAGTGATATTGCACACTTGCCCGGGGCGAGCCGACGGCGTCGCTGATGTCCGATAACCGGCTTGCTCCGCGCAGTGCCAGGTGGTCAATTATTTGGGTGCGGACAGGATTGGTCCGGAGCTCGATTATTCCCCTTGTGATGGGATCTGCAATTCTTGTGCCCGTCATGGTGCCGTTCATCCTGCCGCCTTTCAAAAGTTGAATCGCAATTACACCCCAGCAGTGTTGCGGGCACATTTCAGCCGGGTTATTCATGCCGTTCGACTCACGATGGAACCGAGTATGATGGTTAAGCTCGTCGACAGCGGGGGTAGCCCGTAAGAAGGAAACGCCTATGAGTTCGGCGAAGCAGTCCAGCATGCAGCAAACGGGGGCCCTTCGGCAGAAACCGTTGATGAACATGCGGCAGATCCTTTTGATGAATATCGGGTTTTTCGGGATCCAGTACAGTTTCGGGATGCAGCAGACCGCGATTAACCCGGTCTACGAGTTCCTCGGCGCAGACCCCTCCGATCTGCCCATCCTCAACTTGGCAGGGCCGATCACCGGCCTCCTCATCCAGCCCCTCATTGGTGCCCTCTCGGACCGCACCTGGAGCCCTCGGTGGGGGCGCCGCAAGCCGTTCTTCCTCATTGGCGCAATCGGCTGCGCCCTGTGCCTGTTCCTATTCCCCTTCGTCACCGCGGTCTGGATGGCGGTGATGTTGTTGTGGCTCCTGGATGCGAGCAACAACACGGCCATGGAGCCGTACCGTGCGTTCATCGCCGATAAACTGCCTCCTTCCCAGCTCGGTAAGGGCTTCCTGGCCCAGGCGTTCTTCACCGGCCTCGGCATCACCCTGGCCAACATCTCCCTGTTCGTCTTCCAGCAATTCATCCAGGGGGCCACCGAGGCCGGCATCCCGTACTGGGTGGTCGGCTCATTCATGGTTGGTGCCGTGTGTTCGATCGCCACAGTGCTCGTCTCCGTCCTGACCACGCCGGAGATCCCGCCATCCAAAGAGGAGCTCGCGGCATTGCGAGCGAAGAAGGGCGGCCTCGTTCCCGCGGTCAAGGAGATCGCCGAGGCGATCCGCGTGATGCCGCGCCAGCTGCGCAAGCTCGCAGTCGTGTACCTGTTCCAGTGGTACGGCATGGTCTGCTACTGGCAGTTCGTGGCTCTGTCCGTTGCCAAGTCAGTGTTCCCGGACAACCTGCAAGGCAAGGAAGATGCTGTCGCCTGGACCGGCCTCGTCAACGGCTGGTACAACATCATCACCTTCAGCGTCGCCTTTGCCCTGGTTGCCTTCGCACGGCGTCGCGGCGCCAAAATGGTCCACTGCGTGTGCTTGTTGCTGGCGGCTGCCGGGCTGGTGATCTTCCCGTTCATCGACAACAAGTTCCTGATCTTCCTCCCGATCATCGGGCTCGGGATCGCCTGGGCCTCCATCATGGGAGTGCCCTACATCATGGCAGTCCGGATGATCCCCTCAAACAGGTACGGCGTCTACATGGGCATCATCAACATGATGATCGTGGTGCCAATGATGATTCAGTCGGTGACGTTCGGTTGGATCTACGAGCATCTGCTGGGAGCCAACCCGAACAATGCGATCGTGTTCGCCGGTGTGCTCCTCGGTCTGGCCGCGGTCACCATGCTGTGGATCAAGGAACCACCGATCATCGACGACGTCGACGACGTCACCCACGTCCCGGCGTCCGCGCATTGAGAGAGGCAGCCATGCAATTCTTGGTGGGGGACAAGGTAGTCATGAAGCCGCCATAGTCGGGCTGGAGGAAGCAAGTTGACTACGATGGTCGTAATCCTTCTTTTGAAACGATGCAACCACAGGGGAACTCAATGACGAACGCTCCAGTAATGCTTAACGACAATGGTGCCTGGTGCTGGTTCCAGGATGAACGGGCGCTGATCGATCCCGTGAACAACACCCTGCTGGTGGGCTCCGTCGCCGCACCCGAGGGGCCGGGCGGCGAACACCGCTGCGGCAACATCGAAGTGGCGGTCCTGGACCTGGCCACGGGTGTCAGCCAAGTCCACGTCCTCCACGAGCAGCTCGAATCGGACGACCACAACGCGCCGGCGCTGCTGATCCGTCCGGACGGGCGCTACCTGGCGATGTACGCCAAGCACAAGACGGACAATTACTCCCGCTGGCGCGTTTCAGTCCGGCCGCATGACGCCAGCGAGTGGGAGCCCGAACAGGCCTTCGACTGGACCGAACTCGCAGGCGGCCGCGGCGCCACCTATTCCAACCTGCACCGCCTCGCCAACGAGTCACGGACCTACAACTTCGTCCGTGCCATCAACGATGACCCCACCCTGATGGTTTCCGACGACGACGGCGCCACCTGGAGCTATGGCGGAAAGCTCTTTACCCGTCCCAAGGTGGGCTACGTCAACGGCTACACCCGGTACTGCTCCAACGGCACGGACCGGATCGACCTCATCTCCACCGACCACCACCCACGGGACTACAACAACAGCATCTACCACGGCTATGTCCAGGGGGATGCCCTGCACGATGCGGCCGGGCAGGTCATCAGCAAGCCCGTGATCGGGTCCGCCGGCGTCAGCCAGGTTGGGTTGACCACCATCTTCGAGGCAGGCACCGAGCTCGACGGCGATGTCCTCACCCACGGATGGACCGCCGACCTGCGAAGGCAGGAAGGCCAGCTTGCCGCGATCATCACCTGCCGCGCCAACGACGTCAACGGTGTGCTGAAGCGGGAGCAACGCCTCGACGTCGACGATCACCGCCTGCTGTACGCACGCTTTGACGGCTCGGCCTGGAGCCTCCACCCGCTCGCCGTCGCGGGGCCCGCCCTGCTCCCGCACGAACAGGACTACACCGGGCTGGGTGCCGTGGATCCTCACGACCTTGACCACGTTTACATCTCCGCGCCGGTGGATCCGCGCTCCGGAGGCCCGACGGACCACTACGAGATTTATTCGGGACGGACGTCCGACGGCGGCGCGAGCTGGGACTGGGAGGCCGTCACCTCCGATTCTGAAGTGGACAACCTGCGCCCCCTGGTGGTCCCGGGGGACGCAGGCGTGCATGCCCTCTGCTGGTTCCGGGGCTCAATGCGGTCATCCCAGTCGTACAACACGGAGATCGTCGCCGTCGTCACGGAGAACAGGGGAGCTGAGGCCCGGTAGGCGCCTACTGCCGGGCGGTCAGTGCGGCGAAGACAGCCGGGAGCAGGACGTCGTTCCTGCCCCACACGGGGTCCAGGATCTCCACGTACCAGGAGTCGGCCAGCAGCAATGCCAAGCTTTCGTTGCTTTCCTCCGCCCAGTCCCGGATCTGATCCTCGGTGACCGGATTCTCACTGGAACCCAACACTGTCACTACCTCGCCGCCGTCGAGCGTTACCGCTATGGACGCACTGCTGGACTCACCGGGGGCGTGGGCCACGGTGACGAGGTCGGACCGGGTGGACAGAGCCAGCAGGTCGGCAGCGGTTTCGGCGCTGCAGAATCCTGTGACGTACTGGCGCTGCGCGCTTTCTCCGGCCTGCAGGCCGGGCTGGGACTCCTTGGTGAAGAGACCACTTCTGTTAAGAGCTGCCAGTTCGACGGCGATGGGTTCAGTTTCGTCGTCATAGCGGACCGTGAAGGTAGCCGCCTGGTACTCACTTTTCCCTTCGAGCCAGCGCGCCGTCAGTTCCCCGGCGGCGTCAAGAGTGGTGGCCTGCCGCCAGGCACCCTTGTCCTCCAGGTTCCTGCCGAACTGGTCACGGACTTCCGCTTCTGTGGGTTCCATCCTCGGATGCTACCGGCGTCTTGTGGCTGCATTCCAGCCACAACGACACAGCACTTAACCTCGGACCTGTGGGCGGGGATTTACAACTGACCCACCGGAGGGGTCAGGGTGAAGCTTGATGCCTCGTCGCCGAAGTCATCGCTGATCGCGATGGTGGTCGGTCCGTTCTTGATGTCAAATGCAATCACTCCGCTGTGGACCTGGCCAGCCGGGCTGTCCATCTCGCTCGGCAGGGCACCCTCCTCCAGATATATGCCCTCGCCCTCGTTACCGTCCGCACCGTAGGCCTCAAAGTTGGCAGGGCTGGGGGAGCTCATTCCAGTGAGCGTCTCCCAAGACACTTCCACCAGAAGGAACCCGCCGTTGTTCGGAGTCATGTAGGACATGGACGGAATCTCTGTGACATAGAGGGAATCTATGACGGTGACCTTTGCTGTATTGCCCTCGGACACAGTAACCACGAAGGAGTTGGCGTCACCGGAAAGCGGTGCGGGTGCGGCTTCGGTGGCAGCGGTATCCTCCGCAGCGGCCGACTGCGTGGCCGGCGACTTCTGAAGCTGCTCCATCATTGCTGCGGTGGACGCAATGGCAACGAGCCCATACAGGATTCCCACGACCAGCCCGATGAGCCACACGACGCCCGTGACGATCCATGCCGTCTTCTTGCTCTCCGTGTACCCCTCCAGCGGTCGGCCGTCTTTGTCCCTGGCATTGCCGGTCAACGTGATGATCAGGTCAACGATGGACCAGATGCCGAGTCCGCCGGCGGTCAGCAGCTTGGCAATGCCGGTGCCGATCTTGCCCAGGTAAAAGCGGTCCACACCCAGGCTGCCGAGGAGGAGAGACAGGATCCAGGTGGTCATGAAGGACTTGCCCGGACCATTGGTGTAGGGAACGTAGCCGTAAGGGCCTGAACCTGGTCCCACCTGGTACCCGCCCTGCGGTGCTCCCTGGTACTGCCCTCCAAAACTGGACGGTGCGTTCGGGATCGGCGCGTTCGGGATCGGCGGAGCTCCTGCTCCGGTGTCATTCTGGGGCGAGTGGGGGTAAGGGGGGTGACTCATGTTTGCTGGATCCCGTTTCTGTTTGGCCGATGGCGCTCACAGCACGGGGATCCACGATCGGCTGCCCCCAGTACCGATGATGCTTTGAAAATTCTAGACGACGGCCTGCGGTCCCCGCGCATGGTGACCTTAGGTATCCCGTCTACACGGAGTGACCGTTTCGTCGAGTAGCGCCACCAAGGCGCTACTCCTTATTCCTTAATCCGCGTTCCTACCCTCTGCGAGCCACACCGTGTCGCCCTCAACCCGGTCCAGCTCATCCGCGGCGAAGTAGGCGTGACCGGCCAGGAAACCGGACCTGTCGACTTTCACATAGCCAATCCGCAGCAGCCTCTCTGCGGCATGCCGGGGCAACTTGGAGGACACAGCAAAGCCATCGATCACGCTGTTGACGAGGCCTCCTGTTTCAGGGTCTGTCTGGCCATCCGAGGTCACTGCCTCCGGATCACCCATTTTCAGGTCCTCGACCTTGCCGATCTTCTTCCCATCCGACGCTACGACGTGCATTCCTTCACGCACCTGCTCGATGACCGCCATGACCTTCTCCTTTTGTGCACGCAACCGCTGAGTGCAAGACCAGTTTAAACCTGACGTGTGGCCAGCAATAGGGGCAGGCGAGCAGCATGTGAATGGTGTTGCGGATGGCGCCCACCCACTCCTGGAAGGGGATGTTTCCGGCGCCGGTCCAGACGTTCCGCCAAACCGACTGGTCCGGGACTTCACCAGGAGTTACGTGCAGCCCATCGCAGACGTGGATAGCTGCTAGCGATCAAGAGTGCCTTGCTTTTGACTGCTTCCTGAACCGATTTGACCATCTCAATCGACCGTCCAAAACCCGAGGGCCATGGGGTCGGAGATGACCCATTCTTTGCTTCCGGACCTTGCTCTTGCGGCCGGCAAGATCCCCGGCATCTCAAGGGCCTGCGGCGCGGAAGCGGTCATCCGAGCACCATCCTGGAAAGTTTGGACGAGCCTCTCCCCGAAGGGTTGGGAAGAGCTACTCACGCCGCGGACCCCCGCGGAACGCGAACAACCCGACACCTCAGACGCCGCCTGGGAGACCTGAGGAGGGGCAAAGCGTGTGGATGTCGTCGTCGGGGCCATGCCGCCGGACCTGCGGGGACTTCAGCTTCCTCGATATGAACCGGGAAGCCAGCGAGTTGGCAGCGATCATGCCCTCATCCCCGGCTGAGTTGCAGCAGACACAGGTCTGGCTGGCTACGTCTTTATTGATGACTTCTGCTGCTCGGCCATGATTCACCCCAAATGGATCGAAAATTCCAAGGTGTTCCTGTCCAACCTAATGCGGACGGAGACAGGTTTTGCGTTCACGGCCAAGGGGGGTCGGTGGTCCGACCCCCTTGGCAGCCGATTCTGTCTCTGCGTCACTTTGCTGCGGCGGGCGCATTCTCGGCGAGGCGCTTGTTGAGCCGGTCGACCTCATCCAAGACTTCCGTTGCAGCCCAGGCCCGGTGGCGCTGGGATGTCCCGACCAAGCTGATGACTCCGGCCTTGGTGAGCCGTTCCAGGGCGCCGTACACGGACTTCTCAGCAACGCCGGCAGCGTAGGCGGCGCTGTGGGCCTCAAACACAGGCCGCTCGAGCAGCCAGGGGATGATCTTCTCGTCGGCAGACCCCTTTCGGGGTTTCGCCATCTCCATCCACTGTGCAGGCAGGGCATCCAAGGCTGATACGGATTCACGTGCCGCATCCGAAGCGTGGAGAGCCGATTGAGCCAGGTACAGGACCAAAGGGTCAACATCGCCGGTCCGGTAGTTGTTGACCAGGCTGAAGTACATGTCGACGTTGGCGACCATCGCCGAGGCAATGGGTGTGACGGTGTTCTTGGTGAGTCCGCGGCGACGGGAGATCGCTCCGATTAAAGCACGCCCGATGCGTCCATTGCCGTCTGTGAAGGGGTGAATGGACTCAAACTGGGCGTGAGCGATGGCGGCCTGAGCCATGATCGGGATGTCCTTGCGGTTGCAGAAGACCATCAGGTCCGCCATCAGGTCCGGAACTAGCTCCGGCGGGGGTGGGACGTGTATAGCTCCGCGAGGCGAGTAATCGCTGCCACCGATCCAGTTCTGAACATCCCGCACCTTCCCGGCGTGCGGGCCGTCGACCGGATCGTCCTTCATTAGGGTGTGGTGAGCCGCGAGCAGGTCCTTCAACAGGATCTCGCCGGTGTGGCCCGCGGCGTTGATCATTGCCTGCACCGCGTCAGCAGCAGCAACCATGGATCGCGCGTTGGCACTGGCTTTCAGCCCGACCATGGCGCGTGCATAGTCCTCGCGGTTGGCGTTGACGTGCTCGATCTTGGAAGACGATACTGCTTCACTGCGCAGCAGGAAGCCGCTGATAGCGGCCATACGGGAGCTCGCTGTGACATCCAGGGAGGCAACCGCTACGGCCGCCTCTTCAAGGGCAACTATGGTTTCGCGGCTGGGGGAGTACCAGAGGTCGGAGATCTGGGGCGGCAGGGAGACGACCACTTCCGTGAAATCGCGGTCCTCACGGGGTGGCCGGCCCGAGGATTTCCATGGCATGGTTTTGCTTCCATGCGCTGGCCAGAAATCGGTCATCGGTTCTCCTAAGTCTGAATAAGAGCGAGCTTATTCCTATTTTCGGGCCAAAGTACGAATAACGGCGTCATTGGTCATGGTTTGTGACGATCCAGTGGGGTGCAGCGCTCGGCGGCCACCGCCGACACACTCCGGCGCTTCTCGTCGTCATCACGGTGGTGATGGTCGCGGCGGCGGTGAGGGTCGCCGTGGTAAAGACCTCGGCGAAACGTTCCGGTATGAGGGTCTTTGTGCGCCCTTTGTAGGCCCCGCGCTGTTTCTCGTGGGCAATGCCTGCCCGCTTGCATTCTCTGATGAGGGAGCGTTCGAATTTCGGCGAAGGCGCCCATGACGGATAGACCTGCAAAACCCCGAATTAGTCACGGAACGGGAGTTCTCGCAGCTACTTCTACTCCCGTGGTTTTAGTGCCGATAACCCACGTTACGTAAAGAAACGCGTCGGCACCCGGGACGCTACCCCCGACTACAACACGGTTTGTGCCATATTTATCCCGTGCTTCCCATTTCCGAAATCTGGCGAATCAGCAGGACCGTGGATGAAAGCTGGCGCAGCCCGGTAGCCGATTCCGTTGCAGCGGCCTGGGGCTTGCCGCCGGGCTCCGCCCGGTGGCTGCGGTCGAGTGCCACCCACGTCTTCGTCATCCCGGCCCCGGACGGCAACCAGCCGCCTGCCTATCTGCGATTTGCCCGGGAAGGGTCCACTGCCGCAGCGAAACTGGCCAACTCTGTGCCGCTGCTGGCTGGCTGGGCCGGCCAGGGGCTGGGTGCCGTGGCGCCGATCCCGAGCAACAACGGCCAGCTTTCTGAAGCCGTCGAGACCCCGGACGGCCGGGTCGTTGCGATGCTTGTGCCCGCGGCCGAGGGGGCGGAATTTGCCGTCGAGGACCTTTCCGCCGGGCACGCAGTCAAGTGGGGAGCAGCGCTGGCCGATCTTCACTCCGGCGGAAATGGAGCTCCGGAGCCGGCACCACCCAGGGTGGACACGCTGCCAGTTCAGGAACAATCGGACGGGACGCTCCCGGGAGGGTTAGCTAAGGATCCATTGAGATGCGCCATCCGGTCCGTCGAGGACGAAATCGCAAAACTTGACCCGGACCAGTACTCGCGCGGCATCTGCCACGGTGACTTTGAATTGGACAACATCCGGTTCGGTCCCGGGGGAGTAGCGTTCTTCGACGCCGATGAGGCTCACCACGGCTGGTTCGCCGCCGACGTCGCACTTGCCGTCCGGGACCTGACGGGAACCACCCTGGGCTCCAGGGAACGGCCTGAGTTGTTGGCAGCATTCCTGGCGGGTTACCGCAGCCGGCGAGCCTTCACGCCAGCCGAGGAGGCCAGCTTGCCCCTGCACTCGCTGGCCGCATCCGCTCGCATGATCGGGCAACTGGAGGGCGTCTTGGATGCGGGCGATGGTGAGCGGCCCGATTGGGTCCGGGAACTGGACGCTTCACTGCGGGAACATCAACGCTGGCATCGGGACCGCCTCCTGCGGAACCGGATCTGACCAGTCAGGCAATCATTCAGCGGGCGCCGGAATTCCCGCCGCTTTTTCGGCCTCGGTCAAGGCCAGGCGAAGGCGCGCTACGGCGGGTGCATACCCCTGATGCGGGACGGCCCGTAGCTGCTCGGCTTCCCGCATTGCCCTGATCACTGCCGCGGTTTCGGGCTGCCGGACGTCGGTCATGGCCGGGTAATCGATGCAATAGGCCGGATCCAGCTCATACCGGCTCCACCGTGCCAGTAGAGTGCTGTGTTCAGCCTGCGCTGCCGTGTAAAGCGGCTGCTCCTGCCGGCGCTGGCGCCGAGTAGTCTGCCACGCCATGATTCGAGGATGGCTCCGGTAGGCCGCCACCCCCGTTGCTCCGCCCACAGCGGCCAGCACGATCCCTGCCCACGGCGAGGCCAGTGTGGGAATGAGGATCGCGGGGACCGCCACTGCCGAGCCCATAAATACGTCCCAGAACAAGGTGTCGGAGGCGCGGCCGGCCGGCTCAGAGTGCAGGCGCACGGCAAAAACCGTCGCCGCCACCGCGCACGCCAGCACAGCTCCCCAGAACAACAGCTGCCAGGTTCCCGAAAGGACGGATTCTAATAAGGCGGGCACCGCGGCACCTCCCAGCGTCAGGCCCGGCCCAGGACTCCGGGATCCTTCTTCCATTGCAACCCCTGCGGGCAGCCGGGTCAATGGGTAGGGCGCGGGCAGTGCTGCGGGCTGGCGGAGCTCCCGGATCGAACCTACTCAGCGGCGGCGCCGCCGCGTAGCGTAGGACCATGCGACTCAAAATGTGCAGCATCCACGTCAAGGACCCCGCCGCCGCCCACACGTTCTACACGGAAACCCTGGGTTTCGAGACCCTGATGGCCATGCCCGAACACAACCTGTTCATCATCAAGGACCCAGGCTCCGACGCCGGGTCGGTGGGACTCCTGCTGGAGCCCAGTGACAACCCCATCGGGGCGGACTACATGAACGCCGTGCACGACGCCGGGCTGCCGGCCATCGTCCTGGGCGTCCCCGATGTGCAGGCGGAGTACAACCGTCTGGTCGCCGCTGGCGTCACCTTCCAGGGTCAACCGTCCGAGGACCCCTCCGGCATCAGCGCAGTGTTCGACGACGGCTGCGGAAACTTCGTGCAGCTGCACCAGGACTGACGCCTGCCTAGCCCACCTCCGGACACAACAGAGGCTTGTTCGCGGATCCGAACCACGAAGGTCCGGATCCGCGAACAAGCCTCGGATGCGCGGGGCGAAACGGACTACTCGGCCTTGGCGCGTGCCTTTTTGGCGTCCTTCTTGGCTGCCTCGTCCTTGACCCGCTGGGCTTCGGCGCGGACGGCCGCGTGCGTGGCGCGCTCGGTGACCAGCCACGCCGGGGGCGCCTGAAGCAGCGCGGTGATTTCCGCCGTCGTGAGCGCTTCCTCCACACCGCCGCGGGCCAGGCCGCTGATGGAAACGTTCAGCTTCTGGGCCACCACGGGGCGCGGGTGCGGCCCGTTGCGCCGGAGTTCGGCGAGCCATTCCGGCGGGTTGGCCTGGAGCTCGGCGAAATCGGCGCGGGTGATGGTCGAATCCTGGAACTCCTGCGGTGTTGCGGGCAGGTAGATGCCAAGCTTCTTGGCAACGGTGGCCGGCTTCATGGACTGGGAGTTTGCAGAGGTCATGCTTCAAGGGTATCCGGGCGGGCGGTACTGTGAAGACGTGCCCGCTGACAATGAATCCCCGAAGAACGCCGCGCCCTCCGATAACAGCCCCGCTGACTCGCCGGAGGAAGAGGCGCCGCGGGTGCTGCGCTTCGCCTACGTGGCCGGCGTGACGCCGGGCAAGTGGATCCGCCGCTGGGAAGAGCGTGTGCTGGATATCCCGCTGCAGTCTTTTATGTCCGACGACGGCGCGCAGCTGGAAGTGCTGCGTGACGGTTCCGCGGACCTCAGCTTCGTCCGGCTCCCCGTGGACCGCGAAGGCCTCAGCGTGATTCCCCTGTATGAGGAGCAGCCCGTAGTGGTCGCCCCCAAGGGACACGAGATCTCGGTGTTTGAGGAAGTGGCGCTGGCGGACCTGGCCGAAGAGACGTTCCTGGACGTGGCCGAACTAGGCGGAGCGGAAATGGCCATGCAGGTGGTGGCCTCCGGGGCGGGCCTGGTCATTCTGCCAATGTCCGTGGCGCGCCACTTCAACGTCAAGGACACCGTTGCCCGGCGCCTGACTGGTGCGCCCGCCACGGAGATCGCCGTGGCCTGGCCCAGCGAATCCACGGACGAGATCATTGAAGAGTTCATAGGGATTGTCCGTGGCCGGACGGCGCAGAGTTCGCGGCAGCCTTCAGCCCAGCAGGAAAAGCCTAAGCGGGAACCGAAGCCGGACCGGCGGGGACCTGCGGTCAAGAAGCCCAAGGTGGCGCAGCGGTATGCCCCGAATCCGGACAAGGGCCGGGGCAAGGGCTCCCGGAAAAAGGGCAAGCGTTAGAGTTCCAGAGCCCCAACCAGCGCATAATCGGCCACCGGCCAATGGAGAATAATAAGCATACTTGCAATTCACATGGTAAGCATGCTTATTGTGGAGGCGGAAGCGGTGCACCAGAAGAGGTGCCACCACGCCCAATCCGCCATCCACAGGAGGCCGCGGTCGATGAGCAGCAATCTTGATCCAGATGCCCGGAACAGCTACCGCCTGCTGACACTGGCCGCGCGAATGGTCCAGCGGCGGCAGGACGATGCCCTTGCGCCGCTGGGCCTGACCCGCGCCGCCGTCATCGCCCTCGAGGGTCTTTCGGCTGGGCCGCTCAACCAGGAACAGTTGGCAGCCGCGGTACATGTGCAGAGCCAGACCTTGGGCCGGGTCCTGCTCCGGCTGGAGGGGACGGGCCACATCACGCGGACGCGGCAGACCGTTGACCGCAGGCAATTCAAGGTTGAACTCACCGAAGTTGGCGCCGCCGCCCTGGCTGCGGCAGCGCAGGCTGAGATCCGCGCTTATCCCCAGGACCCGGCCATCGGGTGGAAAGTCCTCCGGGAGGAACTTGCCAAGCTGGTTGGTTCCCTTCCGAGTCCGGACCCGGATTCCGCCGTCGTGCGGTTCCCTGAGCCGGAGGACCGGCATCCCCGCAGCGCGGGAGACCATGCCGCCAAGCTCCATGGGGTGGATAGTCCGAATGTCGAGCATCGGCGCGGGTGAGCCGTGCTGAAGCTCTCGGGAGGGCCCCGGCCATGAGCGCGGCCGGTTCGGCGGGTGGGGGACCTGCAGCTAGGCCGGGCAGGCTTCCTTCAATGCTGTAACCGACTCGGCCGGAACTTGGTCTCCGGCTTGGGCGATCTGGCCCAGCGGGGTTGTGATGTCTGAGGGGACGCCGGCTGTTTCGGCGGCGGCCACCAGCCCGCCAAGTACTGCCTTGTCCTCCACGCTGACCAGGCCATCCTGGATCACGGCGCAGATTTGCCTGGTGACCTCATCCGCCGCGGCGGTGGCCACCTTCGAGGCGGCGTCGCTGGCGGCTGTTTCGGCGGCCTCCTGCACCGATCCGCAGCCGGCGAGGACAAGCATCAGGGGGACGGCGGACAGGGCGGCAAGGCAGCGTTTCATTCCTTCAGCCTAGCGGCCCAGAAAAATTCGTCCGATTCAATATCGTTGGATTGTTGAACAATCCGAGGATTTAGGGCATTCTTGGTAGAGCACACCCATGAGATGAGGATCACAATGGCAAGCATCGACCTGAACAGTGACGTAGGTGAATCGTTCGGACGCTGGACGCTCGGCGATGACTCGGCCATGTTCCGCTCTGTCAGCAGCGCGAACGTGGCGTGCGGCTTCCATGCCGGCGATCCCAGTGTGATCAGGGCAACGTGCCGCAAGGCCGCGGCCGCGAACGTGGTCATCGGCGCGCATGTGGGCTACCGGGACCTTGCCGGCTTCGGCCGCCGCTTCCTGGACATCAGCCCCGGCGAACTGGCGGACGACGTCGTCTACCAGCTTGGCGCGCTGCAGGCGCTGGCCGCTGCGGAAGGCGCCCAGGTCCGGTACGTCAAGCCCCACGGCGGCCTGTACAACGCCATCGTCCATCACACCGCTCAGGCGCAGGCAGTGGTGGACGCCGTGAAGTCCGTGGACCCGGGACTTCCCATTCTTGGCCTTCCGGGCTCCGAGGTGCTCCGGCTCGCCGAAGCCGCCGGGCTGCGGCCGGTCACTGAAGCTTTCGCGGACCGGGCCTACAACCCCGACGGCACCCTGGTTTCCCGCACCCTGCCCGGCGCCGTGCTGGAGGACCCAGCGCAGGTGGCCGAGCACGTGCTCCGGATGGCCACCGAATCATCCGTCCGCACCGTCGACGGGTCCGTCCTGAAGATCCACGCCGAAAGCATCTGCGTCCACGGCGACTCCCCCGGCGCCGTGGAGATGGCCATCGCGGTCAAAGACGCGCTTGCCGCCGCCGGTGTCACGATCTCGGCCTTCGCCGGAGCGGCCGCGTGATTCCGATGGAAACAGTCAGCAAAACCAGCGCGGCAGCCCGTGTCCTCGCCGTCCGGCCGGTAGGCACGACGGCGGTTCTCGCCGAACTCTCCGGGCTCCATGACGTGCTGGCCCTGCAGGCACTGCTCCTGGAAGAGCCGCTGCCCGGCCAGGTGGATGTCCTGGCCGCCGCCGAAACCGTGATGGTCAAGGCGGACTCGCCCGCGGCCGCACGCCGGATGCCCAGCCTGCTGCTGGGCATGGACCTGACGGTCCAATCCCACGCCGAAGGCAAGCTGGTGCAGATCGATACCGTGTACGACGGCGAGGACCTCGCCGAAGTAGCGCGGCTCACCGGCATCAGCGCCCACGGCGTCATCGCCGCCCACACCGGACAGATCTGGACCGTGGCCTTTGGTGGCTTCGCCCCGGGCTTTGGCTACATGGTGGGGGAGAACCAGGTCCTTGAAGTTCCACGCCGGAGTTCGCCCCGGACCGCGGTCCCGGCAGGCTCGGTGGCCCTGGCGGGCAACTACTCCGCCGTATACCCGCGGAAGTCCCCGGGTGGCTGGCAACTAATCGGCCGGACCGCGGCGCACATGTGGGACCTCAGCCGCGAGCAGCCGGCCTTGGCCGCGCCAGGCGACCGCGTGCAGTTCCGGGCGGTGCGGGAGCTCGTTGAGATTGCCCCTCAGTCAACTGCTTCCGACGCCGCTCGCCGCGAAAACGCCACCACGAACGCCACTGGAACCCAGTCCGGCCTGCGGATCCTGTCACCGGGACTCCAAAGCCTCATCCAGGACCTTGGCCGTCCCGGCCACGCCGGCCTGGGCGTGTCCTCCGCCGGAGCCCTGGACCGCTCTTCCCTGCGCCGCGCCAACCGGATCGTGGGCAACCAGCCGTCAGCCGCCGTCGTCGAATCCGTTGCGGGCGGGCTGCGCGTGCAGGCGGTGGGGGACCAGGTCCTGGCAGTCACCGGCGCGCCGTCGGCACTGACTGTTGTGACGCCGTCGTCCGCTTCCGGCGAAGCCGCACCGGAAGATGATCAACCGGAGCAGGTTCGCACCGTGCCCATGGCCACGGCATTTGCCCTGCTGGACGGCGAGATCCTGACCATCGGGGCGCCGGAGCGCGGCTTCCGCACCTACCTCGCTATCCGCGGCGGGGCGCTGGCCGACGCCGTGCTCGGAAGCCGGTCCACGGACACCATGTCCGGGATCGGGCCTGCGCCGCTGGCCGCCGGGCAGCTGCTGGGCGCGGGCGCTGCCACATCCTCCAACGTGGTGGGCAACCCCGAACTGCAGCCTGATTTCCCGGATACCGGCGTCACAGTCCTGGACATCGTCCCCGGCCCGCGCGATGACTGGTTCGACGACGCCGCGCTGGAATCGCTCTGCAGCCAGGACTGGGCCGTAACGCCCCGCTCCAACCGGGTGGGCATGCGCCTGGACGGCCAGCCGCTGAACCGGAGCCGGGATGGTGAACTGCCCAGCGAAGGAACCATGGCCGGCGCGCTCCAGATCCCGCCCGAAGGCCAGCCCGTACTTTTCTTGGCCGACCACCCCATCACGGGCGGCTACCCGGTGATCGGCGTGGTGGTGGACCACCAGCTTGACCTGGCCGCCCAGGTGCCGATCGGCGGCTCCATCCGCTTTCGCTGGGCTCCCGGCCATGGGCGTCCCACCAGCTATCCCTCTTCCAAAACTTCCCAGACAAAAGTGAGCAACTGATGCGCAAGGTCCTGATCGCCAACCGCGGAGAAATCGCCGTCCGCATTGCCCGCGCCTGCGAGGACGCAGGCCTGGAATCCGTAGCGGTGTACGCGGACGTGGACGCCGACGCCATGCACGTTGGCGCCGCCACCGAGGCCTACAGCCTGGGCGGCAACGCGCCGTCGGAAACCTACCTGGACATCCCCAAACTGTTACAGGCAGCCGCGGCTTCCGGTGCTGACGCCATCCATCCCGGCTACGGCTTCCTGTCCGAGAACGCTGGCTTTGCCCAGGCCGTTTTGGATGCTGGCCTGACTTGGATCGGCCCCACGCCGGAGGCCATCCGGCAGCTTGGCAACAAGATCACGGCGCGTGAGATCGCTGTCCGAGCCGGGGCTCCGCTGGTGGCCGGCAGCGACGGACCGGTGGCCACGGCCGCCGAGGCACGCGAGTTCGCCGAACAGCACGGCCTCCCCATCGCCATCAAGGCGGCCTTTGGGGGTGGCGGGCGCGGGCTGAAAGTGGTCCGGGAGCTGGACCAGATCGAGGAATCCTTCGACTCGGCAGTCCGCGAAGCTGTGGTGGCCTTCGGCCGCGGCGAGTGCTTTGTGGAGCGGTACCTGGACCGGCCCCGGCACGTGGAAGCGCAGGTCCTGGCGGACCAGCACGGCAACGTGGTGGTGGTGGGAACCCGCGACTGCTCGCTGCAGCGCCGGCACCAGAAACTCGTTGAAGAGGCGCCCGCGCCGTTCCTGACCGAAGCTCAGACCCGGCAAATTTACGACGCCGCCAAGGCAGTCTGCCGCGAAGCCTCCTACTCAGGGGCCGGAACGGTGGAATTCCTGGTTGCCGCAGACGGTACCGTCGCCTTCCTTGAGGTGAACACCCGCCTGCAGGTGGAGCACCCCATCACCGAGGAGACCACGGGAATCGACCTCGTCCAGGAGCAGCTCCGCATCGCCGCCGGCGAGCCGCTGCGTTTCGCTTCCGATCCCGCACCGCGCGGCCACTCCTTCGAATTCCGGCTCAACGCCGAGGACGTGGGCCGGGGCTTCCTCCCGTCACCCGGGACGATCACCAGCTTCAGCGGTCCCACCGGTCCGGGCATCCGGCTCGACTCCGGAGTCCGTTCCGGCTCCATCGTGGCGCCACAGTTCGATTCCCTGCTGGCCAAGCTGATCGTCACCGGCGCCGACCGCCAGCAGGCGCTCCGCCGTGCCCGCCGCGCCCTCGCAGAAATGCAGATCACGGGCGTTGCCACCGTCCTGCCGTTCCACCGCGCGGTGGTCCAGGCTCCGGACTTCACCTCCGAAACCGCCCTCGGCATCCACACCCGGTGGATCGAGACGGACTTCGCCGATTCGATCGCGGCGGATCCGGAGTTCGGCACGTCCGTTCCGGATGGTGAGCGGCGCACCATTACCGTCGACGTCGACGGCCGGCGCCTCGCCGTCGGCCTTCCCGCGGACCTGCTGGATGGCTGGGCGCGGTCCGGCGGGGCTGTGCCCGCCGGGGTTTCTGTTGCCTCCTCGCCGACGGCGGCCGACGGCGGTGCCGCCGCCACCTCTGGGGATCCGGGTGAGCTCCGCGCGGGCATGTCCGGCACGGTGGTGAAGTGGCTCGTGGAGCCTGGAGCCGAGGTTGCTGCTGGGGATCCCGTGGTGGTGCTCGAGGCCATGAAGATGGAAACCCAGGTCGCCGCGCACCGTGACGGTAAGGTCACCGACGTCAGGGCCAAGTCCGGCGGGGTTGTTATGGCCGGAGCCGTGCTTGCGCTGATCAGTTAACAGCTGGAGGTTTTGTCCAGGTACGGCTGGCTGGCGGTCGCGGAAGTCCCGGTAGCTAGACAAAACTCCGATGGACAGGGGTCAGCGCAGGCTGGCCGCCGGAGCTCCCAGGATGCTGTCCAGCAATCCGTTGCGGAACTTGCCTTCGGGATCGTGCCGGGCTGCCAGGGCGCGGAAATCGGCGAACTTCGGGTAAAGCGCTTCCCAGTCGTGGCCGGCTGGCGTAAACAGCTTTCCCCAGTGCGGCCGGGCCCCGAACGGGCGGAGGAGTTCCTCCAGCTCGGGAAGGACAGCCTCCACCTCGGACTGCAGCGGCTTCCACGTGAAGTGCAGGGCCACGCTCTGCTGCCGGTAGAACGGGCTGAGCCAGAACTCGTCCGCGGCCCCGGTGCGGATTTCGGAGACGAACAGCAGCGGCGCCAGCTTGGCCGCGAGGCTGCGGATGGCCTGGATGGCGGCCGGTCCGTGCTCCAGGGGCAGGATGTATTCGCTTTGGAGTTCCTCGCCGTTGCTGGGCGTGAATTCGTGGCGGAAATGCGGCAACCGGTCCAGCCAAGGGCCGGGTTCGTCCAGCTGCACCGTGCAGTTTTCGCCGGACATTCCGGGCAGGGGGTGCCGGGCTTCCACGGCCGGGGTGGCGCCGAAGAGTTCGGTCAGGACCGGCTGGGAGTGGAGGGCCTTGAGCCACACC
Organism: Pseudarthrobacter sp. CCNWLW217; assembly: GCF_037203985.1. Taxonomy (NCBI): domain Bacteria; kingdom Bacillati; phylum Actinomycetota; class Actinomycetes; order Micrococcales; family Micrococcaceae; genus Pseudarthrobacter; species Pseudarthrobacter sp. CCNWLW217. The sequence goes on from NZ_JBBCBT010000001.1 coordinate 124,426, forward strand.
TGGCTGATGGCGTCGCCGGCGTAATCGGTGAAGAGGCTGACGCTGTAGGCGCTGGAGACCAAGGCCGGGAAGTCTGCCAGGGCCCGGTCCCACGGCAGGTTTTCCAGGACCCGCTGCCGCATCTGAAAGCTCGGCCGCACGGACAGTTCCAGGCCGGTGACGATGCCCAGGGCACCGAGGCCCACCACGCTGCCCAGGAACTCGTCCCCGTCCTCGCGGGACAGGGACACCTGCTCGCCGGAGGCGCGGACCAAGTCGATGCGTTCGACGGCGCCGGCCAGGGAGGGGTTCTCCACGCCCGAGCCGTGCGTCCCGGTCTGGATGGCGCCGGCCACCGAGATATGTGGCAGGGAGGCGAGGTTGTGGATCGCGACGCCGGACTTTTCCAGCGTGCGGCACAGGGCTCCGTAGCTGATACCGCCGCTGACCCGGACGGTCTGCCGCTCCGAGTCCAGCTCGATTTCCTGCGGCAGGGCGTCCAGGAGGACGTGCACGCCGTCGGTATCGCCTACGCGGTTGAACGAGTGCCGCGATCCGAGTGCTTTTACCCGGCTGGCGCCGGCCACCACCTCGGCGAGCCCGGCCACTGAGGCCGGTCGTTGGACGTCAGCGGAGGAGTATTCGAGGTTTCCTGCCCAGTTCTTCATTGGATCGCTTTCCGGTGGAGGGTATGGCTTCCACGCTACTTTGCTCACGAAAGTTGTCAAGGATTTCGTAAAGTTTCTCAGAATCTGGCCAGCGCGGAGTGCTGGTGCTTCAGTTTATATCGTTGTAAATTGGCCCGATGACACTCGCGCAGACACCTCCTATGGGCTGGAACAGCTGGGACTGCTACGGCACCACCGTGACGGAAGAGGAGGTCGTGGCGAACGCTGCCTTCATGGCCGAGCATCTTCTGCCGTACGGCTGGGACACCGTGGTGGTGGACATCCAGTGGTATGAATCTGCGGCCCGTGCCGGCGGCTACAACGACGGAGCCGCGCTGGAGTTGGACGGCTTCGGCCGCCAGTTGCCCACCGTCAACCGGTTCCCGTCTGCGGCGGGCGGCCGGGGCTTTGAGCCGCTCGCGGAGCGCATTCACGGGATGGGCTTGAAGTTCGGGCTGCACATCATGCGTGGCATCCCCCGCCAAGCCGTCCGGGACAGGCTGCCCGTTGAAGCCACCAATGTCACGGCGGACCAGATCGCAGACACGTCCTCCACGTGCGAGTGGAACACCGACAATTTTGGCCTCAACCATGATCATCCCGGAGCGCAGGCCTACTACGACTCCCAGTTGCGGCTGATCGCGGCCTGGGGCGTGGATTTCGTCAAAGCCGACGACATGCTGGGGCCCTACTTCGCCGCCGAGATCGCCGCCTACCAGCGGGCCATTTCCCGCTGCGGCCGGGACATGATTCTCAGCCTGTCGCCTGGCCGGGCGCTGTCCCTGGCCCACTTGGAACATCTTCGCGGCAACGCCCAGATGTGGCGGGTGTCCGATGACCTCTGGGACGTTTGGGAGGACGTCGAAGCGCAGTTCGCGCGCATGGCCCGCTGGGCGCCGCACCAGCGCGAGGGCGCCTGGGCGGATGCGGACATGCTGCCAGTGGGGCGGATCGCCCTGCGCGCCGAACGCGGCACGGCACGGCTCAGCCGCCTGACCATGGATGAGCAGCGGACTATGTTGACGCTCTGGTGCGTATCGCGTTCGCCGCTGATGCTTGGCTGCGACCTGCCGTCGTCGCCGCCCGAAACGCTGGCCCTCCTGACCAATACCGATCTGCTGGACGTCCTCAACGCGAGCCGTAACAACCGTGAGTTGCTCCGCGATGGTGACCTGGTGCTTTGGGCAGCGGAAAGCACGACGTCGGAGGACCGGTTTGTCGCGGTGTTCAACACCGGGACGGCGGACTTGGTCCGGATGATTCCCTTGGGCGACCTGGGCGTGGGTGCCTTGTCCGGAGGCCGGGCACGCGAAGCATGGAGCGGGGACGAGGCCGCCCTTGGCTTTCAGGACGGCCTGCCCGCTCTTGAGGTGAAGCTGCCCGCCCACGGTGCGGAGCTGTACCGCTTCCCCGGTTAGTCCTGCTGCCAGTGCGGCGGCGCAGACAGTCCCCGCGGAAGCAGGGTGGTTCTGCTGCCCCGGGCCGAATTGAGCTGGGGTTGGGTGAGGAAAAGCGCAGCGCTGAGGTCCGCGCCGTCGAGCCTTGCATCCCGGAGATCCGCGCCCAGCAGGTCCACGCCGGCCAGGTCGCTTGTGCGAAGGTCTGCCGCTATCAGGCAGGCTCCCCGAAGGTCCGCGCCACACAGCTTCCGGGTTCGCAGGTTCGCTCCCGCCAGGTCGGCGCCGGGTTTCAGGGCGGAGTCCAACTGGTCCGTGCCGCCGGCGAAGTAGCCAGCGCGGATTTCCTCGCTGACCTCCACGAGCATTGTCCTGACGGCTGAATGGAGGCCTTCGAGGTCACAGGCGAGCAGCGCCGCCAGCGGCCCGCGGGCAAGGTCCGCGATGGCCGTCCGGAGCCCATGCGCCGCCCCGGCCGTGTCGGCGTCGAACGTTCTTTCCTGTGCTTCGGCCAGGTGCCAGAGCATTTCGTGCAACTGCCGCACGACCTTGAACGCCGCGAACATGTCCTGCTGCGATTCCGGGGCGTCACGCCAGCTAATGCCCCCGAACAGCTGTTGGGACACCGCTTGGCCAGCCCCAAAGCAGTCAAAAACCGTGCAGCCACGGAATCCCCGCGGCCGCAGCCGGTCATGGATGGTGCAGGAAAAATCCTGGTCCAGGTTCGGGCAGGGGGTGGCGGCGGGCTTGTCGATGGCGAAATCCGCGGACCGCGCGAAGCCGAAGGCCGTGCAGCACAGCGCGAAGCAGTTGCTGCAGTCCGGGCGGAGGCTGTCCCGTTCCGGGGCGGGGATGTTGGACGGGCGTTGTTGTGAAGTGATGTTCATGGGTTCTCCCAAAGTTGGTTCCGGTGTGTGCGGGGAGAAGGGGAACTCGTGATGAGTTCCCCTTGCGGGCGCACGGAATCAGCACTCCTGGACGGGAAGGCCGCGGGAGTTGCGGGAGGCTGCGGGAACTCTGGGTCACAGAGACATATGAAGAATCACTGCGGTCCAGACTACTCCAGTGACGCCGGGCTGCCCACTTCCTCGGCAGCTTGGCCAGTGTCCTGGTCGGGGAGAAAATCTCAGGAAAATCGTTGACAATCGACAGCCTGAGGATTTAGATTCATTGTGAATCAAAAACATTCAGCTCGGTCTAACGGTGCAGATGCCGTGACGACCGAGGCCCTCCCCTGACGCCCCAAAGAAGGGACTTATCGTGGCTCCAAACAACTTCCGGCCGAAGTACATCTCCTTTGATATCTACGGCACGCTCATCAACTTCGACATCGATCCCACCACGCGCCGCCTGCTGGATGGCCGCATCTCTGAGGAACAGTGGCCAACCTTCAAGAAGCAGTTCCGCGGTTACCGGTTCGACGAGGTCCTTGGCGATTACAAGCCTTACGAGGCGATCCTTCAGGATTCCTTTGACCGGGTGTGCAAGCGGTGGGGCATTGGGCCGACCCCTGGTGCCGGTGCCGAGTTCGCTGAGGCAGTACGCGGCTGGGTTGCGCACGAGGACGTGCCAGCTCCGCTGAAGCTCATGGGCGATAACTACCAGCTGGTGGCGCTGTCCAACGCGGACACCAGCTTCCTGGACATCAGCATTCCCAAGCTCGGTGCGGACTTCCACGCCGTGTTGACCGCCGAGCAGGCCCAGGCCTACAAGCCGCGCTACCAGGCGTTCGAGTACATGCTGGACACCCTCAATGCCAAGCCGGAGGACTTCCTGCACGTCGCCTCGCACACGCGGTATGACATGCACCCGATGCACGACATGGGCTTCCGGAACCTCGTTGTGCTGGACCGTGGCTATGACCCCATCACCGTGGGCTATGACTACACAACTGTTAAGTCCCTGGACGAGATCAACAGGAACCTCGGTCTCTGAACCGGTCTGTCCGACTCCGTCACCGGGTTCGAAGCCGCGTGTGCCGCCCACGGCCGTCCCGCCGTGGGCGGGGACACCCGCCTGTTCCGTCCTGACCCGCTGCGGCGCACTCTCTATCGGCACTGCCGCCGGGCACGAGATCCTCAGCTGTGAAGGCCTTCTGGTTTTTCCTTCGACTATTGAAAGCGTGAGATGAATCCTTCTGTTGATCCCAGCGCACTTCACACCGGCCTCGCCCGGGCAAACGGGGCGGGCGTCAATAGCGACTCTGCTTTTATTGCTGCCGTCGCATCGGAGAGTGGACTCCTTGCAGGGCAGTCCCAGCTCGCTGACTCGACTGTCTTGGAGCTCCTTGAACAGTCCTACGGCCTGAAGGGGACGCTTACCCGGATTCCCACCGAGAAGGACGAGACTTTCCGGCTCCGGGACCGCGAAGAAACGTATCTGGTGAAGGTGTCACCGTCGGATGAGGATCCGGTGATTGTCCAGCTGCAGACGGCGTGCATGGAGTATTTGGAGCTGACCGTCCCTGAACTTCCAGTCCAACGCCTTGTTAGGAGCCTTGGCGGAGAGCCGCAAGTCCTCCTCCCGCCATCAGGAGGACCTTTTAATCGGGTACTTCGGGTGATGCGCTTCATGCCCGGAGACTTGCTGGCCAGTCAGGAGGCGTCGGCCGGGCAACTGCAGTTGGTGGGCTTAAGCCTTGCTCGTCTGGGCCTTGCCTTGCGGGACTTCGATCATCCGCGTGCCGACCGTTTGCTCCTCTGGGACCTCAAGCACTTTCACCGGATGCGGCCGCTGCTTGCCTATGTCGAGGAGAAGCAGAAGCGCTCCCTTGCTGAAGGAATTTTCGATCAGTTCGACGAGACAGTGGTCCCGCGGCTGGGTTCCCTGACTTCCCAGGTTGTGCACGGGGATTTCAGCCCGTTCAACGTCCTTATCGACCCGGACAGGCCGGACTACGTGAGCGGGATCATCGACTTCGGAGACGTCGTGCGCACGCCGGTGATCTTCGACCTCAGCGTCATGATGGCCAACCTGCTGGGAGCAGACCCGGGCAGCCCCTGGGAGCACGCACTGCATGTCATGGATGGTTATCTGAGGATCCGTCCGCTGCCCGTTCGGGAGTTGGAGGCCCTGATCATCTCAGCGCAGGCCCGCCTCCTCCTGCGGGCCCTGATTACGCAGTGGCGGGCGAGTCAATTGCCTGAAAGGCGCGATTATCTGCTCTCCCACTCCAAGCAGGACTGGGACCGGCTGGCCGCCACCGCCGCTGTGCCGGCACCACAACTGCCCTTCGCACCCTGAACCAGATTCACCAGCTTTCCAGGAGAGAATCATGAACACTAGTCCCCAAACCATCCGTAAGCCTTCCAAGGCCATGGTCAATGGCTTTGATCCCGGCCGCCTTGGTGAGCTACCGGATCAGATGCAGAAGAACATCCGACGCCGGGACCAGAGCCTCGGACCCGGGTACCGGCTTTTCTATGACACCCCGCTCGAGGTCGTTCGCGGCAAGGGCGTGACGTTGTTTGACCGGGACGGGAGTGAGTACCTCGACGTTTACAACAACGTCCCCTCGGTCGGCCACGCCCACCCGCGGGTTATCGCCGCGGTCCACGAACAGATGCAGACGCTGAACACCAATACCCGCTACGTCCAGGAATCCATCCTTGATTACTCCGAACAGCTCCTGTCCACGTTCCCGGCCGAGCTGGGCCATGTCATGTTCACCTGCACCGGCTCCGAAGCCAACGATCTCGCTATGCGGGTGGCCAAATACGCCACCGGCAACCAGGGCATTATCGTCACCTCCGGCGCGTACCACGGCCTGACCGCCGAAGTAGCGTCATTCTCGCCCTCCTTGGGTGTCGGCGTGCCCTTGGGCGCGAATGTGCGGGTCATTGATGCCCCGGACGCCCTGCGCTACTCATCGGACCAAGGGTCTCTGGAGGATCACCTGAGGAACCAGGTGCGTGCCGCCATCGCCGACCTTCACCGGCACGGCATCGGACTGGCGGCCTTTATTGCCGACAGCATTTTCTCCTCCGACGGTATCTTCGCCGGCCCGGCAGGCTTCCTCCGTCCCATCATCGAAGAAGTTCACGCCGCCGGCGGCCTGTACGTCGCCGATGAAGTCCAGCCAGGCTTCGGCCGCACCGGCGAGGAATGGTGGGGCTTCCAACGCCACGGAATCGTCCCGGACATCGTGACCATCGGCAAACCCATGGGCAACGGCATCCCCGTGGCGGCAGCAATCTTCAAGCCCGAACTACTACAGGAGTTCGGCAAGAACATCCGCTACTTCAATACCTTTGGCGGGAATTCCGTAGCCATCGCGGCCGCTCAAGCCGTCCTGGACGTTATCCGCGATGAATCACTCATAGAAAACGCCCTCAAAGTGGGCGGAAAGATCCTCACAGGACTGAAGGACCTCGCACAGGGCCTGGACCAGGTCGCAGAAGTCCGCGGAAGCGGCTTCTTTATCGGCGTTGATCTCGTCACCGACCGGTCCACCCTCTCACCTGATGGGGAGGCCGCCGCCGGCATCGTAAATGCCCTCCGGCAGGACCGGATCCTCATCTCGGCCTGTGGTGCCCAGGGCAACGTCCTGAAACTCCGTCCGCCCATGCCCTTCTCCAGCAACGACGCCGACCGCCTGCTCGAAGGAATGGGCCGCGCCTTCAAAACACTGCGCTAAAACCAAGAGGCCCCGGGGGAGCCTTGCTAAGCATGCTCACTCATTCTGCGGATTACGTCAGCGGAAACCACGAAGGGAAGCACCATGAAGACCATGAACAAGATCCAGACGGCCGCCGCGGGGCTTGCTGTCGTGCTGGCGATGAGCGCCTGTGGCGGTGCGGCTACGGGAACGTCGGAGACGGAAGTTCGGAAGACCCAGAACACTCGTGACGTTTCTGAGGGTGTCCAGCCGGATGCGGCTGCGGTGGCGCTGCTGCCGGAGTCCTACAAGGCTAAGGGTGAACTGACTGTGGCGATGGACCTGAGCTCTCCGCCGATGACGTTCCTGGCGGAGGACAACACCACCCCGATTGGCGTGAACCCGGACCTCGCCCGCCTGGTGGCCAAAAAGCTGGGGCTGAAGCTGAAGTTTGAGAACACGGCGTTCGACACGATCGTTCCCGGTATCGACGGCGGCCGGTACGACTTCACCGCCACCACGATGTCTGCCACTGAAGAGCGGCTGAAGGTCATGGACATGATCAACTACCTCAAGGGCGGCTCGGCCGTGGCGGTAGCCAAGGACAACCCGCTCAAGCTGACCAACGACTCGCTCTGTGGCAAGAACATCGCGGTGACCAAGGGCTCCACCCAGCAGTTGAAGCACCTGCCGAACGTCTCGAAGTGGACCTGTGAGGAAAAGGGCCAGCCGGCCATCAACGCCATCACACTGCCCAACGTCCAGGAGGCCCTGACGCAGCTGGACTCCAAGCGGATCGACGGGGTTTTCTACGACGCCAGCGCCCTGGCCTGGGCCAACGATCAGCAGCCCAACCACTTCACCATTCTGGAGCCGAGGATGGACACCCGTACGAACACCAACGTCGCCATGGGTGTGAAGAAGGGATCACCGTTGACACCGGCCCTGCAGAAGGCCATCCAGTCCGTCCTGGAAACCCCGGAATACAAGGAGTCCCTGGAGTACTGGGGCCTGGGCGAGTCAGCCATCACTGAAGCCGCGATCCGCTAGCGGTGTTTCTCCCTGAACCTCATTAAGGTTGGCCTATGAGTAGCACTCCCACGGCACGCGACTACAACAAGGCTTCGGTCCTGGACGCGGTCCTTTCCGAGGCCCCTTTGACGCGCAACAGGCTGATCGAGGTGACGCGTCTGAGCCAGCCGACGGTGTCCCGGAAGGTGGATGAGCTTCTTGTTGACGGATTCGTAGTCGAGCAGGGAGTCGATGCGGTTGTGCGCCGCGGTCGGCGCTCGACGTATCTGGATGTACCCGGCACGGCGGGGCACATTGTCGGGATCTCTTTCGGGGCGCGAACCACTTGCGTCCTAGTGACGGACCTGAGAGGTCGCGAGGTTAGGCACGTCGTTGTTCCCAGCCTCGAGGGAGCCGATGTTGGAACCATTGCCGAGTGGCTGGTGGGCGTGATTGAGGAGACCCGTGATTCCGCAGAGGGGCCACTGCGCCAGGTCGTCGCCGCGCTGCCCGGTCGTGTCCCTAGTGGCCCTAACTGGTCCGTGACACCGGAATCAAGGAAGACTTTCCTGGATTCTCTTGAAGACCGGTTGAAGGCTCCCGTGATGCTTGAGAGCGATGCCAATGCATCGCTCCGAGGGATCCTCAAGGACGATCCGAGCATAGGGAATGCTGCTTTGTTCATGCTTAGTACGGTGCTGAGCTTCGCCAGTTGTACTGATCAGGAGATCGTCCAAGGGCGGACCCCTGCCTTCGGCGATCTTGGTGGTGTTCTCTTCTCGGGCGTTGGGAGCGAGACCCTCGATGGGCTACTGAGCACAAGCGGTCTCCTCCGATTCGCCCAGGGGCGGGGACTGGACCTGGACGGCATCGAAGCACTCTGGGCCCAACAGCAGGAAGCGGCGTCCCACGCGGAAGTGGTGGACGCGTTTACGACGGCGATCGTCACCGCTGTCGGTGCCGTTGCGGTGACGCTGGACCCCGAGTCCGTGTATTTTGTGGGTCGCTTGAGCCCGCTCGTGGACATGGTTCTTCCCGAGGCGCGGAGGCGGCTGGCGCAAAACCTTCCCGTCGTTCCGGAGATCAGGGTCGTGACGCAAGTGGTCGGACTATCGGTGGCCAGGGGAGCGGCGTATTCCGGATTGGCTCTGGCCCACTCCCGGCTCCGGGAATCGATGCTTGAGGCCCGTCTCGAGGGACAACGGAGTAGCTAACGACTTTCCGCAGCAACTCTGTCCGTCCTGTCTACTGCGAGTCAGCCGTCGACCGGACGGATGCCGATCCTGGTCCCTTCACTGCCGGTGCCGCGGATCATCAGGCCGAATTCTTCCGCGGAGCCGGGAACGAACGTGGCCTCAATGAGCTGCACTGCGGCGCCGCCCCCAACCGGGTGGAGGCCTTCGACGTCGAGCCCTGTGTACGCAACCGCGCGGGCAGTTGTTCATCCAGCCGATCGTGAGGAGTCGACCGCAAGGAGTCATGGACTGCCCGATACGAACGTACCTCCTCAGGGGTAGATACTCCGTGTGATCCGAGACGATCCTGGTTCAGAACACAGGTGGCTCGGATCGTCATCCGAGGGACATCCGGGGACTCCCTGCAAACATCCTCGAAACGAGGACCCCAGACCGGGGTGGGTTCGAGCACGTCGCACGCCAGGCCGGCACTGGAGCGACCTTTGAGGGAAGGTCACCGACTGATGCATTATCGGTTTTGCGCCCCAGCCGTTCTCGGTGGCAAGTATCCAATCCTGAGGAGCTTCCGACAATTCAGTGCACTCCCACGGGTCAAGTGTCATGCTCACCATCTTTCACGACTAATCGAAGCTGGCAATCCCTGCATCCCGATAGAGGATCGGCTTACGGGCAGTTCCTGCCTTCGCGCCGGCATCAAAATCCTTGGGGCTCTGGTCCGGGGCTAGACTGGGGCCGGTAAGGACGGATTGGGGGATCCAAGGTGGCGCACGCCGCTGTTCCGCTGGTCGGTCGCAACCATCGAACCCGTAGGAACGACCGTGACCTTCTTCCAGGACTATTCGATCCCGGCGCTGCCTCCCCGCCCACGGACGCCCCAGTTCACGCCGCCTCCCTGGACGGCGCCACCCCGCTACGAACTGCCCGCCGTCGTCCCGGTGGGTCGGTTCGTCCACAAATCCCCGACCTTTGTGATGTCCGTTGAAGCCATCAAGGTCTACTCCACGGGATGCATCATGGACATGAACTGGATTCTGCGCCGCACCGACCAGGGGGACCGGAAGTGGGCGGAAATCAATGCCGTCTTTCACCGACCGGCGCCGCAAGTGCGCGATGGGGGCATTTCTGCCGACTCCATCCTCCTGCTCGGAGTCCAGTTCCCCGACGGCACCAAGGCCAGCAGCTCATCCCTGACGATGTACGGGCAGAGGCCAATGGACCAGGAACCTAGCGGCCCGGTCTTCGAATACCGGCCCAAGGGCGGCAATGGCGGGGAAGATGACATGTCAGCAAACGCCGCACTCTGGCTCTGGCCGCTACCGCCGGCCGGGGACCTGCGCCTGGTCGCCCAGTGGACCGACATGGGCCTGCCCGAAAGCTCCATCATCCTCGACGGCCGTCAGCTTCGAGAGGCCGCTGCAGGAGTCCAAAAGTACTGGCCTGAGGAAGACGTGCAGGGATGAATCCACTCAACAACCCGGTCCTGTTCGTGGTCTTCGCGGCCGTCTTCTTCTACGTCCTCTACGGCGTCATTCGCGCCGCTGTCCGCGACGGCATCCTCCAAGCCGACGAGCGGCGGGAGAAGGCACGTCTCGAGCTCAATAGCGGAGAACGGGGATGAGCGCCCGGGCGTGGCTCACGGCCCCCAACGGCACCGAGATCCTGATTCTCGTTGTGCTGCTTTGGGCCGGCAGCTGGCTCCTGGGCCGCGGGCGGGACCTGCAAAAGGCAAGTCTATTGAACCACGTCGGGCCCTGCCTCCTCAGCTGCGGATGGCAGGAACCGCCGTAGCCACGGGGTCCCGCCACCCGGACTCGGAATAGGAGGCGTCCGGTAAAGGGATCCCTCACCGGGCAGGTGTTAGCGTTCGAGGCATGCCGAAAATTGAGAGGTTGAACCCTAAGCCTTCGAAACCCGCTCCTGTCGCCTTAATACTCCCTGGGGCGGGGTACACCGTTCTGGGACCGCTGCTCTACTGGCCCGTCCTCGCTCTGACGCAGGCAGGTTGGGACGTGTGGTCAATTAATTGGCACGCCGACGTCCAAGGCCCTCCGCCAAAGGACACCGGGCAATTTGTCGAAGACGCAGTCTCACAAGCTCTGCATGAGATGCCAGACGCCCCAACTGCAGTAGTGGGCAAGTCCCTCGGGACCTACGCGCTACCGCACTTCCTTGATTGGGAAATTCAAGCCGCGTGGATAACGCCCATCCTTTCAGACGCCCGCATCGCCGAGGCGACCCGCAGAGCGTCAGACAGGCACCTTTTCGTCGGAGGGACGGCAGACCCCACCTGGCGCCCAGAGGAAATTTCAAACTCCCAGACTGAGACGATCATCGTCGAGGACGGAAACCACAGTCTGGAAGTGTCAGATACGGAGTGGCACCACTCAGCAACCGGTCAATTAGAAGTCCTAAGGAGGCTGGTAGATCACCTAAACGCGCCCCGATGAAGGATCCATTACCGGAAGCCTATGGTGTCGTTTATCGACGCGGCTTCTACGCGTCGTATTCCACGTCAGCGAAGGCTTTGACTTCCGCCCACAGGCCCACCAGGCACGCCCGTAAGCCGGTCGTCAGGCGGGCAGCCAGGGATGGTTTCTGCACCGATCCAGTGGCCTACCTCCATACGCACGTTTACCCGGCACGATGAAATGCACGGTGCAGGTGTCCTAAACGCTACCCTCCAAGTTGTCTCGAAACCTTTGGGAAACGAGACGTCTCAACGAGCGAACAGCAGCCTCACCTGCACAGTCACTGATCTTCGGCGGAATTCTGGACGTGCGGTGGGCAAGGACAATTCTCGTAACTATGTCCTGCAACCTTCCGGCAAGAATCGGGTACCCATCGTTAGTTATGAGACAGGTGAGCGCGCGTAAGCCGGAGTTGATTAGTGCGGCAGATGGGCAGTAGGCCGAAGGGCCACTCATTGACAGAGTGCAGTGAAGGTATCCGTCCCATTTGGGTTCCGCGTAGATCACGCCTGGCAGTGCGCCGGGTGACGGGAATGTCTTGACGAGTTTCGCCAGGGCAACAGCAACCGGTGGTTGCAGAGCCGGCGGGATGGACTCGCTCATGGGCCCAGCCTAACGGACGGGCCGTTTCTAGCGCTGCGGGCCGTCTTGGGTACCCTCGGCGGTGTACTTCTGGGTGCGCCTTATCGTTTCCGCCATGGCCCGCACGGACTCCGTAGACAAGGCGGACCTGGACACGCCAGTATTCGACGCTGACCAGGTTGCAGCTGCCAACTACGGCCGCGCTCCTGGTGTTCCACCAAACTGGACGAGCCGGTGGAACGAAAGGATTTTCATTTCGTTAGTGCATCCCCGGGCTGCTAGGCGGCTTTGACCAGCGGGAGTTCGTCCCAGTGGGTGGTGTAGCGCGGGGAGCGCATGCCGCGTTTCATGCTCCAGTCGGGTCCACCGCGGATGCCGGCGTGGCCCAGCCCGATGGAGCCGCGTCCGTAGCGGCGGACGATGTCTTCAAGGAGGGGTCCGATGTGGCGTTCCTCGTGTGGGTTCTCGAAGATTTCCAGGGGTTTCTGGTTTCCTGTGGGCCTAAGGTCCGTCACCATGATCCCGGCGCGGGCGTACTTCACGCCCTCGTGGATGGCGGGTAGCAGGGCATGGGCCGCCTTGGTCAGGATCACCGGATCCGCGGTGGGCATGGGCAACGGGACGCAGACCGACGGAAAGGAGGTGTCCTTCGCGTTGAAGTGGGAGGTGCCGGCGAAGGCTGTGAGGACCTTGGCCTGGAGGTGGTGTTTGGCCAGCCGGGCGCTGGCCTGCTGGCCGTACACGCTGAGGACCTGGCGCAGGCCAGCGGCTGTGGTGATCGGGGTGGAGAACGAGCGCGAAAAGATGAGCTGGTCCCGGCCCACGCGCTCCTCCTCCATGGGAATGCAGGGGGTGCCTTGCAATTCCAGGACGGTCCGCATCAGCACTACCGAGAATTTGTCGCGGATCCGCACGGGGTCCGCCCGGCTGAGATCGAGGATCGAGTGGATACCCATCGCGTTCAGCCGTTTGGTCAGGCGGGTGGCAACGCCCCAGAGTTCGACGACGGAAAGGCCCGCCATGAGTGCCTCCCGCCGACCTGCCGGCACCGAATCCCAGCGGCAGACGCCGTCGAACGCGGGATTGTGCTTGGCCCATTTGTTGGCGAGCTTGGCGAGTGTCTTGGTTCGGGCGATACCAACACAGACGGGGACCCCCACGTTCCTCGCTGCGGCGGCCTTCATGTCCCGTCCCAGCTGGAGGAGTGCCGCGGGAGAGCCTTTGACGCCGAGGAAGGCCTCGTCGATGCTGTAAACCTCCAGCCACGCAGAGTACCGGCCCAGGAGTTCCATCACGCGGGCGCTGATGTCGCCGTACAGCTCGTAGTTGCTGGACCTGGCAATCAGCCCCCATTCTTTCGCCCGCGGGGCGATCTTGAACCACGGCTCCCCAACGCCGATGCCCAGGGCCTTGGCTTCAGGGGAGCGGGTGACGGCGCAGCCGTCGTTGTTGGACAGCACCACCAGCGGTTTGCCTTCAAGGGAAGGGTCAAAGGCGCGCTCTGCGCTCGCATAGAAGCAGTTCACATCCACGAGGGCGATTTCCTGCATCTGCCGCATCAGCGCCGGTTTAGACATGGGACCGGCCGCCGTTCTGGGTAGAGTTTCGGCTATGGATACGGGGGTGACTGTTCGTCGGGCGCACGTTGATGACGCTGCCGAGATGGCGCGCGTGCATGTGCGGTCGTGGCGTGAGACGTACCGCGGGGTGATGGCCGACCGTGTCCTCGACGACCCGGAATTGCCCTCCACCCGGGAACGCTTCTGGACCGTCGCCCTCAGCGACGAGCGCTACCAAGCGAACCGCGTCGCGGTGGCCGAGCGCGATGGTGAACTGATCGGGATTGCAATGGCAGGGCCACCCCAGGACTCCGGAACGCAGTGGGGCACTCACCTCTACGTGCTGTACGTCGTTGCGGCTGAGCATGGGACCGGCGCCGGGGCTGCCCTCCTGGACGCCGTCGTCGGCCCTCACGATTCGGCGGCGCTGTGGGTTGCCGATCCGAATCCCCGGGCGCAGGCGTTCTACCGCAAGCACGGGTTCGTAGCGGACGGGACCGTGAATGTGGACGACGGCGTGCGCGAGATCCGCATGGTGCGGCTCCTCTGAGCTGTGCTGCTTACTGTATTTCCGCGGGTTAGACATGGTGGAGGCACCTCGTGGCCACGCCCCAGATGGTGAGCTCGCTGAGGCTGGGGACGCGGATGTCCGGGTAGCGGGGGTTCTCTGCCTGCAGCACCACACCTGTGGCGGTGATCCGCAGCCGCTTGACGGTCAGTTCGCCGTCGAGGACAGCGATGACCACGGAGCCGTCCTTGGGTTCGATGGCCCGGTTGACGATGAGTTCGTCGCCGTCGCTGATCCCTGCCCGTTCCATCGAGTCGCCGGTTACCCGGACAACGAAGGTGCTGGTGATGTCCTTGATGAGATGTTCATTCAGGTCGATCCGGCCGTCGAAGTAGTCCTGGGCTGGCGAGGGGTAGCCCGCGGCAACCGCAACCGGGGACATCAGCACCAGCCGCAAGGAGAGGCCCGCATCTATCACACGGGGACCGACAACAACGCCCACAACACACCTTTATTCGAATATATGTTCGATACTTTGAGTGTACAGGCAGGGGGCGACAGTGCGTAGTCTCAACTTGCGCTCCTGACGGACCTGCATGCGAAAGGCGCGCTATCTGATGCGGAATTAGCGCTGCCAAGCGCCTCCTCCTCGGGGACTGATAGTTCGGGATCCTGTGGCAGGTGCGGGACCGACCGCTATTTCTGCCCTCTTTCGGCGAGCCGCTGGAGTTGCCATTGATGCACGTCGGGCAGCCAATCCAACGGGGCCGATGGGCCGATCCGCGGGTCGTCGGGAACACCGCCGTCGAGCAGGTCCTGGACATATGCGCGATCCTGATTGATTCGTACTCCTAGTTGCCCAGCCCCTCCCACTGAACCGTGACCGGGAATGACGGCATCGACGTCGTCTGCCAGGTCCTCGAACAGCCGCAGCGCCTCGAGGTAGTCCCCGAGCGGATCCGCTGCCTCCAGGTCGAGGAACGGCATCAGGATGTCAGAAAGCATGTCGCCGGCGACGAGGACGCGGCGCTCCTCAATCAACAGCGCCGCGTGGCCCGGGGCATGGGCCTGATGCTCGATGATGCGGACTTTGGGGCCATCCCAAGGAATCTGAGCAGCTCCGGCGGGCAGACCGGTAACTTGACCGAGCAGCTCCATCGGGATCTCTTCGGCGTACTCCGGCGGGAGCCCTTCGGCGATGAGGTCCTGCCAATCCGCTTTCGACAGCACATCGTGGATAGATGCCGCGCAGCGGGCCGTACCGTAACGGGGCGCTGCGCCGAAGGACGTGTGCCGGAGAACGTGGTCCCAGTCCGGATGCGTTGAGAAGCCTGCCACAACAGGCTGGCCCAACTCGCGAACGTCGTTCGCCAGGTCCGCCATTTCGCCACGCGTTATGCCGGGGTCGATGAGCAACACACCGTCCCGGCCCTGCACCACAACGGAATTAGTCTGGATGAACTCGCTCTCGTGAACGAGAACACCCTCAGCGACTTTCTTCAGCATGAAACGCCTTCCGCTTGTGGTTTTGAACCAGCTTGTCGAGACGCTATTAGCTGTCGGTAGTGGAGCGCAAGCATCTTGGCGACGTGGGTAACCCACGGTCCGGGGTGCTCGATTAGGGCGAGGTGCGGGCAGGGACTATCCGGGTCCGCCAACGGCACACCTGAATTCCGAGCGCCCATCCCACACAATCAAGAACCTGAATTTGGACGAGCGGTGCGGGGTGGATGTGGCGCCATTTAAGGTCAGCTGGGAACTCCAGTAGCCTGCTGGGATGGTTGCGGACGAGCAGGAACTGACAGGTGGAAACGCTTCCGAGAGCGTGGTTCGCATTGGTAACACCGTCCGAAAACCCTGGCTGGAGAACTCAGCCGCCGTGCAGAGTTATCTGGGTGCGCTCCGGTCGTCCGGGGTGGACGTTCCCCAGCCTCTGGGCCGGGACGAACACGGTCGAAGCACAGTGGAGTACATAGAAGGCGTACTCGCAATGGATCATTTGCCGCTCGGCCGGGACGATTTATTGCGGGTGGGTCGGATGATTCGGCAAATCCATGATGCGAGCGAAACAGTGCCGATGCGCAACCCGGGCGACTGGAAGATGCTGCTGCCGGCGGAGAATCCAGATCTGATGTGCCACAACGACCTCGCTCCGTGGAACCTCATCATGGGAGACCGCTGGGTATTCATCGATTGGGATGGTGCCGGGCCCAGCACGCGGTTGTGGGATCTGGCCTACGCCGCTCAGTCGTTCGGCCTGCTGTTCGACGGGCAGCCGGTGGATGACGCCGCCCTGAGGTTGCGGGCACTTGTTGACGGCTACGGAGCCGATGCCGCACTAAGCAAGGCACTTCCGGCTGCCATGGCGAAACGAACTGCGGCGATGTTCGATCTTCTGAAGTCCTCGCATGAGACCGGGATCCAGCCTTGGGCCGACATGTACGTGAACGGACACGGCGAGCACTGGCGTACCGCGGCACACTACGTCGCCCGGAATCAAGCGATCTGGGAACAAGCCCTCGCACAGCCCTTCAGCGGATGATCCGATAGCGCACGTGCGTGACGAGGCGGCTGCCGCTCACTTCCGTCGGCTCAAGCGTGAGGTTCCCGACGCCGTCGAGCAGCCGTTCACCCGCCCCCAGGGTCATGGGTGCGATGTGCAGCCGCAACTCGTCGATCAGCCCCGCCGACAAGTACTGGCGGGCCGTCTGCGCCCCTCCGGCGATGGCCACGTCCTTGCTGCCGGCGGCTTCCCTCGCCTTGGCAAGGGCCGATTCGATCCCATCGGTTACGAAGTTGAAGGTGGTTCCGCCCTGCATCTGCACAGGCTCGCGCTCCTGGTGCGTGAGAACGAACACGGGGGCGTGATACGGCGGCTCATCACCCCACCAACCCCGCCATTCTTCGGCCCACGCCCCGGGCCCGGCAAACATGTTCCGACCCATGATGTACGCGCCCGCCGCGAGGATGCCCTCGAGCTCGGGTGCGTTGGCTTCGCGTTCCTCGAACTGCCATCTGTGCAGCAACTCGCCGCCCTCGCCCAAAGGGTCTGTCGGAGTTTGGTTCGGGCCGGCGACGAAGCCGTCGAGGGAGATAGTCAGATCGCACGTGACACGGCTCATGCGCCCATCATGCCACCACCCGGCGGTTCGCGCCGGATGGGTCCTCCCTAAAGTTAGGGGCGCCGGACGTCCTGCGGCTGCGGTGCCCCCGGCAGGTCCTGGATCCGTTCTGTTGCCGCCCAGCTCGCGAGCAGGCGCAGCCTTTCATCTGACGGCGATCCGGGCGCTGCGGGGTAGACCGTGAGCGTGAAGCCGGGGTCCTCGGCCAGTTCCATCGCCTCGTAGGCAAGCTCGAGCTCTCCCACCACAGGGTGGTGGAAAACCTTCGTGCCCGCGTAGTGGCGCCGGACATTGTGGGCGGCCCAGCGCGTCCGGAATTCTTCGCTGCGGACGGAAAGTTCTCCGACGAGGTCGGCCAGCCGCTTATCAAAGGGGTTGCGCCCGGTCTGCGTCCGCAGGATCGCAACGTTGGTATTGGCCGCCAGATCCCAGTCGGGGTAAAAATCCCGGGCTTTGGGGTCCAGGAAAATGAACCGGCAGTGGTTCCCGGGCCGGGCTGGCCCGCGGTACATTTCCGAGTACAGGGCAAAGCCAAGCTGGTTGGCGGCCACGATGTCCATGTAGTGGTTGCTGATGAAAGCCGGTGCCGTGGTGATGGAGTCGAGCATGAACTGGAGGGTGGGCCGGACCGCGCCGCTTTGGAGGGGGCGCCGTCGGGCCCTGCCTGACGGGCTGGAAGCGCGCGCAAGGTTATAGAGGTGGTCTCGTTCGGCCTCGTCGAGTTTCAGCGCCCCGGCGATGGCGTCAAGGACGCTTTCGGAGGTGCCGGACAGGTTCCCGCGCTCAAGCTTTGTGTAGTAGTCCACGCTGACACCGGCAAGCATGGCCACCTCTTCGCGGCGCAGGCCGGGGACCCGGCGTCGGCCGCCATAGAGCGTCAGTCCTGCCATTTCGGGAGTGATCCGGGCACGCCGTGAGGCGAGGAACTCGCGCACTTCCATCCTGTTGTCCACCCGTCCACGCTACCCCCGGACCCGCACGTTAGGGAGGTACTGGCAGGACCCGGATAACCGGAACGCTCTGGGAATGACGGCGGGCTGCGGCATCGAACTGTCCGGACACGTCAGGGGGCCGGCGGTGGCTGGGGAGCGTGGCCTGGTCTCACCCTGAGGCCATCTCACCGCCGGCCCCGGCATGTATCCCAAACCCCACCTTGGGAGTGAACAGGCAGCCAAGCCCTGTTCACTAAGTCGCACTACTAATCTATTCCCTCGACGCCCGAAGCGCACGGACCACTTTTCGGCGGGTCACTTTTGCGGAGGGTCCGACGGCGGCGCTCAGCCCGTGCGGTCCACCGCCTTCAGAATCGCTTGGCCCAGTTCGCCCGGCTTAGTGAACTGGGGCCAGTGCCCGGTAGGCAGGTCCACGTACTCCACGTCCCGGATGCGGGCGAGTTCGGCGACGAAGGGATGGCCGGCGTCGATCCACTCCGTCAGCAGCGACGACGGGAACTCGCAGGCGATCACCGTGGCCGGGACGTCATACCGCCGCGCATCGTGGAGGTGCTGCTTGTCGTAGGCCACGCCCTTGGGCTCCGGGATGGCCCGTGCCCGGAAGCTGTCCCGGAGTTCGTCCGTCAGGTCCACCAGGTCCTCATCCTCGAAACCGTCCCACGGCGGAAGCGGAATGTCGTCGCCGTCGGCCGGCAGTTCATTATTGATGACGTCCCCTTCACCCAGGGGCCCGCTGTCAACAAAGATGTTCCGTTCAATGCGGTCCGGCCGGGCGTCAGCCACGCCGTGGATTATGGCCCCGCCGCCCGAGTGGCCCACCAGCACCACCTTGCCGTCAAGGGAATCCACCCTCTCCACCACGGCGTCGATGTGGGTCCGCAGTCCGATGCCCGCCCGCGATGCGTCAGCGGATTCGAGGCCGGGGAGCGTAAGCGGGTGGAGGCGATGGCCGGCCGCGGCAAGTGGGGGAGTGACCTCGTCCCACGACGATGCGTCCAGCCAGAATCCGGGTACCAGGATGATGTCCATGACCGAACCCTACCGGTGCTGCTCTGGCCCCTCAAGGGCGATGGCAAGGGTCCGGAGTCAGCCTGGGACGGAGGCAGGCCCGCGCATCAGCGACCGCAGGTGGTCTCCCCGGCAGGGGATTGCAGCATCCACCAGGGCACGGCTGTGCTCGTGGGCGGGGCTGGCGAAGAACGCCTGCGTTTCCGCGACCTCAATCACCCGCCCGTCCAGCAGCACGGCCACGCGGTCGCACATGTACCGGACCACATCCATGTCGTGCGAGATCACAATCAGCGACAGCCGGTGGTCGCGCTGGAGCCGCAGCAGCAGGTTCAGGACAGTGCGCTGGGTCAGCGCATCCAGGGCAGAGGTGGCCTCATCGCAGATCAGCACCCGCGGATCCAGCAGCAGGGCCCTGGCAATCGTGGCGCGCTGAAGCTGCCCTCCCGAGCACTGGCCGGGGCGCCTGTCCAGCATGCATTCGTCCAGTTCCACCTCGGCCATGGCGTCCGCAATCCTGCGGGCCCGGTCCGCGGCAGTGAGCCCCCGCCGCCGCAGGAGGGGCGCCTCCATGCTGGCGCGCAGCGTCATCCGCGGATCGAAGGAGCTGTGCGGCTCCTGGAACACCAACTGGACGGCGGTGGCCTCCGGGGCGTTGCCGGCTTCTGGGAGGTGACGGCTGATGGTGCCGCGGGTGGCCTTTTCCAGGCCGACGACGGCGCGCGCCAGGGTGCTTTTGCCCGAGCCGGACTGGCCCAGGATACCCAGGATCTCCCCGCCTTTGAGCTCCAGGCTCACATCCTCAAGCACGGTGTGCCGGCGCCTGCGCGGACCAAAGGTCTTGTGCACCCCGGAAAGGGTGAGGACGTCCCGTTCGGCGGGGGCTGGCCGGCGGCGGGAGTCCGGCGCCAACTGCGACGCCGCGAGCAGTTCGCGGGTGTAGTCCCGCTGCGGCGCGGCCAGGACGTCGGCCGTGGGACCGCTTTCGACGATGCTGCCCGCATCCATCACCAGCACGCGGTCGGCGAACGGGGCCACGGAGGCGATGTTGTGGGTGATGTACAGGACCCCGAGCCCGCGCTCCCGGCGCTCGCGGTCCAGGAGCTGGAGTACCTGCCGTTCGAGCATCTTGTCCAGGGCCGACGTCGGTTCGTCCGCCAGGAGCAGCTGGGGGCGGCCGGCGAGGGCGACGGCGGTCATGGCCCGCTGTGCCATGCCCCCGGATAGCTGGTGGGGATAGGAACCGAAGCCCCGGGCGGGATCGGCGAAGCCAACCTCGTGAAGCATCTCCACGGCGGTATCCCTGGCTTTCGCCCCGCGCAGGCCCCCATGGATGCGCAGCGGCTCGAGCAGGTGCTGGCCGATGGTCCGGTTGGGGTTGAACATCCGCTTGGGCTGCTGGAAGAGCATGCCCACCTTGCCGCCGCGGACCGTATTGAGGTCCTCCTCTGCGGCGGCCGTGACATCGACGGTGCCCAGCCGGATGGAGCCGGACGTGATGCCAAGCTGAGGCGGCAGCAGCCGCAGGCAGGACAAGGCGGTGAGGGTTTTTCCCGACCCGGAGCCGCCCACGAGTGCCACGAATTCGCCTGCGGCGACGGACAATGACAGGTCCCGGACGAGGGGTGCCGGCCCGGCGCTTCCTGGACCGGTGGCACGGGCTGCCGTGCCGCCGTCGGACTTTCCGGCAGGCCCAAGGTTCCGGACTTCCAAACCGCGGATCTCCAACACGCTGTCCGGGCTGCTCATTTCGCCTCCGCCACGGGCAGCAGCAGGGGACCGGCGGCCATATGCGCGGCACGCTGCCCCAGCAGGGTCACGCACAGGGCAACCGCAAAGATCGCGAGGCCCGGCGCGAGGATCCCCAGCGGGGCACGTTCGGTGTAGGGCTGCGCGGCGGCCATCATGGACCCCCAGTCCGACTGCGGCGGCTGGACGCCGAGCCCCAGGTAGGACAGGGCGCCAACGCTGATCAGCAACTGGCCGAACCGGAGCGTGGCCTGGCCCAGGATGGGGGCGGCCAGGTGCGGAATGACATGCCTGAAGATAATGAACGACGGCGGGCAGCCCACCACGCGCGCGGCCTCAACGAAGCCGCGGCTTGAGACGTCGTAAGCGAGGGTCCGTGCCAGCCGGGCGAACGGCGTCCAGCCGGTCACGGTCAGGGCCAACAGGAGCGGCCCGAACCCGGTGCCCAGCGTGGCCACGATAAAGAGCGCCACCACCATCTCGGGAACCGCGAGCAGCACATCGTTGGTCCGGGTCAGGAACTCATCCAGCCAGCCGCGCCGGCGGGCGCTGAGCACCCCGGCGGCGACACCGAGCACGCACGTCAGGACAGTGGCCAACGCAGCCACGGACATGGAGAACCGGCCGCCTTCCAGGAGCCGGCTCAGGGTGTCACGGCCCAGGTGGTCGGTTCCCAGCCAGTGCTCGGCGGACGCCGGGGCGAGGCGCGCGGCAAGGTTCTGCTCCGAAGGCGGGTACGGGTAGATCCAGGGTGCAACCAGGACAGCCAGGATGACGACGGCGAGCACCACGGCCGCCGCGACGGTCGCCACCGGGCGCCTTTGTCCCGTCCGCCTACGCATAGCTGCCTTCCACGGCCGGGCTAAGTAGCCGGTGCACAAGGTCCGCGAGCGTGGTCATGGTGACGGCGAGGACCACCACCACCACTACCCCGCCCTGGGCCAGCGGTATGTCGCTGTTGATGACGGCGTCGAACAGCAGCCGGCCCATCCCGGGTACGGCGAAGATGACCTCCACGATCACCGAGCCGCCCAGCAGCCCCGCGAACCACACCGCGAAAAGCGTGGACAGCGGTACCAGCCCGTTGGGCACCACATGCCGGAGGACTGCCTGGGCGTGGCTCAGGCCCCTCGCCCTGGCCGCGGGAACGTGTTCGGCGGCGGCCGCTTCGATCATGCCGGAGCGGACAGCGGACGTGAAGTAGCTGATGGGCCGCAGCGCCAGGGTGACCGCCGGCAGGACCATCGAGGCAGGGCCTGCCCAGCCCGCGGATGGCAGGACCGAGAGTTTCAGCGCGAACACCAGCACCAGCACCGGCGCCACCCAGTACTCCGGCATAGCGATGAAAGACTGCGTGACGGTAGTGATCACCCTGTCCGTGGCCTTCCCCTGGCGCAGCCCGGCAGCGATCCCCAGCGGCAGGGACACCAGGACGGCGAGGCCCAACGAAAGGACAACCAGGCTGAGCGTCACGGCCAGGGCAGGCAGGACCTGGTCCGCCACCGGGGTCCGGCTGACGTGCGAAAGACCCATGTCGCCGGTGATGATCCGGCCCAGCCAACGGAGATACTGGAGCACCAGCGGATCCTGCAGGCCCAGGCTGAGGCTCAGTGACTGCACGGCGGCGTCATCCACCACGTCCCCGGACACGCGCGACCTGATGATCTTGCGGACGGGGTCCCCGGGAGTGAAATACGGAATCAGGAACACCGCGAAAGAGGACACCACAACGGCCGCCACCAGCGTTGTTGTTCTCTTGGCGATGAAGGGGAGCATGGCTGGGGCAGGTGCCTAGGAGCCCGACTTGGCGGTCTTGGCGGTCAGGACGTAGCGGGACAGCGGGTCCTGCACGTAGCCCAGCACGTTGGTGCGGACCGCATCCGTTGCCTGCTCGTTGACCAGCCACACGTTGACGGCCTTTTCGGCGAGGATGTTTCCGGCGTCTGCGTAGAGCTTGTAGCGCTCGTCGGGGTCCACGGTCTTGGCTGCTTCGGCCACGATCCGGTCATATTCCGGGTCGCAGAAGTGGCTGAGGTTGTACGCTCCGGTGCAGGTGTAATCGGCGGTGAGGAAACCGATTGGATCGGCGATGTCGATCAGGCGGTTTCGCTGGCTCAACAGCATGTCGTAATTGCCTGCCAGGACAGCGGGCTCTGCCGCGGCGTATTCCTTGGCCTGGATGCTGACAGGGATGCCCACGGCCTTCAGGTTCTCCTGGATGACGGCTGCCACGTCGGCGAACTCCGCCCGCTCCACGATGGCGATGATCTCCAGCGGCCGGGCCGCGGTGTAACCGGCGTCGGCCAGCAGCTTCTTCGCGGCGTCCACGTCCTGTTTCGGGGCTTCCTGCTTGTCGCCTGCCCAGGGTTCAGACGGAGCAAAGACACCCTTGGCCGGGAGGGCCGCACCCTCGTACACGCTGGCCGCCAGCGACTCGAGGTCCAGCGCATCGCGGATAGCGGTCCGGACGTCCACGTTGTTCAGCGGTTCCCTGCCGTTGTTCAGGTACAGGGTGGCCGTGCGCGGCGAATCCGCCTTGTTGACCTTCACGCCGTCGGCGTTCTCCAGTGTGGCCAGGCTCGCAACGGGAATGGAGAGGGAAATGTCGGCCTCTCCGGTCTGGACCTGGGCCGCCCGGGTGGCACCGTTGGTGATGAAGCGGACCTCGGCGCCGGCGAGCTGCACGTCGCCGCCCCAGTAGTCCTCATTCCGTTCCAGGGTCAGGGACTGCTGTGACACTTCGGAGGCCGGGACGAACGGCCCGGTGCAGTGCCCGAACGGATTCAGGTTTTCTCCGGCGTACGCGGCCGGGGCAAGGATGCCGGCGTTAACGCTGGCCAGCCGGTACGGGACCAGCGGGCTCTCGGTGGGAGTGGTGATGCGGACGGTGTTGGCGTCCACCGCGGTGACGGCGCTGACCATTTTGCTGTTGAAGGCGCGGGCCGGGACGGTGGCGGCGAGGACGTGGTTCAGGGCGCCAGCCACCGAATCTGCTGTCAGGGCTGTCCCATCCTGGAATTTCACGCCTTCGCGGATGGTGAAGTCCCAGTCGAGGGGACTGGACTGGGACCACTCCGTAGCCAGCATGGGAACCACTTCGCCCTTGGCGGCGTCGTAGCTGGTCAGCGTCTCAAGGCAGCCGGAGAGTGACAGGACGTACGCGGCATCGGATTCGAGCGCCCAGTTGGCCACGGGCGCGCGGAAGTTGTCCACCACAATCCGCTGGTTGGTGTCGGCCGTGGGGGTCGCAGTGCCCTGTTGGGCCTGGCCACCGCTGAAACCGCAGCCGCTCAGTGTCAGGAGGGCGGCAACGCCCAGGGTGATCCGGGATCGGTGGAGTGGACGCACGAAAAACCGCCTAGCAGGACCCGAGGGGACGTCGGGGAAAAATGAGGACTACTTAGGTTAGCCTTGCCTGCCGCGAAAGGGCTAATCCCGCACGGCGGGCCACCGTAATACTCCAGCGCCCAATATCGCGCCGCAGTATTCCGGTGGCCCGCTGGCACCGCCCTCCGGGCAGTTCCGCGGCAGTTACGGCTTGACGGAAAGTCCGACGGCGTCGGTGGTCACCTTGCCGTGGGCATTCTGGAATATGGCGCGCACCTGCAGTCCGGCCTGTTCCGGGACTGCAGTGAACTCCAGAGTGGACCGGTAGCTGCCCTCGTCCGTCCGCCGGGTGGCAGGTTGGGTTCCCGTCCGCTCCCAGGTGGTGCCGCCGTCGGACGATACCTCCCATACCGCCACCGGCCCGGGTGTTCCGGTGGCGGTGGCAGTGAAAGTGGCCGTCTTGCCAGCTTTGACGGCCGCAGCCTTGGGCTGTTTCTGGACTGCCGGAAGTTCCACGCTCTGGTCGAACTCCGGCCAGCCGTCCACCCAATTGATCTTCTGCAGGCCGAGCGTGGGGAAGTAGGGGATGTCCTCGTTGGAGCCGTCGTAGTAGTGGAAGGCCAGGTAGTCGCCAAAGACCGACTGTCCACCTGGTCCGGTGATGGCTCCATGCGAATCGAGCACCACCGACCCGCCGCCGCCGAACATGTCGCGGCCCTCCTTGTCCAGATAGGGGCCTTTCACCGAGGTGGAACGGCCTACCGCCACTTTGTAAGTGGAGTCGGCGCCGCGGCAGCAGGAGTCGAAGGAGACAAACAGGTAGTAGTAGCCGTCGTGTTCAGTGATGTATGGCGCTTCGACGGGGTTGCCGGGCATAAAGCGGTCCGCGATGTTCACGGTTTGCGCCTGCCAGCCCTCCACCGGCTTGCCGGTAGGCCACTCGAGCGGGACCAGGAAGATGCCGTACCAGAACGATCCGATCGCCATGTAGGGCTGGCCGTCGGCGTCTTCGATGATCCCGGCGTCGATCGCGTTGAACGTCTTGCCGGGGTTGTTCGGGTCAAGGCCGGTGGCCGGGGAGGAGACCACCAACCCCTGGTCCACCCATTCATAGTCGGGATCGCTCGGGTCCAGGGTGGTGTTGGTGGCCAGTGCAGTCAGGGAGTTGTTCCCGCCAAAGCGCGACGCCGAGTAGTACAGGTAGTAGGTGCCGTCATGTTCGGTGATTTCCGGCGCCCAGAGGTTGCCTGGGAGCTCGCCGTCAGAGAAATGCTCATCGATCCAGGCTGGAATCCGGTCCCAGACCGTGCCGGCGTACTCCCACGTGGTTCCTTCATCGTGCGAAGACCAGATCTGGATGGTTCCGCCGTTCTCCCGGTTCAGGAGCCCGGTGGAGTACACGTACCAGGTGCCGTCGTCGGCGATGATCAGGGCGGGATCGTGGATGGGGGAGGTTTCGCCGACCACCGATTTGCCGCCGGGGAGATCGGCGGGCAGCTCCTGGCTGGCCTTTGCCTTGATGGCCGTTGCCTGGATGGCCGGGGCATCCCAGGCCGGTGCGGCGATACTGTTCGTTGTTGGCTGGGCAGGGGCTGACGCTGTGGCTGGAGGCAATGCCAGCGCCCCGAGGGCGAGGCCTGTGACCGCCGCCAATCCAGCGGCGCGCACAGCCCAAGAACGTGACTTCGTCATCACGTGGTCCTTCCGAAAGGTTTGTCCGGGAATGGGGTTAGGGCGTCGGGGATGCGCCGAGGCCGGATTTTATTGCAACGTTGTAACGAAGAATATTCCACGCGTGGCCGCAGGCGTCAAGGGAGTTGGCGGCGGATGGAAACTTATTGGGCATCACCCCTTGACGGCATCCGACAGGCTGTGTGAAGGTTTCTTACAACGTTGCAAATGAATGGCTCCGGATGCGGGTCCGCCATTGCGGACTGCGGGGCAAGCTGTGCACCAGCCAATAAACTTGATCGCTCAACCCAACTCGGAAGGACTGCGTGATGATGAAGTCACGTCCCATGGCCGCTACCCTGGCGCTCTTTACCGCCGCCGGCCTGATGCTCGGCGGATGCTCCGCCCCCACCGGTGGGGACACCGGCGAAAAGAAGCTGACCTTCATGTTCCGCGGGGGTGAGGACGAGAAGAAGGCCTACGAAAAGGCCGTTCAGCAGTTTGAAACGGAGAACGGCGTGGACGTGGACATCATCGTCACCACTGCCGACCAGTACGCCACCAAACTGAAGGCCGCCATCGCCGGCAAGCAGGTTCCGGACGTGTTCTACATCGGCCCCGGCGACGTCCAGGCCTACGTGCAGAACGGCATCGTCAAGGACATCACCGAATACGTGGAGGGTTCGGACACGATCGACCTGGACAACATCTGGGAATACGGCGTGGACAGCTACCGCTACGACGGGAAGCGAGTGGGTGAGGGCTCCATCTACGCCCTTCCCAAGGATGTTGGGCCGTTCTCCTTTGGCTACAACAAGACCATGCTGGAAAAGGCAGGCATTCCCCTGCCGGACAAGGACAAGCCCTACACCTTCGATGAGTTCGTTGCTGCTGCCAAGAAACTCACCGCGGACACCAATGGCGATGGCACCCTGGACCAGTGGGGCACCGGCCTGAACGTCCAGTGGAACCTGCAGCCGTTCGTGTGGTCCAACGGTGGCGACTGGCTCAACGAAGACCGCACCAAGGTCACCGTGGACACTCCGGAATTCGCCCAGTCCCTCCAATGGTTCGCCGACCTGCAGAACGTCCACGGCGTGACGCCCTCTGTGGCCGAAGCGCAGACCCTGGACACCTACCAGCGCTGGATGAAGGGCGAAATCGGGTTCTTCCCCATCGCCCCCTGGGACCTCTCCACCTACCAGAAGCTGGACTTCGACTGGGACGTGATCCCCTACCCGGCGGGTGAATCCGGCAAGACCGCCAGCTGGATCGGCACGCTCGGCATCGCGGTCTCCGAAAGCACCAAGCACCCCGAGGACGCCGTCAAGCTCGTCGAATTCCTGACGGCCAACAAGGAAGCACAGCAGAGCCTGGTGGACGCCGGAATCCAGATCCCCAACCTGAAGGACATGGCGGAGACCTGGGCTGCGGATACCACCACCAAGCCCGCCAACAAGGCCGAGTTCCTGGAGATCGTCAAGGACTACGGCCGCGCCCTCCCGGGCGGCAACACCTACAACGCCGAGTGGTACGACGAACTGTTCACCAACATCCAGCCCGTGCTGGACGGAAAACAGACCGCCGCGGACTACCTGAAGGAAGCCCAGCCCAGGATGCAGGAATTCCTGGACGCCGCCAACCAGCAAGCCGGCAACTAGCCCGACAGACCGGGTGCCGCGGCCCTGCCCGAACGGGTCCGCGGCACCTTATCCACCAGCCTTTGCGTGCCGCTTGGCGCGCCACCCATTAAGAATCAAAGAGGATCCAGCGATGACAACCATCACGCGCCCGCGACGCTCGCGGCTTCACCGGAAGGAACACCAGGCCGCCCTGCTCTTTGTTGCCATACCGGTGATCGGGTTCCTCCTCTTTACGCTCTTCCCGCTGCTGTTCTCCGTCTACGCGTCCTTCACTAACTGGAACGGCATCTCCGCCCCGGTCTTCAAGGGCCTGGACAACTACACCAAGATGTTCGGGGACCGCTACTTCCTGAAGTCGCTGTGGAACACGCTGTTCATGATGATCGGCATCCCCATCGGCCTGGTCATCTCGCTGGCCCTGGCATTGGCCATGAACCGCAAGATGCGCGGAACCACGTTCTTCCGCACCGTCTACTACCTGCCCGTGATCTCCTCGATTGCCGCCGTCGCCATCCTTTGGCAGTGGGCTTTCAATGGCGACTTCGGCCTGATCAACCAGGGCCTGGGCCTGATCGGCATTGACGGCCCCAACTGGCTGCAGGACACGGGCACGGTGAAGCCCGCGCTGATCATCATGGCCGTCTGGAAGGGGCTGGGGTATTCCATGCTGCTGTACCTGGCCGCGCTGCAGTCGGTGCCGCGCTACCTCTACGAGGCAGCAGCCCTCGACGGCGCCTCCGCCTGGCAGCAGTTCCGCCACATCACCATCCCGATGGTTCGTCCGGTCACGTTCTTCCTGATCGTCACGTCCATCATCGGCGGCTCGCAGATCTTCGTGGAGATCAACATCATGACCCCCACCGGCGGCCCCGAGTTCGAGTCCGCTTCCATCGTTTGGTACATCTGGCAAAAGGCGTTCGACAACCTCCAGATGGGCTACGCCTCGGCCATGTCCGTGGTCCTGGGACTGCTGGTGTTCATCATTACTTTCATCCAGTTCCGGCTCAACCGCCGCAACCAGTTTTCGATCGATTGAGGCAGGCAGCCATGTCCGCACAGAACGTCATCAGCACCCCTCCGCTGGAACCCACCGAAGCCATCCCGGCTACCGGCGGACGCGGCCGCTCCGTCCTGCCGGCCAGGAACGGCCACCGCTCGGCCAAGTCGACACTGAAGCTCGGCAACATCATCACCACGCTCATCCTGTCCGTGGGCGCGATCATCATGATTGCCCCGCTGGCCTGGACTTTCTCCACGTCCCTGAAGACCAAGGACGGCGTGTTCGAACTGCCGCCGCAGTGGATTCCGGACCCGTTCGTATGGGAAAACTACGCCCGGATCTGGACCGCCGGACCGCTCCTGAGCGGGATCCAGAACAGCCTGATCGTTGCCTGCTCAGTAACCATCGTTGGCTCCCTGACCTCTGCGCTGGCAGCGTTTGCCTTCGCCAAAATGCGGATGCCCTTCAAGAACGTCCTGTTCCTCGGGCTGCTGTCCGGCCTGATGATCCCATTCCCCACGCTGATGATCCCGCAGTTCACCATCTTCGCCAGTATCGGCTGGGTGGACACCCTGCTGCCGCTGATCGTGCCGGGACTCTTTGGCAACATCATCATGATCTTCTTCCTGCGACAGTTCCTGAACAGCGTTCCGGACTCCATCGTGGAAGCCGCCCGCATCGACGGCGCCTCCTACCTGCAGATCTTCTGGACGTTGATCATGCCCGCCATCCGGCCCGCGCTGGCCGCGCAGTTCATCCTCTGGTTCATGGCTGTGTGGAACGACTACCTGGCGCCCATCATCTACCTGAACTCCCCTGGCACGCAGACCCTGCAGCTGGTCATCGCCAACTTCAACGCCCAGTACGCCATCCAGACCGACTACCCCTTGATCATGGCCGCCTCGTTCATCGCGCTGCTGCCCGTGCTGATCGTCTTCATTGTGTTCCAGCGCCAGATCATCGAGTCCATCGCCCTGTCCGGGTCCAAGGGCTAGCGCCATGGCCACCGCAGATCTCACCAGTGCTGACGCCCCCGCCTTCGATTCCGCAGCAGACCCTGCCTCCTGGGGGGCCCGGCACGCCCACGACCCCACCGTGGTCCGCGACGACGATGGCACCTACTACATGTTCTCCACTGATTCCGTGGCCAACTCGAAAGATATTCCAGCCGGGGTACATATCCGGACGTCCATGGACCTGGTGGAGTGGACATATGCCGGAACCGCGTTGAATGGCGTCCCGGGGCCGGCCGCCGAATGGTCCCAAGCGCAGGGACTCTGGGCGCCCGAGGTGGTCCGCTGGGAGTCCGGGGACTGGCACATGTACTACTCCGCCTCAACCTTCGGCTCCAATACGTCCGCCATCGGGCTGGCTGTAGCGCCCTCACCGGCTGGCCCCTGGCAGGACCGCGGCCTCGTGGTGGCCACCCGCTCGGGGCAGCACTCCCAGAATGCCATCGATGCCGCAGTGACGTTCGACGCCGACGGCGCCCCCTGGCTGACGTACGGTTCGTTCTTCTCGGGGATTTACATCCTGCCGCTGGACCGGACCTCCGGACTGCCGCTGGTGAAGGCGGACCTCGGATCCGTCATCGCCCGCAGGCCGAAGTCCGTCGAAGGCGCAGTAGAAGGTGCGTTCATCCTCCGCAGGCCCGAGGATGACCGGTACGTCCTTTTCGCGTCCTACGATTCGTTGTTCAGTACCTACAACGTGCGGGTGGCCGTGGCAGACTCCATCACTGGCCCCTACCGTGACTTCCATGGCCTCGCCATGACGGATGTGGACGCGCTGCCGGCGTCCGTGGGCACCAAGGTGTTGGGCAGCCACCAGTTCGACGGCGGCACGGGCTGGCTTGCCCCTGGCCACAACTCGGTACTCACGCAGGACGGCCCGGGCGGGAGCCCGGAATACTTCATGGTCCACCACGTTCGGTTCGCGGCCGACCCCAGCGAGCATGTGGTGCAGTTGCGGCGCCTATTCTTCAACTTCGCGGGCTGGCCGGTAGTCTCGCCGCAGCCGTTCGCCGGCCGGGAGACCGAGACGTTGCCCGTGCCGGAGCCTGTGGCGGGGACTTGGCAGGTGCTCCGGTTCGATCCGGGGTCAACGGCACTTGTCCCTGCGGTCGCCGCCGAACTGGCCAGCGTTGTTCCCCTCGTCTCGGGCGGGACACCAACTCCCGCCCGATTGCTTATCGCCGGGGTGCAGGACGGATCAGGGCGGGCTGTTGAACTTGATGCTGTGGTGTTCGGGTCCTGGGACTGGGCCCGTAACCGCCCGGCATTGTCCTTTAGCGGAATCGACCAACACGGCGTGGCCTGGAGCGGAACCAAGGGCGGCACGTCATGAACGACGTTCCGTTGGGGTGGGCCGGACGGGTGATGCAGTGGCTTGCCTTCGCCACCCGCCTGGTGCTGGTCAACGTGCTGTTTGTGGCCGGGACGCTCGCCGGGCTGATGGTGTTCGGCCTCTTTCCGGCCGCCGTTGCCGCCACCACTGTCCTGGGCCGCCTGCGCCTGGGCGGAACAGATGCCGACAGCCAGGGTGGTCACGTGGTCCGGGACTTCGTGACCGTGTACCGCTCGCAGTTCTGGCACACAAACCGGGTGGGAAGCATTTTCTGGCTGGCCGGCGTCGTGCTTTACCTTAATGTCCTTACCGCCGGAACAGCGACGGCGTCCGTGGGCGCCGATGGGACTTTGCTGGTTCATGCTGTCCTGCTGGTACTTGCTGCCCTGGCCGGCCTGGGCACCCTGGCTGCAGCCGCAACGTCGGTGGCCCTGTGCAGCCGCTACCGCGACACCGTCACCAGCGTGTGGCGGACGGCGCTCGTCCTGCCCCTTGTCTCGCCCCTGATGAGCCTGTCGCTGCTGGCCACCGTGACGGCCGCCGTCGTCGTCTTCTCCGCAGTGCCGGTGCTGGTGCCGTTGGTGGGGGCATCCCTTCCGCTGCTCCTGTCGGGCTGGTTGGTGGGGCGCCGGCTGGCGGCGTTCGAAGCGGCGGAGACAGTCGCGGCCGCCGGACAAACCGAACCCGCACAGGCCATCACGCCGGCCGCCGCCTAAGAATCCCAAGTTCGCCCCTTACAAACGCCAACCCCCGTTTTTACAACGTTATACAGAACAGGAAAGAACCGTGACCATCACCTCCGCTGCTGCTGAACAGACCCACTTGGCTGTTGTGGCGCCCACCGTCATCACCATCGACCGGTCCGCCGTCGTTGCCCCCGTCAGCCGCCGTATCTTCGGCTCCTTCGTGGAGCACCTGGGCCGCTGTGTGTACGACGGCATCTACGAGCCCGGCCACCCCACGGCCAACGAGGACGGCTTCCGGCTGGACGTCATCGAACTCGTCAAGGAGCTCGGCTCCAGCACCATCCGCTACCCCGGCGGCAACTTCGTCTCCGGTTACCGGTGGGAGGACGGCGTGGGTCCGCGCGAGGAGCGTCCGGTCCGGCGTGACCTCGCCTGGCACTCCCTGGAGTCCAACCAGGTGGGCCTGGACGAGTTCGCTCGCTGGTGCAAGCTCACCGGCTCCGAACTGATGATGGCCGTCAACCTGGGCACCCGCGGCATCGAAGCTGCCCTTGACCTGCTGGAATACACCAACCACCCCTCCGGCACGGCCCTCAGCGACCAGCGCATCGCCAACGGTGCCAAGGACCCCTACAACATCCGCATGTGGTGCCTGGGCAACGAGATGGACGGGCCGTGGCAGATCGGCCACATGTCCGCCGAGGATTATGGCAAGATCGCTGCCCGCACCGCGTCCGCCATGAAAACGGCGGACAAGAACCTCGAGCTGGTGGTGTGCGGCTCGTCAGGATCCTCCATGCCGACGTTCGGCGAATGGGAACGGGTGGTCCTGGAGCACAGCTACGACTACGTGGACTACATCTCCTGCCACGCCTACTACCAGGAGCGCAACGGCGACCTCGGCTCCTACCTCGCCTCCTCGCTGGACATGCAGTACTTCATCGAAACCGTGGTGGCCACCGCGGACCACGTCAAGCACAAGCTGAAGAGCAAAAAGACCATCCAGCTCTCCTTCGACGAGTGGAACATCTGGTACCTGGACGAGCACCAGGCCTCCGACGAGGTCAACGAGGAATGGACCCACGCGCCGCGCCAGCTGGAGGACACCTACTCCGTCGCCGACGCCGTGGTGTTCGGCAACCTGCTGATCACCCTGCTGAAGAACCACGACCGCGTGGCAGCGGCTTCCCTTGCGCAGCTGGTCAACGTCATTGCCCCCATCATGACCGAACCGGGGGGCGACACCTGGCGCCAGACCACGTTCTTCCCGTTCTCCGTCACCTCCCGGCTGGCCCGCGGCGAGGTCCTGCGCCCGCGCATCGAGGCCGGCACCTACACGACGGCGGTCTACGGCGAGGCTCTGTTGGTGGACGCCGTAGCCACGGCCGACGCCGGCCAGTCGGCTCTCTTCCTCGTGAACCGCAGCCAGACCGAGTCCATCGACGTAACCGTCAACGTTTCGGACCTCAACGCCACGGTGATCACCGAAGCCGTGACCTTGCATGACGAGGACGTCTACGCCAAGAACACCCTCCAGGACCAGAACCGGGTTGGCCTGAAGCAGCTCCAGGGCGCCGTCCTTGAGGAGGGCACGCTGACGGTGACCCTGCCGCCCGTGTCCTGGTCCGCCGTCGCGCTTGGCTGACGTGCGCTCCGAGCCGAGTGATTCCGCTGCCGGCCGCCCTGTTGTTCGATTCACAGCGCGGCGGCTGGCGGCGGTGCTGGCCGCCGTCGTCGTCCTTGTCCTGACGGCCTGCGGCACCTCTCCGGGCGCGGCGCCTGAGCCGAAGCCCGCCGAACTCACTGGCGACTTCTTCACACACGACCCCGCGCTGGTCAAAGGCGGGGACGGCGAGCCGTGGTTCATTTACTCCACCGGCAACGGGCAAGTGGCGGACGGCAACATCCAGATCCGGCGCTCCGATGACGGCGTGGAGTGGGAGTACGCCGGCGAGGTCTGGCAGGAAAAACCGGCCTGGCTGGCAACCGCGGTCCCGGGCGTGGACAACCTGTGGGCGCCGGAACTCTATGAACACGACGGCACCTGGTACCTGTATTACTCGGCGTCCACGTTTGGAAAGAACCTGTCCGTGATCGCGCTGGCCACGAACACCACGCTGGATCCGGCCGACCCCGCGTACGAGTGGGTGGACCGCGGGCAGGTTATCTCCTCCAAGGGGGAGCGTTTCAACGCCATTGACCCCGGCATCGTGGAAGACGAAAACGGGACGCCGTTCATGGCTTTTGGATCCTTCTGGACCGGATTGCAGCTGGTGCAGCTCGAATGGCCTACCGGCCTGCGCGCCGATGCCGCGGATCCGATAACGATCGCCGACCGGAAGGTCCCGCCGAACGCCATCGAAGCGCCCTACATCCTGCCGCATGATGGCCAGTACTACCTGTTCTTCTCTCGGGACTTCTGCTGCCAGGGCCTGGAAAGCACGTATAACATCGCGGTGGGACGTTCGGACAGCATTGCCGGCCCCTATGCGGATGCGGAGGGCAAGGAACTGCTCGACGGCGGCGGGACCCCTGTGTTGGCCACAGATGGCGGGCGCGTGGGGCCGGGCGGCCAGTCCGTTTCCGGGGACACGCTCGCCTTCCACTACTACGCCGAGGAGCTGGACGGGGCGTTCCGGCTGGGGCTGGCCGATCTTGAGTGGAAGGACGGGTGGCCCAAGGCGAGCTAGGATCCGCGTGCGTTCCTCCCCGGTTCCTCCCGACCGAAGCAGCTGAATCAGGCCGCGCCACGGCGTGTCGCGCGTGGAAAGCGCTTCACCGGCGGGGCCGCCAAAAGCAACTGGGCAGGAGCGTACAGCCGGGCGGCCGGAGGTCATGGACGAACTGTTCCAGGCCTTCCCGCTGCCCACCTACGCCCGGCTTGCGCCCGCCGTCGATTCGCGGGCCACAATCCGGAACGCCGTCTCGATCTCCCGTGGCGGCATGCCGTTCGGTTCCTTGATCCGCTCCATCAACATCCGGATGGCGGTCTCGGCGATTTCCGTACGGCCGGGATCGACGGTACTCAATGTGGGCAGGCTGTACCGGGTTTCGTCCAGGTCATCGAAACCGATCACGGCGACGTCGTCCGGGACGCGGAAGCCCGCCTCCTGCAGGACGCGCACGGCGCCCTGGGCCAGGGTGTCGTTGAGACCAAAGACGGCATCAAAGGAGGCGCCGCGGTCCAACAGGTCATGCATGGCGGCCGCGCCATTGGACCGGTGCCAGTCCACCACGTAGGCCACGATTCCGTCGTCGTATGGAATGCCCCGGGCCTCGAGGGCATCCCGGTAGCCCCGCAGCCGGAGGCCAGCAGAGCCGATCACTTCCCCCTCGTGGGCCCCCACGACAGCGATCCGCTTCTTTCCTAGGTCCAGCAGGTGTTCGGTGGCAGCCCGGGCGGCAGTGACATTCTGCATGGTGACGTGGTCGGACGCGCTGCCGAAGATGCGCTCGCCGAGCAGGACAACCGGCACCTCGGCCTTGATCAGGTGCGCGTCCTCCTGGCCGAGCGCGAGCGGGCTGAAAATGAGGCCATCGGACATCTTGAGCCGGGGGCTGGCCATCACTTCAAGCTCGCGCTTCCGGTCCGCGCCGGTCTGTTCTATCAACACCACCAGGCCGTGCTTCGCTGCGGCTTCGATGACGGCGTCGGCCAGTTCGGCGAAGTAGGGCAGGCTCAACTGGGGCAGTGCCAGGGTGATGGCGCCGGTCTGCCCCGAGCGGAGGCTGCGGGCTGTGAGGTTGGGCCGGTAGCCAAGTTCCTCAATGGCCTTTTCAACCCTGGCGCGCGTAGTGTCCCGGACGTGTGGGTGGTTGTTGATCACGTTGGAGACGGTCTTGAAGGACACCCCTGCCACACGGGCCACGTCGTGCAGCGTTGCCGCCATCCTGCCTCCCCCGGGTGTTGTTCTGGGCCACGCGGCCCGTCAAGGATAGTTTACAACGTTGCATCGCCGAAGCGGCCCTTCCCTGCGTTGCTCTATCACTTCCGGTTCCTAACAGGCATGTTTGGCAGCCATGAGTGATAGAGCAACGCCGAATGTTTAGCGCCGCTTCCGCTTGGAGCGCTGCTCCTCCCGCCGCTCGGAGGTGTCGCGCTCCGCGGAGCGTTGCGATTTCCCGGCCACCACTACCTTCTGGTGCCACTCGCGCTGATACGCCCGACGGGCTGCGGCGTCGGTGCGCCGGGCCAGGGCGGCGAGTTCGCGCTGGAGTTTCCCGTAGCTATGCCAGCGCCGTTCGTCCAGCGTCCCGTCCGCCAGGGCAGCCTGCACGGCGCAGCCCGGTTCGCGGTGGTGGGCGCAGTCCGAAAACCGGCAATGGCTGGCCAGCTCCTCCACGTCGCCGAACATTTCGCCCAGGCCTTCATCGGCGTCGAACAGTCCGAATCCCCGGACGCCCGGGGTGTCCATGAGGACGCCGCCATTGGGCAGCGGCACGAGTTCACGTGACGTGGTGGTGTGCTTGCCCTTGAAGTCGCCTGAGCGGACCTCGCCGGTGTGCTGCACTTGGTGGCCCACGAGGGCATTGATGAGGGTGGACTTGCCAGCACCCGACGGGCCCAGGAGGACCAGCGTGCCGTGCGGCGGCAGGTGCGCCAGGAGCGCGTCGATACCATCGCCGTTCTCGGCCGACGTGGTGACCACGTCCACGCCGGCCGCCTGCAGGATGACTTTGCCGACGACGTCGTCCGCCACGTCCGCCAGATCGGCTTTGGTGATGATCACCAGCGGAACCGCGCCGGAATCCCAGGCGGCCACGAGGGTGCGTTCCAGGCGGTTGTGGGTAAGCGGCCGGTCCACGGGGACCACCACGCCCACCACGTCCATGTTCGCGGCGAGCACCTGCGCCTCCGAGGAGTCTTCAAAGGCACGCTTGCGGCTGAGTTCGGACCGGCGCGGAAGGATCCCGGTGATCTGGCGGTCGCCGGCTCGGTTGGGTCCGATCCACACCCAGTCGCCCGTGACCGGCACGCCGGCGTCGAGCGGGTAGGGCAGGTGGAGCAGTTCGCTTCCGACGGCCGTGAGGACCAGGTTGCGGTCCACACGGACCACCCGTCCGGGTTCGTGGTGATGCTGGGTTTCGGGGTCGTGGGAGTCGAAATACTGGGCGATGGAAGGGGAGTAGCCGTAACGTTCGGGTCCGTCGTGGCTGGAGTCCTGGCTGGAGTCGTGGCTGGAAAGGGATGCGGCAAAGCTGTGCAGGCTGGTGCCTGACGAATTGTTCAAGGTGAGTCCTCGGGAGAAGTCCCCAGGCACCTGGGTGGGCGGCAGTCCTGCGGCCGGAACCTGTGGTGCGCGCCTAGGCGGTGCGGAGGCGGGGGAGCGGGGTGATTGGTTTGATGGGTGCGGGGCGCCCTGGGCGCGCGGCTGTGACAGTCATCAAAACCACCTCCGTTCTCTACCGGTGTCCGGATTCCTTCACGGACTCTCGGTTGTTGAGTGTAGCCCGGTGCTGGTTGTGTTGGGTAGGGGGAGACCGACAGGTCGCCAATCTATTGACGGTCCGTGTGATGCAGGCTACAGTTGACCCAGTTATACGAATAACTACCTCATTACCTAAGGCCCGAGGAGGTGCCCATGGCTGGATCACGGCCCAAGTCAGGACCGACGATGCATGACGTCGCGGCCGCCGCGGGAGTTTCACAGGCAACTGTGTCCCTGGTGCTGAACTCGGCTGCCGGGTCACGCTTTTCCGAGGATACCCGGAAGCGCGTACGGGATGCCGTGCGCCGGCTCGGCTACCGCACCAACGCCCATGCCAAGGTTCTCCGTGAGGGTGTGGCCGGCATGATCGGGTTCATCGGTGACTCCGTGGCTACCACTCCTTTTGCCGGAGCCATCATCGAAGGTGCCCAGCAGCGGGCATGGGAGGACGGGCTCCTCCTGCTTACGGTGAATACCGGGGGCGACAAGGAGCTCGAGGCTGCTTCCCTGGACACGATGCTCTCCTACAAGGTTGCAGGAGTGGTCTACGCCGCCATGTATCACCGGCGGCTGGATGTCCCGGAGGTGCTGGCTGATGTTCGATCCGTAGTGCTGAACTCCCAGGACCGTGCTGGACGGGTCCCGAGTGTCGCACCGGACGAAGTCAAGGGCGGATATGCGGCCACCAGCCGGCTGCTCAAAGCTGGTCACACCCACGTGGGGATGATCAATATCGAAACCCTCGAAAGTGGGCTGCCTGCTGCTGTTGGCCGATATGAGGGATACTGCGCGGCACTTATGGACGCGGGGCTGGACGTTGATCCGGGCCTGGTCCGGTTCGGTCAGGGCGGTGAGGTGCATGGCTACAAATACGCGATGGAGCTGCTCACTTCCCAAAACCCGCCCACAGCGATTTTCTGCGCCAATGACCGCGGCGCCTGGGGTGCCTACCAGGCGGTGTCGGACCTGCGCCTATCTGTCCCCGGGGACGTCTCTATAGTCGGGTTTGACAACCAGACGACCATCGCGCCGCACCTTCGCCCGGGATTGACCACCTTTGAATTGCCGTTCGTCGCCATGGGCCGTCGTGCGGTTGATCTGATACTCCAGGATGCGGAACCCGACGGCCGGGTCGAGCTAATGGACTGCCCTCTGATTGAACGGAATTCAGTGACTCATCCTAAGGAGATGCCATGAGCCGCACCATCCCGGCCCGACGCGGGCGTCCTGTTGCGGCACCGTTGCCGCAACGAAAAAATTCTCTTTCGCTCCGCCTGAAGAGGATTTCCCGTGCCTGGCAGTTATACGTATTACTTGCCCCGGCGATCGTCTATATCCTGGTCTTCAAGTACTGGCCGATGTACGGCGTTCAGATCGCATTCAAGAACTACAACCCGGTGGACGGGTTCACCGACAGCCCCTGGGTGGGCCTGACGCACTTCATCAGGTTCATGAACTCCTACCAGTTCGGCCAGGTCGTAGGTAACACGTTGTGGATCGCAGTTCTCGGCCTGCTGGTGGCCTTCCCGATCCCGATCATCCTCGCGTTGCTGGTCAACCAGCTCCAGAGCGAGAGGTTTAAGAAGTTCACCCAGACAGTGCTGTATTCGCCTGCTTTCATCTCCACCGTCGTGGTGGTGGGCATCATGTTCGTGGTCCTCTCGCCCAGGTCTGGTCTCGTGAACAATGCGATCCAACTCGGCGGCGGTGAACCGATCTTCTTCATGGGCTCCGCAGAGTGGTTCCGCCCCATCTACGTCATCTCGGATGTCTGGCAGAACGCCGGCTTCTCCATGATCGTGTACCTTGCGGCATTGGCCGCCATCGACCCGGCACTGCATGATGCGGCCAAGGTCGACGGCGCCTCGAAGCTGCAGCGCATCCGGCACATCGACCTGCCGGGCATCATGCCGGTGGTGACGATCCTGTTCATCCTGGCCATCGGAAACCTGCTTAACGTCGGTTTCGAAAAGGCGCTGCTGATGCAGACGCCGCTGAACCTCTCGACCTCGGAGATCATCCAGACCTACGTCTACCACGCGGGCCTGCAGCAGGCGCAGTTCAGCTACTCGGCCGCCATCGGCCTGTTCAACTCCCTCCTTAACCTGGCGCTGCTGCTCGTGTTCAACACGATTGCGCGCCGGGCCAACCAAGCGACCCTGTGGTGAGGCCGACATGTCCCTGATAACCAACCCCCCGACCATCGAGAACCCGAAACGGACCATGAGCGTGGTCCGTCCCAAGCAGTCGCTGAGGGACAGGTACGGCGACCGTGCGTTCAACGTCGCCGCCACTACCGTCCTGCTGCTGTCCATCCTCGCCGTCGTGTATCCGCTGTACTTCATCGTCATCGCCTCCATCAGCGACCCGAACGCCGTCTATGAAGGCAAGGTCTGGCTGTTCCCCTCCGGCGTGACCACCGAGGGCTACGAACGGATCTTCGCCGACAGCCGCATCTGGAACGGCCTGGGCAACACAGTCATCTACACCGTGCTCGGCACCGCCGTCAGCGTCAGCACCATCCTGTGCGGGGCCTACGCACTCTCCCGCAAGGACATGCCGGGCCGGAAGTTTCTGATGCTCCTGTTCGTGATCACCATGTTCTTCGACGGCGGCCTCATCACCAAGTACCTTGTGGTCCGGGACCTGGGGATGCTGGACACTGTTTGGGCAGTGGTCCTGCCCGGTGCGGTGGGCGTGTGGAACCTGATCATCGCCAGGTCATTCTTCGAACACACCATCCCCAACGAACTGCGCGAAGCCGCCCAGATGGACGGGGCCACCGACTTCAAGTTCTTCTTCCAGATGGTGCTGCCCCTGTCCAAACCACTGATCATGCTCATGATCATGATTCACGTCGTAGCCCAGTGGAACTCGTTCTTCGACGCACTGATCTTCCTCAATGACGACTCCAAGTACCCGCTACAGCTGGTGCTCCGGAACATCCTCATCCAATCCGATGTCTCCTCCGCCGGAACCACCGGCGGCGACATCGAATCCTATGCGGCAGCGCAACGGATCGCAGAGCTCACCAAGTACGCCATGATCGTCGTCTCGAGCCTGCCCCTCATGATTGCCCTGCCATTCATGCAGAAGCACTTCACCAAGGGCGCCATGATCGGCGCCGTCAAATAACCGCACCGCCCACCAGTAACCCCCAGATGCAGTATCCCCACCTCAGAATAGGAAAGACCATGGCATTCAGCCGCAAATTCGCCGCCCTCGGCACCGTCCTGGCCGGAACATTGATGTTCACCGGCTGCTCCGGCGGCTCAGGCACCACGGAGATCAAAGACGCCTCCTCGGACTTCGGTTTCCAGGAAACAGGCTTCCCGATCGTCAGCAAGACACTGGACCTCACGTTCTCCGGCACGAAGTCAGCGCTTGCCCCGGACTACAACACCATGACCGTGGTGAAGGAATGGGAAAAGGCCACCAACGTCCACGTCAACTGGGAGAACCTGCCCGAAACAGTCTTCAAGGAAAAGAAGAACCTGATCCTCGCCAGCGGTGACCTCCCCGACGCCTTCTTCAACTCGGGGCTGACCGATTCTGAAATAGCCACCTACTCAGCCAGCGGCACCCTCATCCCACTCGAGGGGCTTATCGAGAAGAACGCGCCCAACCTCTCCAAACTGCTCTCGGAACGGCCTGATATCAAGGCTGCCATCACCTCTTCCGACGGGCACATCTACTCCCTGCCCTCCATCGAGGAACTCGGCCTGGTCCAGTTCCCCAACGAACTGGCCATCAACACTACCTGGCTGAAGAAACTCAACATTCCGATGCCGAAAACCATCGATGAGTTCCACGACGCTCTGCTGGCATTCAAGACCCAGGACGCGTCCGGCACCGGCAAGACCATCCCGTTGAGCTTTATGCCCGGCTCCTGGTGCGGGGACATCGTTGACCTGATCGCCGCCCTCGGCGGAGTGCCGGACAACATGGACCATCGCATCGTCCAGGACGACAAGGTCATCTTCACCCCCACCCAGGACGGCTACAAGAAAGCCATCCAGACCCTGCACGAGTGGTACAAGGAAGGCCTGATCGATCCCGAGTCCTTCTCCCAGGACGACAAGGCCTACCTGGCCAAGGGCAAGGCCGCCACGGAAAACCTCGGTTCCTTCGTCTGGTGGGAAATCCCCGAAATGGTCGGCGCGGACCGCGCCAACAGCTACTCCCTGGTCCCCGCCCTTGAGGGTGTCGACGGAAAGCGCCTGGTCAGCCAGTCCAACAACCAGGAAATAGCACGCGGCGCCTTCGCCATCACGCGGACCAATAAATACCCGGCTGCGACCATGCGCTGGGCAGACAACCTGTATGACCCCATCCAGTCAGCCCAGGCCAACTGGGGACCGATCGGTGAAACCCTGCAAAAGGACGCCAGTGGCATCCTGACCCAGATCCCCGCCCCCGCAGGGACCAGCGAGGGCGAACGGCGCCAAAAGGTCGCCCCGGGCGGCCCGAAAGCCAACACCGCAGAGAACTTCAAGAACGTTGTGGCCCCTGAGCCGAGGGCAGCCCAGCGCCAGAAAACGGTAGAAGAGAATTACAAGCCCTTCGCCGCCAACGACGGATACCCGCCCGTGGCGCTCTCCACCGAGGAACTCCAGCAGATCGGCACCATCGAAACGGACGCCGCGTCCCTGGTCAAGCAGAACATGGCCAAGTGGATCGTCTCCGGCGGCATCGAGCAGGAATGGGACGGCTACATCTCCCAGCTCAAGAACATCGGCGTCGACAAAATGATCGAGGTCTACCAGCAGGGCTACGACCGCTACAAGACCAACTCCTAACACCGACAAACGGGTGGGCCGGCACACCTGCCGGCCCACCCCACCCGGGGAAACCCCGCCAGTTTCCCAGCCAGACCCGCACAAGAAACGAGACGCCACCCCCATGACTGCCGCGACCGCCACGACAGCCGACACCTTCCGCCCGGTCATGCACTACGCCGCCCGGAACACCTGGCTCAATGACCCCAACGGCCTGATTTTCCATGACGGCGTCTACCACCTCTACTACCAGAACAATCCGCTGGATAACGTCTGGGGAAACATGTCATGGGGCCACGCCACTTCCCCGGACCTGGTCACCTGGACCGAGCACTCCGTTGCCATCGCCTGCGATGAGCACGAGGACATCTTCTCCGGAAGCATCGTTTTTGACCGGGACAACACCAGCGGACTGGGCACCGACTCGGCCCCGCCCCTGGTCGCCGTCTACACCAGCGCCTTCAAGTCCGGCTCCGCGCATGAGGGGCTTCAGGCCCAGTCGCTCGCCTTCAGCCTCGACGGCGGCTACACCTGGACGAAACACGCTGGGAACCCGGTACTGAACCGCGGATCAGCCGAGTTCCGTGACCCCAAGGTCATCAGGTACGACGGCGGCGCGGGCAGTTACTGGGTCATGGTTGCCGTGGAAGCCACGGACTTCCAAATTGTGCTCTACAAGTCCCCTGATCTGAAAAACTGGGAGCCTCTGAGCACGTTCGGCCCGGCCAACGCCACCGGGGGTGTCTGGGAATGCCCGGACCTGTTTCCCCTGCCCCTCGACGGCGATCCGGAAAACCTCCAGTGGGTCCTCACCGTCAACCTCAACCCTGGTGGCCCCAACGCTGGCTCCGCCGGGCAGTATTTCGTCGGAGACTTCGACGGAACCACCTTCACCTCGGCCACCACCGTCACCGAGGGCCCCCAGGACCCCGACCGGCTGGGCGAGTACCAGTGGCTGGACTGGGGCCGGGACTACTACGCCGCCGTCTCGTTCAGCGACGCCCCCGACAACCGCCGCCTCATGATCGCCTGGATGAACAACTGGGAATACGCCAACCAGATCCCCACCTCGCCCTGGCGCAGCCCCATGACCCTGGCCCGCGAAATATCCCTCCACACCATCGACGGAAGACCCCGCCTCATCCAACAGCCTGCCGGGGACTTCGCCGCGGTTCCCAGTGCCGGCCCGTCATTCACGCTGGAAAGTGCGGAACTCTCCGATTGCACGCGCGTCCTTGACGGGGCGGCCGGCGCCGTCCAGCGGATCGATCTGACCTTCACACCCGGAAGCGCGGAGGAATTCGGGCTGATCGTCCGCGCCAACGGTGCCCACGGAACACGCATCGGCATCCGGCCGGCGCAAGGCACGCTCCATGTCGACCGTCGGACATCCGGAAACACCAGCTTCCACGAATCCTTCCCGTCCATCGACACTGCCCCCATCAGGGCGATCGAGGGTTCCTACCGGCTCACCATCTTCGTGGACCGCTGCTCCCTCGAAGTCTTCGCCGAGGAAGGCCAGGTCACCATGACGGAACTGATCTTCCCCGCACCGTCGAGCACCGACGTCGCCATCTACGCCCTCGGCGGTACTGCCACCGTCGAAAGCCTGGACATCGCCCAATACGCGTGAACCTGCACTCCAGCTGAGGGCATCCGATGCAGGCCCGGATGCCGCCAAATATGCCGCGCATCAGGGACTTGGAGCGGGGCGGCCGTCATAACGTGCCCTTGACCTCCGAGCCCTGCGCGCACTAGGTTATCGCTTATCGATATTATCGATAGTCAATAACTTATTGGGGGAAATCATGAACGAGGCCATGGGCGACGCCCAAATAACGCCAAGCACCAAGAAAGTGGTGTCCAGGGCCGAGGCTCTATGGGTGATGATCGCAGCC
Organism: Pseudarthrobacter sp. CCNWLW217; assembly: GCF_037203985.1. NCBI lineage: Bacteria > Bacillati > Actinomycetota > Actinomycetes > Micrococcales > Micrococcaceae > Pseudarthrobacter > Pseudarthrobacter sp. CCNWLW217. Next base: position 168,001 of record NZ_JBBCBT010000001.1, read on the forward strand.
GCCGTCGCTGCCATTGCCACTACTGCTGCGGGCGTCTCCAACATCATGGCCTACTTTGCTGGCCCTGTGACGCTGACCCTTCCCCTGGCCACCACGCACCAGGCCGCCACCGGGCTGCGCCTCGGAGCGGAAGCACATTTCGCCTCCATCGAAGCCACCATCCCTGCGCTGCCCCTCACCGAGGCCACCCTCCTGGCGTGGGCGGGGGTTCTGAACCTCGTCGGTATCCTGGCCGTCCTTGTCCTGCTGTTCGTGCTCGCATTCCGGCTTCGGGGCGAGAATCTGTTCACGGCCGGCTCCGTGTGGATCATCGGAGCATGCGGCGTGGTACTGGCCGTGGCCGGCACGCTTGGCCAGGGTCTTGACTCCGCCGGCCGGCACCGGGTGGCCCAGGCTATCGGCGCGAACCAGGGCGGCGCTGGGGAAAGCATCATCTTCAGCGCAAATTTCAACGTTGGGCCGCTCATGGCCGGGATTGTGCTGATCCTGGTCGCCGCGGTCTTCCAGTTCGGCGGCCGCCTGCAGAAAGACACCGAGGGCCTGGTCTGATGCCAGCGGAAGATTCCACGGGCATTCACTGCCGGCTCGACGAGTTGCTGGAGCAGCGCGGAATGACGCTGACCGAACTGAGCAGGCGCGTTGGAGTGAGTCTAGTGAACCTGTCCGTGCTGAAGAATGACCGGGCGAAGGCGATCAGGTTCTCCACGCTGACAGCCATCTGCCAGGTCCTGGACTGTGAGGTAGGGGAACTGCTGGTCACGGAACTCTGATGGCGAGCTGCATAAAAAGGATGAAATGATGACGGACACATCTACAGATGCAGAAGACCCTGAAGCGAACGCCTCAATTCCTCTTCCGCTTTGGACCAGTGCGAACTCCAGACCGAGCATGGTCCGCTCGATCGCTTGCGGTTGACCCGGACACGGCCACCACGGTCGCGTGGTCCAGTCCGGTCCACTTTATGTGCCCGCTGGCCCGTAGCTTCTGCTTACAATCGATGTAAGCCACCTATCAAGGGAACCATGAAGAAACTCACCACGGCCGTGCTCGCCGCTGCGCTCCTCGTCTCTGCTTCCGCTTGTGCCGCACCGACGCAGCTGACCACCGAACAGACCTGCGAACGGATCAGGATCGTTGGTTCGGACACCAGCGCCAACGCCGGCAAGACCGGAATGATCATCCTCGGCAACCGCCTGCGTCCCATCCTGAACGGGGCATCGGATGACCTCAAGCCGTCCGTGCAGGCGATTCTCGACTACACGGACGAGTCTGCCAAGGAGAGCCCGGACGAGGGAAAGCTCGCGGGGATGCAGGAGGCCTACCAGAAGGCCGGAACCACTTTCTCCCAGCTCTGCCAGTAGCCCTTTGGCGGACTCAGCCCGAAAGCGACACGGCAGCTCGTTTGCAGGAGTCGCCGCCCAGCTGGCGAGCAGTTTGAGGCGCTCGTAGCTGAGCTCCGGCTCGCCGACCACCGGATGGTTCAGCCGCTTGGTGCCGGTCCGGTGGAACCGGGACGTTGTGCTTGGCCCAGCGCTTGCGGAATTCGTCGCTGCGGGTGGCGAGTTCGCCGATCAGGTCCGTGAGGCTTTTGTGGTGCGGGCGACGGCCGGCATGGCTGCGGAGGATGGCGACGACGTCGTTCGCAACCTGCTCGCAGTCCGCCCCCGGAGCGGCGCCCGTTGAGGTCCGGCAGTCCTAGCCCTGCGGTGGATGACGTATTCGGCCACCACCAGGTTGATCACCCAGGCCAGTCCCATGAGCAGCGCCCGGATCAGTTCACTGGGCGGACCCACCAGCAGGATCCACGGGGCGATGACCAGCGCCTGCGTGCCGGCCCCCAGGGCAATGGCGTAGGCACGCGTCATCCATACACTGTGCCGGACGAAGTCCCTCCTGCGGATCGCGAGGACGCCCATCACCATGCTTACCAGCATCGCGGAGCCGAAGAGAAGGCGCAGCGGAACGTCCGTGTCGCCGTCGGGAAGCGGATAAAAGGCGGACATCCACAGGCCGGTCAGGGCCGTTAGCAGTCCGGCGGGGATCAGGATAAGTCCCGCAGTGCGATGCCACCCGCGCTTGCCCCGAAGGGAGGGAACGAACTGGAAGGCGCCGAGGAGGCTGTAGACCGTCACGCTGATGATGTGGACCACGACCGGGACGGGGGAAGCGAAAAACCGGGCGTTCTGGGGTGTAATGGCGGCACCGCCGGTCAGTTCCGTCAGCCGTACGGCGCCGGCGGCAACCGGGATGAGGCTGAGGAGGATCAGCCCGACGGGCACGGGCCACTGCGCCCGGCGTCGTCGTGTCGTCGGAGTGGCGGGCGAAAATAACGTCGTCATTTCGGTTCCTCTGAATCTATGGTGTACGGCGTACACCCAATGCGCCCAACGGTAGGTGTACGGCGTACACTTGTCAAGGGAAAACGTGTAAGGAAGGGTGGTCCGGATGACCCAGCAGCTGGAAACCTCGCGCCGGATCCCACTGAACAGGGGCCGCGTGCTGGAGGCCGCCGTCGCGCTCGCCGACAAGGCGGGCCTCGATGCGCTGAGCATGCGCCGGCTCGCCGAGGACCTCGGCGTGGTGCCGATGGCGCTGTACAAACACGTCGCCAACAAGGATGAACTCCTTGACGGCATGGTGGACGCCGTTATCGACGAGATCGCCCCCGTCGCCGCCGATGCAGGCTGGAAGGACGCCGTTCGGCTTCGCGTGCTCTCCGCCCGCCAGGCGCTGTTGCGGCATCCTTGGGCGCGTCACGCGCTGGAGACCCGCACCAATCGAACCCCCGCGGTCCTCACGTACACGGATGAAGTCATCGGGATGTTCCTGGCCGGAGGCTTCTCCGTTGATCTCACTCATCACGTGATGCACGCGCTGGGGAGCCGGATGTGGGGCTTCACCCAGGAACTGTTCGACGACGCCGCCGCCGGCCGCGGCGCGGAGGCTGCGGTACCTCCCGAAGCGCAGGCCGGCATGGTTCAGGAGATGGCGGAACGGTATCCGAACATCCTCCAGGTCGCCACTGCGGCCCAACACGACGACGGCTCCGTGGTCAGCTACGGCTGCGACGACCAGTTTGAGTTCGAGTTCGCCCTCGACCTGATGCTGGACGGCTTTGAACGCCTGCAGCGGCTGGAGTGGAGTTCAGCGGCCCAGAAGCGGGGTGGGAATTAATCAGCGCGGCCGAGGCAACCCCTGTCGCCGGATCAGCTCACTACCTGGTCATTGAGCCGTTGAGTCGACGTGGGATGCCGCTCGATTCTTCCCGCAGCTCTGGCGGCAGGAGTGTGACCGGCGCGTTCTGGTAGGTCACTGGTCGAAGCCATCGTTTGATTGCCGCGCTTCCCACGGATGTGTGCCCTGAATTCGTGGTTGCAGGGTAAGGGCCGCCGTGGGTCATCGACCACGAGACGGCGACTCCCGTGGGCATGTCGTTGAAGACGAGCCGCCCGGAACGGCTCGTCATGGCTTGGGCGATGGGCCTCAGCCCGTCCGTTTCTGCCTCTTCACAAAGCAGGGTTGCTGTGAGCTGTCCACCCAATGACCGGAGGGCGTTAACGACCTGTTGCTGGGTGCTGTACCTGACGATGAGCGCCGCGGGTCCGAAGGCCTCCTCCAGCAAGGGGCCCGTGAGCCGGCCTATGTCGACGCTGACGAGGTGGGCGCCGGCCGGACCGCCCTGCTGGCTGTCGACAAGGACTGATACTGCCTCGGCAGCGTTCCAGTCCTCGACGCTATCGTTGAAGCGTTGCTTGATGCCTTCGTTCAGCATGGCCAACGCTGGTGCTGTCCCCAGGGCTTCCGCGAGATTCGCCACCAAGGCGTCGCCAGCCTCGTAGGGAATGAAGATGAGGCCCGGCTTGGTGCACAATTGCCCGACGCTGCTGGTGATGGACGATGCCAGTTGGGCTGTGATCCGACGTGGTCGCGCCTGGGCTGCGGCCGCTGTTACTACCAGCGGGTTAAGGCTTCCGAGTTCACCGTAGAAAGGGATCGGCGAGGGGCGGGATGACGCGAGGTCAAAAAGGATCCGCCCTGCTGTTGTGGACCCGGTGAAGCCCACCGCTTGGATGTTCGGATCCATAACCAGGTTGCGCCCCGCTTCCATTCCCGTGACTAGGGCAATGGTGCCGGGGGGCATGCCGGACTTGGTCACTGCCCGCTGGATCGCTTCAAAGGCTAGCTGGCTCGTGTGCGGATGCCCGGGATGGACTTTGACGACGACGGGACACCCTGCGGCGAGGGCGGAAACAGTATCTCCGCCCGGGACCCCGAAAGCCAGCGGAAAGTTGCCCGCCCCGAAGACTGCCACAGGTCCGAGCGGAATCCGCGTGAGGCGCGTATCCGGTGTGGTGGCCGTTGCATGGTCGATGGCGGCCTCCAGGTACCCGCCGTCGTCGAGTACTTCCGCAAAAAGGCGTGCCTGCCGCGCAGTCCGCGCTAATTCGATGGAAAGCCGACTGGCGGCAAGCGAGGTTTCCCTCGCAGCGGCGCCCTCTAACGCTTCCCGGTTTTGCTCCAGTTCGTTAGCCAGCTCGTTAAGGAAAGCCGACCGCTGAGATCGGAGAGAGCCACCGAGTTCGGCAGCGGCATCAGCCGCTGCCGAACATGCGGCGGTCACTTCAGCCGGAGTGGAATCGGCCACAGCCGAGGTCCTGAGAGGGTCAGCAGGGTGATCCGTCGCCGTGTTCATCCCTTGACGGCACCGGCACTAAGACCCTGGACAAGGAACTTCTGCACGTAAGCGAACAGGAGGACCACCGGGATGATGGCGATGACCCCGCCTGCGGCGAGGGCCCCAAAGTCGGCACCGAATTCTCCGAGCAGATAGCTGAGCCCGACGGGCACGGTAAAGCGGTCCTGGCTGCTGATAAACATGATGGCGAAAAGGAAGTTGTTCCAAGCGCTGATGAAGGCAAATGAACCTACAGCAACGATTCCCGGCTTCAGGAGCGGCAGGACCACAAGCCGGAAAGCCTGGATTCGAGTGCACCCGTCCACCCACGCGGCTTCCTCCAGTTCCATGGGAACATTCCGGATGAATCCGGCCATCAGGATCAGGGACAACGGAAGGTGGAACACGGTATCAGAGATGATGAGGCTCCACAGGCTGTTGGTCAGGCCCACCGCGTTGAAGATCTCAAACAGCGGGATCAGCATCATGGCTCCGGGAACGAACTGCGTGCAGAGCATGGCTACCAGGAACAATGCTTTTCCGCGGAACCTGAACCGGGCCAGGGCATATCCACCGAGCAGCGCGATGACGGTGGAGCAGAGCAGGCTCATCACAGCGACGAACAGGCTGTTCTTGAAGTAGATGCCGAATCCCGAGCCGTTCCATACCGTTTCGAAGTGCTCGAAAGTGATTGGCCACGGCACCAGTGAGGTGGAACCGGTAGGCCGGAAGGCAAACAGCAGCATCCAATAGAAAGGAACGAGCGTAAAGATGAGGAACAATGCCAACGGAAAGTAGGTCAGCACGCGGTCGATGCGGCGTGCCCGCTTCCTCAGTGGACTGACGGGGCGGGCCTCCTGCGCGCTGTCAATGTCTGCCAGTGCTCTGGCCGATGGTGCCTTGGGAAGCAACGAGGTCATTTCTCATCCTCTTTGGACTTGGTGATACGCAGGTAGACCAGCGAGAAGAAGGTCAAAATTATGAACGCGACGACGGTGAGCGCAGAGCCGTAGCCGAAGTCCCTGTCATGGATGGCAGTCTGGGCCACGTAAAGAGGCAGCGTGGTAGTGGAGCTTGCCGGACCACCACCGGTCAAGGTGTAGAGCAGATCAACATTGTTGAACTCCCACACGGCCCGGAGCAGGGTGGCGATGATGACCGCCTGCCTGATGTGCGGCCAGGTGATGGACAGGAACTTCCGGACCGTGCCGGCGCCGTCCACCTCCGCGGATTCGTAGAGCTCAAGGGAGACCGATTGCAGGTCCGCCAGGATAAGGATCGCAAAGAACGGGATGCCCTTCCACATCTCGGCGAGGACTACGGCCCAAAACGTCGTCCCACTGCCTGAAAGCAGCGATACTCCGTACTCGCCAATGCCGATGTCGGCGAAGTAGCGGCCAATACCGGTTGAAGGGTTGTAGATGAGGATCCAGATGGTGGTGGTCAGGATTCCGGAGACGGCCCAAGGGGAGAACACGAGGGACCGGGCAAGCCCTCGCCCGATGAACGTCTTATTAATCAGGAGGGCCAGGGCGAGGCCAAAAATGAACTGGAGGCCTACTTCCACTGCCACCCATTGGACGGTAAAGGTAAGGCTCCGCCAGAAAAGGGGATCAGAGCCCATGGCAACAAAGTTCTCCAGCCCGGCGAAGCCGTCGTTCCAGGGTTGGGTCACATTCGAATGCTGGAGGCTGTAGTAGAACACACTGCCCACCGGGTAGACGAGGAAGACCAGAGTCAGGACAGCGGCCGGGGCGATGAGGAAATAGGGGTAATAACGTCGCAGTTTGGCATGCCGGCCCGGATGCTTGGACCGGGCAGGCCGCGGGGGTGCTATGACTGACATGGGGCTACTTCTTCAGGAATTTTTGCTGGGCTTTGGTGAGTTTCTCCGCTGCCTGGGTCAGGAACTCTTTCACTGAGAGCTCGCCCTGGAGAACCCGCTGCCACTCCGGAAGCATTTCAGTGGTGGTGATCGAGTTGAATTCCGGCAGGTAGAAGGGCTGCTCAAGCACCACGGCGTCCTTGTTCTCGACTGCCTTGATGGAGGTCTGCATGGCGGGGTTCTCAGTGACCCAGGGTTCCTTGGCGACTTCGAGGTTGCCGGGGAGATAGCCCGATTTCTGTGCCCAGAAGCTGTTTCCTTCAGCACTCATGGTGTATTCGAGGAACTTCCACGCGGCTTCCTGGTGCTCGCTTGCCTTGAACATGGCAAAACCCGTAGTCATCCGGCCGGAGAGGACTGACTTGCCCGATTCGGACGGGAAGGGAGCCACGGCTGCGACCTTGTCGGCGCCGAGGGCTGCGACGTGGGTGGGGTAGGACCCGATGCTGTGGCTGAGCATGGCAGCGCCTCCTGAGCCAAACTGGGCAACCATGGTCTTGAAGTCGGCGGTCAGGTCGCTTTCGGCGGTGTCTTTGCCGTAGAGGTCAACGTAATCTTGTGCCGCGGCGATAACAGCCGGATCGTCAAGAGTGGATGTCCCGTCTTCGCGGAAAAACCTGTCCACGCCGGCTTGCGGGTAGACCATCTGGACGAACTGTGAAAAGAATCCATTCCCTCCCCTCAGCGTGTAGCCGAATTTCCCGGCGGACTTGTCTGTGAGTTTGTCGGCTGCGGCATAAAAGTCGTCCCACGTGGTGGGCGTGGCCAGCCCGGCGTCCTTGAAGAAGTCCGCCCGGTAGTAGATGACGTCCGCAAGGCTCGTGGCGGGAGTTAGGTAGAGCTTCCCATCCGGCGACGCGGCCTTAGAGGATTTGGTCATTGCCTGCGAGACCTTGTCATCCCAGCCGCCGCTCTCGAATTTCTCATCGAGCGGGGCCAAGGCACCTTGGGCCACGAGTGCTGAAACGTCGGACGCCTTGGGCGTAACGATGTCCGGAGTCGCCTTCGTGGCAATCGCCGTGCTGATCTTCTGCATGTAGGAATCCGTGGGAAGCCCAAGGTAATTGACTTTGATAGTGGGATTCTTTGCCTCAAACATGCTGATGAGCTTCTTGAGGTTCTCAGTACGTTCCGGGCGTGTGTCGGTGTCCCAAAGTTCGAGCACCACCTCGCTACCCTCGGCGCTGCTGCTGCCGCCGGACCCGCACGCCCCAAGAGCCATGGAGCTGGCGAGGACTGCGGCCAAGGCCAGTGCTGCCCTCTTCTTACCAGTCCTGATTGCCGATGGGCCCTGGTTCATACGCTTCATTGCGTTCCTCTCGTTAGGCGCCGGCCGGAGAAACCGGTGAATCGCCGCTGTCATACATCATATACTACATACGATACACCTGATATGATGGGCAGCATGGAAAGGAATTATTGTGATCACTGAATCCACGCCCAGCGGTCTGCTGCCAGCCTCGTCCCGGACCGGCCTTGTGGTGGAGGCGCTTCGGCGGTCCATCCTCACTGGCGAACTACCTGCCGGGCAGCCCCTGGTTGAGACCGAGCTGGCCCGCCGATTCGGCATTTCCAAAACTCCCGTGCGGGAGGCCCTGAAGACGCTCGTCGGCGCAGGCCTGGTCACCATGAGCGAATACAAGGGCGCCACTGTGCGGGTAGTGGATGAGGAGATGGCCCGCAGCGTCTTTGATGTCCGCTCCCTTCTGGAACCGGTGGCCGTCGCGCGGACCATTGAACGCGGCTTCGACGTAGAGCTTGCACAGGAAGCGCTGGACCGTGCCTCGTCGTCAGTCGATGAAGCTGAACGAAGCCTGGCCAACCGCGACTTCCATCAGCTGCTGTATTCCAACTGCGGCAACCCTGTCCTCGTGGACATGCTGGACGGCCTGCGCGAGCAGACCGCCCTGATTTCAGTCAATGCCTGGATCCAGCAGCCGTCGTGGGATGAGGAGGCGGCCGAGCATGCCGAGATTCTCGCTGCGGCGCGCAACGGCGATGCCGGCCGGGCAGCGGAGCTGGTCCTCAACCACATCAACAGTTTCGAGGTCCGAGCAGTCGGACAGATCGCTGGCAGAAAACGATGACATTCTCCGAGCTCCGGACAGCTCTTGCAGACGTGGTTGCGATTCCCGTGACCCCCTATCGGAGCGGCGCCGTGGATGTCGCTGCGTTCAAGAAGCTGCTGCGGCGGCTGGTGGACAACGGCGTCACCACCATCACGCCCAACGGCAACACCAGCGAGTTCTACGCACTGACTGCCAGGGAACGCCATCAGCTCATCGAGGCTTCGGCTGAGGCGGTTGGCCCGGAAGCCTACCTGCTTTTGGGTGTCGGCCACGACGTGGACTCTGCCATCGCCGATGTCCGGGCCGGCGTGGCAGCTGGAATCCGCATGGCGATGATCCACCAGCCGACCCATCCCCATGTCTCTGCTGCAGGCTGGGTGGAGTATCACGCCCGGATCGCCTTAGCCGAGCCGGACGTCGCCTTCGTGCTGTACATCCGCAATGAGTGGGTGACAGCAGCAATGCTGGTTGAGCTCGCCGGCCGCTGCCCGAACGTCATCGGCATCAAGTATGCGGTGCCTGACCCCGCGCAGTTTGCCCGGATCCGGGATCTGGCCGGCGCCGACCGGTTCGTCTGGATCGCCGGACTGGCGGAACCGTATGCCCTGTCCTACGCGGCCCACGGTGCCACTGGTTTTACTTCCGGCCTTGTCAACGTGAACCCGCAGCTGTCCCTCTCCTTGCGGGACGCCCTGCGCGCAGGGGACTACCGGCTGGCAGGAGTGCTGCTGTCCCGGATATCCAGGTTTGAGGAGCTGCGGGCTGAGGACAGATCGGCCAACAACGTGAGCGTGGTCAAGGAAGCGCTGTCCCAGCTGGGCCTTTGCGAGCGGACCATCAGGCCGCCCAGCCACGAGCTCAGTGAAGGCGCCCGCGAAGAGATCGCCGGTATCCTGGCGGACTGGAGCACCGTTAACGACCTCTTCGCGGTGGGCGCCCACACGGACACGGCAGTGAACGCATGAAGATCACCGGGTTCAAGACCTTCATGCAGCGTGTGGGCAACCGGCCAAGGCTGCTCTTGCGCGTGGACACGGACGAAGGCATTTCTGGCTGGGGCGAGGCATACAACCACGGCCCGGACTGGGCCCTCGTGCCAGTGCTGGACTACCTGTTTGAACAGGTCAAGGGCGACGACCCCCGCCGCGTGGAGTATGTGACCCAAAAGCTTATCCGCAAGGCGCGCTTCCCCCAGGGGGCGATTGGCCTCGCCGCGATCTCCGCCGTCGACCATGCGCTCTGGGACATTTCGGCCAAGGCACTGGACGTGCCTGTGTATAGCCTTCTAGGCGGGACTGTGCGCGACAGGGTTTCCGTCTACGCCGGCGTCTACTCGGCGCCGGACCCAGCTGAGTGCCGCGCCGTGACCGAGGAGCTGAACGAACGGTACGGCTTCACGGCCTTCAAACTCAGCCCGTTCCGGGGCGACATCCACAACCGCCGGTGGGGCCTCGTCGTGTCCGAGACGGCGAATTATTTCGCCGCCGTCAGGGAGGCCTGCCCCGATGCCTGGGACTTCGCGTTCGACGCCCACGCGAAGATCTTCGAGCCTTTCCAGGCCATCCAGCTGGGCAACGCGCTCGCGCCGTACCAGCCGCTGTTCTTCGAGGAACCTATCCGGCCTGAGTTTTTCCCTGCCTGGCACCGGTTGCGCGCCGAACTCCAAGTGCCACTTGCCACCGGCGAAAGCCTGTACTCGCCCAACGAGTTTCTGAGCCTGCTGTCCGGAGGCGGGGCAGATATCGTCCAGCCGGATATTTGCGTGGTGGGCGGAATTTCCCAGATGCGCAGAATCGCAACCATCGCCGAGGCGCACTTCGTCACGGTGGCGCCGCATAACCCGATGGGCCCGCTGGCGGTTGCGCACAACCTCCACTTCGCGGCAGCGTGCAGCAACTTCTCCATCCTTGAGTACAAGCTGGAGGAGACCACCTGGTGCCCGGACCCCTACCTTCCCGTCGACGGCCATCTCGAACTTCGGCCTGACCGATCCGGCTGGGGAATCGACATCGATGAGGCGGCCCTGAGCGAGCACGACTACATCCACTGGGAACGCCAGCTGCCCACCAGGCCCGACGGCTCCCTCGCGTTCTGCTGAGCAGCGCCGGCCTGGCGGTCCCGCTTCAGGCGGCCTACGCGTCCTGCAGCGGGCGCCGGGCCAGCCAGGCCGCGACGATGGCGCCGGAGATGTTGTGCCAGAGCGAGAAAACGGCGGACGGCAGGGCAGCCAGGGGCGAGAAATGGGCGGTGGCCAGCGTGGCCGCCAGCCCGGAGTTCTGCATGCCCACCTCGAACGCGAGGGCGCGCCGTGCCTTGTCATCCAGCCGGCCCACCTTCCCGGCCAGGTAGCCCAGGCCCAGGCCGAAGCCGTTGTGCAGCACCACTGCCAGGAACACGATGCCGCCTGCAGCGACGATTTTGCTTGAGCTGCCGGCCACCACTACGGCAACGATCAGGGAAATCACGACGGCGGACGCCCAAGGAAGTGCGGGGAGAACCTTCGCCACGAGCTTCTTGAGGAAGAGCCGGGCGAGGAGGCCTGCGACGACGGGGAGCAGAACGGTCTTGACGATGTCGCCCACCATGGCGCCGGCGTCGATCTGTAGGTAGGAGCCAGCGAGGAACAGCACCAGGAGCGGCGTGACGATGGGTGCAATGAGGGTGGAAACCGAGGCCACCGCCACGGAGAGGGCCACATCGCCCTTAGCCAGAAACGCCATCACATTGGACGCGGTCCCGGACGGCGCGCAACCGACCAGGATGAGCCCCACCGCCAGTTCAGGTTCGAGGTTCAGTGCCACGGCAATCAGCCAGCCCGCGCCGGGCATGATCACATAGTGCGCCACGATCCCCAGCACTACGGCCCAGGGGCGTTTGGCCACCGCGGCGAAGTCCGGCGGGGTGAGTGTCAGGCCCATGCAGAACATGATGATGCCGAGCAAGTACGGCACGCTGGGACCCAGGGGCTGGAAGGCTCCCGGAATGAAGAATCCCAACACACCTGCCGCTACTACCAGGAGCGGGAAGACGGTGACCGCGATCCGGGCGATCTTCGCTTCCGCGGCCAACGCAGCATTGACGGGCGGCTCGACAGGGGGATTCTGGGATTTTGTTGCCTCAAGCATCTAATCATGCTGGCACCGCCGGGCGTCCGGTGCCAGTCGGTGACCCGGCACGGTAACAACCCAGGCCGTCTGTTTGTGGGTTTCTGCCCGGTACGGCGCGGAGCAGTGCGATACTGAGTTTTGCATCACATCGGCGTCTGGGGGAACTCGAAACATGGTTCTGGATACGGCAACCCTCAGGGTGGCCTTCGGCCTTATGGCTTTGGTGCTGGGACTCCTGTTCTATTTTTCGGCATACCGCATCACGCGCTCGCCCTACAGCGGCTGGTGGTGCCTGGCGCTGGTTTTTTTCCTCGCCGGATCCGCGGCTTTCCTCCTGGACGGAACGGCGCATCAGTGGTGGGCCAATCCGCTGGGAAACGTGTTGCTGGTCCATGGCGGGGTGGCGGTCTGGGCGGGCGCCAGATCGCTCCGGGAGGTCCGCCCGCGGCGCTTGCTTTTCACAGTGGTACCACTGGTTACCCTCGTGGCTTCAGCACTCGACAATCCTGCGACCAACACTTGGTCAGGTGGTCCCGTTTTCCTCGGCTCGATGTGCCTGACGATCGGGCTCGCGTCGCGGGAGCTTTGGCGGCTTGAACCCGGATACTCCCTGGTCAGGGTCCCGATGGCGGCAGCCGCGGGAGGGCTGTCTGCGTTCTACTTCGGCCGGCTCGTCTTCTTCCTGCTGGAGGGTCCGGGCGGCCCCACCTTCGACACGTACTTCGGGTCCGAAGTGACCACGCTGGTCACCATGGTGCTGCTGGTAGTGGTGTCCTTCAGTATGGCGGCGCTCAGCAGCGAACAGCAGACCCGTGCCCTCCGAATGGTAGCCACCCGGGACGACCTCACCGGACTCCTTAACCGCAAGGCCTTCATTGAAATAGCTGACGAACACCTTGCCGACCCTGCCGTCACCCGGGCAACGGGGGCCCTCATTCTCGCCGACCTGGACCACTTCAAGGCCGTCAACGACACCTATGGCCACGCCGCAGGCGATGTGGCCCTTCAGGCTTTCGCCGCAGCCTGCCGGGAAACCGTGCGCTCGACCGACCTGGCTGGCCGGTACGGCGGGGAAGAGTTCATTCTCCTCATCCCCGGAGCCACAGCCGACCGTGCCGAACGGATTGCCGACGCGATCAGCCAGCGGCTCGCGGATTCCGCCCACCGGGAGGGGCCAAGGATGCCCACGGCCAGTTACGGCATCGCCACGTACGACGCCGGGACGCCAGGTTTGGAGGCCCTGATCGCCGCCGCTGACGCGGCACTTTACGAGGCCAAATCGCAGGGCCGGAACCGCACCGCCCGTAGCGACACAGCGCACTGACGGGCGCCGGTTCAGTGGCCAGCGTTGAGCTTGCCCGCCAGCCGTTCCCGCATCTGGATGCTGGCCGAGTTCAGTCCGATCAGGTCCACATCCCGGCCGTGCCGGCGGTACTTTTCTGTCACGGCGTCCAGCACTGCAATGGTGGAAGCGTCCCAGAGGTGTGAAGCGTGCAGGTCAATCACTACCCGGCTGATCTCCGGCTCCGCGTCCATCGCGTACTCGAACTGGGTGTAGAGGTCGTTGGAGGAAGCGAAGAAGAGTTCGCCGTCCACGGTGTAGGTTGCCACCGACTCGCCGTTCAGCTCCACGATGGTGCGCTCGACCGTCACGAAGTGGGCCACCCGGCGTGCGAACATGGCCATCGCGGCCAGCACGCCTGCGCCGACTCCGATGGCCAGGTTGTGCGTGGCTGAGACGACGGCCACGGTGATCACCATAACGGCCGTTTCGGACTTGGGCAGACGGCGAAGGGTCCGCGGAGCAATGGAGTGCCAGTCGAAGGTGATGGCGGAAACAAAGATCATCACGGCCACCAGCGCGGCCATGGGAATGAGCCCCACTACGTCGCCCAGCGCTACAACCAGCACCAGCAGGAAGACGCCGGCCAGGAATGTGGACACCCGGCTCCGTGCTCCTGAGCCCTTGACGTTGATCATGGTCTGGCCGATAACGGCACAGCCGCCCATGCCGCCCAGGAAGCCGGTGACGATGTTTGCGACGCCCTGGCCCCAGGATTCCCGGGTTTTGTTGGAGCGTGTGTCCGTGATGTCGTCCACGAGTTTTGCGGTCATCAGCGATTCCAAAAGCCCCACCAGGGCCATGGACAGCGAGAACGGGGCGATGGTCTGGAACGTCTCCCAGGTCAGCGGCACGTTGGGGATGAACAGCGAGGGCAGGCTCTCAGGCAGCTGGCCCTTGTCCTGGACGGCCGGCACGTCCACCCCGGCTACCACCACAAACGTGGTGAGCAGGACGATGGCCACGAGCGGTGAGGGTACCGCCGTCGTTATTCTCGGCAGGAGCACCACGATGACCAGGCCCACTGCCACGAGCGGATAAACCATCCACGGCACGCCGATCAGCTCGGGGACCTGGGCCATGAACACCAGGATGGCGAGGGCGTTCACGAACCCCACCATCACCGACCGCGGGATGAAGCGCATCAGCCTCGTCACCCCAAGGACCGCCAGCAGGATCTGGAAGACCCCGGCCAGGATCACTGCCGCGATGAGGTGGTCCAGGCCGTGGCTGCGCATCAGCGGTGCTATCACCAGTGCCACGGCGCCGGTGGCCGCCGAAATCATGGCGGGCCGGCCGCCGACAAAGGAGATGGTGACGGCCATGGTGAAGGAGGCAAACAGCCCGATCCGCGGATCGACCCCGGCGATCACCGAGAACGCGATGGCTTCAGGGATGAGGGCAAGGGCCACCACCAGTCCTGCCAGTGCCTCGGTCTTGAGCCGGCGGGGGGAGCGGAGGGTGGCCCTGACGGACTGTAGCTGCAGGGGCTGCATGGATCCCTATTTCTTGGTCTGGCGGTAGCGCTCGATCTGTTTCAGCCGCCGCAGGAGGCTGTCGCGCCGGGGGTGCGGAACGGCGTCGGGCGCCTCGGCGGTGAGGTCAATGTGCTTGGTTCCGTACTGCCACAGCAGGAGGTCATCCAGGAGGCGGTCCGGTCCGGGGGAGTATCGGTGGTCCAGTGCTTTGCGGACCTCGGTGATCCGGTTGGCGCTGAGCAGGCCGGCTAGCTGCACGGTCTGGTTGAGGCCGTGTGCCGCCATGAGTTCGGCGGCCCAGCCCCAGTCATCATCAACTTTACGGTCCACGTGCGGCAGCAGGGTCCGCCAGACATCCCGGATGCGGTTGGGAGTGAGCTGGGCCGCGCCTTCGCCTTCTAGGTCCCAGTAGCTGCGGACTTCCTCATAGCGTTCGTGCAGGTCCGCGAACGCGCTCTCCACGGTCTCCAGCATGGCGGCCGTGGCCGTGAACTGGCGGTCGAAGTGCGGCGTCCAGGCGCGGGGGTCCTCGGCCTTGAAGCGGATGTCGTGCTCGATCTCGCTCCAGGCGTGCGCAAAGACGGTCCGGATCTGGCACTCGAAGAAGTAGCTGCCGTTGGGCTGGATGTCCGGGTTGAAGACCTGCTGGTACTCCTTGACTGCCTCGTTCTGGATGGTCCGCAGGATGAGGTGGCGGCTGGAGTAGCCGTACGTGCCCGACTCGATGGAGCCGATGTCCTTCTCGCGGTCGCCTCGGCAGTCGAACACGCTGCGCTGGCGCTTGATCAGATTGGCCACTAAAGCGTTTTCGGCCGGCAGCTTGGTGATGACGCGGACACCCACCATGTCGTTCAGGGTCCGGAACGGGTCCGGGAACTTCAGGACTGGCGGGCCGCCAGGTTCCAGGGGTTCCTCGATGCGGGAAATCTTCTCCCGGAACGACTCAACGCTCTTGGTGCGGCCGGTGACAAAGAGCGGGGTGACTTCGGTGTCCTTCAGCATGTCGCGGAGGATGTAGAGAACGTCCTTGGTGACCAGCTTGAGCGCAGGCCGGACGCGCTCGTAGATCTCCACGTTCTCCTGCACGGATTCGCGGAGGCTGACATCCAGGCTGTCCCAGTTACTCGGCATGGCTCCAGCTTACGGCGGGGTTCCGACAGCGGCGTCCCGGCGCTCACGGTAGGCTCGGGCACATGGCTGGGCTGCGGCGTCGGGCCCCTGACCGCCGCATGTTTGCCAGGCACGCAGGGGACCGTCTCCCGCGGGAGAGGGCGCAGTGCAGCGGCATAAGTACCAGTACGGTGAGGATCCCAGCCAGTGGGGGGAGTTGTATCTCCCGGAAATGCCCGACGGCGGTGCGGACCGCGGCGTGGTGGTGGTCATCCACGGCGGCTACTGGCGCTCGCAGTACGGTGCGGAGTTGGGTGAGCCCCTGGCCAGGGACCTGGCTGCTCACGGAATTGCAGCGTGGAACCTGGAATACCGACGGGCCGGTAATGGCGGCGGCTGGCCCAACACCTTTGCTGACGTACTGGCCGGGATCGACAAGCTCGCGGACCTCGCCGCCGGCCATTCCCTGAACCTGGACCGCGTGGTGGCACTGGGCCACTCGGCAGGCGGACACCTGGCGGTGTGGGCTGCGGGACGCGACCGGCTGGCCCAGCTGGGACTGCCCGACGCCGACCGTCAGGTCCCGCGGCACGACGGCGCCGGTGCGGTGCGCCTGACCGGCGTGGTCAGCCAGTCCGGGCTTCTCAACCTGGCTGAGGCGGAGAAGCTGGACCTCAGCAATGGTGCCGTGTGCAACCTGCTGGGCGGGTCGTCGTCGAAGTATCCGCTGCGGCTCCGCTATGCCGATCCGATGACCGCGATCCCGCTGGATATCCCTGTCCACGTGGTCCACGCCGTAGGGGACGGGGACGTACCGCTGAGCCAGTCTGAGTCCTATGCTGCTGCCGCCAGCGCGGCCGGCATGTCCGTACGGCTCACCAAGGTGCCGGGGGACCACTACGACCTGATCGATCCCAGGTCCACCGCGTACAGGCAATGCAGGGAAATGGCGCGGTACTTGCTGGGCTGATCCGCCCAGTTCTGTGGACGTTCGCGGTAGGGGAATGTGCCGCCATGCCAAAAGGATTTTCCTGAATCCCGCATTGTGTGACGGGCCCCAGCACTAACCGGCCAGCCAAACTCCAAATGTGATGCTTGACACCTCTCAAGCGATGGATCTATATTGTTGCCAAGTCGTTTTAGCAAAACGATTTTTCACCCCAAGCATCTCGCCATTTCCGTTCGAGAGAAAGTGAGTCGACAGCGATGTCCACTCGAAAGACCATCAACAGGTTCGCCACCATCGGCGGCATCTGCACCGCCGTCGCACTGGTAGCCACCGGCTGCGGCGCAGGGGGCCCGACATCCACGGGTAGCGCCGGCACCAGCACCGTCAACGTCCTCGTGGAGGCTGGCGGCCACGCCGAACTGACCGGCGTTGCCGAGCAGTGCAAAAAGGACGCGGGAGTCGACGTGAACTTCGTCGAACTGCCCTACGACGGCATGTTCAACCGCCTCTCCAGCGAATTCTCCTCCGGCAACGTCTCCTTCGACGTTGCAGCCCTGGACTCCGTCTGGCTGCCCAGCTTCAAGGACGCTGTCCAGCCCATTGACGAGATCTTCACCGACGAGGCCAAAAAGGACATCTTCCCCGCCCTCGTCAAGGAAGCGAACGTGGACGGACATTTCATCGGCCTGCCCGCCTGGACCAACGCAGAGATCATCCTCTACCGCAAAGACCTCTTTGAGGACGCCAAGAACAAAGCAGACTTCAAGGCCAAGTACGGTTACGAGCTGACCGCCCCCACCACTTGGAAGCAGTACCAGGACATCGCGGAATTCTTCACCAAGGACGGCATGTACGGCACCGACGTCAAGGGCGCGGTGGAAACCGAATGGCTCGCCCACGTCCTGCAGGCGGGCTCCCCTATGGTCCTGGATGAGGACAACAAGGTGGTCATCGACAACGACGCCCACAAGGAAGCACTCGATTTCTACGTCAGCCTTTCCAAGTCCGCCCCGTCCGGCGCCGCCCAGGTGGATTGGGCTGCCGCCCAGAACCTGTTCAACCAGGGCAAAACGGCAATGACCCGCTTCTGGGCACACGCGTACAGGCAGATCCCCAAGGATTCGCCAGTTGCCGGCAAGGTGGGCACCGCGCCCATGATCGCCGGATCCGCCGGTATTGGCGGTGTCCCGGGACCGTGGTACCTCACGGTCCCGAAGGCCACCAAGAACACTGAAGCGGCCAAGAAGTTCATCAAGTGCGCCTACGACAACAACAGCATGGGTATCGAATCCAGCCTCGGCCTGGCTTCCCGTATCTCCGCGTTCGAGAAGTACCAGGACAAAGAGGGCTACGAGAGCTTCGGGCCGTTGATCGAGACCCTGAATGGTAAAGCGACGGCCACCCGCCCCGCGACTGAAAAGTGGCAGCAGATCGTAGACACGGTACTGGTTCCCATGCTCCAGAAGGCCGTGGCCGGCGGGGACTCCGCCACCCTCCTCGCAGACGCCAAGAAGCAGATCGAGGACCTCCTCAAGTAAGACCCCCGTGGCCGGCACCTGCCGATACGGCACTCGTAGTCCGGTGCCGGCCACGGTCCCAACCAGCGGAAGAGAAAACCGTGCGTATCTCCGATCGCCGCTTCGCATTGTTCCTGATGACACCAGCGGCGCTGTTCCTGGCAGTTTTTGTCGCCTTCCCGCTGTTTCGCCTCGTAGCGGACAGCTTCTTCAAGATCTCGCCGATCGCCGGCGGCCCCCGCGACTTCGTGGGCCTGGATAACTACTTCCGGGCCTTCGCCTCGGAAGCCTTCATGGGCGCAGGTTGGCGGACCCTGGCCTACACCCTGGTGGTGGTCACCCTCGAATTCGCCCTCGGGCTGGGCATGGCGCTGCTGTTCACCACCCTCGGGCGCAGCTCCCAAATCTGGCGGACCGTGTTCATGTACCCGCTGATGATCGCCCCGATCGTGGCAGGCCTCCTGTGGAAGTTCCTGATGATCGATAACTTCGGGCTCATCGGAACCCTCCTGCACCAGGCCGGCATCCTGTCCAACCCCAATCAGATCGGCTGGCTGTCCGATCCCAACATTGTGCTGTTCTCGGTGGCCATTCCGGACATCTGGTTGACCACGTCCTTCATGTGCCTGGTGCTCTTTGCCGGCCTGCAGAACATTCCCGGTGACCTGATCGAAGCAGCGCGCCTTGACGGTGCACGCGCACCGGCTCTGCTGTTCCGCATTATCCTGCCCCTGCTGCGGCCGGTCATAGCCGTCGCCCTGGTAGTCCGCGGAATCGACGCGGCCCGGGCCTTTGACACCATCCTTATCCAAACCAACGGCGGACCGCAGTCCGCCTCGGAAACCATGAGCCTGCTGATCTACCGGACCATGATCCGCTTCGGTGATCCCGGGCTGGCAAGCGCCATGGGCACCCTCTATCTGCTGGCCATGCTCGCCGTTGCATTCGTCGCGGTGTCCACCATCTGGCGGCCAGGAAAGGACAACTGATGCGCGTCGCTGAACGAATCAGGCCCGACGGCGGGAAATCGCGTGCGGTGACTGCCGAGAATTCTGTGCCAACCACGCATGCCGGTGGCCGCAAGCGCCGGGGCGTCAATCGCGAAGGCCTGGAGGCCGGCCGCCGAAGCACCAGGGCACTGCTGTGGATCCTCCTCGCGGTAGCTATGGTGCTCTACGGATTCCCGTTCCTGTACCTGCTCTTCACGTCCTTCAAGACGCCGATCGATACCATCGCGGTGCCGCCCACCATCCTTCCCCGGGAATGGACGCTGGAGAACTACACCAACGCACTGGGCCGCAACGGAGTCCTCGCCTCCTTCATCAACAGCACCCAGACGGCCATCATCAGCACCGTGCTTTCGCTCGTGCTGGCGGTCCCGGCGGCCTACGGCATCACCCGCTACAAAACCCTCAGCGGCAGGATCTTCATCATGGCCGCCCTGGTGACCCGCATGGTGCCGCCGGTGGCGATCGGTATTCCGCTGGCCTCGATGATGGCAGCCGTTGGCCTGTCAGATACCCCCATTGCCCTTTCCATAGCCCACACCACCATCTCGCTGCCGCTCTCGATCTGGCTGATGTCCAGCTTCTTCGAAGCGGTGCCGCAAGACTTGGAGGAAGCCGCGACCGTGGATGGTTGCAGCCGGCTCGGAGCCCTGTGGCGGGTGGTGATCCCGGTGGTCTCCGGCGGTATCGCCGTCACCGCGATCTTCGCCTTCCTGGCCTCCTGGAACGAGTTCCTCTTCGCGCTCCTGATGACAGCGATCCGCTCCCAGACAACGCCGGTGGTGATCGCGAACTTCCAGACCCAGTTCGGCCTGGACTGGGGCTCCATGACCGCGCTGGCCGCCGTCTACTCCATCCCGGTCATCCTCCTCACCCTTCTCTTACAGCGCAAGATCGTCGCAGGCATGACGCTCGGCGCGGTCAAGGGCTAGCGATGGCAACGAGTAGCCTACTGGTAACCCTCAGGGGCATCGCAGACCATAAGGACGTGGGAGACAGATGAGCAACAAGAACATCGGGATCAAGGACGTGGCCGTCGCCGCCGGTGTGTCCGTGACAACTGTCTCCCACGTCCTCAACGACGTTTCCTACGCTCGAATCAGCCCGGAGACCAAGGACAAGGTCAGGAGCATTGCGGAGCAACTGGGCTATGGCCCCAACCGCCTTGCCCAGGCTCTTCGCACCCAGAGGACCGGCATGCTGGGCCTGGTCAGCGAGGATATCGCCACCACGCCCCACGCCGGCCGGATCATCCTCGGCGCTGATGAGGCCGCCAAGGCCCGGGGTTATAACCTCATGATCATCAACACCTCCGGTTCGGCCAGTTTGGAATCCAGGCAGGCCGATGTCGAGGCACTGTTGGATCGCCGGGTGGACGGAATCCTCTACGCCACGATGTACCACCGCAATGTGGAACTGCCGGCCAACCTCGGCAGCGTGCCCTCCGTCCTGGTCGACTCGGTGGCCATTGGCGGAAATATCACAGCGGTGGTCCCGGACGAAGACGGTGGTGCACGTGCCGCCGTTGGCGCGCTCCTGGAAGCAGGGCACACGCGGGTGGGCTTCATCAACAACACCGACGATGTCCCGGCAACCCGTCAGCGGCTCCAGGCTTTCCGGGCCACGCTCACCGAAGCAGGGCTCGACGGCGAGGCGGCACCTGTCGAGTCCGAGATCTCCGAGGTGCAAGGCGGCTATGAAGCGGCCCGGCGGATCCTGGCACGCGAGGACCGGCCAACCGGCTTGTTTTGCTACAACGACCGGATGGCGATGGGAGCCTACCGCGCCGCTGCGGAGTTGGGACTCACCATCCCTACTGACCTTTCAGTCGTCGGCTTCGATGACCAGGTTTTGATCGCCGCCAACGTCCACCCCGGCCTCACCACCGTGGCCCTGCCCCACTACGAGATGGGTGCGTGGGCCACCGAGCACCTGATTGACGCTGTCGAGGGGAAGACCGACCTCACCCTCATGGCACTCCACCCGACCATTCTGAGCTGCCCCCTGGTGCGCCGTGATTCCATCGCGGCTCCCCGGCAATAGGCAGCCATCCCCTTCCACTTCCCCAGAGGAACGCCAGACATGACCAGTGCCCTTGATGCCGCACGCCCGGAAACAACCCCTGCCGGAACCTCGAGGTTCCGGCCTGCCATCCACTTCACGGCAAGGGATACCTGGCTGAACGACCCCAATGGCCTGGTTTTCTACGAGGGCCTGTACCACCTCTTCTTCCAGAACAACCCGTACGGGAACGTCTGGGGAAACATGTCCTGGGGCCACGCCACCTCCCGTGATTTGCTGCACTGGACCGAACACCCTGTTGCCATTGCCTGCGACGAGGCAGAGGACATCTACTCTGGCAGTGTGGTAGTCGACTACGGCAACACGTCTGGTTTCAGCACGGCCGACGAACCTGCCCTCGTAGCCATTTACACCAGTGCCTACAAAGCCGCATCTGAACACAGCGGCACGCAGGCGCAGTCCCTGGCTTACAGCACAGACGCAGGAATGACGTGGCGAAAATACGAAGGCAACCCAGTCCTCACCAGAGACTCCGCGCACTTCCGCGATCCCAAAGTCTTCCGCTATGACGGGGACGAAGGTGCCTGCTGGATCATGGTCGCCGTCGAAGCGCAGCACCAAAAGGTGGTCTTCTACCGTTCGGAAGACCTCAAGTCCTGGGACTTCCTGAGCGATTTCGGGCCGGCCAACGCCGACGCCGGGGAATGGGAGTGCCCCGATCTTTTTCCCCTGGCGGTGGATGGGGACCCGGAGAACATCAAATGGGTCCTGATTGTAAACATCAACCCCGGCGGAGTAGCAGGAGGTTCCGGCGGCCAGTACTTCGTCGGCCATTTCGACGGCGTCCGCTTCGTTCCGGACGCCGGTTCACTCGCGGCGCCCGCCGGGGTGTCCGCCATCGCCGACCCTGAGGCGGCTGCTGCCGCCCTGCGGCAATGCCAATGGCTGGACTGGGGGCGCGACTGCTACGCCTCCGTATCCTTCAGCAACGCCCCGGAAGGCAGGCGCATCATCATCGGTTGGATGAACAACTGGGACTACGCCAACGAGCTGCCCACCGCCCCCTGGCGGTCCTCGATGACCCTTGCCCGCGAAGTGCGCCTCACAGGAGTCAACGGCTCTGCCTGCCTGATCCAGCGCCCGGTCCTGGCCGGCCCGGGTGCAGGAGACGAGCGGCCTGCTGCCAAGGACCAAATGACCGCAGACGCCTTTGAGCTGCGGAATTCGGCCCTCCGGTTGCCGGATGCGGTGCCTGGTAGCGCCCAAATCATCGAGGCGGAGATACAGCCAGGGAGCGCCGAACGTTTTGCTTTCCGACTCTTCGGAAGCCGTGACGGGAGCCAGGGCACCCTCCTCAGCTACGACACGACCAGCGCCCAGCTCATCCTTGACCGCAGACAGTCAGGCAACACAGGATTCCACGGAAAGTTTCCATCCGTGGCATCAGCCCCGCTGGTACTTGATGACGGCGTGCTTAAGCTGCAGATCGTCGTCGACCATTGCTCGGTGGAAGTCTTCGCACAGGGCGGCAGGGTGGTCGTGACTGACCTCATCTTCCCTGAAACCGAAAACTCGGAGAACTGGATATCGGCTGAGGGCGGCTCAGCAACAATACTGAAACTCGCGGTCTCGACACTCACCTAGGGGAAGAACCTATGTCAAGCAACAACTACTACGACGTGACGACGTGGCCGGTCGGCAATCCGTCCGAGGACGTCGGTAAAGTAATCAACAGCATCATCGCCGATATCAAGGACCGGCAGAACGTCACCGATGCGAACAGCGGAGGAAAGCCGGGCGCGGTGATCTACATTCCGCCGGGGGACTACCACCTCCGTACGCAGGTGGTGATCGACGTCAGCTTCCTTCGAATCCAGGGCTCGGGACACGGCTTTACGTCCTCAAGCATCCGGTTCAACGTTCCCGAAGACGAATGGCCCAACTTGCATGAGCTGTGGCCAGGAGGCAGTCGCGTTATTGTCGACATTCCCCTGGGAGAAGGGCGGGGGGAATCCAAAGGAGCCGCCTTCTACGTTGAGCGAAGCGGGAGCCCGCGAATCAGTTCGGTCGAGTTCTCCAACTTCTGCATCGACGGGTTGCACTTCACCTCGGATGGCTCGGGAATGCCTTCGGAGAACACCTACGTCAACGGCAAGACCGGTATTTATGTGGCGAGCGCCAATGACTCATTCCGCGTCAATGGCATGGGGTTCGTCTATCTTGAGAACGCCCTCACCATCTACAAGGCGGACGCCCTATCCATTCACGACAACTTCATCGCTGAGTGTGGAAGCTGCATCGAACTGCGGGGGTGGGGACAGGCATCAAAGATCACCGACAACCTGGTGGGAGCAGGCCCTAAAGGCTATTCGATCTACGCAGAGAACCATGGCGGGCTCCTGATAACCGCGAACAACGTCTTCCCCCGTGGTGCGAGCAGCGTCCATCTCAGCGGCGTCACGCGTTCAAGCGTCTCCAACAACCGTTTGCACTCGTTCTACCCAGGGATGGTGATTCTCGAAGCCGACAGTTCGGAAAACCTCGTGGCCACGAATCACTTCTTGCGTGACCATGAGCCCTGGACGCCGTTCCTGGGAGTGGACAACGGACTGAACGACCTCAACGGACTTCTCTGTGTCAGCGGCAGCAACAACTCCGTGATCGGCAACCACTTCTCCCAGATCATCGACTCAGAGAGCATCCGGCCAGTAGGAGCGATGCCTGTCATCATCCGGCTGCTGGCCGGGTCGGGCAACTTCGTCTCCAACAACCACGTGGTGGCGATGGACGTTCACTCCACGTCAAGCGACTCCTGCTTCGAGGCTCAAGTGGACGCTCTGTTGACCACCCAGGCTTCGGATGGGCTTCCCGTTACGGCCGTGATGGTCGATTCCGAATCAGTTCGGAATACGATCCTGGATTCCGGAACTGAAGCCCAAGTTATCGCAGATAGGGCTGTGAACGCCTTGAGGACCACGCCCACGGTTGGTTTCACAGAACAAACCTCAGAAGCCCTGGACCCCCGCCTCAGCACTCCGGCGCCGCCGCAAAGCAGCCCGTAATGGTGGCCGGGATGGATGATGGCGGGTGTCCGGGACCAGCTTCTCTGGCAGAGTATGACCCATGCTCACTGTAATCGGCGAGGGCCTTGTTGACGTTGTCCAGCGCGCCTCCGGAATCGAAGCCCACGTGGGCGGCAGCCCCCTCAATGTAGCGGTAGGGCTCGCCCGCCTGGACCACCCGGTCCAGTTCATCGGCCGCTATGGCCGCGACGCATATGGTGATTCCGTCGCTGCGCACCTTCGCGCCAGTTCAGTGATGCTGCCGCAGGGACCGGACGACCTCCCCACCAGTGTGGCCACCGCCCTGATAGACGACGACGGCGCCGCCACCTACACTTTCGACCTCACGTGGGAACTCCCAGGGCTGGCGGACCGCCTCGCTTTTATGCTGCAGGGCACCACCCTGCTGCACACTGGATCCATCGCCACGATGCTGGCGCCGGGCGCGAGCGCGGTGCTCGCCGCCGTCGAATACGCACACCCGCGCGCCACCATCAGTTTCGATCCCAACTGCCGGCCCAGCATCATCACCGACGTGGATTACGCACGGAACCAAGCGGAGAAGTTCGCCGGCCTGGCGGATGTGGTCAAGGCCTCTGACGAGGACCTGGAGTGGCTCTATCCCGGGGTTGACCCGCTGGACTCAGCCCGCCGCTGGCTGACCCTCGGCGGTACGGAGGGGCCGGCGATGGTGGTGGTCACCCGCGGCGCTGCGGGCCCCTGGGGCATCACGGCGGCTGGCGAAGCGGTGTATCCCGCGCCCGAAGTAGTGGTGGCAGACACCGTTGGCGCCGGCGACTCCTTTATGGCGGCGCTGCTGTCCGGGATCGTGGACCGTGGCCTGGACGGTGCGCAGAACCGGAAGGACCTGCGTGAGCTTCCGGCCGAGGGGTTGGCAGACCTCCTGGCCCACGCCTCCCGCGCGGCCGCGGTCACCGTGTCGCGGCCCGGCGCCAACCCGCCGACACGTGCGGAACTGAACGCCGTCCCGGGGGAGTAGCCCCGGGTGCCCGAGGGGGCTGGGCAGCCGAGTCAGACATCCGTCCCATGGATACCAGCTATCTCAAATGCTTGATTCCCCGATAGCCCAAGCCTTGCCAGAGTGAGGGAAGTCACTTGGCGCCCATATCAGCGCCGTCCCTTAGTGACCACCAAGAGGCTAAGGAAAATTCAATGGAGAATACTCAGCTCAAGGGCACCGAAACCAGGAACGAAACGCCCGGTCCCGCGCCGTCGCGGACGGCCGGACGACTCCAGGCGACCCTCCTGGTTGCCGGCAGTTGCATGCCGGTGCTGGGGGCCGTACTGCTTGCACCCATCCTCCCCACCCTGAACCAGGCGTTCGCGGACACCCCTGGCGTTGCCATTTTGGTGCCGCTCACCCTGACCCTGCCAGCACTGTTCGTGGCGCTCTTCTCGCCCCTGGCCGGCTATGTGGCCGATCGCGTGGGGCGGAAGCAACTGCTGGTCTTCGCCATGCTCGCCTATGCCGCCTTCGGCACAGCACCGCTTTGGCTGACCACCCTGGAATCCATTGCCGTGTCGCGGGTCGGCGTCGGCATCGCTGAAGCCGCCATCATGACCTGCTGCACCACCCTCATCACGGACTACTACTCAGGCGAGCAGCGGAACAAATACCTTGGGCTTCAGACCATGGTCAGCGCGCTCGCGGCCACCGCCTTCTTCGCTCTCGGCGGCGCCTTGGGCAGCATCGGCTGGCGGACGCCGTTCTGGCTCTACGCTGTCAGCGCAGTCATCGTCATCCCCATGGTCTTCAAGCTCTGGGAGCCGGCCAAGAGCCAGCGCACGACGGCGGCCAAAACGCCGGTGCCGTGGCGGCAGATCGGTGCCCCGGCCGCGGTGACGCTCTTCGGCGGAGTCGTTTTCTACGCACTCATCGTGCACTTGCCGTACGTCATTACCGGGCTGGGTGTGGGCGATGCCGCCCTTATCGGACTGGCGGCAGCCATCGCGTCCCTCGCTACCGCCGCAGGAGCCATCTCCTTCCGCTACCTGGCAAAGCTGGGCACACGGAACCTGCTGGCACTCGCGTTCGGGCTGGCCGCCGTCGGGCTCTCCCTGGTCTCGGTGGCGGGCAACGTGCCACTGGCGATCGCAGGGGCAGTCATCGCCAGCGCTGGAACGGGTGTGCTGTTGCCAACCCTGCTCACGTGGGCCGTGAATGGCCTCGAATTCCAGCAGCGTGGCCGGGGGACAGGCATCTGGACGGGGACGCTGTTCATCGGCCAGTTCCTGACGCCCATCGTCCTCGGAGTAGCCGCCGCAGCACTGGGCAGTCTGGGCTTCGCGTTGGGGGCACTGGGAATCGCGTGTGCGGTGGCGCTGCTGGCGGTCCTGATCCGGGGTCCGCGGACGGTGCCCGTCAACCTCTAAAGGACTCTGGTCCATGTGTGGATAACCTATGGGTATGAAGAACCTGGACCTGAACCTGTTGCCCCAGCTGCAGGTCCTGCTGGAGCTGAAGAACGTTTCCCGTGCCGCAGAGCGGCTCCAGCTGAGCCAACCGGCCACCAGCGCGGCCATGGCCAGGCTCCGGCGGCATTTCGACGACGAACTCCTGGTCCGGAACGGCCGCACGTACGATCTCACGCCCTTCGCGCATTCCCTGGTCCCGCTGGTTGATGAAGCCATGCTCCACATCCAGCGGGCCACGCGCGTCCGGTCCGGTTTCGATCCCGCCACCAGCGAGCGGGAGTTCATCATTGCCGCCTCGGACTACGCGGCGGCGCTGATCGTTGGGCCGCTGCGGGGCATCCTGCGGGAGGAGGCCCCCTCCGTGTCAGTGGATTTCGTCCCTACTGCCGGTTCCAGGTTCCAGGGCCAGATGGCTGACTATTCGAAAATCGACTTGCTCGTGGGGCCGACGGGGTACCACATGCAGGGCGCCAGCAAGCAGTTGTTCCGCGACAGCTTCGTTGCCGTGGCTGATACCGATAACCCGCTGCTCCGCCAGCCCCGGCTGACCCTGGCGGACCTGGTGACGGTTCCCCACGCCGTCGGCTATTTTGGGGAGGGAATCAGCACTCCTGCCGACAAGCTGTTCGAATCAAGCGGGATGCAGCGCCGGGTAGCCGCAGTAGTGGCAGGTTTCCTGTCCCTGCCGTTGCTGGTCGAGGGAACTGATTTGGTGGCGGTGGTTCCACGCATGCTGGCAGCCAGGGCGCAGCGCGGGGCCGAGATCGTGGTGCTGGAGTTCTCGGAGGGGTCCGAAGCTTCCCTGGTGGAAGCCATGTACTGGCATCCGTCCCAAACGGAGGACCCGGCCAGCGTCTGGCTGCGCTCGGTGGTCCAGCGCGCGTGCTCCAGGCTGCACGAACTCTTCCCGGTCACGGCCCACCCGGTGCCCATCACCATCCCAACTAGGTAGCAGTTGATGTCGTTTTCGGCGCTCATAACGACATCTGCTGCTACCTAGTTGGGATTAGGGGACGGGTCAGCGCATCGCGTCCGAGACTGACTTGGCGCCACCGTGGCCAGACTGGCCGCCGTCCACCGGAATCTCTGCGCCCGTCACGTAGGAGGACAACGGGCTCAGGAGAAACAGCACGACGCCGGCTACCTCCTCCACGCTTCCAGTCCGGCCCAACGGGGTCTCGGCCAGCGTGGCCTGCTTGAATTCCGGCTTGGCGCTCGCCGTCATGGGCGTTTCGATGAAACCCGGGTGGACGGTGTTTACCCTGATGCCGCGCGGGCCAAGTTCCATGGCCGCCACTTGGGACAGTCCCCGCAGGGCCCACTTGCTGGCGGTGTACGCCACCGGATAATGCGCCGTCAGGCCTGCGACGGAGCCCACGTTCACAATCGCAGAGCCGCTGGCCATCAGAGGCGTGAGGGCCTGGATTCCGAGTAGGGCTCCGGCGACGTTCACTTCATAGACCCGCTGCAGGTCAGCCACCAAGACATCGAGCAGCCTGCTCCGCTGGGTGATCCCGGCGTTGTTGACCAGTCCGTCCACCTGCCGCCCCTCGGACCGGATCCAGTCAGCGAGGCCGACCCAATGCGAGGCATTGGA
Organism: Pseudarthrobacter sp. CCNWLW217; assembly: GCF_037203985.1. Lineage (NCBI taxonomy): Bacteria > Bacillati > Actinomycetota > Actinomycetes > Micrococcales > Micrococcaceae > Pseudarthrobacter > Pseudarthrobacter sp. CCNWLW217. The sequence continues at coordinate 196,257 of NZ_JBBCBT010000001.1, forward strand.
CACGTCGAGTTGCCGGTACAGCAACGCGCCCGCCGAGGCTGGAGGCAAGGCCAGCTCAGCCGGCATCTCCGCCGCGAGGTCGGTGGCGATGACCAGCGCCCCGGCTTCCGCCAGCAACCGGGCCTCGGCAGCACCCTGGCCCTGCCCGGCGCCGGTGACAACCACCGTCCGCCCCTCAAGCTGAAGGGATAGCACGCTAAATCCCGGACGTAGCCGCAGAGGCAACCCGGTTGCGTGGGCGGGGACGGGCCGGAATGCGGGTCACAGCTTCACGCCGTGGGCCTACGGTGTTCTCGATGCTGCCGATTCCTTCGATCGTCATGCGGACAACGTCGCCGGTCTTCAGCGGCGGGGGAGTCTTCGCGCCGTTCCGCCCCCAGAGCTCGGCGAGGCAGCCGCTGCCGCACGTTCCGGATCCCAGGACATCCCCTGGCCGCACCACGGAATCCTGGGAGGCGTAGGCAACGAGTTCGGCGAACGGCCAACCCATGTTGGAGAGCAGGTCCTGCCCGATGGTTTCGCCGTTTACTTCCACGGCCATGGAGATGGGCAGGAATCCCTCGGCGTCGTGCCGGTCCTCGAACTCGTCCGCGGTGACAATCCAGGGCCCCAGCGTGTTGGCGAAGTCCTTGCCCTTGCACGGGCCGAGGCTGACTTTCATCTCGCGGCGCTGCAGGTCGCGTGCGGACCAGTCGTTGAGGATGGTGTAGCCGAAGATGTGCTCGTGTGCCCCTTCCGCCGTCAGGTTCCGGCCATCGCTGCCGGGAACACGTCCGACGACGGCGGCCACCTCCGTTTCAAAGTCCAGCTCCTCACAGCCCGCCGGAATACCGATCACCTCGCCGGGGCCCGTCACCGTGTGCGGATTCGTGAAGTAGAACGTGGGTGCCTCGTACCATTCGGGCAGAACGCCGGCCACGCCGTCGATGCTCTTCCGAACGCCTTCGACGTGTTCCTCGAACGCCACAAAGTCCCGGATGGTGGCGGGGACCAAGGGGGCGACCAGTTGCACGTCGGCCAGTGGGAGAGGTGCGGCGGAAGCGATGGTTTCCTTGGCACGGGCCAGGGTTTCGGCCAGCCCGGCTTCGAGCAGGGTGTTGACGCCCTGGCCTGCGGGCAGTGCGTAGCAGTGTCCGTCATCGACGAAGCCGGACTGCGTCCCGCCGTCGTGGTTCCAGCGTGCGATCTTGACCATTCGCGTGTTCCTTAGGCTGAGGGATGGGCGGTGAAGACTGAGGCGGGCGTGATGCCCAGCGCGGCGGCGTTTCCAGCCAGCACCTTGGCTGCGTCGGCCGCGGACAGGGTCGCCGCACGCACTTCGGCCGCCGGGCTGTCGGAGCCCATATCGAACGGATAGTCCGAGCCCAGCAGCACCTGCTCCGGCCCTGCGGCCGCAACCAGTGCCCGGAGTTCGGCCGCGCTGTGGACCAGGGAGTCGAAATACAACTTCTTCAGATACCACGACGGCGGGTGGGCGCAGCCGTGCGCTTCCGGCCGGACCTTCCAGGCGTGGTCGGACCGGCCAAGGCTGGTGGGAAGGTAGCCGCCGCCGTGCGCGGCCAGCACTTTCAGGTCCGGGTGGCGGTCCAGGACGCCGCTGAAGATCAGGTGGGAGAGCGCCACCGCATTTTCGGCTGGCTGCGAGACGGTGTTGGCGAGGTAGTAGCGGTCCAGCCGTTCATCCAGCGAGCAACCGAAAGGATGCAGGAAGACAAGGGCGCCGAGCTCTTCGGCCCGGCTCCAGAACGGTTCCAGCCGTGGATCGGACAGTTCAACGGTGCTGCGGTCCGGATCGTGCGGGGTGGCGGCGAACGAGCCGACCTCGACGCCGAGCAGACCGCATTCCAGGACTGCGTGCTCCAGCGCTTCGACCATCAGTGCAGGATGCTGCAGCGGGACCAGACCCAGGCCGTTGAGCCGTTCCGGGGCGCGGTCCACGAACTCACGGACGGCTTGGTTGGCTTGCCTGACTACCTGCAGGGACAGTTCGACGCCGGCGAAGTAGTAGAAGTGCGACGGCGACGGTGAGACGAGCTGGACGTCCACACCCTGACTGTCCATGTCCGCCAACCGGCGGTCCAGATCGGTCAGCTGCGGCCAGCGTTCCTTGATCATCCGGCCCGAAGCGGCCAGGGATTCGGGTCCGTTGCGCCGCACTTCCAGGGCCTGTTGGGCGCCGAAGCCGCCGGGGTCGGCTTCGGCAACCAGCTGTTGCAGGGCCGGGAGGAGGATGTGGGCGTGGACGTCAACGGTGCGGGCCGGATCACTAACGGGATGCGCGCTCATGCGGGTTCCTTCAGCATGGTGGACAAGGAGTGCATGAGGCCGGGCACATCGGCGTCGCGGACGCCGTCGAGCATCCACTGGCCCAGCTGGACGGAGGCGTTGACCACTGCTTTGGCACGTTCCAGACGGCGGTCGGTGAACTCCTTCCAGAGAGTTTCGGTGACGTCCTCGGCATTGATGAGCAGTTCAGCCAGGACGGCCGCGTCCTCCAAAGCCATGGCTGCGCCCTGCGCCACCGTCGGTGGGCAGCTGTGCGCGGCATCGCCGATGATGACGGTGCGGCCACGGTTCCAACGGCCGTCCACCAGATGGGTGGTGAACCACGTGTAGTTGATGCGGGCGCTGTGGTCCAGATTGGCGCGGATCTCGTTCCAGGGGCCGCCGTACGCTGCGGCGAGTTCGGTCATGATGCGAGGGCCGTCCTCGTGCTTGCGCTCCTGGGCTTTCTCCACCAGGTAGGCGTAGATGGTGTCCGGACCTGTAGGGCAATAACCGGCGATGAAGCAGGGGCCGCCGTAGGTCAGGTCGGTGCGGACCACGTCCGCGGGCCGCTCAACGAAGGCGCGCCAGATGCCCATGCCGGTGGGCTGGGGCTCGACGTCGATGCCAATGGCTTTGCGGACGGCAGAGTGCAGGCCGTCGGCACCAATCAGGAGGTCGTAAGTGGCGGTGTCGCCGTCGGCGGTGCTCACGGTGACGGAGCCGCCGTCGTCCGTTATCCCTGTGACGGTTTTGCCGTAGCTGATGCGGGCACCGGCCTGCTCGGCCCGTTCGCGGAGGATGGCTGTGAGGTCGGGGCGGTACATCCCCAGGGTGGCCGGAAGGTCGTCGCCGCCAGTACGGATGTCCTCCAGTACGGCGATGACGGTGCCGGCGGGGTCCGGGGCGCGCAGGCCGAGGGTGCTGAACGGGTAGCCCTTTGCCTCGATCTGCTCCCAAACACCGAGCTGGCGGAAGATCCGCAGGGCGTTCCCCTGCAGCGTGATTCCCGAGCCGACGGTCTGCGGGGTTTCGGCCTTCTCGAGGATTTCGACGTGGATTCCCGCGTCGGCCAGCAGGATGGCGGCGGTCAGTCCCGCGGCTCCCGCTCCGACGATTCCGACGTTCTGTACTGCTGCCATCGCTGACTCCTTTGTGTTGACGGCGTTACTGCTGGTGTTTGTTTGCTGCTGTTAACTGAAAGCTACCGGACTGTGTTTACCGGACGGCGATCGGGTTGACTGGGGAGCCCACGGCGCCGGTGATGGGGAGCGGCGCGGCGGTGAGCAGGAAGTCGTACCTGCCATCCGATGCGCATGCTTCCGCAAGGCCGTCCGGGTCCCACATTTCACCCAGGAACAGCCCCAGGTTGGGGATGGCGATCTGGTGGAGTGGCTGGAAAGCACCATCAAACTCGTTCGGACGGACTTCGAAGCCCCAGGTGTCGGTGGCGATTCCGGCGATTTCGCTGCGGTGCAGCCACGGCGCGGTGCTGAAGGACAGGCCCGGGGCAGACCCGCCGGCGTAGTCGCCCCAGCCGTCGCGGCGCACCCTGGTGTGCTGCCCGGTGCGGATCACCACGATGTCGCCGCGGCCCACCTTCGAGCTGCGTCCCTGCAGTTCAATGGTCCGCTCGAGGTGTTCCGGGGTGATGGCGAAACCGTCCGGCAGTTCGCCGTCGTTCCTTCCGAGCTCCGGCCCGAGGGCCCGGCCGACGTCGAGCAGGACGCCGCGCGTGACGATTTTGGCCGCCGCGGTTTCGATGCCGGTCACCAGGTCGCCCTCAGAGGTGACCACGTCGCCGGCGGCCCGGCCGTTCCAGGCCTTGCCCTGGTCGAAAATGTGGCCCAGCCCGTCCCACTGCGTGGAGCACTGCAACGGCATGGCGATGACGTCGTCCGCGCCGCCGAAACCGTGCGGGAATCCCTGGTTGCCGCGTTCAGCGTCCACTCCAGTGTCCGTCATGGTGTGGACGGGGTTGGTGCGGCGCCGCCAGCCCTTCTGCGGGCCGTTGGTGTCGAACGGCTGGGACAGCGAAAACGCTTCACCGCTTGTGACGAGGGCCGCAGCTTCAATCCGCTTGGCGGCATCAATGAAGTTCAGTGTTCCCAGCACGTCGTCGGCACCCCAGCGGCCCCAGTTGTTGTGGGCTGCGGCCATGGCGCGAATGCTGCCCAGCGGGTCTTCACGCCGGATCACCGGGGAATCGTTTGATTCCCCGGTGCCCGTTTTGTCCGCCTGAGCGGTGTGCTGCGAAGTCACTGGACCTCGTCCTTGCAGTGGATCAGCTGGGTGCCCAGGCCGGTGATGGTGCCTTCCATGACGTCGCCGTCCTGGAGCAGCCGGCCCCAGTGCTGGCCGTTGCCGGCGGGGCTTCCGGTGAGGACCAGGTCGCCCGGGCGTAGCGGCATGATCTGGGAGGCCTCGCTGACCAGCTTGGCCACCCCAAAGATCATGTCTGAGGTGGATTCGTCCTGCATCGGCTTGCCGTTGAGCTTCAGCGTGACCTGGACGTCCTGTGGGTCGCCGAAGAACTTGGCGGGCACCAGCAGGGGTCCGGTGGGAAGGAAACCGGGGGCGTTCTTGGCGCGGTACCAGTCTGAGCCGATCGCGGGCATGTCTTTGCGGAAGACGTACTCGCGGGTGGTGATGTCGTTGACCATGGTGTAGCCGAAGACGTAGTCCAGTGCCTCCTCCGGGGTGACCCGGAACGCCGTCTTGCCGATGACCGCTGCCAGTTCGAGCTCCCAGTCGTGGGATGTGGAGTAGGAGGGCAGGGTGAGGTCGTCAGTGGCGGACGCGATCGCCGTCGGCAGTCCGATGAAGAAGTACGGCGTGCCCTGGCCCGCGCGCTTGTCCATCATGGCGGCGGTTTTGGCGCGCACTTCCTCCTCGTCCTGGCCCGGTTCGCGGTGCGCGGCTGCCAGGTCGATCACGTGCTTGCGGTAGTTGGCTCCGGTCTGAAGCACCTGGACGGGTTCCACCGGGGCAAGGATTTCGACGTCGGCGGCTGCCAGGCCGGTGTCCCCGCCTGCCGATGCGGCAAGGGTGTCCAAGTGGTCTTCGGTGGTGTCCCAGTGCTCGATCAGGGAGTTGATGTCGCCGTCAAGCGGCAGGACCCGGCCGCCCACCAGCAGGCCGACGCGGGCCTTGCTGTCACCGGATTCCTGGAACCGGATGAGGGAATATGTCGCTTCAGGCATATTCCTTTAGCCCCGTCCCTGCTTGGCATACGGGTTCAGGAGCGCTTCCTTCATCTCCGGGGATGCCCCTTCTTCGGTGGCGGTGAAGCCTTCGGCCGGAGGGAAGGACTCGGTCATGGAGTGCGGCATGGCGCCGTTCTTGTAGAAGTTGTTGGAGCCCAGGGACGGCTTCCAGGTGTTGGCTTCCCAGTCCGGGACGTAGTTGCGGTAGCCGCCGGAGTTGAGCTCCACCCGGAGGCCCGAGGGATCGCGGAAGTAAAGGAAGTTTTGCTCGCCCACGCCGTGGATGGAGGGGCCGTATTCCATCGGGGTGCCGTTTTCCATCATGACGTCCGCGGTCCGGAGCAGGTCCTCGGTGGCATCTACCCAGAAGGCGATGTGGTTGACGCGGCCGGCGCGGCTGGAGGTGTCCAGGACTACGCCGAGGTCATGGGACTTTTCGTTCGTGGTCAGTACCGAGAACACAGTGATTGGTGCTTCGTCCAAGTCAACGAACGCCATGACGCGAAAGCCCAGGGCCTCGTTGTACCACTTGGCGAAGCCCCGCACATCGGAGCTAGCCACGGTCACATGGTCCAGGAAGCGGGGTGCTGCGGCGTGGCTGCTGCGGCGCTCGGGGCGGTCGGGGTAAGTGGATTCGAAGCCGGGCTCGGCGACGAACTTCTCCACGTCATAGAAGAGGCGCATCCGGTGGCCGTAGGGGCCGGTGAATTCGTAGGCCTTGCCGTAGCCGTGGCCGCCGGCGGTCCAGGCGCCCTGCACGCCTGTCGCTTCGACGCGCTGGGCCGCAGCCTCGAGGGCCGCCTGGGAGTTTGTCCGCCAGGCCATCCGGCCCAGGGATGCTTCAGGGCCTTCGGTAATGACAAGGCTGTAGCGGTAGTAGTCGCCCCAGCAGCGCAGGTAGACGTTGCCGTCCACGCGGTCAATGATGCGCATGCCGAACTTTTCCTCGTAGAACCGGGCTGACGCTTCGACGTCGGGGCTGGTGATCTCGAGGTGGGCAAGATGGGAGAGGGGAGTTTCCACGTTGAAGTCCTTCTGGGTTGCTGGCTGCGGTCGGTTTGGTGCAGGTCCTGTAACCACTGTGAACCAGCTCATGTATTTGGTGAAGAGGCGTTTACTGATATCTGGCATTTGTCTGGCAGATACACCGCATCTGTTTCTGACTATCCGCGGGGCAAATACCACGTAGAACCGATCTGCCGTTCCTCGGAAGGAGCGTCCCTGCGAAACTCGACAGAAACGCCCTTCCGGAAGGACCTCCGTGCCTGTTCCCCAACTCCGCCTCGCTGGCAAGACCGCCGTCATCACCGGAACGGCCAGCGGCCAGGGCAGGGCCGCGGCGCTGGCCTTTGCCGAGGCGGGAGCTTACGTGGTCGGCTGCGATATGGACGACGACGGCGCCGCTGCCACGGTTGCGGCGGTCACCGCATCGGGTGGCCGGATGAGCAGCAGCCGCGTGGACCTCACGGACGAGGCCGCCGTCGCTTCCTGGGCGCAGGACGTGGCAGCAACCCACGGACAGGTCCATATCCTGTATGCCAACGCTGCAGTCACCCGCTTCGCCCCGCTGGATCAGCTCACGTTCGCCGACTGGAAGTGGAATGTGGAGCATGAGATGGATGTGGTGTTCCTGCCGGTCAAATACTTCTGGCCCCAACTGATCCAGACGCCTGATGCCGCCATCGTGCTGGTGGGATCCACAGCAGGTGTCACCGGGTCCATGACCAATGGCCGGCTTGCCCACACGGCCACCAAGGGAGCCGTGGTGGCGATGACAAAGCAACTGGCGGCCGAAGGGGCTCCGCACGGGCTGCGGGTAAATGCCGTCAGTCCCGGAATGATCCGCACTGCGGCCACCGAAGGCAACCTCCTCGCCCCGGACCACCCCATGCGCACTATCGCCGGCAGCATCCCGTTGGGCCGGATCGGTTCGCCGGAGGAGGTCGCCAGATGCGCACTGTTCCTTGCCTCCGACGAAGCGTCGTACGTGACGGGCGCCAACCTGATGGTGGACGGCGGCTGGTCGGCGGTCCTTCCCGGTTAGCGGGTTTAGTAGAATCTCAACAAACTTAGGTGTGAAAGTGACAGAATGCTGTTACGCTGGATTTTGCCCCTACAGAGAGTGAGCAATGATGCTTCTCGAGCGAGACCTCATCCAGTCCGTCGGATTCCGCAATGTCACCGAGGACGGACGTGTTACCGGTTTTCAGTTCCGGCTCCGCATGCCGTCCTACCGGGGCATGGCCGCCTCCCTTATTGACGGGGTTGCGGTTCGTGTGGGCGACATCATCGACGTCGGACCGGACGTTCCGCTCTGGACCTTCGGGGAGCGGACCTACACTCTGCACCAACTCTGGGGAAGCGACGGCGTCCGCTGGCCGCTGGAGGAGGCCGCAGTGGTCACTGTCCCCCTGGAGGGCGGCCTCCCGCAGGGCATCCATGAGCTATCCATCGAACTGCGCCTGCGCATGTCCTACATTCCCCTCGAGCACCAGCCCACAGTGCACCGCACCAGCCGTAAGGTGACGCTCTCGCCTGAAATCGGCGACGGCACTTTCCGCTACGGCGTCTCGCTCTACAGCTTCATGGGCGATTACGGAACGGTCATGGACCTGGAAACGGCGCTCGCAGCAGTCGCGGACGTGGGCGCCACCGGCGTCGAAATCCTCGGTGAGGGGCACGTTCCCCAGTACCCGGAGCCTTCTGCGGCCTGGATCGACAACTGGTTCAGCCTCCTGGAAAAGTACTCCCTGGAGCCCACGAACTACGGTTCCTGGATTGACACCCGGCTGCACCCGGGGAGGGCCATGACTGTTGCCGAGGGCGCCGAGGCGCTGCAGCGGGACCTGCGGCTCGCCCACCGGTTGGGTTTCGGCTTCGTGCGTCCCAAGATCGGCGTCGTCTCCAGCGATTTGGTGCCCGACCCGATCTGGACTGAATCCGTGGAACGCTCCCTTGACCTGGCGCATGAGCTGGGAGTCATCATTTGCCCCGAGATCCACTCACCGACGCCCATCAGGCACCCCGTGGTGGAGGACTACATCGGCCTCATCGAGCGGACCGGCACCAAGAACTTTGGCCTGCTCATCGACACCGGTATCTTCCAGGACCGCCCGATTCCCCTGCGGGAGGGCGAGACCCGCGAAACTCGGCCGCCCTTCCTGGACGGTATCGGTGTGGATCCGGCCGACTTCGCCGGCATCGCCCCCTACGTTGTGTTCATCCAAGCCAAATTCCACGACATTAACGACCAGCTCGAAGACCAGCAGATCCCCTGGCGGCCCGTCCTCCAGAGCCTCAAGGACGCCGGCTACACCGGCTACCTCTCCAGCGAATACGAAGGCGAACGCACACCTTGGCGCTCCATCGAGCAGGTTCGCCGCCAACATGCCCTGATCCGGCGCATCGCCGGCGAACTTGCCTGACCCACCTCACCCGACCTCTCCACCAGCAAAGAGAGAAACCATGCCAAACGGACTTCTTGACGATTCCAGCCTGCGCACGCACCCCGAAGGCTTCGCCCTGGCACTGACCATCCCGTGGTACCGCAGCCTCTGGCTCTCCTCGGTGTCCTCGCTCCGGCTCATGGTCGATGGCCAGGAAGTTCCTTCCGAGGAGCTTTCCCTGGAACTTGGAGGCGTCCGCTATGCGCTGGCGGACCTGCCGGCCCAAAGCGACACGCTCTGGTACCTCCAGGAGCATCCGCTGCTCATCGCACCGAGGGACACCCCGCTGTCCCTTGGTGAGCGGCACCAGATTCAACTCATGGGGGAACTGCGGCTGCCCTACATGCAGATTGCACCGGGCCAGGACGGTGGTCCCGGCATATACGTCCCGAACTTCGTCAACCAGACCCTGGAGCTCACTGTGACGGACAGCGCAGCGCCTGCGCCCGAACTCACGACATCCCTCACGCCGGCTCCACCAAAAGCCGAGGATGATCCCTTCTCGCTGGGACTCACGCTCTACTCGGCAAGCGCGGAATTCCGGGCCGGCTGGTATGACTTCGACGGCCTGCTCAACCGTGTGGCTGAGCTGGGCATCGGTCCCGGGATCGAAATCGTGGCCTCCCAGGTCCTGCCCACGTATCCCAAGGTGACAGATGACTTCGCCCGCTCGTGGCAGGCGGCCTTCGACAAGCATGGCTTCGTGGCCAGTTCTTTCGGCGCCAACCTGGACATGGGCCGCCGCCGCGACCGTGACATGACCCCGGATGAGGAATACGAGTTCACCCAAACGCTGTTCCACGGCGCCAAGAGGTTGGGCTTCCCCCTGGTTCGCATCCAGAGCGCCAAGCCTGAGCTGCTCCGACGGCTCCTGCCGCTCGCCGAGGACCTTGAGCTCAAGCTTGCCTATGAGATCCATGCGCCGCTGGGGCCCAACTCGCCGGAGATCATGAAAGTCCGCGATGTCTACGCCGACCTCGACTCCCCGCTCCTGGGCTTCGTGGCTGACTTCTCCTCCACCATGCACAGCATGTCCCCCACGCTCCTGCGTGCTGTCCGCCGGGCCGGCCTGGACCACGAAGCCGTCCAAACGCTACAGGCGATCTGGGCCACCGACGCGCCGATGCGCGCGCGGCAGGAGGATTTCATCGGTTATCTCCGCGGACGGGACTTTGATCCTGCCCGCCTTGGTTCCTTCGCCCATTTGGCCTTCAATATGCATGGCCATGTCAGCCCGAAGGAGTGGGCGGACATCATGCCCCAGATCATGCATGTCCACGCGAAGTTCTACGACATTGACGAGCAGGGCAATGAGCCCGCGATTGACTACCCGGAACTGGTCCGCGTATTTGTCGAAGGGGGCTACCGGGGCTTCTGGTCCAGCGAGTGGGAAGGGCATGCCTTCGCCGAGCTTGGTGAAGTGGATCCGCTGCTGCTGGTGCGGAAGCAGCACGACCTCATCCGCAGCAGCATGCGGGCTGCGCTCATGAGTGCCTAAGTGCCCCGCCTGGCCGGTAATGGCCCGGTGGAAGGCTGATGCCCGGCTGGTGAAATCCAGCCGGGCATCAGTGTTTTAAGGCACGTTTTTTGCTGCGGCGGCAGCCACGATGCCGGCCGCCTCTTCAAAGAGGCTACGCATCCACTCATGTTCCGAATCCCGGTTGTGCACGGGGTGCCACCACAGGGCGTTGACCAACGGGGTCGCATCAAAGGGCAGCGGCAGTACCCTTATTCCGCCCAGTTGAAGGGCGAAGGGAGCAAGTGCCGCCTGGATGAGTCCGATCCGCTGTGTTCCGACGACGAAGTGGGGCAATGAGAGGAAGCTCTCCACCACCACTTCAACCCGGGGTTCTATGCCCAGCTGCTGGATCTGGCGTTCGGCCGAGGTGAATGCCGAGCGTGACTGGTAGGACATGACCCAGGGAAGTTCTGCCACGTTTTCCATGGTGACCTGATCGCCGACGGCCTCGTTGGACGTGGAAACGACAGCCACCCAGCCGTCCCTCCAAAGGTCCAGGTAGGGGAGTCCGGTGAGGAACCCGTGGGGCAGCACCATACCGTCCACTGAGCGCAGGCGGTTGGCGGCGTCTTCGACCACCATTGGGTTGTGGAGCATGTACCTGAACCGGACGCCGGGGGCCCGCTCGGCAGCCAGTTCGGATGCGACGCGGCCGATGGTGGTGAAGCCGTAGTCCGAGCCGTAGATGGAGAACTCGCGTTCGGACTCGGTGGGCTCCCACGTGGCCTGGCTCTCGAACACACGGCGGGCGGCCTCAAGCGCGGTTGTGGTGTGTTCGGCCAGGCGCAGCGCAAAGGGTGTGAGTTCGTAGGCATTGCCGCGGCGGGCCAGGATGGGGTCGCCGAAGTGGGAACGGAGCCGTGCGAGCGAGGCGCTGAGGGCCGGCTGGCTGAGGTGAAGCCGCTCGGCCGCCCTCGTGACGCTGCGCTCAGTAATCAGGGCATCCAGCGAAATGAGCAGGTTGAGGTCCAGCCGGGAAAGAAGGGCGGAATTTGTCACGGCGCGGCGATCCTTCGAAGAGGAATTCAGTCAGGCCAGTCTATCAGTGCGGTCGATATCCATAGGAAATTCCATCATTGTTCTTGATGCGCCTGAGGGAAGCCCGCGGCACGACTTGGCGCGCCCCCGCTCCTTCCCTGCCGATATGCGCGCCTCGGCGGAACTTATGTCCCGTATAGCAAAGACTTATGTGCTTTTTCGGCACATCTCCTGCATACTGATGAGTGACCGGGGTCACGGCTCCCGGATTTTCGACAACGAAGTCAGAAAGGCTGGACATGACACAGCACAGTCGCTTTTCGGGCCTGAAGGTCGGCGCCCTCGCCGTCCCCACAGCCGCAGCCCTCATCCTTACCGGATGTTCCGGTTCCACCGGAGGCAACACTGCCACGGCGGGAGCCCAGGAGTTTTCCCTCTCCTTTGCCACCTCTAACACCATCGAGAGCCCGTTCCAGACGCTGGGCGAGAAGTACATGGAAACCCACCCGGACGTGAAGATCACCTTCAACCCGCAGCCGAACGATTCCTACGACCAGACCCTGCGGACCCAGCTCCAAGCCGGCAATGCATCCGACGTTGTAGTGACTTCTCCCGGTTCGGGCACCGGCCGCAGCATCCTGCCGCTGGTTCAGGCCGGATTCCTGGAGCCACTGGATGATGCCGCAAAGGCACTCGTGCCCGAGGGCAGCGAAGCCCTCTTCGGCACGGATGGAAAAGTCTACGGCCAAGCACCGGAAATCACGGTGGTTGGATTGGTGGCCAACGAAACAGCCGCCAAAGCAGCTGGCATTTCTGACTTCCCGTCAGACTTCGCGGCCCTCGAGGACGAATGCAGGTCGCTCGCATCCGCCGGCAAGTCGTTCATCGCACTCGCTGGCTCCGCTGCTCCAAACACCGGCCTGATGGCAATGTCCCTGGCAGCGTCCCGCGTCTACGCCGAGGACCCGAAGTGGAACGAAAAGCGGGCGGCCAAGGAAACCACCTTCGCTGGGTCTGATGGCTGGAAAGCCTCCCTTGAGGCGGTCACCAAGCTCAATGATGCGGGCTGCTTCCAGAAGGGCGCTGCAGGTGCCGGGTTCGACGCGATCACCAAGGGCCTTGCCAGTGGAACATCGGTTGCCGGCTTTATCCCGGGCCCCAGCTGGAAGCAGTTGAAGACCGCGGCCGCCGACTCGGATTTCGCTGTGCGCGCGCTCCCGGCGGAGAACGGCTCGGACAAGGGCTTCGTTTACGCCAGCGCGAACTACGCGTTCTCCATCAACGCAGCGTCCAAGAACAAGGATGCCGCCCAGGCGTTCCTCGACTGGGCTGCCGAGCCTGAGCAGACCAAGGCCTTCGCGGAAATCGACGGTGCCCTGCCTGTCACCGGCCTGGACAACTACGATTTCAGCGCAGGTGCCTACGAGAACGTCGGCGATCTCATCAAGGACGGAAATTACGGCCCGCTGCCGAACAGCCAGTGGCCCAACTCCGCCGTCTATGACGCCCTCGCAACCGGCGTCCAGGGTCTGATCACCGGACAGAAGAACGCTGACCAGGTACTTCAGGCCATGGACGCAGCCTGGGGACAGTGACAGTTTCAGATCACCAAAGTTCCGACCACTCAAAGGGACAAGCAAGGATTACCATGACTGCGACGATGCAACCGAAAAGCGAAGCAGCTAAAGCACCCCTGCGAGGCAGGCGCGTTCCGGGGACGGGCGGGAAGACCCGTCCCCGGGGCGCGGGCCTGCAGTTGGGACATTGGTGGTGGGCGTTGCCCGGGATTGTCCTGGTTATCGCCATCCACTACGTGGCAACGGGTATCGGCGGCTTCTTCGCATTCACCAACTGGACAGGCATCGGCTCGTTCAAAATTGTGGGCTGGCAGAACTTCGAGGCCATCTTCAAGGACCCCACCAAACTCGGCGCCCTGACGAACACGCTGTTTCTGGCCTTTGGGTCGGTCTTCCTCGGCAACGTCGGCGGTCTTGTTATCGCCCTCGGCCTCAACCGAATGCTGAAGACACGGTATATTCTCCGCACCCTCTTCTTTATGCCCGTGGTGCTCAGCCCGCTGGCCACTGCCTACGTCTGGAAGTACATCTTCGACTTCGACGGCCCCATCAACGTCTTCCTCACCTCGATCGGCGCCGGCGACCTCGCCAAGCCATGGCTCGCTGACCCAGAGTGGGCCATCTGGACAGTCCTGGTAGTGCTCGTCTGGGGGTCCACCGGCTTTGCCATGGTGATCTTCATGGCCGGACTTGCCAGCGTCCCGGTGGAAGTCGAGGAGGCAGCCGCCATCGACGGCGCCAACCTGTGGCAGCGCTTTACCAACGTCACGCTGCCGGCCATCCGCCCCGCTATCGCCATTGCCACAACATTGGGAATCGTCCAGGGGCTGCGGGTCTTCGATCCCATCATGGCCCTGACAAACGGAGGACCTGCCGGCGCAACCGAAACCCTGGCCACCCAGGTCTACAAACAGGCGTTTGCGCTCGGCAACTTCGGCGGCGGTGCCGCCCTTGCCCTCGTGCTGGCCGCCATCATCCTGTTCTTCGCCGTCATCCAGCAACGGCTGACGCGATCGAACCCGGAGGACTAAGAATGTTCCGCTACACCAAACTCACACTGCTCCGCGAGATTGGCCTCTGGGCCCTGGCGCTGACCTTCCTCGCCCCGTTTTACTTCCTGGTGACCACCGCCCTGAAGCCGGACAGCGAGATGTACACCACCTCGCCCCTTGCGCTCCCGAAGAACCCGGACTTCAGCAACTTCGTGGCCGTCCTGACGGCCCAGGGCAACTCCAACGTGGTGATGGGCCTCGTGAACAGCATCATCATCACCGCCGGAAGCATCGTCGGGCTGATCGCCCTGGGTTCGATCACCGGCTACGTCATCTCCCGCAGCACCCGCCGCTGGAGCAAAGGCATGTACTACCTCTTCCTGATCGCGATCATCCTGCCCGGCCAGCTCGGTGCGGTGCCGCTTTACATGGGTGCGCGGTCCCTGGGCCTCACCGGCTCGGCGTGGGGCTTGATTATCCTGTACACCGGCATGCTCCTGCCGTTGTCCATCTTCCTGTATTCAAACTTCTTCCGCGGGTTGGGTACCGACTATGAGGAAGCGGCAACCATTGACGGCGCCAGCAGGTCGCAGATCTTCTCGAAGGTGGTGCTTCCCATGATGGCCCCCGCCACGGGGACAGTGGTCATCTTCGCGGGCCTCATCGTGTGGAATGACTTCTTCACTTCGCTGATCTTCCTGGGCGGCTCCGCCAACCAGACGCTGCCGGTGGCGATGTACTACTACATCGGGTCGCTGGTCTCGGAGTGGAACTCGATCTTCGCGATTGTGATCGTGTCCATGATCCCCATCCTGGTGCTGTTCCTTTTCGCGCAGAAAAGGTTCATCCAAGGCTTCTCCGGCGGCCTGAAGGGCTGACGCAACGGCTGGTAACCGCGAATCGTTTGAAGCGTTTCGTGGCGATTTTCTACACCCTTAAACCCCTAGATTCCAGGAGATACCCATGTTCCAACTTTCGCCGAATATCGACCTTTTGTTCGCCGAAGCGGGCGAAAGTGCCGCGGATCGGGTCCGTGCCGCAGCGGCCGCAGGCTTTGACGCCGTCGAGATGTGGGGCCCCACGGGCAAGGACATTCCGGCACTCAAGGCCGCCCTGGAGGAGACCGGCGTCCAGCTCACCGCCCAGCTCGCCGAGCCCCGCATGCAGTTCATGATCCCGCCGCGGAACCACGAGCCCTTCTACGAGGGGCTGGACGCGGGCGTCGCCGTCGCCCAGCAGCTCGGTTGCCCCCGCATTGTGGTGGGCAGCGGCACCGGATTCGGCGGACGCAAGCGGCAGGACCAGCTCGACGAACTGATCGAGATCTTCACCCGCGGGGTGGCCCACATCGAAGGGTCCGGCATCACGCTGGTTCTCGAACCCGTCAATGTCCGGGTAGACCATCCCGGCGCCCTGCTTGACCGGACCTCCGAGGCGGTCTACATCGCCCGGGGAGTTGACTCGCCGAACTTCGGCGTACTCTACGACCTCTACCACTCCACCGTCGAAGGCGAGGATGTCGCCGTCGAGCTCGCCAACGCAGGTGACCTCATCCGCTACGTTCAGATCGCCGACACTCCGGGGCGCGGGGAGCCGGGTTCCGGATCCATCGACTGGCCTGCCCGGCTCGCTGACCTGCGGACCAGTGGCTACACCGGCCCCATTGGGCTGGAGTACTACCCCACCATCGACTCGGCAAAGTCGGTCCGCTACATCCAGGAACTGGTGGCCGGATCGTGAGCCACAGGAGGTACCCCGGCTCCGTCGACGTAGCCATTGTCGGCAGCGGCCCGACGGCGTCAGCCTACGCGCGGATCCTCAGTGAGGAAGCGCCGGGCGCCAGCATCGCCATGTTCGAAGTGGGTCCAACCGTCAGCAATCCGCCCGGCGCCCACGTCAAAAACATCGAGGATGCGGAGCGACTCAGCTTCGCCCAGCGTGCCTCCGAAGGACCCGGGGCCGGTGCGAAGACGGTGAACTCGCCCGGCGCCGTGAAAAGCGGTGACCGGCTCGCCCGGCCGGGAACTTTCCTCCTGCAGGAAGGCTTCGCCTTTCCGGGCGAAGATGGACTTCCCGTTGCGGCCATGTCCAGCAACGTGGGCGGCATGGCCGCACACTGGACCGCGGCATGCCCCCGCCCGGGCGGGAGGGAACGCATCGATTTCCTCCCGGATCTGGACAGCCTCCTGGACGAAGCCGGCCGGCTGCTTGGCGTGACCACCCACGCCTTCGACGGCGCGCCGTTCTCGGAGATCGTCCTGGAGCGGCTCTCCGCCGCGGTGGACGAGGGGCGGGAACCGGACTTTCGTGTCCAGCCAATGCCCCTCGCCGTCCACCGGCGCCAGGACGGCCGCCTCGTGTGGTCCGGCGCCGACGTCGTCCTTGGCCACGTAACCCGCGAAAACCCCAACTTTGAGCTCTTCGACGAGTCGCTGGTGACGCGCGTGCTGCTTGAGGACGGCAGGGCTGCCGGCATCGAAGTCAAGAGCCGGCGCACAGGCGAAACCCACCACGTGGCCGCCCGCGTGGTGGTAGTGGGCGCGGATGCGCTGCGTACGCCGCAGTTGCTGTGGGCTTCGGGAATTCGGCCCGACGCGTTGGGCCGGTACCTCAATGACCAGTCGCAGGTGGTGTTCGCCAGCAGGCTGCGCGATGTTACGGCTGGCAACGGGTTGGCGGGCGCCGCCGGTGCGCTCCAAGGGCAAAGCGGCGTGGCCTGGGTACCCTACACCGACGAGATGCCCTTCCATGGCCAGATCATGCAGCTGGACGCCTCACCTGTTCCGGTGGCCGAGGACGACCCCATTGTCCCGGGCTCGATTGTGGGACTGGGGCTGTTCTGCGCCAAGGACCTCCAAAGGGAAGACCGCGTGGCCTTCGACGACGCGTCCCTGGACGCCTATGGGATGCCCGCCATGCGCCTCCATTACCGCCTGACAGAGCGGGACCGGGACGTGCTGGAGCGCGCCAAGCAGGAGATTGTCCGACTGGGCAAGGCGGTGGGCGAACCCCTCGACGAACGTCCGTTCGTCCTCCCGCCGGGAGCGTCGCTGCACTATCAGGGAACCACCCGGATGGGCGCAGCGGACGACGGCGGGAGCGTGTGTTCGCCCGACAGCCAGGTCTGGGACGTCCCCGGCCTCTTTGTGGCCGGCAATGGTGTCATCCCTACGTCCACGGCGTGCAATCCCACGCTGACGGCTGTGGCCCTTGCGGTCAAAGGCGCACGAAAAGTCGCCAAAGACCTCAACAGTCCTTTACTTATGTCTGAATTAGACAATAGAATGATTAAATAATGAAGAAGTGGCCGATGGTTGCACTTCAGCGCCAGGCAAAGACAAGGAGGTCTCGATGATCGCCGACCGCATAATCGAGCAAGGAACACTCACTACCGAGGGCGGACGCACCGCCATAGAGGTCCGTATCCCGTGGTACCGCGCCCTGCCGGGGTCGTGCATTGCAGGTGCCGCGCTGACAATCGACGGAGTGAGCGCCCCGGAGGATTCACTTCGCTGGACCATGAACAACCGGACCTTCAGCTTCGAGGAACTCGTGGATGAGACCGGCGAGTGGTGGTTTCCCCTGGACTCGGCCGTCCTGTCGGGCGACCTTCCTGTGGCAGATGACCAGGACGAGCACGAGGTCCGGGTGGACCTGAAGCTCTATATCCCGTACATCATCACCGACCACGGGGTGCTCCACATCGAAGAACACGACACCAAGACCATGAAGGTGGCACAGCGATGACCAGCCTCGGCACGCCGATCCAGGGCGTCACCCTTTACAGCTTCACCCGGGCCTTCCACGCCCGGCAGTACGACCTCGACGGCCTCATCCGCAAGGTGGCGGCCGAGGGCTTCGGCCCGGGGCTTGAGGTCATCGGATTCTCCAGCCTCCGGGGCTTCCCGGACCACATCGACGATGCCTTCGTTGGGCAGTTCCGCGACCTGGTCGCCGAAGTGGATCTGGTCCCCACCTCCCTTGCCGTTAACGTCGATACCGGCATCCGCCGCGACCGGCTTATGAACCACGACGAGCTCGTCGAGTACATGCGCAGGCAGATCGAAGTAGCCGCCCGGCTCGGCTTCCCGATCGCCCGGGTGCAGATCTCACTGACTCCCGACGCCATGGAAAGCCTGCTGCCCGTAGCCGAGAAGTACGGGGTGACCCTGGCTCTCGAGGTCCACGCGGACCAGCACGGCGCCCACGAGCGTGTCCTGGCCCTCCGCGACCGCTACGAAAAGCTCGACTCCCCACTGCTTGGTTTCACCGCCGACTGGGGCGCGACCGTCACCGGCTTTGCCCCCTCGCTGCTGGAGGCCTACCGCCGGCGCGGCGCTTCTGAGGAACTGCTCCGCCAGGTGGTTGAACTCTGGAACGGTTTCTACGCCGAAGGGCCTCCCAACACCCAGAAGGTCCATGGTGAGCGCTTCGGTGCCTTCATTGGCCTGGCCGCACGCAGCGGCCGGCCGGACCTCGGCATTGACTTCGCCATTAATGGAACCGGACTTTTTGGTCCGGCCCCCATCGATACCTGGCTGGAAATCATGCCGTGGGTCCGCCACGTGCATGGCAAGTTCTTCGGCATTGACGAGCACGGCGAGGAGCCCTCGGTTCCCGTGCGTGGCCTGGTCCGCCAGCTCGTCGAAAACGGCTATTCCGGTGCGATCTCCAGCGAATACGAAGGCTGGCACTGGAACAACTGGCAGGATCCGTTCGAGATCATCCGCGGCGAGCAGGCCGTGCAGCGTTCAGCAGCTGCCGACGCCGGCTCTGCCATGATCACCGATCCCGCCGAGGCCCGCCGCATCCTCAACAGCCACCTCGCCCAGCCCGTCCGCGGCTGAAACTGAAGGAACAAGACATGTCAGAAGGCATCGCAGGCTCGGGAATCGAGCTTGGCATTACCCTGTATTCGCTCACCTCTGAGTTCGCCGCCGGGCTCTACACCCCGGAGACGTTGATCAAGGCAGTTGCAGACGAGGGTCTCGGCCCCGGGGTTGAGTTCAACATTGCGCAGATGCTGCGCACCTACCCCGACGTCGACGACGACTTTGTGCGTCTGTGGCGCGACAGCATGGACCGCTACGGCCTGACCCCCAGTGCAGTGGGCACCAACCTGGACATGGGCCGCCGCAAGGAACGCGACATGACCCCCGAGGAGGAGTACGACTTCTTCGCCAGGCAACTGCACACGGCCAACCGGCTCGGTTTCCACAGGGTAGTAATCCGCTCCGCCGGCAAGGAACTGCTCCGGAAACTGCTTCCCTTGGCTGAGAAGTACGACCAGAAGCTCGGCTACGAAATTCACGCACCCCAAGGCCCGAACGACCCCAAGATCCTGCAGATCCGGGAAATGTACGAGGAACTCGGAAGCGACCGGCTCGGCTTCACCGCCGACTTCAGCTCCACCATGCACAGCCTGTCGCCCACCCTGTTCCGTACCCTGACCCAGATGGGACTGCCCAAAGAGCACTTCGCTGTCATGCAGGAAATCTGGCGCAAGCCCCTACCCATGCAGGAGCGCAACCAGGAGTTCGAGGACTATCTGAACGCCAACAACTTTGATCCTGCAAGGTTGGGCCCGTTCACCCGCCTGGCGTTCAACATGCATGGCCTGGTTCCCCCGGAAGAGTGGCTGGACATCATGCCGCAGATCTTCCACGTTCATGCCAAGTTCTACGACATCGACGAGCACGGCAACGAGCCCGCCATGGACATTCCGCGGATCGTGCGGCAATTCGTCAAGGGCGGCTACAAGGGCTACCTGTCCAGCGAGTGGGAGGGGCACGCGTTCGCTGACCTCGGCGAATCCGATCCGATCGACCTGGTCAAGAAGCAGCACACGCTGATGCGCCGTGCCGTCGAGGAATCCGTCGTCCCAGCCTAAGGAGAACGCCCATGACTGCCACCAATGGCGAAGTCACCACTGAGGTCGAGCAGCTGCGCCGTGAACTCGACGAGGCACTCCGCCTGGCCCGGCGGGCCAACGACAGGGGCGACCTCGAGAACCTGTTCAATCGCTACATGTACCTGCACAATGCCTTCGAGGACGAACAGATCATCCCGCTGTGGGTGAAGCCAGGAACGCCGGGCGTGCGGGCGAGGTACACCAACGCGGGGCAGTACACGGATTACGAGAGTGTGGTCCGCTACCACAAGGGGCGTCCGTCCCCTGTGGGCAAGCTGATCCTGCACTACACCACGACTCCGGTCATCGAGGTAGCCGCCGACGGCAAGACGGCCAAGGGCGTCTGGATCGTCACAGGCAACGAGTCAGGACTCACGGACCCTGAAGTGGCCAAGGAAAGCCCCGACTACATGTACTCGCCCGGTGAGGTACAGGGCAAGAAGGTCTGGGCCCACTGGGTCTGGTGCAAGTACGCGGTGGACTTCCTACGGCAGGACGGTGAGTGGAAGATCTGGAAATTCCGCTGCTACGAGCTCCTCCGGGCGCCATTCGAGGAAAACTGGATCAGCTTCGCGGAAAAGAACCAGCATGCCTTTGCCCTGGACCTGATGTACTTCGGCGACGATGGCAAGCCGGTCTTTATGCCACCCGCCGATGAACCCGTGCCCACGGAGTACCACCCCTACAGCCCATCAACACGGCAGACGCTGGATCCCGCGCCTCCTGTTCCCCACGACACCTTCGTCGACACGTTCAAGTAAGGAAAGCCATGGCAACTCACAACTCCCTGTTCAAGGACACCGATGTCCGCAGGCACCCAGAGGGCATTGCGGTGTCGGTGCAACTGCCCTGGTACCGCAGCCTTTGGCTGTCCGCCGTTGACGACGTCGCCGCGACAGTCAACGGCGTGGAGATCCCCAAGGAATCCCTTCGCTTCGAGCTCCAGGGCCAGTCCTATTCCATCGCCGAACTCCCGGAGCAGTGGGAGACGCTGTGGTTCGTCGCGGACCGGCCCGATGTGATCATTCCCCTGGACCGCGTCCCTGAGGCCGGCGAGGAGATCGACGTCGAAGTCATCCTCACCCTCCGCCTGCTCTACATGCAGATCGCTCCCATGCGTTACGTGGGCAACCGCGTCGCCGTGGAACGGAAAGTCGTGCTCGCATGACCACCCTGCGCGTGGCCATGATTGGCTACGGCTTTATGGGCGCCGCCCATTCCCAGGGCTGGCGCACCGCCCCGCGCGTATTCGGCCTGCCTGCCGAGACGGAGATGGCGGTTATCGTGGGCCGCAACGCCCAGGCTGTCGGTGAGGCAGCCCGAAAATGGGGCTGGGCCGAATCCGCAACCGACTGGCGGCAAGTCATCGCCCGGGAAGACATCGACATTGTCGATATCGTCACCCCCGGTGACTCCCACGCCGAGATAGCCATCGCGGCGCTCGAGGCCGGAAAGCACGTGCTGTGCGAGAAGCCGCTGGCCAACACGGTGGCGGAGGCCGAGGCGATGGCCCACGCCGCCGCCACCGCCGCTGCCCGGGGCATACGGGCCATGGTGGGGTTTACCTACCGGCGCGTTCCGGCGGTGACGTTCCTTCGCGACCTCATCGCCGAGGGCGTGGTGGGCAGGATCAGCCATGTGCGGGCTTCGTACAGGCAGGATTGGCTCGTGGACCCGGAGATGCCGCTGGCCTGGCGCCTGCAGAAGGAACACGCCGGGTCCGGCGCGCTGGGGGACATAGGCGCCCACGCGATCGACCTGGCCCAGTTCGTCACCGGGCAGAACCTCCAGAAGGTCTCAGGGGTCGTCGATACGATCATTAAGGAGCGGCCTGTGCTGGATTCCGGTTCAGGCCTGTCGGGCATAGCCGGCGCAGGGTACGGGCCAGTCACTGTGGACGACATCGCCATCTTCACCGGCCGGTTCGAATCCGGAGCGCTGGCGTCGTTCGAGGCATCACGGTTTGCGACCGGACGCAAGAATGCACTGGCAATTGAGGTCTCAGGTGACAAGGGAGCCCTGGCCTTCGACCTTGAAGACCTCAACAGCATCCAGTTCTACGACCGCACAGTCCCAGCGGACCGGCAGGGTTTCCGGAAGATCCTGGTCACTGAAGCCGGGCATCCCTATGTCTCCGCCTGGTGGCCCGCAGGCCACATGCTCGGGTACGAGCACGGGTTCTCGCACCAGGTCAAGGACCTGGTTGAAGGGATCGTGGCCGGCACTGACCCGCATTCAACGTTCGCTGAGGGACTGCGGGTGCAGCGCGTGCTCGACGCCGTCGAGCGCAGCTCCGAGAATGACTCTGCCTGGACCAGTGTCGGCGCCGACGCTGCAGTGCCGGCTCGCTAAGGAGGGAAAGAACATGGCTCGACCGATTACCTTGTTTACCGGCCAGTGGGCCGATCTGCCGTTCGACGAAGTGGCCCGGCTCGCCGGCGAGTGGGGCTACGACGGACTGGAAATCGCCTGCTGGGGTGACCACCTTGATCCCTGGCGCTGGAACGACGACGCGTATGTCCAGGGCAAGCTAGACGTGTTGGAACGCAACGGCTTGAAAGTATGGACAATTGCCAACCACCTCAAGGGCCAGGCCGTGTGCGATGACCCCATTGACGAACGGCACCGTGGCATCCTGCCGGACATCGTGTGGGGCGACGGCGACCCTGAAGGTGTCCGACGCCGGGCCGCCGAGGAAATGAAGAACACCGCGAGGCTGGCCGCCAAGCTGGGCGTGGAGACTGTGACCGGGTTTACCGGCTCATCGATCTGGAAGTACGTTGCCATGTTCCCGCCCGCCACAGAGGCGATGGTGGAGGCAGGCTACCAGGACTTCGCGGACCGGTGGAACCCGATCCTGGACGTCTTCGACGAGTGCGGCGTGCGCTTCGCCCATGAGGTGCATCCGTCGGAAATCGCCTACGACTACTGGACGACGGTCCGTACCCTCGAAGCCGTCGGGCACCGCAAGGCTTTCGGCCTGAACTGGGACCCGAGCCACATGGTTTGGCAGGACATCGACCCGGTAGGCTTCCTCTGGGATTTCCGGGACCGTGTCTACCACGTGCACTGCAAGGACACGAAGAAGCGCCTGTCCAACGGCCGCAATGGTCGTTTGTCATCCCACTTGCCGTGGGCCGATCCGCGCCGGGGCTGGGATTTCATCTCCACGGGGCACGGCGACGTGCCGTGGGAGGATGCCTTCCGCATGCTCAACTCCATCGAGTACGTCGGCCCGTTGTCCGTCGAGTGGGAGGATGCGGGCATGGACCGGCTCGTTGGAGCGCCGGAGGCCCTGGGCTTCATCCGCAGGCTCTCCAGCTACGAGCCCTCCGTAGCCGCCTTCGACGCGGCATTCAGCACGAAGTAATCAAAAACAGGTCAGCGGCCGGTCCCGGTAAGCCGGGGCCGGCCGCTTTTCTGTGTTTGCGCGCCGGGCACGGCTTCTGTCAGGCGGCGGCTCCCTTACCCAGCGCACCGGCACCCGACGCACCGGCACCCGACGCGCCGGCAGCCAGCGCGGTGGTGGCGAGGGCAAGGTGCCGTCGGGTGATGTCGGTGGGGTCATCCTGGAGCCACTCGTGGCCGCCCCATTCACTGGTCAGAGTACCGGCAAAGCCGATGCCGCCAAGGAGTCCGCCCAGGTCGCGGAGCGGCTGCGATACGCGTCCGTCAGCGTCTTCCAGATCCCAGAACTTCAGGTGGAAGCCGCCAACCAGCGGAAGGATGCTCCGGAGGTCTGAGGCGTCGCTGCGGCCGAAGCGGATGACCAGGTTCATGAAGAGCGTGTGGACGCGTGGCGGCACGTTTCCGGACTGGAGCAGGGCCTTCACGGCGTCGAGCGTGGCAGGGTTCCGCCATTCGTCCGCCAGTCGGGTTACCAGCTCACCGGGTACCCCGCCGCGGCGGAGTTCCTCAAGGTAGCTGGCGGGCAGGGCCGGCATGAGCATGCTGATGTCCACGAGGACCCGCACATGATCGTCCGCCAGCCCTGCGATCGTTTCCAAGGCCGGGGCTATGGCAGGGCTGTCAGGAACCTGCTGCCCTTGAATCTCCTCGTACAGCACCAGGTCGAGCTCGTGCAGCAGCGGCTGCACCAGGGCCAGCAGCTCGGCGCCGGCCTGGCCGATCGGCAACCGGACACCGGCAGCCCCCACCCGCCGGGCCGCTCGGAGCTGGGGAACCAGGAAGTCCAGCCGCTCCTGGGTGGACCGTTGCTGGGTAGCTGAGAGGAAGTCATCCAGGCTCGCGCCCACAATGCTGACCCTTCCACCCACCTGGTCCAGGGCACCGCGAAACTCGTCCACCTCGGCATCCCGGGGCTCCGGAAAGGACCGCCACAGCAGTCCGGGCTCCAGTTCGACAGTATCGGCCACGCCGTCGGCGACGATGCCGGTGACTATGTCCTGGGCCGGTCGGCGTGCCGCCGTGATGTCAGGAGTCCAATTGAAGGCACTTGCGCAGAGGGTCCAGGTTTGAGGAATTCCAGTGGTCAAGGGGCACCTTTTCAAATATGCGTGTTAATGACAAACTTATGTCACTTTTAGGATAAAGGATGGAAATCATGCTGCAAACAGCTCTGCGCGATGATGCGCTCACCACCACTGCGGACGGCTTTGAACTGCGGATTGGACTGCCCTGGATCCGCTCCATGCCGCTGTCCAGCGTGTACGGCCTTGCCGTCGAGGTCGACGGCGTGCGGTTCGGTCCAGAGGAACTTGCGGTGCATCTTGGGGTGCGGGACGTGCTGGCGGGCTCATTGCCGGAGGAGCATGGCTGGTGGTTCGTCCAGGACCGCCTCGTTGTGGCTGGCAGTGGCCGGCTCGCCGCTGGCGCGCATGCCGTCTCGGTGGACTTTCAGCTTTTGGTGCCCTATCTCCAGGCGCGGCCGGGCTCGCCGCTCATTCTGCCGTTCCATCTCGAAGCGGAACTGGAATCCGGGCGGCATGCCGTCTCGGATGTGGCCAGGGACGTGGCCTGACGCTTGTGGCCACGTCCCGGATTTCGACGGCGATACTACTTCTGGGAGGCGGGTTCGCCCGCGGCAACCCAATCGTTGAACATCTCCCGGACCATCGGTTCGAGGGTGGTGGGCCACCAGTCTCCACCGTCCACCGCTTCGCCGAGGTCTGCCGGCGTCGCAATGGTCACGCTGCCGGTGGCAGCCCACTCCGCGCTCCGCGGGAAGAGCGCGCGGAAGGCGGGGTGGCCGATCGCCTGCACGTTGTGGCCGATCCCGATGGAGACTGAGCGGCCCTCGCCGTACTCGACCGCCCAGGCCACCGGATGCTCCTCGCCCATGCCCGGCAGGCTGCGCCACTGCGAGGGAACCTGCGTGTAGCGCAGGGGGTTATCCCAACCTTGCAGGAGGACGGTTTTCTTGACGCCCTCGGGCCATTTGAGGCCGACGTAGAGGTCGTCGTTGTAATGCGGAAACTCGGCCGGCCAGCCGGCTGTGATGGGGTGGGGCTCCGCAGTGTGCAGGAGGAAGTCGTTGTTTGGAGCCCGCCGGGAGGTGTCTTCGCGCATCACGCCGCCGAGCAGGCGCTCGTATTCCGGCTCCCAGCCCACGCCGCCGGCGAGCGTGGGGTGGTAGGCGATCAGGCCCTTGCCGCGCGCCACAAAGTCGAAAAGCGCCTGCTCTGCGACGGGGCCGAAACGCTCCTCCGGGACATTGCGCCACGGGTCGGTACGGCCATAGTAGTTGAGGATGACCAGGTCGTAGGGCTCAAGGGTTGCTGCGGTGGCTCCGCGGAACTCCTCGGTGACGCGCACCTGGAACCGGCCTGTCCCTTCGAGCAGTTCCTTCAGTGCCGGCGTTGTCTTTCGCCAGTCGTGGTGGACATCGGTCATGCCGGTGATGATCAGCGTTTTGATGGGTGTGGACATGGTGCTGGCACTCCTTCGTGGCGAGACTTATGATCCGAAGATACATGCTTAAGTCGAAATCAGGAAGAAGTGTTGACGGAAACCCTAAGCCAGAACAGTTGCCCGTTCCGGCGAGGGCCGGCCTTCCGCGAACCAGCGCGGGAAGGTGACGTCGAAGAGCTGCTCGCGGGCCAGTTCCGCTCCGCCACGCAGGGGCTCGCGCTCATCGTTGACCGAGAGGGTAATGGTGAGGTCCCGTGTAGCGAGCGGCAGTGAGAGTTCGTAGACCCGTTGGCGCACCTCTGCCAGGAATACCTCGCCGGCGGAGCCCATCGCACCGCCGATCACAATGATCCCCGGATTGAACATGTTCACCAGGGCTGAAATGGTCTCGCCTGCCACCCTCGCCGACTTCTGGACGAGGGTTATGGCGAGCGAATCCCCGGCCTGGGCTGCCAGGGTGATCTGTTCAAGCGTCAGCGCTCCCTTCTTCGCACTCACTGCCAAGGAGCTTGTGGCACCTTCCTTGATGGCGAGTTCGGCATCCCGGACGAGCGCCCAGCCGCCGGCCACGGCTTCCAGGCAGCCGATTTTGCCGCAGCGGCATTGTGCATCTGAGTCGGATACCCGGACATGGCCGATGTCGCCGGCGGCCCCGTTCGCGCCCCGGTGGATCCTGCCCTTGGAGAGCAGGCCCGCCCCAATTCCCGAACCGATCTTGCAGTAGATCAGGTCCGCCAGGGAGTCGCGCCGCCGGGCGCGCTCCCCGAGGGCAAGCAGGTTGGAATCGTTGTCCACCCAAACCGGTGCATTGAAGCGTTCTTCAAAGGGAGTGCGGACATCGTAACCGTTCCACCCCGGCATGATCGGGGGCGCCACAGGCTGCCCCGAAGCAAAGTCCACCGGTCCCGGAAGCCCTACCACCACACCCCACACGGGCACCTTGGGGTCCTTCTTCAGTAAGTTCTCGACCAGGGACATGACGGCATCGATGGTCTTCTCCGGACCCTGTGCGATATCCCAGGTGCGGTGCGTGTGTTCCAGGATGTCGCCGTCGAGGGCAGTAATGCCAACCCTCATATGAGCCGCTCCAAGGGCGCAGATGATGATCCGTCCCTGTTCCGCCCGGAAACGCAGGGTCCGTGGCGCGCGACCGCCGGAGGAGGCTCCGAACTCGCCATCGCCCAGGAAGCCAATATGAATGGCCTGGTCCACGCGTTGACTGACTACGCCCCTGCCCAGGCCGGTGACCTTGCCGATTTCCGGCCGGGTGGTTGCTTCGCCCGTGCGCACCAGGTTGACGATCCGTAAAAGGCTCGTCACTTCATCCGTTTGGGCTCCAAAGCGGAGTGTGGAGTCTGTCGTCATGGTCACAATTCTCACACATTGACACCCACTAAGGTGTCGTGTGGCGCGACTATAGCCAGAACGGACCTGACTTATGAATAATAGAGACATAAGAAGGGGGGCGACGATGCCTTGGAATGTAGGTGTGCTGGGCGCCGGGCCGGGGGTTGCTGCACTTCATCTTGCAACCCTGGGCCGGCTGGGAGAGTTGTTCAGCGTGGTGCA
Organism: Pseudarthrobacter sp. CCNWLW217; assembly: GCF_037203985.1. NCBI lineage: Bacteria > Bacillati > Actinomycetota > Actinomycetes > Micrococcales > Micrococcaceae > Pseudarthrobacter > Pseudarthrobacter sp. CCNWLW217. Next base: position 223,591 of record NZ_JBBCBT010000001.1, read on the forward strand.
CATCGCTGATGCCGGCAGCGGGCGCGCCCGTGGCCTCGCGGAGGGGCTTGGTGCACGCTGGTCGCAGGGTGATTCGGATCTTCTTGCCGACCCGGACGTGGACCTGGTGGCGGTGTGCAGTCCGCCCGCAGAGCATGGACGCCAGGTCCTCGCCGCCGTGGCCGCGGGAAAGCGGGCCATCTTCTGCGAGAAGCCGCTGGCCACCAGTCCGGAAGAAGCTGAAGAGGTGGTGGCCGCCTGCCGTGCGGCGGGGACGATCCTCCTCGTCGGCACGAACCACTTGTTTGATGCGGCGTGGGGCCATGCCAGGCATCACCTCGTGGCACTTGAAGGCCGGGTGCAGGCGGTGTCTGTCACGTTGGCGCTGCCGCCGAACGAGCGCTACCACCGGCTCGTGGCTGAGGGAGGGCCCTTCCTGCCTGCGCGGCGGGGCAGGCCGGACCTGACTGACCCCGCCGTGGCAGCGGATGTCCTGAGGCAACTGCTGACGGGGCTGGCCATCCATGATCTCCCGGCGCTGCGGGACCTTGCGCCCGACATTGAAGAAGTGGTGTATGCGCGGCTGGTTCCGCCGATCGGCTATGTGGTGGGCTACCGTGCGAGCGGAGTCCTGGTACAGCTTGCCCTCACCATGCTTCCGGCAGGGCCCGATGCCCTGTGGCGGATGAGCATCTCCACGTCGCATGACCGCATCGAGGTGGACTTCCCGCCGGCGTTTGTCCATGCGGGAAGCGCCGCCACGCGCGTCCGCACCCCAGGCGGGCGTTGGACGGCCTACAGCCGTGATCCGGAAGACGGCTATGTGGCGGAGTGGCGCCTGCTGGCTGCGCTCCTTGAGGAAAGGGTGCCCGTGGAATACGACGAACTGCTTGCGGACTCCCACTACGTCACTGCCCTGGCTGACGGCGCTTCCGCAAAACTGCTCGAGGGTGTGCACGCATGAGCGGGGCGACACTGCGGAGGGGTGTCTGCGCCGTCCTGCCCGACTATCGGGCCGCCGTCGCCGAACTCCCTGTCAGTGCAGCATTGTCGGAAAGCCCTCGCGGTTCTGTGGTGGTGGTGCCCGGAGTTGGCGTGTGGTGGGACCGTGCGCTCGCAGCCCAGGCCGCGGGTGCGGCAGCCATCGTCGTCGCGAACCCGCAGGACCTGCCCCGGGAGGCCCGGGAGGTCCTGCTGGAGCTGACAGACATCCCTGTCATTGTTGAGCGTCCCCGCCTAAGGGCCGATCTGGTTGACGATGCAATCCAGGGGCGGGCAGGTATTCCAGCCAGCATTATCGCCGTCGAGTGCGCCGCGCCCGCATCGGAACTTATCTCGGTGATCCGTGATGGATTTGGGTGGGCAAGGGTCTTCGCGGGTGGGCCACTGGGCCTTCTTGCAGGTTCTGCCACGGCCCAGGCCCGGGTTGCGCTCCTGGAACTCCGGAAAGGGCAGGGCGGTCCGGCCGTCACCGTGGCAGGCAACGTTGAAGCGGGGCACGGCTCGGGAGGCCTGGTGCGGATCCTGGCGCTGGGGGAGGTGAGGTCTGAGGTGACGGTGGACCAGCCGGCAGGCCTGGCTCGGGTTGAGACCTGCACGGAGGAAGGCGCGTTGGCTGCTCCACGTCGGTTTGAGGCCTCGGCGCGGCTGGCGCTCCGGCGGGCTTTCGAGGCTTGCTCCACAGGCAGGGCCGTGAACGACGTCGGGGATTTCCTGGACGACTGCGCACTCGGGTGGGACCTGGCTGCACTCGGAGCGGCTGGGAATGTCAGTGTTTGATCCAGTCATTCTTTTGTTGCTTTCAGACTAAAGTGCGCTATGATGATGGTGGCGTCGGGGTCCCCTCCGGATCCGTTCTCTGTCGTGATGGTGCGGCGGAGGCACAACACGTCGCGTCGATGGCCCGATCGTTCGGGTAGATGACTATGCCACTTTCGCCTTTGAGATTCCGTCTCCTTGTTATTTCCCTGCTCACGGTCTCCTTCCTCGGGGCCCTCGACCACACCGTGGTGTCCACGTCGCTGGCCACGATTGCCGGAGAACTGGGCGCCCTGAAACTCATGAGCTGGGTTGTGGTGGGGTATACCCTCGCAAGCACGGTGCTGTTGCCGGTGCTTGGCAAGCTCGGCGACGTCCTGGGAGCCCGGCGGGTCTTCCTGGTGTCGCTGGTGACGTTCCTTGCCGCTTCCCTGGCCTGCGGCTTTGCCCAGGACATCTCCTGGCTCATTGCCGCGCGTGTCTTGCAAGGGATGAGCTCCGCCGGACTGCAGTTGATGTCCCAGACCATCATTGCCCGCGTGACCACCCAGCGGGAACGGCCCCGTTACATGGCCATTATTGGGGCGGCCTTTCCCATCGCGATCCTGGTGGGTCCGGTGCTCGGCGGGGCCATCACCGACTACTGGGGCTGGTCGTGGGTCTTCTGGATCAACATTCCGGTGGGAGCAGTTGCCTTGGGCCTGGCACTCATCGCGATACCTCACCTGGAACCGGGAACCGTTCCACGGCATTTCGACGTCGCCGGAGCCGCCATCTTCACGGCCTCCCTGGTGTCCTTGGTGTTGGCTGTGTCCTGGGCGGCCGAGCGAACCGCGGGCACTGCCACGATCGCTGCGCTCGCCGTGAGTGTCGCAGGTTTCGTTGCCTTCTTCATCGTGGAGCGCCGTGCACCGGAACCCATCGTGCCCCTGAAGCACTTTGCCAACCGCACTATTGCGGCCGGCACCGCACTGTCGGCGATTATCGGCGTCGGGCTCTTCTCCATCACCGCCTACCTGCCCACGTATTTTCAGATGGCTTACCAGACCACGGCAACGGTGTCCGGGCTTGTTCCGATCGCCACCGTGTTCGGCATGCTGGTCAGCAACCTCCTCTCTGGCTATCTGGCAAGCAGGACGGGCCGTTACCGGGTGTTCCCGATCATTGGGACGTCGCTGGGAGCCGCCGGTCTTTTTGTTATGGCCATGCTGCCTGCCGGGCTTCCGCTCTGGGTCCCGATGATCGTGATGGGTGTGGTGGGAATTGGTACAGGTGCTTTTATGAGCCTGATTATCGCCGTTGTCCAAGGCGCTGCCCCGGCCAGCCAGACAGGCACCATCACGGCGACCGTCAACCTGGTGCGGCAGGTGGGGTCAACGGTGGCGACGGCGATCATCGGCGGGGTGATCGGCTTCGGTGTGGCCGCCCTCCTTCCGGCGGGCCTAGACCCTGCCACCCTGACCCCCCAGTTTGTCCATGGGGCAGCGCCCGCCGTGCAGGCGGACATCGCCCGGATTTACAGCACAGTGTTCGTCCCCATTTTCATCGCCTTGGCGGCCACCTACGCCGTCGGCATTGTCGCAGCCGTGCTGCTTCCCCACGGCCGGCTTTCGGATGAGCCCGTTCCCGCCGCCCAAACAACGTCCGAGACCCAACCGGTCTGACCCTTTGTCGAAGGAGACACCATGTCCACCAACCCCACCATCGCCGTCGTCGGCAGCGGGCCGATTGGCTCCACCTACGCCCGGGTGCTCCTGGAACGAGTCCCCGGCGCGCGGGTGGTGATGTTCGAAGCAGGACCGCAGCTGACGGACCGTCCCGGCGAGAGCGTCCGCAACATCGCCGATCCCGGCCAGAAAGCCCGTGCGCGGGAGATGTCACAGGGGCCGCAGGCCGGCGCGTACCGTGAGTCGCTAGGCATTCCGGCCGGAACCGTCACCGAGGGCATGTTCACCGCCCGCCAGGGCACACACCTGCTCGATTACGGCGGTGCCGGCTCCGCCCACGCCACCAGCTTCCCCGCCGCGGCTGCGGCTACCAACGTTGGTGGCCAGGGTGCCCACTGGACGTGTGCGACGCCGTCGCCGGCCTTCAGCGAAAAGATCCCGTTCATCGCGGACGACGAGTGGGATGAACTGATTGGTTCCGCCAAGGAACTGCTGCACGTGCAGGGGGCCGCGTTCGCCGATTCCGCGGTGGGGGCAGCCATCAGGGCGCTCCTCGATGAGGAGTTCGGCGCTGAGCTCCCGGAAGGCTACGGCGTGGACACACTGCCCGTTGCCGGCGACCCGCAGCCGGACGGCTCGATCCGCTGGGCAGGCGCCGACGTTGTCCTCGGCCCGCTCCTCGATCCGGAGAGCCCCCTCTCGCAGCAGTTCGAACTCCGTGACCTGACTCTGGTCCGCCGGGTGGAACTAAACGGCAACCAGGTCACCGGGGTCACTGTCGAGGATCTCCGCACCCACGAAACGTCTTTTGTTGCCGCGGACATCGTGGTGGTTGCTGCGGATGCCTTCCGCTCACCGCAACTTCTGTGGGCTTCGGGCGTCCGGCCCCAGGCCCTGGGCCACTACCTGACCGAGCACCCCGTAGTCATCTCCACGGTTGCGTTGGATGCCGGAAAGATGGAGCGCTTCGCCACCGAAGAGGACCTCGATGCCGAGCTGTCCCGACGCGCCCTGAATCCCGCTGACCCTGTGGCGGCCGTGAACCGGATCCCGTTCTCGGAGCCGGAGCACCCCTTCTCCGTCCAGGTCATGTACTCCGAATCGACTCCGTTTCCGATGGAGCCCGGAGCGCCCTACGCCGAGAACCGCTGGGGCTACGTCAACATGGGTTATGGCATGCGCAAGCACCCCCGCTACGAGGACGCCGTGACCTTTGACGACAACGAACCGGACTACCGGGGCTTCCCGAACATGACGATCGAATACGCACTCACCGAGCGGGAGAACGCGGAGATCGCCGACGCCACCGAGCGGCTGCGCCGGGCAGGCAAGGCGCTCGGAGCTTTCGTTGCCGAGCCACGCCTGATGCCGAACGGTTCCAGCCTGCACTACCAGGGCACCATGCGCATGGGGGAGTCCGACGACGGCACCTCGGTGGCCGATCCATGGTCGCGGGTGTGGGGCTACAGCAACCTTGTGGTGGGCGGCAATGCGCTCATCCCCACCGCTACGGCCATGAATCCCACGCTGATGAGCGTCGCCATCGCCGTCCGCGGCGCACGGAAAGCCGCGGAGGAGTTGGGCCAGGGGAAAGCCTGAGTGCAGCCGTGGGCGGCTGCCCTACAAATTGGTGACCCGGCGCCGCCGTTTTTCGTTACGGCGCAACTGGAGGATGCGCGCGCCACCTGCGATTGCCACGAGTATGCCGCCGCCGACCGCGGCGATGAAGAAGGCCACGCCCTGGGCAAGCCTGCCTTCCCAGCCGAGGAACTTCACCGCAACCATGTCCTGGTTCTGGATGAAGAAGATGATCAGCAGCACCAGCACCACGAGGCTGACCGCAACGGCACTCCAAATCACCGCTGCACGGGTGACGCGGGAGGGAGCACCTTTACTCGCAGCTGCGGGCGGAGGTACCGGCTCGGCGGGCCGAACCGTGGGTTGGGACTCCGGCGTGGGCGGTACGGCGGCGGGTGGCAACGGTTCTTCTGTGCTCATACCGCCATTGTCTCTCTGCACGGGAACTTTGGCGGGACCTCCGTGAGCGATTTAGGCGAACTCAACACGGCCGTTAACCCGCTCATCCGCCCGGAACTGGTTTGCAGTTCCGGGCGGATGAACGGGTTGCGTGAAGAAAGGCCTCAGCAGCGCGGTGCTACTCCTTACCCAGCCCTGCGGCGGAAGTCTTCTCCCCGGTGACCTCATTCAGGGCGGTGAGGTCGAAGATGCCGTTGATGTCTGCCTGCTTCGTGGTGCCGGCTTCCACGCCGTCCTTCAGCAGCTTGGGGTAGGTCCCGGCCAGCGGATCTACGGTGAAGACGATGTTCTTCAGGGACCGGTCGATCACATCGGCCTTCAGCTCCGCGCCGGCGGCTTCCTTCAGGGCGGCGTTGATGACCTTGGCTTTCTCATCCGCGGCGGCGCTGTTCAGCCACTCCACGGACTTCACGTGTCCCTTCAACAGGGCCTTCACGGTGTCCGGGTGCTCTGCCGCAAACGTCTTGCTCACGATCAGGATGGTGGTGGGGAATTCGCCGGCCTTGCCGGAGAGCGAACCGTCCCAGAGGTCCTTTTCGTCCACCAGGACCTTGGCTCCGGCCTGGAGCACCAGGCGGGAGGCCCACGGCTCAGGCAACCACGCGCCGTCGAGCTTTCCGTCCTGGAACAGTTTGAGCGTCTGCGCGTTTTCGGTGGGGTTGATGGCTACATCGCCGCTGCCGTCAACGTTCGTCTTGTAGCCCTGCGTGGCGAGCCAGGCGCGGAGCGCGACGTCCTGCGTTCCGCCGAGCTGCGGCGAGGCGAGGGTCTTGCCCTTGAGGTCGGCGGCGGAAGTGATTTCCGGCCGGACCACCAGCTGCGCACCGCCGGCGGCGGCCCCGGCGATGATGTTCACGGACTCCCCGCCGCTCTTGACGAAGGAGTTGATGGCCGGGTTCGGGCCGATGTACGTGGCGTCGATGGCTCCGGCGTTCAGGGCTTCGATTGCGGCGGGTCCGGCGTTGAAGACCTGCGTGGTGAGCTTGGTGTCGCCCAGTTCCTTGGCGATGTAGCCCTGGCTGACGCCAACCAGTGCCGGGGCGTGGGTCACGTTGCCGAAGTAGCCGAGCTTCAGCTCCGCGGCGGGGTTGCCGGCAGGCGCTGCAGCCTCGGCCGAGGTGCCGGTGCTGGACGAGTTGCTGGAGACGGCGGAGGCGACGGCCACGCCGCCGCCCACCAAGGCGAGGATGCCGGCCACGATGCCGATCTTCAGGCCGAGCGGACGCTTAGGCGTGGGGGACTGGCCAGCCACGATGCGGGTAGAGCCTTGCGGGTTCTGCGGACCGTTGTCCTGCGGTGTTGCCATGGAAATTCCTTTGTTGGGGCGGGTACTGGAGTTGAGATTACGGACGGCCCAACAGCGCCACAACGGGGCAGGACATGGACGTTCACCGGACGTAGCGGACGCTCAACAGAACGTAGCGCGGCGTCAAATAACGTCGCGGGGCGTCTTCTTTGGCAGAGATGCACCATCGCGGCTTTCGCCATAGTCTGGCCAAGTGGATACAAGCATCGTGAATTCAGGCGAACAGGTTGACAGGCAGTCGCGCATCCTCGAAGCGGCGCTGGCCCTGCTGTCCCGCCACGGCATCTCGGGGGTCAACATGCGCGCGGTGGCTCGCGAAGCCGGCGTCGCACTGGGGCTCGTGAATTACTACTACGAAGACAAATCGAGCTTGATCCGAGCGGCCTTGAATCGAATTGACGAAAGCGACCTCAGGCTGGTCGCCCCCGACCCGGGGTCGCCACCGGACGAACAGCTCCAAAAGGCCCTCCGGCGCGTTGCGGACCCGGAATTCCTGACCACACAGTATCTGTCCCTGCGTCTGCACCTTTGGGCGCTTGCGCAAGCCCATGAAGACTTTGCGTTGATCAATGCGGCAGCTTTTGAGCGGTATCTCGACGGACTCGCGGCGCTGATAGGAAATGCCAAGCCTGGGCTTTCCGGCGATGAATGCAGGGAGCGGGCAGCTGACATCGTCGTCGTCCAGAACGGGATGTGGTTGACGGCGCTCCTTGGCGTAGACAAGGCGTCCATCCGGAGAAGCATCGCACGCACTGAGGAGATCGCTTTCGCCGCGTAGACCCGCTTGGCAGGCTTGGGGCTTGGGCTCCGGGGGCGGGTGCCGGGGGCGTCGCGCCAACCGGTGTTCAGAGGGGCGGCCGCCTGCAGGCTGGACGACGTGATGATGCTTGTGGCGCTGCCGTCAGAGACGCCTCACAGCGTCAGGTTATGGTCTGACAGTTTCCACGCCCCACTGTCAGAAACGGAAGTCCAGCCCTATTTGACGGCCCTTGACCACCCTGGCTGACGTCAGGGTGGGGTGTAGCTTTATCTGAACCGGGAGTACGCCCAAGTACAAGATGGCTGCCCAGGGCGGCCATTGCAGTACCGTGAATTGCGCTGAAGTGGGTAGGTTGTGGCTGATCACGTATTGGGGCGAATATAGGTTCCGGGTTGGCGTTCAATAATGCGGCGGCCTGATGCCCCGTTGAACGCCAGCCATAGGGCGGATCCGTCAGCCATAACGGCATCCACGCGCCCCCGGTCGATTATGCTGCCACCGCGGTGTATCTCAATGTCTTGACCGTGGAGTGTTGTCCAGTCGTCGATGGATTGCCATGGTTTGGGTGGCTCGGCGGGTGCCTCTGTCTGTGTTGGGTTGGTTGCGGGCATGTCTTCCTCGTGATGTCTTAGTGAGGGTCCGGTTTTTGGTTTGCCTGCCGGTATCCTTCTGAGGCGTGGCGCCCTTTGGTCTGGTGGCAAAATCAGCCGAAGAGAACAGCGGCTTCGTCGTAGCGCTCTGGCGGGACGGTTTTGAGCTGGCCTAGGGCTTCCTGGAGGCCCACGTGTTCAATGTTCGTTCCCTTGAGGGCCACCTTGGTGCCCCACTTGCTTTCCATGATCGGGTCGATGGCGGCCATGCCGAGCCGGGTGGCCAGGACACGGTCGAAGGCGGACGGAACGCCGCCGCGCTGGAAATGGAATTTCGGGGTCAGCGGGGTAAGCGGTCTAAGGGACCTCTTCCAGAAGGGCATTGATTCTGCGCTAATGCGTGGGAACGAAAATCTGGGCCAGGGAGCCGCAGCCGGTGACTTGTATGGCTGGTTCTTCGGCAGACACGAAGAGGGATTGTCCCCTGGTTACGGTTTCTGCGTTGCTGGCTGCTGTTGTGGTTGTAACTTGGCCGCTGAGGCAGACGAGAACCCGGGGGCCGTGGCCGGGCAGGGTCGTGGTTCCGCCTACGGCGAGGTGCGGGCGGGTGATACTCAATGCGTATTCCGGAGTTGCTGGCTCGAAGACGTGCGTGATCTGGTCGCTGGGGGCTGTCTCGACGGCGAATCCGGAGGAGTTGAAGTCCAGTGCCTTGAGCATGGAGGGCACGTCAATGTGTTTCGTGGTGAGGCCGAGTCGAAGAACATTGTCGGAGTTACCCATAACCTCAAGGCCGAAGCCGCCGAGGTAGGCGTGCGGCACGCCGTCGCCGAGAAATACGAGTTGTCCGGGTTGCAGCTGGACCTTGTTGAGCATCAGGGAGATCACCGCACCGATGTCTTGCGGGTAGAGCCGAGATAGTTCGTTCACTGTGCTGCAAGCGGCGCGGATCGTGGGGTTGGCGTGTGTGTCAGCCAGTTTTGTAGTGGTCTCGAGGACCTCTTTGACTTGCAGGGCGTTCAGTTCCAGCATTTGTTCCAGCGTGGACTGCATTCCCTGCTCCCCGGGTGACTGGCAGAGGGCATCAGATGCCGGGCGGAGTGGCCCCGCCACTGTTTGGAGAAGGAGCGCGATTTCCTCTCGGGCCCGGAACCCGACGAGTCCTTCGAAGTATGTGATGGCGTAAACCATTTCTGGTTTGTTGTGCTCGTCTTTGAAGCTGCGTTGAGGGTCATCCAGGGGTATGCCGCGTCGTTCCTCCTCCTGGTAGCCGGCGATCGCCATCTGTCGGTTTGGGTGGACTTGCATTGAGAGGGGGCGTGCGGGGGCGAGGAGTTTCACGAGGTAGGGGAGTTGGCCAAACCTTGAGGTGACATCTTCTCCGAGGTATCGGGGGGTATCACCGGAAATGACCCGGTCCAGCTGCTCTGGCCCGTTTGGTGTTTCCGCGGTTGCGGGACCGGTGGGGTGGGCGCCCAGCCATAGTTCTGCGTATGGGGCTCCGTCGGGGGCGGAGCCCAGGAATTCGGACATGGCTGTGGTGGATCCCCAGTCGTATGAGCGCCTTGCTCCGGTCAGTCGGTGCATGTGATTGTCTTTCTACTTTTGGCGGTGGTGCTGGGAGTCACGCGGTGTGAAGGAGCGGATACAGGGCGTGGTGGCTTGGCAGGTCTGCCAGTTGGGCTATGCCGTCCAGGGGTCCGCCGTGGGGCGCGACGATGTTGGCGTTGGGCCATGCCTGTTGGAGTCTGCGTTGCAGGGGCTGGGCCATGCGGTTGTTGGAGAGGATTTTTCCCACCCAGCTGATTGTGGGGCTTGATCCGGGTTTCCAGCCGGTATTGCGAAGGCTCGCGCCGACGGAAAGTGCAAGTTCGTCGGTTGCGTGTTCGACGATTCGTGCTGAGACGGTGTCGTGTTCGGACAGGTCGATGACTTTGCGGGCGTAGGAGGCGACGAAGGAGATCTTTTCCGGGTTGGACTGTATTTCTATGTAGGCTCCTTCCACGTCGGGGAAATCCTGCTTGAGCAACCCGAGCAGCGCTGTGGGGTCTCCGCGGCCATCATGGGCGCGCATGGCGGCATCGAGCCCGGCGCGGCCAATCCAGTAGCCGCTTCCGGCGTCCCCCATGATGTTTCCCCAGCCGTCCACCCGGGTTGAACCCGTCGGTCCGGTTGCCAGGGTCACTACGCCTGTTCCCGCGGCGATGGCCGAGCCTGCCCGGTCGCCAAGGCATCCGAGGTATCCGGAGATGGAGTCATGGGCTATGCGGATGGAGGTGACGCCAAGGTCGCGGCAGGCTGCCATGACGCCGGGGGCGTCTGCGTTGGCTGAGGTGAGGCCGGAGAGGGCTGCCGCCACCCGGACGTTCTCGCGTGGGTTGGCGGTGAGAACGGACCGTACGACGCCTGCGAGTTGGGGCATGAGTGGTGCGTCGGTGAGCAGCGGCGGGAATTCCTGCTCGAACTCGATTCTTGTGCTGGCCAGCAGTCGGGCGCGGATGGATGACTGGCCGCCGTCGACGGCGAGTACGGGGACTTGAGAGGTCACAGTGGTGGCTTTCTGCTGGAAGAGTGGTCCGGTGCCCTAGCTGAGGGCGGGCACAACGGAGACTTTGAGGTTGTTCAGGCCTTGGAAGAGATGGGCCCCAACGTCATGCGAGTTCGGGTTTTGTTCTCCTGTACGGGTCAGCGGTTGCCCGTTGAGCTGTACTTCGGCTGCAGTGTCCAAACCACTGATCACGAGTTCCACGGGAGAGGCGGCAGGCTTCCGGAGGGGGAAGTCAAGGCTGTACTCCCAGGCGCATTGTGTGATCCATCCGAGTGCCTCTCCTGCCTGGTTGGAGGACAGGAGACCTGCGGTTGTCAGGTCCTGCCGGATTGAGCCGGGAACAGACGCGGGGATATGCCGCCCGGCGATGCCGAGGGGGGCCGGTCCGTCAATGAGGCGGATGTGCCAGCCAGTGTTGAGGGCACGGCACTCGGTGTCGGTATAGATCTCTGTGTTGAAGTGGTGTGTCATGATCTTCTTCGTCTTGGCTGCGGGCTCGCTTGTGAAACCGGCGCCGCCCTTGGGGGCGGCGCCGGCTGGTTGCTCGAGCTGGTGGGGGCAGTGGTTTCCTTATTGGATCCGGGCAGGCACGTGCTCTGTAGCGGCTACGAGGGGTACCGCGCGCAGGTCATTGCCGGTACGCAGGACGGCCGGTGAAAGGAATGCCTCCGGGTCAATACCGGCAGCTGTGCTGGCTACTGTGAAGGTCCATTCACCCCCTGCGGGGAGGGTGACGAGCCCGTCACCCACTGTTGCGTCCGGGTCCACCCTGTCAACGTGCAGCGTGATGTCACGCGCAAGTGAGACAGCCTGGACGTGAATTTCGTAGCCTCCCGGGACCGCTTTCGCGGTCGCGTTCAGCGGGTTCGGATCCAGGTTCAGCTCAACGTCATCGGCGAAGGTGTGGGCGGCCTGCTCTGCTCCGAGGGTGGCAACGAGCACTTCGCCTGTTGCGTCTTCGGGCCGGGACAACAATCCGCCCGTAACTGGCAGGGTTGTCACCGTCCGTGCAGCCACGTCCACATCTTCTGTATATTCGCCGCGAACGCCGCCGTCAAAGGTCTGCAGGCGCAGCACCAGATGGCCGGTCCACGGCTGGTCGGTGTCGTTGACCAGTGACACGGTCAACTGGTTTTCCCGGTTCCCGAAACTGATGATGCGGGGCGCGTTAGCGAGCCGGAGCCCGTGCCAGAGCGGCTTGGGCCGCTCCTGGGAGTCGACGGCGGCCCAGGATGTGACCGGCCAGCAATCGTTGAGCTGCCAGACGATCGCGCCGGCCGTGCGGGGCCACCAGGAGCGGTAGTGCTCGATGGCGTACCGTATAGCGCGGGCCTGGTTGAGCTGGGTTGCCCAGTGCCAGTCCTCAAAGTTCTCCGGCACACCAAGGTGCGGGGTGAGGCCGCGGTCGAGCTTGCCGTTTCCGTCGTCTGCCTTTTGGTGGATGAGGAAGACCGCGTCGTTCTTTGGGTCTTCTTCGCCGGTCAGAGGGCCACCGTTGCTGGAGTGCACGAAATCAGTCAGGGTACGCCACGTCGGCGGTCCCTGGAATCCGAACTCGGAGCAAAAGCGTGGGGTGTCGTTCCGGTAAGCGGAGTAGTCGATCCGGTTCCAGACTTCCCACTGGTGGTGGGTTCCATGATTGGGGTCGTTGGGGTGCACGGCTTCCGGTTTTTGGCCGGGGGAGTAGGGACTGTTGTCGCAGTAGGGCCGGGTGGGGTCCAGTTCGGCGACAATGCCGCCGAGCAGTTCGTGCGCATACCGGTCTCCCCAGGTCCGCCCTTCCAGGTCTTCCTTCCACCCCCAGTCTTCATGGCCCCAAACGTTTTCGTTTCCGCCGTTCCAGATCACCAGTGAGGGGTGCGAGGCGAGACGGACAACGTTCTCGCGAGCTTCTGCTTCCAGTTCTTCCCACAAGGGGGATTCCTCAGGGTATGCGGCACAGGCGAGCAGGAAGTCCTGCCAAACCAGGATTCCGCGCTCATCGCATGCAGCGTAGAAGTCCTCCGTTTCGTAGATTCCCCCGCCCCAGATACGCAGCAAGTTAAGGTTCGCGCCGATGGCCTGGTCCAGTCTCCTGTCGAGGCGGGAGCGTGTTATCCGGGTCAGGAGATGGTCGTCCGGGATCCAGTTGGCACCTTTAACGAAGACGGCTTTGCCGTTGACCTTGAGGGTGAAGGCGGTTCCGATTTTGTCGGGGGTTGTGTCGAGTTCAACGTTACGGAATCCAATGCGGCGTTCCCATGAGTCCAATGGTGTGGTGCCGGATGCCTCAAAGAGTTGGACCTGGAAAGTGGACAGGGGTTGCTCGCCGTAACCGGCAGGCCACCAGAGCGGGGCGTCTGGGACGTCAAGGGTCACCACTGTTGTGGTGGTTCCTTCCGGGACAATCGCAGTGGCGGTTTGCCCGTGAACGGATGCCTGGATTGCCAGATCACCTTCGTCGTCCAGGCCTGAACGTTCAACGGTGACGTGTACTTCAACGTGTCCTGTTCCTTCGGCCGTAACGCTCACCAGAGGCCGGACCTCGGCCAGGCGCGCGACGGTCCAGCGCTCGATCCGCACCTCTTTCCAAAGACCGGCAGTGCGCAGGTCCGGGCCCCAGTCCCAGCCGAAACTGCACGCCATCTTCCTGACGAAGTTGAACGGGACGGGGTGGTAGGCGCTGGGCCGGTCTCCCAGCAGTGCCCGCATTTCCTCGGCGTAGGCCGTGGCGGAGCGCAGGTTGACCGTCAGCGCTTGTGCGCTGCCGTCTGCTTCTGAACGGACATCGAACCGGTATGAACGGTGCATGTTGGCCGTTTGCCCCAGCTCCCGTCCGCCCACGCTGATGTTGCTGACGGTGTCCACACCGTCCAGGACCAGGTCTATCCGTTCCCCTTCAGCGGCAGCCGGCAGGGTGAGGAGGGTCTGGTAGCGCCAGTCAACGTCGTGCATCCACCGGAGGCTGGTTTCGTTGGCGTCCAAGTACGGGTCCTCGATCAGGCCGGCGCGCAGCAGGTCAGTATGTACGGTTCCGGGTACTTCTGCCGGAATCTGCGCCGGGATGTCCTGAGGGACCGTGCCGGAGACAGGCTCTACAGTCCAATCGTGTGTCAGTGGGGAAGAAATCATGATGGGGTCGTCCTAGCGGTGTTCGGAGGTCGGCAGGTCTGCGTGGACTTCGTCGATGTGCACCCAGCGTTGGCTGAAGTGGTTAAAGCACACGGAGTTGTCGATGGCGTCCCTGTCGGGCGGAAGCTCAGTGGCTGCGACTTTTCCGACGCGTTCGGGATCGGGGGCAGCCTGGGCCAGAAGTTTTGTGTAGGCATGTTGGGGGTTGAGGATGACATCGTCGGCCGGGCCCCGCTCCACGACCCTTCCCCGGTACAGGACCAGGATTTCGTCGGAGAAGTGCCGGGCGGTCGCCAAGTCGTGAGTGATGTAGAGGACGGCCAGGTTGTCTTCGCGCTGCAGGCGCCCCAGAAGATTCAGTACGCCGAGCCGGATCGAGACATCGAGCATTGAGACTGGTTCGTCGGCGATGAGCACCTGGGCGCCGGGGGCGAGGGCGCGTGCGATGGCGACCCGCTGCCGCTGCCCCCCGGAGAGTTCGTGGGGACGTTTGGCTGCAATGACATCAGCGGGGGTGAGGTTAACCCGCTCCAGCATCTCGAGCACCCGGTCATGCGTTTCCTGGGCAGTGCGAGTCCGTTGATGGATCCGCAGCGGCCGGGCGATGTGGTGTTCGACGGAGTGAAAGGGGTTCAAGGATGCGAAAGGGTCCTGGAACACCATCTGGACATGCCGCCGGTACACCGAGCCGAGCACCGGGGTTTTGTCGTCCAACTCGACCGAGATTTTTCCGGCGGTTGGCTTCTCCATCCGGGTCAGAAGCTTGGCGATCGTGGACTTGCCTGATCCGGATTCTCCTACCAGGGCTACTGTTTTTCCCGGTACAAGGTCGAAACTGACCCGGTCCACTGCCAGGAGGGACCGTCGCCGCAGGCCGCCCCTGAGCGCGTACTCCTTCGTCAGGTTTGATACTGAGACGCTGGTCATGGCTGCTCCTCGAAGCTGTCGTATTCGCCTGAACGGATGAAGGCGCCCCGGTCGCCACTGAGGCTGGGGAAAGATGCAAGCAGCTTGCGTGTGTAAGGGTGGACGGCGGAGCGGTACAGGGTCTCCGCGTTGTCCAGTTCAATAATTTCCCCGCGCAGCATCACGGCGATACGGTCGCTGATCTCCAGCAGCAGGGGTAGGTCATGCGTGATGAAGATGACCGCGAAGTTCAGTTCTTCCTTAAGCCGCACGATTTCGCGGAGGATGTCGCGCTGCACGACGACGTCAAGGGCTGTGGTTGGTTCGTCCATGATCATGACTTGGGGCTCCAGCAGCATGGCCATGGCAATCATGACCCGCTGACGCATCCCCCCGGACAGCTCGTGGGGGTAGGACCGCAACCGTTCGGGGTCTACCCCGACACGTTGGAGGACGTCTGCGCATCTGGTTCGGCGGGCCTGCTTGCCGAGGGACCGATCGTGGGCGCGCAAAGCGTCGTCGAGCTGGCTGCCAATGGTACGCACTGGGTTCAGGGCGTTCATGGCGCCCTGGAACACCATTGATAGCTTGGTCCACCTGAAACGGCGCAGCGCTTCATCCTCCAGCGTGAGGAGCTCGATGTCTTCCCCGTCTTGGTCGTGGAAGGTCACTTGCCCGGATGCGATGCGGGCCGGGGCCTGGTGGAGCCGGTTTATCGCGTAGGCAAGGGTGGTCTTGCCGCATCCGGACTCGCCTGCCAGGCCGAGGATTTCACCGCGCCCCAGCTGGAAGCTGGCGTTCTTGACGGCGTGGACCGGGCTGTCTGTTTCGTAGACAACGCTTAGGTTTTCAACGGTGAGGACAGGTCCGGGACGTACCTGGGCCTGTTGAAGGCCTTGGGTCAGTTCAACGCTCATGACACTGCTGCTTTCTTGTCCGTCCGGGCGGCCCGCCGGGCACGTCGGCGCACCAGGCGGGCGTTTTTGAGTTTGGGGTTGATGATCTCGTCGATGGAGAAGTTGATGAGCGAGAGCCCCATGCCGAAGAGCGCGATCATCAGGCCGGGGGGAAGGAACCACCACCAGGCACCCAGGGGAAGCGCGAATCCGTTCTGCGCGTAGAACAGCATGGTGCCCAATGTGGAGGAACCTGATGCCCCCAAGCCTAGGAACGACAACCCTGCTTCGCCGAGGATCGCTGAGATGACGGCGAACACAAACTGGGACGCTAGCACCGGTAGGAGGTTGGGCAGGATTTCGACGGCGATGACCCGCCAGGGCCGCTCACCGGAAACCCGGGATGCTGCCACGTAGTCACGGTTGCGCACCGACAGGGTCTGTGCCCGAAGGACACGGGCCGAGGCGGCCCAGCTGGTCAGCGCAAGGACCAGCGCAATGGTCCATAGGCCGCGGCTCTCACGCGGCACGAAACCGGAGATCACGATAACGAGCGGCAGGCCGGGGATGACCAGGAAGACATTGGATAACAGCGAGAAGACCTCGTCAGCGAATCCGCCGAGGTACGCACCGTAGATCCCGAAGAACGCTGAGAGGATGGTGGCCAGTACGCCCACGAGCAACCCGATTTGCAGAGAGCCGCGGGTGGCGTAGGCGAGCTGGGCCAGGACGTCCTGGCCGGTCTGGGTGGTCCCCAGCCAGTGTTCCGCGCTGGGCCCGCTGAGCCCTGTGTTGCTGATGGCGTCCGGATTGCCGACAAGAAACGGACCGAAGATACCGAAGGCTGCGATGCCGCCGATGAGGGCGAGGCCGGTGATGAGCCACGGCGTCGGTGTCGGCAGCAGCAGGCGCCAGGCGGCTGTGGGCCGTTGCCCGCTTGCTTTGGCGAGAGTTGCCAGTTCCTCAGTCGGACTGGCCGGGGCCGTTTCAGACAGGGGTTGGATGTTGGTCATGAGAAATCCTTCGTTAGCCCTTGGCCCGGGTCCGTGGATCAACCAGGCTGTACAGGAGGTCCACCAGAAGGTTTGCCGCCAGCACCGCGATGGTGATGTAGAGGAAGACGCCCTGCATCAGGGCGTAGTCGTTGTTGGTCACAGCGGACAAGAGCCTGGACCCGATGCCCGGGTAGGAGAAAACCTGCTCAGTGACGACTGAACCTGAAACGACGAAGCCGAGGGAAATAGCGAAACCGGCCACGGAAGGAAGAACAGCGTTGCGCGCTGCGTAGTTAACCATGATCCACCGGACTGGCAGGCCCTTCGCACGTGCTGTGAGGACGTAGTCTTCGGACAGCGTGGACACCATCATGTTCCGCATACCCAACAGCCAGCCGCCCAAAGACGCGATGACAATTGTCAGGGCGGGAAGGGTTGCGTGTTCGATGGCGGAGAGGATGAAGGGAAGGTTCCAGCCTGGATCGAGAATTACGTCGTAACCTCCCTGGCCAGGGAACAGACCGAGACCGCGGGAGAGGATGTAGACCAGCACCAGGGCAAGCCAGAAGTACGGAACAGCTGCCAGCAGGGTCGTAGCGGGAATCAGGGAGTCGAGCCATGTTCCCGGGCGCCACCCGACCAGGGCACCGAGGATGATGCCAATGGCAGCTGCCAGGACGGTGGAAACGCCAACAAGGATGACCGTCCACGGCATCGAAGCGCCGATCACGTCGGTGACTTTTGCCGGGAAGTAGCTGATGGATACTCCGAGGTCCCCGCGGGCAATGTTCGCCAAATAGGACCAGTACTGGGCCAGGATGGGCTGGGTGTCATCCCCGCCCAGGAGGATCGCGTACGCCTGACGGGTCTCAGGCGTGACGCTGCCGCCGCGCTGCTGCAGCTTTGCCAGAAGGATGTCGACGGGATTACCCGGCAGCATCCGGGGGATGATGAAGTTCAGGGTCAGCGCCGCCCAGAGGGCAGCGGCGTAGAAACCCAGCTTTCGTATTACGTAGTTCACTTTTGCACCTGTCACGCCTGGTTTTGGTTACGGTGACCTTTGGGCCGGGCAGCGGACTGCCCGGGCCAAAGAATTGTTAGCCGTTGGCTGGTTCGAGGGCCTTGAAGATCTGGGCCGCATCGAGGCGTGACCAGACGGCCGGGAAGGCGTACATGTTCTCCTCAGTGGGCCAGCCGGTGAACTTTGCCTTGTTCCAGATGCTGGTCGTGCCGCCTGTCAGGACCGGGATGTAAGGCATGTCCTCGACGATGGCGCCCTGGATGACGTCAAACTGCTTCTGGCGTGCTTCCTTATCCGCGAACCCTGTGTTCTTGACGGCGTCAATGGCAGCATCCACTGCGGGATTCGAGTAGCGGGCGTAGTTGTTGCCGGCGCTTTCGCCCACAGGTGCGGTGTTGGCCGAGGAGAAGAAGTAGTTGTAGACGTAGTAAGGGTCCGAGGCCGGCCCCTGCCAGAGGGAGTCGATCGCCAACTGGAAGTTGCCCTTGGTCCGCTTGTCGGTCCATTCGTTCCAGGAGGACTGCGATGCCTGGACATCAATGCCGGAGGCCTTGGCCTGCTCTGCAATGGTCTGGATCGCGGTGATG
This sequence comes from Pseudarthrobacter sp. CCNWLW217, assembly GCF_037203985.1. Taxonomy (NCBI): domain Bacteria; kingdom Bacillati; phylum Actinomycetota; class Actinomycetes; order Micrococcales; family Micrococcaceae; genus Pseudarthrobacter; species Pseudarthrobacter sp. CCNWLW217. The sequence goes on from NZ_JBBCBT010000001.1 coordinate 241,752, forward strand.
TAGTCGGTCCACCCGGTGACAACCTCGATTGTCAGGGTCAGCTTCTTACCGTCCTTGGCAAAAATTCCATCGGCTCCCTTGGTCCAGCCCGCTGCTTCCAGCGTTTTCTGCGCCGCGGCGGGATCTGCAGTCGCAGGCGCCTCAACAGGCTTCACGGACTCTGAGATCCATTCGGACTGGGTATCGGTCAGTGCGAACGATGGGGAGATCGGCGCTGCGGTGTCTTCGTAAGCAAGTTTGTTCAGCTGGGTGCGGTCGATCGCGTGGTAGAGGGCCTTCCGAACGGCCGGATCAGTCTGCGGTCCCGTGCAGCCCAGGGCCGCACTTGAGCAGGAAGCGAGCACCTGCTGGCTCTGGGCAACGGTCTGCTTTTCGTAGTTCGGGAAGTTCTTGGACACGTTCTGGATATCCGGGACCGGGCCGGTCTGCCAGTCGATTGACCCTGAAGCAATGGCATCGGCGCCGGCCGTGTTTCCCGACAGGGCGATGTAGCGAACGTTCTTGACGGCCGGTTCGCCGCCCCAGTAGGAAGGGTTGGACGTCAGCGTGAAAGCCTGGGGTTTGAAGTCACCGAGCTGGTAAGCACCGGTTCCGACAGGCTTTTCAATCACGTCGGTCTCCGGGTCAATTTTGGACCAGAGGTGCTCGGGGACGATGACTGCCTGGGTGAGGATGTCCGGCCCGGACACGAAGGCCGGGGCGTCCCAGGTGAACGTGACGTGAGTGTCATCGGTGGCGGTCACCGTGCCTTTGAAGCCGAGGCTGTTCAGTGCCGGGTGTTCTTTGAGCAGGTTAAAGGTGAAGGCCACGTCACCGGCGGTAAAGGTCTCGCCGTCACTCCACTTCACCCCATCCCGCAGTGTCACGGACAGTTCGGTGCCAGCCTCGTTCCAGGCGTACTCGGTTCCGAGCAGGGGTTCGGGTTTGGAATCGGCGGCTGCCTTATTCAGGAAGAACAGGGGTTCGTAGATAGTGCCGGGTCCTGCGATCTGCGAGGGGGAGAACGGGTTGAAGTTCAGCTGGTAGTCACCGGCCTGCCCGGTGTAGGCGATCAGCGTTGCATCGCCGGCTGCGTCGCTGCCGCCGCCGCTGGTGCATCCGCTGAGGAGGAGACCCAAGGCGGTTGCGCCTGCGGCGAGAGCCAGGGCACCCCGGTGCCGGACGGACCTGCGGGGTCGAGTGGGGAGGAGCATCTCTGGTCCCTTTCATTGTGCCGGACCACAGTGACCGGCTGGATTGTGGGCCGAAGATCACGGCCTAAGAAGAAGTTAGGTGATTAAATTAAGTTGGTCAAGTTATTATTGAAAGAGAGCGCACAGGCGGCGAAGGGCCACCCGGCGGACGGATGAACCAGGGAAATGAGGAATGATGCGATCTGCACCGGCGAGCCGGCCTGTTCTGTGGTCGTCGACGCGGTCGCGGCTGCTGGACATCATGCGCACGCGCGGCACCGTCAGCCGGGTCGAACTGGTGGGCGCCACCGGCCTGACACCCGGGACCATCTCCAACGTCGTGCGTGACCTCCTGGACGAAAATTTGGTGCTCGAAGTGGGACATGCACGCTCCCGGGGCGGGCAGCCCCGCCGGCTTCTGCAGCTTCGGGCGCAGGCCCATTATGCCGTGGGCGTTCAAATGGACAGATGTACGAGTTCGGTGGTCCTGACCGATTTCGGCGGCCAACTGGTCGCCCAGAGGACTTTTCAGGGCTCGGGCAACACCAGTCCCGAGGAGATGCTGGCGCTGCTGTCCCGCCACATTCTGGAGCTTCTGGACTTGGAGCAGATCCGGCTTGGCAAGGTCCTTGGGGTGAGCCTCGTCACGTATGGCCCTCAGGACCGGCTAAGCGGAAAGCTGATGGCGCCCCGTCCCACTCCTGAATGGTACGGACATCCCCTGGCCCCCGCATTGTCGCACCTGACGGGACTGCCGGTCCTGCTCGAGAACGATGCGACCGCCGCAGCGCTCGGTGAACAATGGCTTGGGGACGTGGAACCCGATACGTTCGGGGTGATTTACATGGCCAGCGGTTTGGGCGGCGGCGTCATCGTGGACCGGGAGGTTTACCGGGGGGGCGGCTCCAACACAGTGGAGCTGGGCCACATCTCCGTTGATGCTTCCGGTGCGCGGTGTGAGTGCGGCAACAGAGGGTGCGTCGAGTCAACGTACGGAACTGCCGCCGTCGTCGCCCGCGCCCTGTCAGACACCCGTCTCGGTACCCATCTCAGTCTCACCGGCAAGCCGGGCGACACCCTTGCAGACTTTGAAAAGTTGTCGCAGGCAGCCATCAGTGGCGATCCCTATGCCGAATCCCTGCTCGCCGATGCTGCCTACGGGCTCGGGCAGGCCGCGGTGACCCTGGTCAACCTCTTTGACCTGCAGACCGTGGTCCTTGCAGGACCGGCCTTCACAGTTGCGGGCCCGCTCTTGCGTGAGGGCATTTCGAAAGTCCTGAACGAAGCAGCCTTCAGCCGTGAGCTTCGCCCCATCAATGTCGTTTTGTCCTCCCACGGATTTTTGGCCGCAGCCATCGGGGGCGCTTTACAAGTACTGCGGACACCTGCCGGAGCGGCAGCGAAAGCATACCCCTTCCAGCACACAACTCCAGACACCGCCCAGAAAACAACACACCTTCCATCTACGGAGATCACATGACCCAGTCCTTGCCCCGATTCACAGTGCTGCGCCGCGACGGTGTCAGCCTTGTACTGCGCTTCCTGCCCCATGGACTGCCGTCCGTGCTGCACTGGGGAGCTGACTTTGGAGACCTTAGTGACGACGACCTGGGGAACATTGTTGCCGCTGCGGGCCGGCAGACCGCCCCGGGGACCCTGGACGCGGCATGGCAGCTGAGCATCCTGCCCCAGGAAGGCGATGGTTGGGCGGGCCGCCCTGGCCTGATGCTTACAACGGAGGGGCAGTCCGTTTTTCCCCGGTGGGCGGTCAGCAGCGCCGACAGCATACCCCACTCTGCCGTGGTCCACTCCCTCGACGCAGCCCGCGGGCTTGAACTTCTGAGCACATTCTCCATTGCAGCAGGCGGTGCGGTCATTGTCAGTCATGAGCTGACGAACAAGGGTGAAGGCATTGTTGAGATCAATTGGCTGGAGGCAACGCTGCCCGTGCCCAAGACAGCTGACTACCTGACCATGTTTTCGGGCCGCTGGACCAGGGAAAAGGCGCCCTTCACGACACCTATGCCCCGGGGTGCCATGAACCGGCAGACCCGACGGGGGCGGGGCGGGCACGATGCTCCCCACCTCGAGATTGCAAGCATTGACCGACCGCGGAACCGCACGGGGGAGGTGTGGGCAGTGCATCTCGGGTGGAGCGCGGATGCAACCTACCGGACGGACCGGATGACCGATGCTCTCACCCTGATCGGGGCCGGCGAGCTGGTCCGCCCGGGAGAAATCCGCTTGGCGCCAGGGGAAAGTTACTGCACTCCCATGACGTGGTTCGCCTGGTCGGATGCCGGCCTGGATGGCTTGTCGTCCCGGTTCCACACCGCGCTCCGTTCCCGGGACCAGCACCCCCGCGGACCGCGTCCCCTGGTTCTGAACACCTGGGAAGCTGTCTATTTTGACCACAATCCTCAGACCGTCCTGGAACTGGCCGAGCGTGCCGCTGAGGTTGGAGTCGAACGGTTCGTCCTGGACGACGGCTGGTTCATGGCCCGACGGGATGACACGAAAGGTCTCGGGGACTGGATCGTGGACCCTGCTGTCTGGCCCGAAGGCCTGGGTCCCCTTGCGGGCCGGGTTCACGAACTCGGGATGCAGTTCGGGTTGTGGTTTGAACCGGAGATGGTGAACCTGGACTCCGATCTCGCACGCTCGCACCCGGACTGGCTGCTGCACAATCCTGACCATGTCACCGCCACCCCGGACGATCTGTCTTGGCGGACGCAGTTTGTCCTGGACCTGGCCAACCCGGACGCCTACAACCATGTGCGCCGGCAGATGAGCGACCTCGTCAAGGAACTCGGTATCGACTTCATCAAATGGGACCACAACCGGGACCTGATTGAGCCGGTGCACGCTGGCCGCCCCGGGACCCATGAGCACACGCTTGCGACCTACCGGTTGATACGCGAGCTCAAAGAAGCCCATCCCGGCCTGGAAATCGAATCGTGCTCCAGCGGAGGGGCGCGCACCGATCTGGGAATTCTGGAGTTCGCAGACAGGGTCTGGGCCTCGGACTCCAATGATGCCGTTGAACGCCAGGATATTCAGCGCTGGACCCAGTTGCTGCTGCCCCCGGAGATGGTGGGGGGCCATGTTGGTCCTGCAACGTCCCACAGCTCAGGGCGCACAGTCGATTTTTCGTACCGGGCCGCGACGAGCCTCATGGGTTCTGCCGGGTTTGAATGGAACATCCTGGAATGCACTCCCGAGGAGTTGGAGACGGTCCGCGCATTCGGGCGTCTGTACAAGGAACTGCGCCACGTTCTGCACACCGGGACAGCGGTACACGCTGACGTCTTTGACCCGGCGCTGCGCGTTACAGGGTCGGTTCTGCCGGACCAGAGCGAGGGTGTGTGGACGATCGCCTCGATAGCGACCCTTGAGGACGCCCTGCCTGAAAAAGTCCGGCTCCACGGACTGGATCACGACAGCCGCTACCGCGTCAGCGTCCGGAAGGAGCTCGGCACCCCGCAGCACGGCTGGATCACGCCGCCCTGGTTTACTGCCGGGGAAGTAACACTTCCCGGCAGCATCCTGGCCGGGGAAGGGCTGCAGATTCCGGTCCTGTGGCCGGCCCAAGCGATTATCCTTCACGTACAGAAGGCCTAGGGGCCCCGCCCGGTACCGGACCCAACTCAGGCCCCGGTACTGGGCCAGGCCGCGGTGCTGCCACGCTGGATGATGTGGGCAGTAGGCACGTGGACCACCGTTTGGAGCGCCCCGGAATAGGTCTGCATCAGCACTTCCGCCACGATTCTCCCCAGTTCGTAAACATCCAGGCTAACCACCGAAAACGGCGGGTCGGACAGGCGGCAGTGCGGTCCGTCGTCCCATGCCAGCAGTGAGACGTCCGCCGGAACGGTCATCCCCAGGGTCTGCGCGGCAGTCATACCAGCTACCGCCATGATGCTGTTGTCATAAACGATGGCGGTAGGACGCTCGGCCGCAGTCAACAGGTGGCGGGTTTGTGCCGCCCCTGATGCGGCCGAATAATCCCCTTCGACAGAAAAGCCATTGATGGCCCGGCGGGCAAGAGCACGATCGAAGGCCAGGCTGCGGGCCCTCGTGTGATGCAGGTGCGTTGGGCCGGAAACCCTGCCCACTATTTGGTGTCCCAACCCGGCCAGGAAATCCACAGCCATCTCCATGGCTCCTGAATTGTCAACGTCAACCAGGGACACTCCGGGGGTCGGGGGGCCGCCCAGGACCACAACCGGCAGCCCAAGCTCGTGGCAGAGCCCGGCCCTGGAATCATTTTCCTGGGAATCAACCACCACGACCGCGTCAACGTCCCCACTGTCAGCCCATCGGGGATAAGAGTCCAGCTCGTCCTGATAGGAACTGAACTGTCTCAGTATTACGGTAGCGCCGTGCTGGTCAAGGGCTTCTTCCATACCGGTCAGGAGCTCTTCAAAATAGGGATCCGTGCCGTGTGGTCCGTTTTTGCTTTGTACACCAATAGCGAACCTTGGATGCAGGCTTGATCCTGTAGGGAGGGTGTCCATGTGCTAAGTATGGCTTTGACCGGCAATACTTAGCACATGAGCCCAGCCGCAGAGCGTCCATGACCGTCGTGCTGAACCCATCCGTAACGCAAACCAGCAGGGGCCTGGTCCTCGACCGCGTCAGGGCTGAAGGGCCCGTCAGCCGTGTCGAACTCGCGGAACGCACAGGATTAACCCAGGCTGCCATCTCCAACCTTGTCCGGTCGTTGCTGAACGAGGGGCTCCTGGTTGAGACCGGTGAACGAACGTATACCGGGGCCAAAGGTAAGCCCCGTGTGCTGCTGGGGCTTAACCCACGCGCGCGGTGCAGCGTGGGCGTGCAGATCGGCGCGGACTGGATCGTCCTGGTTTTGACCGATGCCGCCGGTTCAGTGCTGGCCAGGACACGGATCAGGGGCGCCCGCTCGAGAATCCCGGACGACGTCGTGAAGGACGTTGCCGAACAGGTAGGCGTCCTGCTGGGGCTGACCGGCGTGGAACAGGAAATTGTTGCTGGAATCGGGCTGGTTGCCCCGGGCGCGCTTGATGTTGAGAGCGGCTCCATACTGACCTCACAGAGCATGCCCCTCTGGGAGCAGTTTCCCGTCCGGGATGCGCTGGCAGCGGCATCGGGCCTGCCGACGCTGCTGGACAATGTCGCCACAGCGGCTGCAATGGGGGACTTCTGGAGCGGTGCCATTCCAGATGCAACCGCGCACTGCACGCTGTACATGGGGGCAAGCATCAGCGCGGGCCTGCTGATTGGCGGCTCGATTTATCGGGGCTCCAGTTCCAACACCGGTCTGCTTGGCAGCGTACGGTTCCAGGGCGACAGGCGGGCAGGGACAACCCTTGAAGAAGCTGCCGGACCCCGGGCGGTGGCTGAACGGGCCAGAGCCGCTGTCTCAGCGGGGCGGACCACCACTGCGAAGCTTTCAGGAGACTTCGATCCTTTCAGCGATTTCGCCGCCATTGCCACAGCCGCTGTGCACGGTGATCCATTGTCCATGGCACTCATCGAAGAGTCGGCAGATCACGTCGCAGACGCTGTCGTGGCACTGGTCAACATCCTCGACCTTGATTCCGTGACTCTCGCCGGCCCGTCCTTCACCACTGCCGGGTCCCTGTACCTGCCCCTCTTAGACCAGCGCCTGCGCGGTGAAGCGTTTGCCCGGCCCAAGCACGGAGTAACCGTGCGGCTCTCAACACAGGTCACCGATGCTGCGGCTGTTGGTGCTGCTGCCCTCATGCTCCAGCACAGCTTGTCTCAACCCGACTAGTCCAAAATTCCTGTGAGCGACGACGGCCGCCGTCGACGATATGAAGCATTTGCTGGACGAGATACGACGGCTCTGATCAGGAAACCATCGTTCTTCATCTCTATGCGACCATTCAAGCGCCTAACTTAGTTCGCTTGGTCCGTCGGAGCGGTTCTGTGCTCCTCTAGGTGCAGGAGCTCGAAGCCCTCCCCGGTGACGGTCATAATCGTTCCCGGAAATCGCTAGCTGCTTTCTGCGAATACCCGTGATCACTCCACTCCTTGGACCTCATCGCGGATCCCCAGTCAACAGTACCCACGGGGACGCGCTCAGCACTGAGATGAAAGAGATGCATCACGTGCACCTGATGAGTAGAAATAAAATGGGGAAGCAGTAGCAACCTCGGGGTTACCGGCACTTGGGTGGAATTGGAGCCGGGAGAAACGGGGTTGTTTATGCCCCGCTCATGCCTCCCTGCTGCAGTGATGGGTACAGAGTGAGGACATGGTCCGTTGCCCACCCCTGCTACGGGAAGCATCGTCCTTATGCCCATGAAGGTGTCGGTGCCGGACCAAACTATTGAAGGCCAGCTTGCACGGGCACTACATTGGCCGCCCCAATTCAGTTAATCGTCTGATCTCGGTCCATGCTCGTGGAGTGCCTCAATCTGAAATATGGACGACGGTTGGGGGTCGCTTCCACCTTCGCTCACCGGATGCTTCCATCCCCAACACCTCTCGCCCGCCCGGATCGGGCGCTCCGCTACGAATCTTGCAGAGCATGACTACAACCAACGCCATGCCTTTTTCTCATGGGAGGGCCCAACGAATTCAACACCGGTCTCAGGATTTACTTTACGAAGTTAACTTAATCACATACTGTTGTGCGTCAGTGATGCACTGAGGCGTCACGGAAGAGATGGGATTCGCGTTGATAAGCTCAGGTCAACTTTTAAGCCGTCTTAGACGAGGCGGCGCGACACTACTTATAGCCGCATTAGCAGCTTCTACCACTGGCACCGCTTTTGCCGCGCCTCCATCAGGGTCCGAACGCACAGGCGCACCGGAACGACTGTCCCTCGTGGACCCGGAGGCAAACTCGCGCACAGCGTCACTTTTCGGATACCTGCGCTCCCAGCAGGGCAACGGCATCCTTTTTGGGCACCAGCAGGACACTGAATTTGGCGTCACCTTTCCTGCAGAAAGCGCAGACGGTGTGCTGTCGGACGTGCAGGCGGCTACCGGCGACTACCCAGCTGTATTCGGTTGGGACTTTGGCCACCACGGATATGGCTCGGCACCAGGCAGTCCGACGCCCGAGGAGAACTTCGCGCACACAGTCAAGCTGGTCAAGGCAGCCGACCGGATCGGCGGCATTCAAACCTTTTCCGCACACATGGACAACTTTGTTACCGGCGGGCCATTTGACGATACAGACGGTGGGGTAGTCCCACGAATAATGCCTGGCGGGGATAAGAACCAAGCCTTCACGGATTACCTGGACAGGGTGGCCCGCATTGCACATGCCGCTGTCGATGACAATGGGACTGCCATTCCTATCGTCTTCCGCCCGTTCCATGAGAACGCAGGATCGTGGTTCTGGTGGGGCGCCGCACACGCTTCCTCCTCCCAGTACATCGAGCTCTTCCGTTACACCGTGGAGTACCTACGGGACGTCAAGGACGTGCACAACTTCCTGTACTCCTACTCCCCAGGCGGGGGCTTCAGTGGAAAAAGCGATGTGTTCCTGCAAACCTACCCGGGTGACGCTTACGTGGACGTCCTCGGTTACGACAACTACGACAGCTCCGGTGGTTCCCAGCAGTGGTTGGACGGCTTGGTAGCGGACTTGGGCATGCTTGCGAAGCTGGCTGATGAACGCGGCAAAATAGCGGCACTCACTGAAGTCGGAATTAGCGGGGCACTGAAAGCCAACGGCCAGAACTCGGAGGTGAACTGGTACACAAAGCTCCTGAACGCGCTGAAAGCTGATCCTGGTGCCCGACGTATGGCATGGATGCTGACCTGGACGAACTATGGGACGGGCCAGTTCTTCGTGCCCTACCCGGCCACGGGTGACCTTGCTGAACACGAAATGCTCCCGGATTTCCGCGCTTTTGCGGCAGATGACTTCTCTGTTTTCGCTTCAGCGCTTTCCCGGACCGATGTTTGGCAACGCAAAGTCAAGACTGTGGAACATGCACCTGCGATGCATGTTGTTTCCCCCGTAGATGGTGCCAGAATCACTGAACAGGAAACCACTGTCCGAGTCCGTGTCACAGATGCAAAGGCCACCAGCGTCGCATTTTCCATTCCTGGTGATCCAAGCCTGCACCAGTTGACTTTCGATGCTGCTTCCGGATACCACGTTGGTACTCTGGCCGTCTCCGAAGCCGAGCTGATCAACAAGCGGACCACGCTGACGGTCACTGCCGGACTGCCGGGTAAAAAGGAACTGACTGCTGTCCAGCAGCTCGTTCTAGGGGAGAAACCCGCCTCGGCTCCCGGTGTCGTGGATGACTTCGAAGGGTACACCGAAGACAGCGAGCTGCGGGCAACGTACAGCGCGGTCGGCGCCAACAGCATCTCGCTTTCCAGCGACCCGGTGGGCAGCGGCACAAGAGCGCTGAAATTCGATTACGACTTCAGCCTGCAGAACTACACCGGAATCACCCGGCGTGTTGAGGGGGATTGGTCGCAGTTCAATGCGCTCTCGTTGTGGTTGCAGCCGGACGGGTCGCAGCAAAAGCTCGTGCTTCAGCTGGTCTGCGGCGGAGTCGCCTATGAGGCGTATCCTTCCCTTGCCGGCACTGAAGCGCAAAAGCTGACTATCCCGTTTGCGGACTTCAAACCTGCCCCTTGGGACACCGCCAACGCAGGCCGCCGGATCACTGCCCAGGACTTGAAGGACCTTTCCCAGTTCAACATCTTCATCAATCAGGCTCCGGAGGGGACCACCACCAGTGGGACCTTCTACCTGGACGACCTGCGGGCGGGGGAGCCGAACAGCACTGTCGACGATGCCGTCGTGGTCGCCGACTTCGACAACGGCGCTGAGGGTTGGAATGTTGCGTCGTGGGAAACCAATGGCGGAACCGTTTCGGCTGCCGACGGTCGGCTGGTCGTCGACGCAGGCTCAGGCGGCAATTGGGTAACCTGGTCCGGCGGTCTCGACCTCGCCGGGCGCACGCAGCTACTGTTGGACGTTCCGGTTACCGTCGGCACGGGTACGAAGGCGGCTCTGCAACTGGGACCCAATTGGACCTGGTGCGAGACCGACACCGAATGGATTGACGGGCCCCGCACCGGGACCTCTGCCGTCGCCATTGACCTGACGACCCTTAGCGCTGACTGCCAGTCGATGCTCGGGGACGTGCGTGGCCTTAACGTTCATCTCGATGAAGGCCACCACGAGGTGGACTCGGTCACCGTGCGCTGATCTGAACGCGATGGCGGTCGTCTGTCCTAGGCGACCGCCATCAAACCCAGTAGACCAAAGAGAACCGTACACGGCACCCCGGACGGTTTGAAGACCGTGAACGCGTCTGGGCGCATTACCCGGATCCAAGCCGATGGAGGCAGGACAAGTCTTGTTGCGACCTATGAGAATTGCCCCAGTTGTGGGGGGGCAGCAAAAATTGATTCCGCCGCTTTTGCAGTCCACGCAAGGCGACGCCGCGAATGGACCCTTTCTGCGGCCACTCTCTAAACACCAAGAATGGATATTCCGTCAACCCGGCTCGACCGGGCGAGAGAGTGCTTGCTGATCACGCGGCCGGAACTGGTGGGAACTCTGATCCGTCCATGGCTGGGGGCAATTCAGGTTATCCACGGCTGGAAGTAGGAGCCGCTGGGGTAGCTCCCCCCTTGGCAGCAGTAGCGGTGGACAACCTATGAGAATTGTCCCCGGCTGCGGGGGCCGCAGCGTCCTTCTTAGTGGTGGAGCGAAGTACACTTCCCAATGCCAGGTTGGGGTGTTATCTCACCTGTTGTCGGCTCAGCTTTGCTTGACTGGTCGCCGGTACACGCGCAGTCCGTCGCTGTGCAGGAACAGTGCCCGGCCCTTTCCGTCGTCCTGCTGAAGCCAGAGGACGCTGCCGTCCATGGCGAGCATATCGATGCAGCCTGAGGTAATGACTTGTCCGTGATTGTGGATCTCTACTTGGTCGGCCCGGGAAAGTGTGGACCAGTTGGGAATGGGTTCGGGCCTCGGGGACCCGGTGTGGTGCGTGATTTTGCGAGAGCGGCTGTTCATTTCGGTTGTCCTTAATCTGGGGCGGTTCGGGCGAATAGTTCTTCTGGTAGTTATGGGAGGAGGCAGGGTGACCGTTTGGTCACCCTGCCTCCGTTTGCGTGCTGCGGCTGTCCTCGCGCCCGTCCGTCGGGCTTACCTGTTGCGATGGAGTGCGGGAACGGCAGCACACGCGCCGGACAATGTGTCCGGCAGTCAGTAGCGCCGGGTCAGAGTTTGTCGGCCCGGACTGCGAGTACCGGACACGTCGCATCCAGCAGGATGCGCTGGACGGTGCTTCCCAGGATGAGCTTGCCCACCATCGACCGGTGCCTCAGCCCAATGACAATCACTTCGACGTTGCGGTCCTGTGCGATCTGGATGACCGCGTCCCCCGGATCGGCCAGGATAGAGGATTCGAGGGTCAAGGCCAGGCCGGCCTTGGTCAGTTGGCTCTCCAGCTCCTGCAGTTCCTGTGCGTCCAGGTCGTGGTGGCCGCGGCCGATATTGACGATGAGCAGGTCTGACTTCCGCCGGTGGGCTTCCTTGATCCCCTCGGTCAGTGCCTCCCTGCCTTCGGGGGCGGATGCGTAGGCTACGAGTATCGTCATTTTCTTTGATTCTCCAATGGCGTTCTATTTACGGGGTGTCCGGTGCTAGACGAGGGTGTTGAGCCAGCCCTGCGGCAGGTCGATCGGCAGCAGCGAGGGCAGTGCCAGGAGCACGATGTACAGGACGCCGGTGTAGATGATAGCGACCTTGAGCCGTGCTCTTGCGACTATCAGGAGGAAGGCCGGGATGAAGATTGTGACTGCAATCAGGTATCCGAAGGCGGCCGTGAGGGCGAGGAATCCTGTCATCCATAGGAAGGTCTTCAAGGCGAACTTTGCGTCAACGGTCCAACCTGCTTTCGCGGGCTGTGTGCCAAGAATCCCCTCTGCCTCGTCAGAGATGGTTTGATCTGCATTCGGGGTTCTGGCGCGAAGCCTTCTACGGATCTCAATGAAGAGCAGGATGCCGGAGAAGATCAGGCCTGAGGTGCTCACCAACTGGGGCACCAGCCTGGCTTCCGGTGAGAACGAAGCGGACGAGATGAAGGCGGCCGCGAAGGCGACGAAGAAGATGCCTGATGCGGTGAGGGACCAGGTTGAATTCTTCAGCGGAGCTTCGTCGTCCTCGGGCTGTTCATCCCGGTGACCATCGTCAAGGTTGGTGTGTCGGCGGGCGCGGATGAACTTGATGAATGCCCATACCATCGGGAGGATCAGGATTGCCAGGAAGACCATGACGCCGGGGCGTGCCATCCAGTCGAATCCTTCGTAGAGGCTGTCGGTGAGGAAGTAGTAGCGTTCCAGTGGGATGGCCAGGACGAAGCCGATGAGGAACGGTGCCCGGGGGAATCCGGTTGATTTCAGCAGCCAGCCGAAGGCGCCGAGGATGATCATGATCCAGAGGTCGCCGAGCTGGCCGCCTTCCTGGAATGAGCCCAGGAGCATGATGGCTACGAGGCCTGCTGCCAGGACGGCGAAGGGGACCTTGGTCAGTTTTGCGAGCTGTTTGACGCTGAGGAAGCAGAGCAGTGCGCCAAGGATCGAGGCGATCGCGAAGGACCAGACGATCAGGTACATCAGGTCGAGGTGTTCGGTGATGATGGACGGGCCTGGCTGGATGCCGTATGTGAGGAGCATTCCCAGGAGCATCGCTGAGGGCACGCCGCCGGGGATGCCGAAGAGGAGAGTGGGGATCAGGTCGCCGGCTTCCACGGAGTTGTTGGCGCTTTCGGGGCCGACAATGCCGCGGGGGTCTCCCTTGCCGAACTGGCGCTTGTCTTTGGCGGTGGCGACGGCCTGGCCGTAGGCCATCCAGGTTCCAGCGGTGGCGCCGACGCCGGGCAGGACGCCTGCCCAGATTCCGATGAGTGCTCCACGGATGACCTGGCTCCAGTGGGTGAGCCATTCCCGGATGCCTTGTCCCCAGCCTCCGCCGAGGGTGATGTTTTCCTTCTGTCCTCGGCGTTGGCTGGCGCGGGACGCAATTTCGGCGAGTCCGAAGACGCCAAGGGCTACAGCTACGAGCGAAAGGCCGTCGCCGAGGAACAGGCTGCCGAACGTAAAGCGCTCCTCCGCCGTAGTCGGTGCCGTCCCGACCATCCCGAGGATCAGGCCAAGGAGGCCTGCCGAAACTCCCTTGATGATGTTTCCCCGTGAGAGGACTGCGGCCAATGAAACACCGAGGACGGTCAGCATGAACAGTTCGGGACTCGCGAAGGAAAGGACCAAGGGCCGGGCCAGTGGGATCGCCAGGGTCAGACCGACCGCGCCGATGATGCCTCCGGCCATGGAGGAGAGGAACGCCAGGGTCAGCGCGCGGGCTGCCTGCCCCTTCTTGGCCATGGAGTAGCCGTCGAGCATGGTGACGCTGGCTGATGCTGAACCTGGGGCGCCGAGCAGTACCGCAGAGACGGTGTCGGAGGTGTGAACGACTGCGAGGGCACCGATGAGGAGCGCCAGGGCCTGGGGCGGTTCCATGCCGAAAGTGATCGGCAGCAGGATCGCGACGGCGCCTGTGCCGCCCAGGCCGGGGATGAGGCCCATGATCAGACCGGCGACAGTGCCGATCAGGAGCATGATGAGGAGGGAGGGGTCAGCGAGGGATGCCAGCGCTGCCATTGCGGAGTCAAGCATGATGGTCCTTACTCAACGTGGATGTTGTATTTGCTCGCGAGCAGCCCTGTGACATAGGACCGGACGGAGCCGCTGACTTTGTAGGCGTCCCGGACGCGATCGGCCACTCCGGGGTCCGCAACAAGGGGGTAGCCGCCGAGCACTTTGGCGGCCTTCTCTTGGAATCCTGCGTCCATGCCGAGTTTTTCGCTGGACTGGCGCAGCAATGTGTAGGCGTTCTCCGGGGTCTCCTGCGGAACCCAGAGTCCTTTTTGATAGGTGTAGGTGAGACCGAGCAGGGTCTTGTAGGCCTCGTACTTTTCCCCTGACGGTTTCTTTCCGTGGAGCGTTTCGTAGGCTTCTGCGACCGTGGGCACGTCGGGAAAGTTCGGGTCACGGATGACGTCCCCGGCCTCGTTCAGCTGGCCGAAGGACATGAGGACGACGGCTTTGCCTTCCTTCACGATGCCGGCTACGGCTGAGCCGTAGGCTGAGGTCGTCTGGTAGTCCAGGTCGATTTCCCCGCGCTGCAGGGCCAGGTTGACCGGGCCTCGGCCTTCGAAACCGAAAGTGCTCGTCACGTCTGCTTCGAGCAGGTCGAAGGCTACCAGGGTAGTGATGTCCAGGCCTGTGGCGCTGATCCCGCCGAACTCAAGCGGCTGGTCTCTGTTGATCAGGTCCTGAATACCTGCAACCCCGGCTTCGGCCCGGGCATAAATGACTCCACCGGTGCCGTTCACAACTACAGGTTTGAGGTCTTCGAAGGAGTACTTCACGGCCGAGCGTCCCAGGACCCAGGGCACGACGGTGGATGCCGTGCCGACCAGGATCTCGGTGCCGTCGGTCTTGGCTGAGCGCGCGAACCTGTTGGTGCCCAAGATACCTTCGCCGCCAGCCTCGTTTACGGGTGCAAAACCGGGGCGGCCGGGGACGTAGTTAGTAAGTTCGGTGCCGATGAACCGGGCCCAGGTATCGGTTCCACCGCCTGAAGCCAGAGGAATCAGGAATTCGAGGGTTTCGCCGCTGAAATCGCCGTCTTCGGTGCTGGAGGGTGGGTTAAGCAGGCTCCCACCCAGGATCGTGGTTGCCGTTCCCAGCAGTGCGAAGGCTCCGACGGCTGTGAGGATCGTGCGCCGGGAGTGCTTGGGCGGATCGGGCTGTTCGCTTGGCTCGGTCTGCCCGTCGGTGCCTTCCGGGGAGAGTCCGGGCGGCTCCAAGGATGACTTGTTGCTCGTCATTGAGGAATCCTTAGGTAGGGCCTACCTCAATGCAACACCACTCCGGCGTCGATAGGAGGACAGGCTGTTTGTTTGTGTTCCGCTTACCAGGACTCTGGAAGCAGCAGTTCGGCGTCCGCGATGCGGCGGGCGCTTCGAATGGTTCCGACGACGGGCAGGCCGTCGCGATATTCCGCCCATGTCTGGACGATGCCGGCCGGGGTGCGCATGACCAGCCCTGAGGACGGATCAGTTGTGAGGAGGTCCCGGACCACGGTGCCTTCGTGCTGGGCGGCCATGGTGAGCGCCACGCTTCCCGTGATGGCCAGGGCAGGGTGGAGCCTTCCCATGGACAGCATTCTGACGTTGAGGTCGGCTTCATCGTCCTGGGACGCTTTGCCGACCAGGGCCAGCTTCGGTATCGCTCGAGCGGCCTCAGCGCGCGTGGCTGCAAGACCCATGCGCACGGCGGCATCTCTGCGGACGTCGTCCAGATGCACAAGGAGTGCAGCCTGGCTGTCGATGTCCGCGGCCGTCTCTTTGCCGGTAAGGCCGATGGACTCAGCGTCCAGAATGATCAGAGGAGCGCCGGCATCGATGAGAGTGGCTGGCACTTCCCGTCCGTCGAAGGTCACCTTGTCCAGCGGTTCGCCGGTAGGGAACAGTTTTCCGGTGGTTCTCCCGGCGGGGTCAAGGAATCCCAGGCCGACTGCCATTCCGGGGAACGGAACGCCGGGAATCATCTGGGTGCCCGGGTCCTGAAGTTCGCCGTCCGGCGTTGGAACCTTCTGCAGAATGAGCTGGTCTGTGTTGGTATTCAGGGTTCGGACCGTTGTGGTCTCCTGGCCGGGAGTCACCCATCCCCGTTGGATGGCATACGGGGCGACGACGGCGGAGCAGTTCCCGCAGTTGCTGCCCCAGTCCACCTTCTGCTCGTCGATGGCCACCTGTGCGAACGTGTAGTCGACATCGGCCGCGTCGCTAAGGGAGCGGGACAGGATGACTGCTTTGCTCGTCGTGGACGTTCCGCCGCCCACGCCGTCGATCTGACGGTTGTCGGGGCTGCCGAAGAGACGCAGAAGAACTTCGTCCACGCTCTTGCCCGGGACTTGGAGGTTGTCCCACTCGAACACCCAACACTTGCTAGTGCCGCCCCGCATCCACGCTGCTGGGATCTTAAACATGATTGCTTTCACACCTTCCTGGGCCCTTCTTTGGGCCTTGCAAGCCTTGCCGGCTGATCTAAGTGTGATCCGAACCTCAAATGAATTACAAACGCCAAATAATGCAGCTCTATGCACTTTTACTTCAGTCAAGGGCGTTAGAAATAGGGTTAGTAGCGACTCTTCATCACGATCTATGACATCTGGACCTGACTGACGCCCGGAATTCCGCTTTCGATGAAGCATGAGCCTAAGATTGTTTAGGGGGCTTAAGTAACACTTCAAAGGAGGCGCGGCTGTGTTGAACATTCGAAGGCTGGAATTGCTGTTGGATGTGGTCGAGCTTGGATCGATCACCGCTGCTGCAGAAAAGCATGTGTACTCACCGTCGGGAGTCTCGCAGCAGCTACGGCGTCTGGAAACTGAAATCGGGCAGCCGCTTCTTCAACGGCAGACCCGTGGCATGGTCCCCACCGATGCCGGGCACGTTCTGGCTGCGCACACCCGCCGTATCCTGCGCCAGATGGCCGCCGCAGAGGCGGATCTGGCAGAAATCGCCGGACTCCACCGGGGCAGCCTCACTATGGGGACCTTCCCCACCCTGGGCGGATCCTTTCTCCCGCTCGTGATCAGCAGGTTCAAGAAGGAATACCCGGCCATCGAACTGCACGTCCGAAGCAGCCGCTTCGAGGACTTAGTTGAAATGCTGGAAAACGGCCAAGTTGGAATGTCTCTTCTCTGGGACTACGAATGGAACCGTATTGACCCTGGCGACTTTGCGCTCACGACTGTCTTCGAAGACGCAACCGCACTCATAGTCGGAAAGGATCACCGGCTGGCGCGCCGTAAGCAGGTGGACATGGCAGATTTGGCCGCAGAAGAATGGATCGTTCGTGGTGATGCGCATCCTGTGGTTGAAGTACTGCAACGAAGCGCAAGCGCGGCAGGGTTCACTCCACGGATCGCTTTCCAAGCCAACGACTACCAGGAGGCCCAGGCCATGGTCAGTGTTGGCCTGGGCATCGCGCTTGCTCCGCGAACCGCAGTGGTGAATAAGCATCCCGGTGTCAGCATCGTTTCACTGGGTTCGAGTGCACCGTCGCGAAGGGTGCTCCTCGCTCACCGCCACGACAGGGTACGTGCTGCCGCGGAAATGGCCTTCCAAGCGACGCTCCTGCAGGTAGCCAAAGACACGACAGCGGACTTCCGGTGATGGGCTGCCTTCGAGAAGCCCAGTGCCGGCAGTGAGGCACTTCGTGTCGGCATCGCTTCTGTTGGCATCGGCTGACTTGGCCGCACCAAAGGGGGAGGGGTGAACGAAAGCCAGTCGATCCGTTGGTTATGGATGCTGATTGGAACCGCGGTGCTTTGCCAGATCGCTCTCAATCTGGCAAGGCCGCTCATCTCTTACAAGGTGTTGGCCCTGGGCGGAGACTCGGTTGCAGTCGGCTTGACCTCTGCCTCCTTCGCCCTCCTTCCGGTGGTGATCGCCCTCTGGCTGGGTCGAATGTCCGACCGCCGCACGTCCATGAAGAGCATCACCGTGGCCGGGACGCTCTTGCTCGCGGCCAGTCCGTTCCTGCTCTCGGCCGCCCCATCTCTTTTGCTCGTTGGTGTGGCCAGCGCGGTGCTGGGCGTAGGGCACCTGTGCTTCACGATTGCCGGGCAGTCCGCCATCGCACGATTTGTTCCGCTCAGCAGGATGGACGCAGCCTTCGGCTGGTTCACTGCGGCATTCTCCCTAGGCCAGCTCGTCGGTCCGCTGGTTGCAGGTCTGGCCATGGGAGCTGCAGGAAACGCACCAGCCGATACCCGGCTCATGGACGCCAACGCCGCATTGATACTCGCCGGGGCAATAGCGGTCCTGGCCATCCCGGTCGCTTTCGGGGCATCAACGAAGCAACGTGCCAACGCTCCAAAAACAGAAGCAGCTCCAGTGAAGGCCCCGGCCTCGAAGTCTGTGGCCCACCTTCTGGGTATCCCAACCGTGAAGACCAATATGCTCGCCAGCCTGGCATTGCTGGCGACAACCGACATCATCGTTGCGTTCCTCCCCCTCGTTGGGGAGCAAAACGGGATCGCCCCCATCGGAATCGGCGTCCTTCTGGCCATCCGGGCAGCCGCCTCGATTACGTCCCGACTGCTCCTGCCCATGATGCTGTTCCGGTGGAGCAGAACCGGGCTCATCACTGCCAGCCTCGTTGGGGCAGGTACCACCCTGGCGACCCTGCCGTGGCTGTTCGGGAATCCTGTCCTGGCGGCCATCCTCTTAGCCATCATTGGATTCTTCCTCGGTCTCGGACAACCGATCACGATGACGCTCATTACCCAGGCGGTTCCTCCTGACGCACGCGGCGCCGCACTGGCGCTGAGGCTCCTCGCAAACCGCCTCGGACAGGTTGCCTTGCCGATCGGGGCAGGGTTGCTGGCAGCTCCAGCCGGACCGGGGGGAGCCTTATGGATGTCGTCAGCAGTTCTCTGCGTTGCATCCATAAGATGGCCAAGGAAGCACTGAGCTGCCACCCATCAGAAAAGCTACCTTGGCCGCTGTCGGACTAGGGTTACTCCTCCAAGGACAGGGGGACGCTGTTGGCGCCCGGGCGGAGGCCGGCTGTTGAGCTCAACGACGGGCAAACCAACCGCAATGTTGGGGGCTACGCAGTCAAACCGTAAAAGCGTGCCGCGTTGTCGTAAAGGGCGAGGCTCGTGTCGTCAGCAAGAATGTCCGCAACGAGTTCCAGGTCGTCCCGATGGAAGGGCACTGGAGCCCTGGTGCTGGGGAGATCGGTTCCAAACATCAACGCCTCGGGGTTCTCTTGGTGGATCTCCCGAATAGTTGAAGTCACGTCCAGTTGGACCCGGCCGAAGCCTGTGGCCTTCACGCGTACGCCGCGGGACACGAGTCGGAGCAGGACATCGCGATGCACTGAAGTCATTCCTAAGTGGTCGATGCTCACCTTCGGAAGTGCTGTAATGACCGGTTCCAACTCGACGAGGTCCTTCGCGTCGAGATAGAACTCCGCGTGCATCCCTGCCACATCCCATGCTCGTCGCCCAAGTGAGGAAACACTTTCAATTTCTGCGGAGCCGCCCCGGTAGAGATTGAACCGAACGCCGCGGACTCCCGCTTCAGCAAGACGAAGAAGTTCCTCATCGCTTGTCGTCTCGGCAATATTGGCAACGCCCACGAACATCGGGCCAAGTGTTGCAAGTGCGTCGGTCAGATAGGTCTGGTCGAAGGCCTGGAATGAACCCGAAACCACTGCGCCGCCCGTAACTCCCAGGTCTGAAACGGCGCGCAGATAATCGGTCGCGGTGAACTCGGGCGGCAGGTATCCGTTGTTTCGCACGAGCGGAAAGCGGGAATCGATGATGTGGAAATGGCTGTCGAAGATCTGTCGAGTCACTGTGGTTGCCTCGCTTAGTGGATTGTGCGCCTCCAACCCTCATTCTGTCAGGTTGCCACATCCCTACTGAGCGACGACGGGACCAACATCAACGGCACAATCTTGGCGTCGGACGAGGCGCGCAGCGGCCGACGGGTGCGTGTCTATGCTGACCACCAACGCTTCCCCCGCCATGGCGCCCTGGGGCGGGCGCGAGAAAGTCATCGGCACGAATCCCTGGTCCATTGCCGCCCCCTATGGGGACACCGCCGTCGCCGTCGATATCGCCAACACGGCAGTCGCCCGAGGCAAGATCTACCTTGCACGCCAGCGAAGACCACGGTCGCGCGAGACCGTGGTCTTCGAGGCGAGCGCGTACGGGCTTCGGTCTGATCGCCGGCCGGTCGGCCGGCGACCAGGTGCAGAGTCACGCACTCGCCCTTTGACTGCAGACGAGAATTCGCCTTTCTTAGTCGAGTACCTCGACGAGCTCGAGAATATTTCCCTCCAGATCCCAAAAGTGCGCACACCGCATCTTGAGTTCGTCGTAGTCGGCGACATCCCAAGCGAACTTCACGTCGCGAAGTTTGAGCTCTGCAACGGCGGCGGCGCAATCGTCCACGGTGAAGGCCATGTGGAACGGGCCATTCTTAATGGCCATACCGGGCGGGTCACCCCACTGGGTTGATGACGGCGAGGATTCGTTCATCGAGACAAGCTCAAACGAGAATCCATTGACAGTCACGATCCGGACGTGAGCTCCAAGTTCCTCCGGGTCCCAGGCTCCGGTTACCACGGCACCGAGCTTCTCCTGGTACCAGGCAACCATTGCGTCCATATCGCGCACGGAGATCGCATAGTGGTGGCCACGGGTGACCTCGCCAAGCGGGTATTGCATTCGACCATTGCTGGACATTGTTGACTCCCTACAGTTTGGTGGGGTGATTAGGCGAAATCGGCGCTTCGTTTGAGCACGTCATTCATTGCGGTGAAACCGATCGTGGCTGCCTCCTCGACGGGGCGCAGCCAAACGTCATGCGGCGAGAATAGCTCTGCGTCCGCCCAAGTGTCGTAGCCGTGCTTGCGGAGTGCACCCAGGATTTCCACAGTTGGTGAAGCGCCCGTTCCCGGCACCAGGCGGTTGGGGTTTCCGGCAGGTGCCCGATCACACACGTGCAGACCGATGACGCGATCCCCGTGAGCCTCGATGTCCTCGAACAACGTGGGTGAATCCCCAGAATGCCACGTGTCGATTAGAATGCCAACGGCGTCCGCGACCCCAGCATCGTCGATAATGTGGGCCGTCTCAGCGATGGACTGACCCAGCGTGTGGATGATCGACGGGTGAATCGGCTCGATCGCGATTCGAACCCCACTTTTCGTCGCCACATCCGCGATGCGGCGCAGACCATCTCTCAGCGCAGCTTCAGCGGCTCGAGCGCTATCGAAGCCGTCCGGCGAGCCAAACGACACAGTCACGGACGAAGGCTTATACGGTCCGAGGCGCCGGACGGCGTCGCAAATCAGGCGGATACGGGTCTCGGTGTCCTCGGGACCTTCGAAGTCGATGCCCTTCCAGTCTCCCTTCGGCAACACCACTCCTTGCAAGGGCAGGATCGAGAGGACGCTTACGATGCAGTTCGACACCTCGAAGCCGTACTTGTCCAGCAGGCGGCGGTTGTTGTTGTCGTCTTCGGGCAGTTTCATCTCCAGAAGGCCAATGGCTTCGAACCCCGCTGCTGCATATGCGGGCAAATCCTCTTCGAATGTGGCTTGCATGGTCGAGATCTGGTTCATGGCGGGTTTCATGCTAAGACTTCCTTTCGCGGGGCCGCTAAGTGCCCGAGGTGGTGAACATAGATCAGATGTACGGAGCGT
This sequence comes from Pseudarthrobacter sp. CCNWLW217, assembly GCF_037203985.1. NCBI lineage: Bacteria > Bacillati > Actinomycetota > Actinomycetes > Micrococcales > Micrococcaceae > Pseudarthrobacter > Pseudarthrobacter sp. CCNWLW217. The sequence goes on from NZ_JBBCBT010000001.1 coordinate 263,216, forward strand.
GAGCAGGACAGGTGACGGGCGCCGTCCCATTGCTGGGCGGGCTGGCCACCTATGCCTGGGAGCTGAACTGATAGTCCTTCACGCCGACATTTCCCTCTGTGTGGTGCAGCTGAACGAGACGCGAGCGGCTGCTGACACAGGTTTCCTTTTGTGCTGCTTGACGTAGTTATAGTGCGACGACGTACGAGTCAGCGGCGGGCGCTGAATGCACCTTCTTCGTTGCGATGACCAGCATGATGGCGCAGAGAATGACTAGCGCCGGGATGACCAGAAAAGCGAGGAATGTGCCGGTGACGTCCGACAATGCCCCTAGGATGATGGGGAAAGTACCGATCGCGATGCCCTGTCCAATTGAGATGCGCGACTGTGCCTTGGTTTCCTCTCCCGGAGAGACTGAGAACAGGGAAGCAGCTGTCAAGGGCTGCAGCGGGCCGATCCCCAGGCCGGCGATGAATAGTCCTACGACGGCAATGAGAGGGACGCTGGCAGTCCAGAAGATAAGCCATCCCAACGCAGTAACGCTGAGGGCAACCAGCAGCAAAGGCCTGAGCGTCCATCGCGTACTGAGACGCGATGAGATCGATCGGGCAATCAGTTCACCCAGAACGAGCGCGGAGGCCGAGGACGCGGCTGCCCCCAGGCTCATGCCAGCACGCTCCGAGAAGAGCGCCGGAACCCAGAACAGGGTGGAGAATTCCAAAGCGATACCGCAAATGCAAGCCACCCAGAGGAGCCAGAATACGCCAGTGGTTTTCGACGGGCGGGCTGCCGATGGGTGAGCGGCGCTTCGCAGGCGTCGTCCGTCAAGTGCACCTACTCGTGGCATCCCCGCCAGGAAGAGGCATGCGATCACGAGGAGCACAACGGTTGTGGAGATGCCGACCCTCCATCCCCATCCCGCCGAGATACTCAGACCAACGAGGAACGGTGATGCCAGGCCCGCGGCCGCCCCAATCGCGGCGCCCTCACTCAACGCGGCTGGAGCCATGGCCTGGTGATGCACTGCGAGGCCCGGGAGCACTGAGGCGATAATCAACTCGGCCCCGAAAGCACACACAAAGGTCGCGGCGACAGTCAGTGGGAAGGAAGAACTCAAAAGGAGCCCAATAACGCCAACAGTCAGGATGGTGCTTGCAGAAAAAAGGACCCTCTTGCGGCCCAAACCGGCTGTGGTTCGGTTGATCGCGAGTGCCCCCAGAATAAGTCCCAAGGCGAGAGCCGGTCCTATCAGCCCCGCTTGGCCATTTGAGATATTCTGCTCCTGGGCGATGATCGGAACGCACGGAGAGAATCCGAGCATGAACCAACCAAATGTGCAGAAGTAGGCGTATAGCGAATAAGTGACGCGGTTTCTCACGAATTTAGGTTTAGCGGAAACGGCGACGATGGGCTCAGCGGACATTGCCTGCTCCTGCCATCGTGTGTAATGTTTTCGTCATTGTCTTATCTCCTTTGATAGCAACAAACTTCAGAATCTGGATGAAAAAGGATGCCCAATTCATTCACGGGCACGCGCAAAGCACGCGGCCAGTTCTCGGGTCTGACTTTCACGCCTGACGGCGCAAGAGTGCACGAGCGATCGGAACGCCTTATGCAAGCGTCTGGAAAGAGCGCGTTGTGTTCCGGCTACATGGAACTGCCAGTCGCTGCCATCCGGCACTGAACCGACGGACACCGGCAGGCGGTCCGGCCGTGCTGCCGGGATAAATCTCGGCTAGGGGCTGCGCATCCGTGTGAAAGTACTGGAGCCGGCGAACCAGCCCGATTCGGGAGCGTCGCCGGGGTGGTCCCACGGAGCGCCCTCGACCAAGCGCCCGATCTCCCGGAAGTCCCCGCCGAAGAACAGGAGCGGCTGGCGATCGGTGATGTGCATGGCGACGACCTCGCCCACCACGACGATGTGGTCGCCGCCGTCATAGATATTCCAGGGCCGGCATTCAAGCGTAGCTGCATTCTTCAGCAACACCGGAACGTTGCCGGCGAGGGTCCACTCGGGCTCTTCGTCCAGCACCTTGCCGCCGAAGTGCAGCGCGACGTCTCTCTGCTCGAGCGAGAGGATGTTGATCGCGAAGGGGGTGCCTTCGAGGTACCGGGCGGCCCGTGAAGTACGGGTTAGCGTCACCAGGGCAAGTGGTGGGTCAACGGACACTGCGGTGAAGGCGTTGACGGTGGCACCGTGCGGGACACCGTCGGCCGCGCGGGTGGTGACCACCGTGACTCCGGTAGCGAACCTGCCGAACGCGTGCCGCAGGTCGAGGTTATCAACGCCGGCTCTGACTGCTCCCTGAGTCATCGACCTCTCCTGTCTGGTGTGGGGTTGTGTGAGCACTGAATGATGGGCTTTATCGGGCAGAAGGAGCGTTTTTGGCAGCGCGCCATCGCGGCACGTCTGCTGTGTGGATCGACGGCGGTACGGTGCCGCCGTGTGCGGTGTTTGGTTAGGCCCGTGGCCGTCCCCGTGCCTAACGAGTACCAGTCCTGGAACTGGTAGCGGGCTTAGTCCTCGGGGTCGAGGATGAAGTCGTAGGTGACTTCGCGGCCCTGGCCGTCGGCACGCCGGGTGGGGGCGAGGATGAGTTCGGGCTTGACGGCAGAGGCGATGTCGTCGCCAACGTGCTCGCCGCCTTCGAAGTAGAGCTGGGTGGTGATGGGCTGGTGCCCGGGAGCTGAAACCTTGAGGTGCAGGTGGGCGGGGCGCCAGGCGTGCCAGCCGGCCGCGGCGATGAGGGCACCGCAGGCGCCGTCGGTGGGGATCTGGTACGGCGCGGGCTGGATGGTGTTGATCTCGAAGTTGCCCTCGCCGTCGGCGATGACAGAGCCTCGGAGGTTCCACTCCGGCAGCCCCGGGGCGAACTGGGAGTAGAAGCCGAGGTCGTCGGCGTGCCACAGCTCAATCAGCGCACCGGCCAGCGGTTCTCCGGCGACGTTCTTCGCCTGGCCCTGGAAGAGCAGCGGAGTGCCGGGCTCATCCTCGCGCATCGGCAGGGTTGCCGGAGTGTTCTGTGTGGGCGCGTCCGGGATGTAGTACGGCCCCTCGATGGTGCCCTTGGTCCCATGCCGGTTGGCGTTGGCAACCTCCTCGACCGAATGCTCCACCCAGACGTCCAGGAACAGCGGCCATTCGCCGTCCTCGCCGACCTGGATGAGCCAGGCCTTGAAGGCGTTGTACTCGTCGTAACTGACCTTCTCGTCAAGCACGATGTCATTGACCGCCTTGATGAGCCGGCCGGCGAGGGTGTTCACTCGCTCCTGGCTCGTGCCAGTGGCAAGCTGCTTGTTTTCCCTGAAGCGGGCGGTGGCGCCAGCGCCCGAAGCGGCCGCAGTGGCATGTGTTTCCGTGGTCATGATGACTCCTTTGTCGATTCACGGTTGGGGTTCCGGACCGTTGTGCGCTGCATTGTGCTGGGCCTCACGTTCCTTGTTGTTTCAACAGTAGGCCCGGCATTGATTGTTGAGAAATACCTATCTGCCGCTGATTGAGAGGTGGGGTATATGAATCCGCATCCGACCGCTACCCGATGGCAGAGGGGTGCCTGGCGAGCGGAGTGACCTTGATGTCCATATACGGAAATAGCGGCAGGCCTGAGAGGAGGGTGTGTAGCTCGTCGTTGTCCGCGACGTCGAACACCGAGTAGTTGGAGTACTCGCCCACGATCCGCCACAAATGCGGCCAGCGGCCGTCGTACTGGAGCTTTTGGGAGTACTCCCGTTCCTCCGCCTTGATGGCGTCGGCGCGTTCTTTGGGCATGTCCAGCGGGATATCTACATCCATGCGGACCAGGTAGAGCATGAGATTCTCCTTGTTGTGTGGGGTTTCTGGGCAGGCGTGGGCGGGGCGGCCTAGTCCTGGCGGTACTTCTGCAGCTTGTCGGCATCGATGACAGCACCGACGCCAGGGAACTCACGGACCCGGATGGCGCCGTCGTTGATTTCGAGCGGCTCCGCGAGCAGGTCATCCGTCATGTCCAGGTAGTTGGAGAGCTCCCCGGCCCGCCGGCTGCTGGCCTCGAAGGCCGCGCCGAAGGTGACTGTGGCCAGGCTTCCGACTTGGGTGTCGATCTGGTTTCCCATCGTGACGTCCACACCCAGCCCCTCGCAGAGGCTGAGGATCTGCTGGGCCTCGGTGAAGCCGCTGCGGGCTGTTTTGATGCAGATGGCGTTGCTGCCGCCGGAGAGCAGCTCCCGGGACACGTCGCCGAGGGTGGGGACGCTTTCATCGCCGACGATGGGGATGCGTGACTGCTGCACGAGCCGGCGTCGGCCCAGGGCCTCACTGGCGTCGCACGGTTCTTCCAGCATGGACAGTCCCAGGCCTTCGGTTTGGCGGAGGACCTCCATGGCCTCGTTCGCCGTCCAGCCCCGGTTGGCGTCGAGGTAGATCTCGGTGTCCGCACCGAGGCCCTCCCGCAGCACATGGCAAGCCTCGACGTCCAGGGAGAGCGGCCGCCGGCCGGTCTTGAGCTTGAAGGTGTCGATGCCGTACGTTTCGCGGAACCCCAGCGCTTCCTCGAGGAGCTCGGCGGCGGGCTTGAAGCCCAGCATGTGGGACACGCGCATGCTGTCAGTGAAGCCGCCAAGCAATTTGTGCACGGGGGTGTCCAGGGAGATGCCGATGATGTCCCACAGGGCGATGTCCAGGGCCCCCTTGGCCGTGGGGTTGTTGATCGTGCGGCGGAGCACCTGCTGGACCTTGGAGCGGTCCATTGGGTCCAGCCCGATCAGCTGCGGGGCAAACACATTGGTCACCACAGCGACGATGGATTCCTGCGTTTCGCCGTACGTGTAGGGGCGTGGAGGAGTGTCGGCCACGCCGCAGATGCCAATGTCCGTATGGATCCTGACCAGCACGTGTTCCGCGGCCGCGACTTCTCCGCTCGCGAACTTCAAGGGACGGGCGTAGGGGATGGAGTAGGGGATGGCCTCAATACGTGCGATTTTCATGCGGAGATGTCCTTTGCGGCGGCTGCTGGCTGTGAAGTGGGGAGGGCGTCGAAGAGGCCCAGAAAGCTCCGGATCAGCGGTGTCACATTGTTCCGGTTCCATGCGACGGCGAGGTCAACCGGCGGCGGGTCCCGGAGCGGGCGGAAGGCGACGCCTTGGAATGAAAACATCCGGGCGGTCATGGGCACGAGTGCGACGCCCATGCCGGCGGCCACGAGCGAGAGCAGGGTGGATGTTTCCTTGGACTCCTGCACCAGGCGAGGTTGGAAACCGGCCTTGCGGCAGGCTTCAGCGGAGATGGTGTTGACGGCGGAGTGCGCGGAATAGCCTATAAAGTCCTCGTTGGCCAGATCGGTGATGTCCAGTGTGCCGCGCTCCGCGAGGGGCGAATCGGCAGGAAGCGCCGCCACCAGCTGGTCCTGTTCAAGCAGCCTCAGCTTGAGCTCGCCGGAGCGGACCGGCGGACGGAGGACTGCCACGTCCAGCCGGCCCTCTTCGAGAGCAGCCTCCATCTGTGGTGTCAGCATCTCGCCTTGCACGGTGATCCTGAGCCCTGGGAGGGTCCGGCGTGCTGCCTGAACGATGCTGGGCATCAGCCGGTACGTCGCCGTTCCGGTGAAGCCTACCCGGATCACGCCGGTGGCTCCTGCCCCGACCTGCTGGACGTCCTCCACGAGGGCGCTGAGGTCCTGCAGCAGCACGCGTCCGCGGTCCAGCAGGACTTGTCCGGCCGGGGTGAGCTCAACCTTGCGGGTGGTGCGCACCAGCAGGGGCGTGCCGAGATGCTCCTCGAGCTGTCGGATCTGCTGCGACAGCGGCGGCTGCGCCATGTGCAGGCGGAGGGCTGCCCGGCCGAAGTGTCTCTCCTCGGCCACGGCAATGAAGTACTTCAGATGCCGAGTCTCCATTGACGCTCCTGGCAGATCGAGGCAGGGCACGGTGCCATGCTCCGACCAGCTTAGGATCCCCGATTAGTAAGGGGAAATACTTATTTCGGATTCATTAGGACGAATCCGATACTAATCTTCCTGCACGGTCCGCGGGTAGTGCCGGGGGAGTGGCTCGCCAACGATGACTGAATCGATCGGCCCACATGCACCCGCGGACAGGACCGGTCTCCAAACGGCAGGATGAGCGAGCCATGTTACGCCCACGTAAATTTTGAACACTTGTCCAGTCGGGCTATTGAACACTTGTTCAAGGTGCACTATTCTGCATGAGTATGACCTACACCACACCAAGCGGACATGAGGGGGCGTCAACGCCGACCTCCCTTCGCGGCCCAAGGAAAATCCGGCGCGGCTGCAGTTCCAAGGGCACGTCGGAAACCTCCGCATCCGGCTAGGTAGATACCCTGCCGGCGCCGTGCGCCAGCAATTCCAAAGATCCAACAAAGAGTTTTCCCGGGCACCAAGAGGCATTGCCCGCTTCCGGAAGAAGGACGACCGCCCTCAGCGGCTGGTCGGCACCAGGTAGAAGGAGAGTTTGCAGCATGACCAAAACCCACTACGACTACGTCATCGTCGGAGGCGGAAGCGCAGGTTCCGTGCTCGCCAACCGGCTCAGCGAGGGCGGCCACAACAGCGTCCTGGTTCTTGAGGCCGGACGGAGCGACTACCCCTGGGACCTTTTCATCCAGATGCCCGCCGCACTGACTTTCCCCAGCGGCAACCCGCTGTACGACTGGCGCTACCAGTCGGATCCTGAGCCGTACATGGGCGGCCGCCGTGTGGCCCATGCCCGCGGCAAGGTCCTGGGCGGCTCCAGCTCCATCAACGGCATGATCTTCCAGCGCGGCAATCCCCTCGACTATGAGCGCTGGGGTGCCGACGCCGGCATGGAAACCTGGGACTTCGCCCACTGCCTTCCCTACTTCAACAAGATGGAAAATGCCCTGGCCGCGGATCCGGACGACGAACTCCGCGGACACGACGGCCCGCTGGTCCTGGAACGCGGCCCGGCCACCAACCCGCTCTTCCAGGCGTTCTTCAAAGCCGCCCAGGAAGCCGGCTACCCCCTCACCGACGACGTCAACGGATACCGTCAGGAAGGCTTCGCGGCCTTTGACCGCAACGTCCACAAGGGCCAGCGCCTGTCAGCTTCAAGGGCGCACATCCGTCCCAACTCCAGCCGGCCAAACCTCACAGTGCTGACCAGGGCGATGGTCACCAAGGTCAACTTCAACGGCACCACTGCCACGGGCGTCACCTACCGCCGCAACGGCAAGCTGCACACGGTCAACGCCGGTGAAGTGATTCTGTCCGGCGGCGCCATCAACACTCCTCAGCTGCTCCAGCTCTCCGGTGTGGGCGATGCCGAGCACCTCAAATCGCTGGGCATCAAATCCGTGGTGAACCTGCCCGGCGTCGGCGAGAACCTGCAGGACCACCTGGAGGTCTACATCCAGCACGCCTGCACGCAGCCTGTGTCCATGCAGCCGGCCCTGGATGTTTGGCGCATGCCGTGGATCGGCCTGCAGTGGCTCTTCGGCCGCAAGGGCCCGGCAGCCACCAACCACTTCGAAGGCGGGGGATTCGTCCGCTCCAACGAGGACGTGGCCTACCCCAACCTCATGTTCCACTTCCTGCCTGTCGCCGTCCGTTATGACGGCCAGAAGGCAGACGCGAAGCACGGCTACCAGGTGCACATCGGCCCGATGTACTCGGACGCCCGCGGCAGCCTCAAGATCAAGTCCACGGACCCCACAGTCCACCCGTCGATGGTCTTCAACTACCTCTCCACCGAGCAGGACCGCCGCGAATGGGTGGAAGCCGTCAGGATCTCCCGCGACATCCTGGGCCAGCAGGCCATGGGCCCGTTCAACGGCGGCGAGCTGTCTCCCGGCCGCAGCGTGCAGACGGATGCTGAAATCCTGGACTGGGTGGCCAGGGACGCAGAAACCGCCCTGCACCCCTCCTGCACCGCCAAGATGGGCCCGGAATCCGACCCGATGGCAGTGGTCAACCCGCTGGACATGTCCGTCCACGGCACCAAGGGCCTGCGCGTCGTCGACGCCTCCGCCATGCCCTATGTGACGAACGGCAATATCTACGCCCCGGTGATGATGCTGGCCGAAAGGGCCTCCGACCTCATCCTCGGCAAGGCGCCCCTGGCCGCGCAGCACACGGAGTTCTACCGCCACGGGATCAGCCCGCTGGAGCGTAACGCCGCTGATACTGCAGCTGCCCCCGCGGCTGGGGCCTAGGCATGATTGATGGACTGGAGAAGGAGAAACCATGACCGCCACCGTTGAACAAATCCACCACGCCGGGAAAGGGCAGGACCCCATTAAGGGCCTGTACATTGACGGCTCATGGCACCAGGCATCCGACGGCGGGACAACAGTTGTGCGCTGTCCGGCGGACGGACATGAGGTAACGGTTGTAGCCTCGTCGACCGTCGAGGACGCTGAGCGGGCAATCGCGAGTGCACGGGCAGCGTTCGACGGCGGTGCGTGGCGCCGGCTGACGGACATCGAACGCGGCGAGGTGCTGCTGCGCATCGCCGGGCTGCTTGAGCGGGACAAGGCGGCTTACGCCCGGGCCGAGGCGCTGGACACGGGTAAGCGCCTCGTCGAGGCCGAATACGACATTGACGACATAGCCGCATGCTTCCGCTACTACGGAAAGATAGCGGGCCTCGATGCCGGCAGGGTTATCGATACGGGCCGGCCGAATGCCATCAGCCGCGTAGTCTACGAACCGCTTGGCGTCTGTTCCCTCATCGCACCATGGAACTACCCGCTCCTCCAGGCCGCCTGGAAAGTGGCACCGGCACTTGTCGCGGGAAACTCCTTTGTGCTCAAGCCCAGCGAGCTCACGCCGTCCACCTCCATCCTGCTCATGGAAACACTGGCAGAGGCCGGGGTTCCCGCCGGAGTCGCGAATCTGGTCACGGGATCCGGATCGAGGGTGGGTCCCGCGCTGAGTTCGGACCCGCGCGTGGACCTCGTCTCCCTGACCGGAAGCCTGGCTACGGGCCAGACCATCATGGCGGCCGCCGCGGAGACCGTGAAGCGCGTCGCCTTCGAGCTCGGCGGGAAGAACCCCAACGTCGTCTTCGCGGACGCGGACTGGGACGCCGCCGTCGACAACGCCCTGACAGCTGTTTTCCTGCACTCCGGCCAGGTCTGCTCGGCCGGGGCGCGGCTTGTCGTCGAGGAGACCATTGCGGAGCGCTTCGTTGCCGAGGTGGTTGAACGGGCGAAAAAGATCCGGATGGGCGGGCCGTTTGATCCCGACGCAGAAACGGGCCCGCTGATTTCCGCCAAGCACCGCGAACAGGTCCACGCCTACGTCCAGGCCGGCATCGCGGAGGGCGCCGAGCTGTTGTGCGGCGGCTACATCCCCGACGAGGGGACTCTTGCGGACGGATTCTTCTACCCGCCCACCGTGCTCGGCAACTGCCGCTCGGGTATGAGCGTGCTGCGGGAGGAGTCATTCGGCCCGGTGCTGACAGTCGAGACGTTCCGGACCGAAGCCGAGGCCGTTGCCATAGCCAACGACACGGAGTACGGCCTGGCGGGAGCGGTCTGGACATCGGACGCATCGAAAGCGCAGCGCGTTGCGGGCGCCCTCCGGCACGGAACAGTATGGATCAATGACTACCACCCGTATGTCCCGCAGGCGGAGTGGGGCGGATTCGGCAAGTCCGGCATTGGCCGTGAACTTGGCAGCGCGGGCCTCAACGAATACCGCGAGGCAAAACATATCTGGCAGAACATCCAGCCCGCACCCAGCGGCTGGTTCGGTTCATCTTCGGACGGAACGGGGGCGGTTCCGGCCGAATAGGCAACGGCAATGGGGGAACGGCCGGGCGCTGCCGAGCGCAGTGCCCGGCCCTGATATAAACCCGCGTCCAATGGCGGCCGCGGGTCATCACCATCGTGCTTTTCTCACTTAGGAGCTCGGATGTTAGAACCCACAAAGCGTGCAGACGCAAGTGGCATGGACGAATTCGGCTATGCCCAGACCCTGGACCGCAGCATCGGCAAGTTCGCCAGCTTCGCGGCAGGAGTCAGCTACATCTCCATCCTCACCGGCGTATTCCAACTTTTTTACTTTGGCTTTTCCATGGCCGGCCCCGCCTACGCGTGGTCCTGGCCCCTCGTTTTCGCCGGCCAGCTGATGGTAGCCCTCTGCTTTGCTGAGCTGGCAGGCCGCTACCCGGTGGCCGGCTCGGTGTACAACTGGGCCAAGCGGCTCTCGTCAGGGACGTTCGCCTGGCTGGCGGGCTGGCTGCTGCTCATCTCCTCGATCGTGGCGCTCGGGGCCGTGGCCCTTGCACTGCAGCTCACCCTGCCCCAGATCTGGTCCGGTTTCCAGATCATCGGCGACGGCACGGGCACTTACGATTTCGCCCTCAACGGCGTGCTGCTCGCCAGCATCATGATCTCCATCTCCACCATCATTAACGCCTTCGGCGTGAAGCTGATGACCAAAATTAACAGCATAGGCGTCTTCGTGGAGCTCGCTGCTGCCGTGCTTCTCATCCTGGCCCTTGCCTGGCATGTGGTGCGGGGGCCGGAAGTCCTTTTCAGCACCGCAGGCTACGGCATGGACCACGACCTTGGCTTCTTCGGGGTGTTCCTCATCGGCGCCATGGCCTCCGGTTACGTCATGTACGGCTTTGACACCGCCAGTTCCCTCGGCGAGGAGACGAAGGACCCGAAAAAGACAGCCCCCAAGGCCATCCTGCGTGCAATCACGGCGTCCTTCGTCCTGGGCGGACTAATTCTCCTTGGCGGACTCCTGGCCGCCCCCGACCTCAACGACCCCAAGCTGGGCGCCGCCGACGGCGGCCTGCAGTACATCGTGCTCTCCGTGTTGGGCGGCCCCTTCGGTAAGGCGTTCCTGGTGTGCATCGTCGTGGCAGTGATCGTCTGTACACTGGCCGTTCACGCCGCCGCCATCCGCATGATGTTCGCTATGGCCAGGGACAACAACCTGCCCTTTAGCGGCCAGCTCAGCAAGGTGCATCCAGAGCGGAAGACGCCTACGGTGGCGGCCATCGTCATCGGACTCATCGCCATCATTCCCCTGATCGTCAACGTCTCCCAGCCCGCGATCTTCACCATCCTTTCGAGCATCAGCATCGTCCTGATCTACCTGTCCTACCTGCTGGTCACCGTTCCGATGCTCCGCAAGCGGTTCCAGAAGAAGTGGCCGCTTGCGGACGACGACACCGAACCGGGCTTCAGCCTGGGCAAGTGGGGGCTGCCGGTGAACATTGTAGCGGTGCTTTGGGGCGGCGCCATGACCGTGAACCTGATCTGGCCCCGCCCGGAAATCTACAATTCAGTGCCCCCGTTTGAGTGGTACCTGCAGTGGGGCGGCGTCCTGTTTGTCGGTGCCGTCGCCGGCGGCGGCGCCCTGCTCTATCGGCTCAAGATCAGGCATCAGACCGGGGTGCTTGCCGCGCATGCGGCGCCCGCCGCAGAACGTTCGTCGGAGGGTCCGGCCCAAACGGAACCTCCGACGGCCACCGAACTGGTGTCCGTTCCTGACTGAGCAGGACGCCGGGAAGAGCCGGCAGCCATGGAAGGGTATCCCTTCGCCAAGCTCCACGGTGAAGGGACACCCTTCCGGCAACCGGCTTCAAAGATGAGGGCGAGCGGTCCAAGCAACCCACGTAGACTGGCAGGATGCGGCTGGTAGCAAGTGACATTGACGGAACCATTCTTGGACACGACGGAAAGATCAGCGACCGCACCGTCCGTGCCTTCCACGCCTGCCGGAAAGCCGGCGTCGAACTTGTTTTTGTCACCGGCCGTCCGCCGCGCTGGCTGCACCCCCTCGAAGAACAGCTGGGCCACACCGGCACCGTGATCTGCTCCAACGGCGCCGTGGTGTGGGACCTGGAGGATAACCGGTTGGTCTCCGCCCGGGCCCTCAGCATCGAATCGGTCCTGGAGATCCGCCGGATCATCAAGGAATTGCGGCCCACCGCACTCTTCGCAGCGGAAACCCTGACCGGCTTCCACCTCGAGCCCGGGTTCATCGAGAACGGATCCAGCGAACTGCTCGCCGAGTTCACGCCGGCACCGCTTGCTGACACGCTCACCCCGGATGACCGCGTCATCAAATTCCTGGCCATCGTCCGGGAAGGCACTCCGGACAGCTTCCTCGCCGAGGTGAAACCCGCCGTCCAGCACCTGGCCGCCGCCACACACTCCTCACCAGGGGTCTCCATGCTCGAGCTGTCCCTGCCCGGCGTCAACAAGGCCGTCACCCTGGCCGAATACGCCAAATCCCTGGGCATCGACGCCGCCGACGTGGTGGCCTTCGGCGACATGCCCAACGACATCGAGATGCTCCGCTGGGCCGGCCACGGCTACGGGATGGCCAGCGGCCACCCGGAGGCCATCCTTGCCGCCGGCCAGCAGGCGCCCCATTTCGACGACGACGGCGTGGCCCAGATTCTTGAGGCCCGGCTCACCTCGCTGGGGGTAAAACTTCCCTAGCTTGACGCCCTTTTTCACAGCTGGCGCTCACCTGCCGTTTACCTTGCCGCCCTAGCGTAGGAAGTGGACAACCGATCCGCGGCTCAAGGGGACATCATGGCAAGGAACGTCAAGCACGATGCGGCCGAAGCGCCGCTGCGTCCGGCGGTACCGGCGGCCCATTGGAAAAAGCTCAAGCAGGGCGACCGCGTCCTGGTCCGCCTCGCACCCGGCTTCGAAAGCGGCGGCCTCGTGGATGCCATCACGTGGGACCACACCGCCATTTGGGTGGACCTCGATGGCGGCCGCGGCCGCATGCTGCTGCACTGCAGCGATGGCGTGGAGGTTGTCCCGCAGGAGTAGCCGGTACGCTCGCATTGTGACTGCATCCTCGCCGTTCCTGCACAACGCCGGACGTCCGGTGGCCATGGCCCACCGCGGCTACTCGCGCGAGGGCCTGGAGAACTCCATGGCCGCGTTCCGCGCCGCCGTCGACCTCGGCTTTACCTACCTGGAAACGGATGTGCACACAACGTCGGACGGCGTGCTGGTGCTGTTCCACGACGAGACACTGGACCGGGTGACGGACGCCGTCGGCCGGATCTGTGAGCTCACCGCTGCCGAGGTGGCTGCGGCCCGGATCGGTGGCCACGAACCGGTGCCGCTGTTCGACGAACTGGTGGCTGCCCTTCCCGGGGTCAGGCTGAACCTGGACGTCAAGGACTGGAATTCGGTGCGAAGCCTCGCCGCCAGCATCGAGCGGCACAGCCTCCATGACCGTGTGCTGGTGGCCAGCTTCTCGGACCGACGACGCCGGGCGGTGCTGAAGCTGCTCAGCCGCCCCGTTGCGTCGTCGGCCGGGATTGCCACGAACACGCTCTTTTTCCTGTTGCGGCCCCTGCCCGCTGCTTGGCTCCGGCTGCTGCTCCGGGCCCCACTGAAGGACGTCCAGGCGCTGCAGGTCCCGGTCAGCTATGGCGGGTTCCGGGTGGTCACTCGCGGTTACGTCCGGCGCGCACACGCCCTGGGCCTGATGGTGCATGTGTGGACCATCAATGACCCCGCCGAAATGCGAAGGTTGCTGGACCTTGGCGTGGACGGCCTCGTGACCGACCGGGCAGACCTCCTCAAGCAGGTGCTGCTGGAACGCGGGGAGTGGCCGGAAACCTGAGCCCGGGAACCCGAAACGTCCCAGTCGCTTGCCAGACAGTCAGCTGCGGCCCAAGTCCCTGGAGGGGTCCTGGTCGCCCTCGCCCGGATCGGCGCGCAAGGAGTCAGGGTCGCCGTCCGGCAGGCCCGCCGGACCCGGAACATCGCGGGGAACACCCCCGGCGTCGTCAGCGGACTGGCCAGCGCCCTCCGCTGCGCCATCGCCTGAGGGGCCAGGAGCAGTGTCCGGCTCCGCCGGATGGGAAGAAACCGGTCCTGTCGCAGTGCCGGGTTTGAGTCCGGGCGCCTTTTCCTTCTCCGCCTCCATCGCGTTGGATCCTTCACTGATGGACGAATGGACCTCGACGTCGCTGTTGGGATCCGTGGGTTCCGGAACCCGGGTGTTCTCCGTGGGCGATGAGGTCCCCGCCAGGTCTTCCATGGCGTTTTCTGCCGCCTTGCCGATGCTGTCGCCGATGCCCATCTCAGTGCTCCTTCTGCTCGGGGGGACGGCCTGTCCTGCCATCCCGGAACCCTTCCAGAATTATCAGCATGCTTACAATTAGTCCAGAGCTGAGGAAGAGTCCGCAGCCATCCAGGAAGGAACCAGCACTATGAGCAGCTACCATCCGGAAAACGATCCCGCCAACCCGGACAGGCCAGGCGCGGAAACGGCCGACGCCGGCACGGATCAGGCGCGCCCAGCAAAGGACTCTGCCGGAACGGCCAATCCCGATCCGCAGGAGGGAAACATCACCGGCCTCGAACCGGGCGGCGGCGTCCCGCCGGGGGAGACCCCTCCGGCCGAGGACCAGATGAGCGGGGACCAGGGGCACAGCGAGTAGGCGGCCGCTGTTGCCCAAGGCTTCAGGGCACTGCGGCTCGCACTCAGTGCTTGTCGGCTGCCCCTGGTGAGCCGTGGGCAACGTTCTCCGCCTCGGAGAGCTGCCTTATCAGGCCGTCCGGGTCCTTGGCGGTGTTCCAGGCTGCCCAGTCCTGGGGCCGGACCGACGGCCGGCCCAGCAGGTAGCCCTGGCCGGCGCTGACGCCAAGATCCGTCAGCACCTGCAGTTCCTCGCGGGTTTCCACGCCTTCGGCTACCAGCACTGTGCCGATCTGCTCGGCGAAGTCCACCATGCAGGCCGCCAGCGCCTGCTGGGTTGAATCGCTGTCCACACCGCTGATGATGTCGCGTCCCAGTTTGATGAAATCGGGGCGCAGGTGAACCATCCGGCTCAGTGCGCCGGCTCCGGAGTGCGAGTCGTCGATGGCAATGCGGAGGCCGCGCTCACGCAGCGGGGTAATTGCGGAAACGAAATGCGGGTATTCGTCATCCGGAATTCCCTCGGTCAATTCGAGCACAATCCGACTCACTGGCAGTTCGATGTGGTCGAACAATTCGGGCAGCCGCGGGTCAATGCAGGACGTCGGTGAGACATTTAGGGAAACGTAGAGGTGTGGGGGGAGATTTGCGGCGGCGGCCGCAGCGGAGCCCAACGCGGAGAATTCCAGGTTCGCCCCCAGCCCCACGGACGCGGCCTCGGCAAACCACAGCTCGGCGCCTGCGCCGTCGTCGCTGACGAACCGCGAGAGTGCCTCCACGCCAACAACGCCCTTGCTCGCCAGGCCGTAGATTGGCTGGAAAGCGGTCATCAACATCTGGTTCTCCAGCAAGGCGCTGATCCTTGAGAGACTGCGGATGGCATCCAGGCGTTCGAGCAGCTGCGGGGGCATGGCGTCGCGGGGGAACGGCACTCGGGCGGTGTCCGGGGTTCCGCTGCCTATGCTGTCCTGTTGCCGGCTTTCCAGCAGATGCTCCAGGAGGGCCCTTTCGGGTACTCCCGGATTCTCATCAAGACGGTCGCTAAGACGCTGACGCGTGGCTGCCTGGGCAGGATCCGAACCTGCCAGCACAGCAGCAATTACTCCCCAAGCCTGTACTCGAACCGACATTAACTACGCCCCCAGTTGACGAAGTAATGACCCGTTGGCCCCGTAATTGTTCAATTTCCAGATACCTTCGGAATCAGCCACTTCTGATTATGTCCGATCTCCCATGCAGTGTAATTCTGACACCGCATCATGATCGTATATCGGGCAGGGCAAAAGTACAGCCCTTTTCCGCACTATAGGCCCACATTCCCGGCCGGGAACGCCGCCGCCACCAGGGCGGGGATATCCTCGGCGGGCAAGGGCCTGCTGAAGAAGTAGCCCTGCGCACTGAGGCAGCCCAGGTTGCGCAAGTGCTCAGCCTGCTCAGCCGTTTCCACACCTTCCCATACAGCCTCGAGCCCGCAGGCCCGCACCAGTTGCAGGACTGCGGCCACCAGGGCGGGCTGGGTGGGGTCCGTTCCCAGTCCAACGATCAGGGAACGGTCCACCTTGACCCGATCCACCGGGAGCCGCCGAAGGTAGCTGATGGATGAGTAGCCCGTCCCGAAATCGTCGATTTCGATCCCAACGCCCAGCCCGCGCAGGCCGCCCAGCGAATAGCGGTCCAGATCATTGCCCTTCACGATGGCCATCTCGGTGAGCTCCAGGACAACCTGCTCGGGACGGACACCCGTCTCCTTCAGGACTCCCCGGACATCCTCGATGAACTGGAGGCTCTGCAGGTCGGTGGCCGAAATGTTGATCCGTACCGAGAACCTGCTGTCCACCGCATCTTCGTCGACCCACTGGCGTAGCTGCTCCACGGCGGTAGTGAGGACCCAGCGGCCAAGCTCCGAGATCAGGCCGGCCTCTTCCGCCAGGGGGATGAATTCATCGGGCATGATCCGTCCCCGGGTGGGGTGGTTCCAGCGGATCAGTGCCTCCACACCCTCCACGCGGCCTGTGGCCAGCTCCACCACAGGCTGGTAATGGAGCACCAGGCCTTCGCCCTTCAGCGCGGACCTCAGGTCATCCACCAGCTGGCTGCGGAGCCGGCGCACCAGCAGGAGCCCGGGCTCGAAGAAGTGGAGCCGGTTCAGGCCCTCGGCTTTTGAGGCGTACATGGCCACATCGGCCTGCATCAGCATTTCTTCGGGGCCCTGGCCGGCATCCCCGACGCTCAGGCCCAGGCTTGCGGCGCAGCGGATGCTCCGGTCGGGAAGCTCGATCGGTTCTTTCAGCGCTGCCAGGATCCGTTGTCCAACGACGGCGGCCTGGTCGGCTCCCGTCGCCGGCATCACGATGGCAAACTCGTCTCCGCCCAACCGGGCCACGACGTCGGTGCTGCGGACTGCATTCCGGATGCGTTCGGCCACGGTGATCAGCACCTTGTCCCCGGCGGTGTGGCCCTGGGTGTCGTTGATCGATTTGAAGGCGTCCAGGTCCAGCAGCAGGATGACGGGTGAGTCTGCCGTCCCGTCGGACTGCGCCGACTTCAGCGCAGTCAGGAGCGCTGAACGGTTGGCCAGCCCGGTGAGCGGGTCCTGCATGGCCATTTTCTGCATCTCCAAGTGGGCCTCGTGGAGCAGCTTGGTCCTGACCTCCACCCGCTGTTCGAGTTCCTCGTAGATAATCTGCAGGTCTTCGGCGAGGAGGTTCGTGCCCATGATGATGGCATCGAGCTCGTCCCTGGCGGGGGACACTTCAATCCTCGAGTTGAGGTCGCCGGAGGCCAGCCGGACGATGCCCTCCAGCAGCTGCGAGACCCTGGGGTCATTGTCAGCAAACACCTGGATTGCTCCTTCCGGCGGTCAGCTCGCCCGGGCCTCATGGGCAAGCGGCAGGGTCACGGTGACCGTGGTGCCTGCTCCCAGCTCCGAGGCAACATCAATGTGGCCCCCGTGCCGGCTCACGATGTCCTTCGTGATGGCCAGGCCCAGGCCGGTGCCCGGGACCGCCCCGGCCATTGCATTGGAAGCGCGGTAGAAGCGCGTGAACACATGGGAGATTTCCTCACTGGAAATGCCTATCCCGGTGTCCGTCACGCGGACGGTTGCCCATCGCGTGCCGTCAGAGTCGGCATGGGCAGCACTTCCCACGTGGATCTTTCCTCCGCTGGGAGTGAACTTGATGGCATTGGAGACCAAGTTGGTGAAGACCTGCTGCAGTTGAACCTCATCCCCCATGAGTTCAGGATCCTCCTGTGCGGGTTCCAGCGCTATGGTGACATCCTGCAGCGTGGCCAGCGGGCGGAGGGCACCGGCCACGATTTCCAGCGTACGGCCCAGCCGGACCGGCGTCAGGTGAAGCTGGCCATCCCCGCCACCGCTGCGGGAAACACTCAGCATGTCCTCGATGAGCATCCGCAGCCGTTCCGTGTTCCGGACCACGATGTCCAGCATCTGGTGGACCTCCGGCGACACGGGATCCGCCGTGCTCTCCTGGATCATGTCCAGGTACGCCATGATCGACGTCAATGGCGTTCGCAGTTCATGGTTGACCGTAGCGAGGAAATCGGTCTTGGCCTTGTCCAGCTCCTGCAGTTGCTTGACCACCTGGAGCTGGCTGCTGATCAGGTGGCTTTGGATCAGTCCATGGGCTGCATTGCCTGCCACATGCTGGATGAGCCCCAGTTCGGCGCGTGACCACGCCCGCGGGCTGTCCAGCAGGGCGATCCACAAAATACCCAGGGAAGAGTTTCCTTCTCCCATGGGCACCACCACAGATGCCTTCGCGTGCAGGTCCTCCAGCGACTTGGGGAGCCTGATGGAACCGTCTGAGCCGTCAGAGGTCAGCACTTCAGCCCTGGCCCACAGCTGGTCGGCCGTGGAGCGGGCTGTGGCTTCATCCTCCAGCGGGCCCGCCCGCAGCGGATCCAGGCCGGGCCGGCTCCACTGGGCGGTGATTGGGGGAACACGCTCATCTTCGAACGTGGTCAGCCACACGTGGTCGGCGCCAAACGTTTCGCCAAACCCGGTCACGACGTAGTCGGCGATTTCCTGCGGATCATTGGTTCCCCGCACAGCAGCCGAAACCAGCCTGAGCTGCTCGCGCAAGGCCTCGGCCTCCTGCCGTGCCCGGGTGCGCCGCTCCACGAGGTTGATCAGGGCAGTTGCGCGGTGCACAAGCTCCTTGGCAGCCGGAGGCTTGGCGATGCAGTCACGGACCCCCGAACCTTCGATGGCAGCGATCTCGTTGGCATCGTCCAGGTCCACCAGCACCAGCACCGGCACGCGGGACTCCCGCGGAGAGAGGGAACTGTCAACCACAAGGACCGATGGGCGGCCGCCCTCGAGCAGCGGGAACAGGGTCACGGCGTCCTCTGCCGTGTGGACCAAATAGCCGGCGTCGCGGAGGGCTGCGGCGCTGGACGCCAGCCGCCCGCCGTCGGGGTCGGCCACCACAGCTGTGCGTTGCATAGCTGTGACAAAGGGTGTGTCCGCTGCCACTATGCTCCCTTCGCTCCTAATTGAGTACATTCTAGGGGGATGCGGCACAGCTGCTTCCGAATCGTCGCGTGTACCGATGCGCCGGGGTTGAAGCTGCCCGGGCTTGCACGTTGGCCTGGCTGAGGACAGATACCCGGCAGTAACCGACGTTAACTGAAGAATTGTTGCCTGCCCGACATATATTTGGACCGTGTCTTCCCCAGCGAAAACCATGCGCTCCGCCCTGCGGAAGTACCTCATGGTCCCCAAACTCATCAGGCTGTCCCGCTCCGCGCCGAAGGACAGGACTGTTGCCTGGGACCGGTACTGGGCCGGAATAGCCCAAACCGGTGCGCAGAGCGAAGTGCTGTGGGACTCCGGAAGCGATCACGAGTTGCTTGGCTACGCTGCCGTGCTCCAGCGGCACTTGGATCCGGCTTTGCCGGTGGTGGACGTGGGATGCGGCCACGGCAGCTTCACCCGTGCCCTGGCACCGTCTTTCCCGAGGGCCATCGGCGTGGACGTGTCCTCGCACGCCGTGGAACGGGCCCGGGAAGAGTCCGCGGGAATCGACAATGTCACCTTCCTGGTGCGCGACATGACCCAACCGGATGCCGGTGCCGGGCTAGCCGGCGGAACCGACGCCAACGTCTTCATCCGTGGCGTCCTGCACGTGCTGGAACCGGCCGAGCGGAGGGCCCTGGTGGAGAATCTCCGGCAAGTGGTGGGTACGCGCGGCGCGGTCTTCCTGGCCGAAACCAACTTCCAGGGCAACGCTGTTGAGTATGTGACACATCTTGGCGCCACGAGGGAATCTATCCCCGCGCCACTGGAACGGGCCATCCGCGAACTGCCAATGCCCGGCCACTTTGGCCCGGCAGAGCGCAGCAGGGCCTTGCCGCCGGAGACCTGGGAATTGCTGGAGGACGGACCCACAACCATCGAAATAAACCCGATGACCGGGGACGCGGCCGCCAGCCTCGTCCCCGGCTACTTCGCGGTGTTGAAGCCCCGAAACCAGTCCCTGCAACCCCCGGGGTAAGCCGCGGCCCTAGTTCCGGGGATCCAGCAGTCGCTCCACGTCTCCGATGTCCGCGTAGGCAGCCTGCGTGCCCTTGCGCGTGGTGGCCAGGGCAGCCGCCACCGAGGCGAACCGGGCAGCAGCCGCCAGCGGCTGGCCTGCGGCCAGGCGTGCGGCCACGGCCCCCGTGAACGCGTCCCCGGCGCCGGTGGTGTCCACAGCTTTGACCGCTGTGGGCGCAATCTTCGTGACTTTCGGACCGGCCGTCTCTGAGTCCAGGACCACGGAACCTTCCGCGCCGAGGGTGAGAAGGACCTTGAACAGCCCGCGCTCGGCGAACCGGACCCGGATCCGGTCCCAGTCGGCGTCGTCCGCTGCGGCGTCCGGCATCCCTCCTGAGCCAAGGAAAAGTGACGCCTCGTGGGCGTTGACCAACAGGACGTCCGTCAGTTCCGTCAGTTCGCGGTTGATCGCCGCGTACGGCGAGAGGTTCAGCAGCACGGTGGCGCCGGCGTCGTGCCCGGCCCGCGCTGCGGCCTCCACTGTTTCTGGGCTGACTTCCAGGCAGAGGCAGACCACCGCGGCGCCGTCGAACTCCTCCGCTGACGCCGCGACGTCCGTGGGGGACAGCGTGCCGTTGGCGCCGGCGGAGATGATGATGTTGTTCTCGCCCTTCTCGTCCACGGCGATGACAGCCACGCCCGTAGCCTCTGACGCGGACGAGCGGACCCGCGAAATATCCACGCCCGCGCTGGCCGCGGAAGTCAGCAGCATCTCGCCGTTGGCGTCATTCCCCACGGCGCCGACGAGGCTCACGGAGCCGCCCAGCAGGCTCGCCGCAACGGCCTGGTTGGCGCTCTTGCCGCCGGGATTGACGGCAAAGCCGGTGCCGTGCACCGTTTCGCCCGGCCGCGGGAGCCGCTCGCAGTAGATGGTCAGGTCCGCGTTCAGGGACCCGACGACGACGATCCGGCCGGTCTTTTCGACGGCGGTGCCTACGGTTCCGGCGCTCATTCGGCCACCTCAGCCTCAACTGGCTTCGGGATCAGGAGCGAGGCCGCAAACGCCGCAACCGTGATGACCAGCCCGGTGACCACGACGGTCAGGTAGGAAGCCTTTGCGTCCCCGAGCGCCGACGTCGCCACCAGCACGGCAGGGAGCACCAGGAAGCTGAGGCCGGCACCGAGGTTGAAGGCCCCGGCGTTCATGCCGGGCAGGAAGCCGGGGTTGCCGGCAGGGGAGAGCACCACACCGAGGCCGTTGAGCATGATGTTGACCGTACCGGCGTACATGATGCCCAGCAAGACCGTTCCGGCGATCATCAGCGGCAGGCTGCTGAGCCCGAAGAACGCGATGATGGCCAGGGCCGCGACGCTGCCCAGCATGCCGATGCGCAGCACCTTGGTGTAACCAAACACGGGTGCCAGCTTGCCGCTGAGGGGTCCCACCACCCAGCCGAGAAGGGCGTACGGCGTGAGGATGATGAGCGACATTTCGGTGGGGCCCACGCCGAACCCGGGAGCCGCGGCCTGCACGTAGGCGGGAATGATGCCATTGATGACGGCGAAGATGCCGGTCATGGTCAGGGTAGTGGTCAGCAGCGGCGCCCACGTGGAGCGCTGGCGCAGGTGAATGGTTTCCACCATGGGCTCCTTCGCCCGCTTTTCCACCGTCCAGAACGCATAAAACGCGACGGCGGCAACGGCCACCAGGCCGATGGCCAGGATGAGGGTGCCCGCCGAGAACGCGCCTACCAGCTTGGAGCCTTCGTTCAGGGCCGTGAGCAGTGCGCCGACGGCCACCACGATGAAGAACACACCCAGCCAGTCCATGCTGGTTCCGGCAGCCGGTTTGCTTTCGCCGGCAAGGAAGGCGATCAGGGCAGTGGCCATGACTGCAAGGACCACCATCAGCCAGAAGATGCTGCGGAAGCCGTAGTGCTCGGCGAAGTAACCGCCCACGAAGGAGTCAACGCCGGCCACGCCGCCGTTGACTGCAGTGATGAGGCCCATAAGCGTGCCGTACTTGCGCGGGTTGGCGACGGCGGAGCGCAGCATGATGAGGCATAGCGGCACGGTGGGGCCGCTGACGCCTTGGATGATGCGGCCCACAAACAGCCACGTGACGTCCGGGGCCAGTGCCGCGATGACGGAACCGACCGCCATCAGCAGCATCATGCCGATCAGGATCTTCTTGCGGCCGATGATGTCGCTCAGGCGCGGCAGGAAGAGTGAGAACAGCGCGGCCGCAGTGAAGAACCAGGTCTGGGACAGTCCGATGACGGCCTGGTCGGTGTTCAGTTCGTTGCCCATGGTGACCAGGGCAGGGCTGAGCATGGAGGCGTTGAGCTGGAATGCCACGCAGGCGGCCAGCAGGGCGACCATGAGGGCGGTGACGTTGCCGCGGGAAGTCTTGGTTTCGGCGAGTGTGGCGGTCATTTACTTGATCCCTCCGATGGTGACCTGGGCACGTTCCTGGCGTTCGCCGTCGGCCGCGTTGGCGTTGGTGCCCTTCTCGCCGGTGAGTGGTTCGCCGATCCGGATGAGCGCGTCGGTGACGAGGTCCCAGAACCGTCCGTGGTCCAGGTCGACGGCGACCGAGGTGTTGCAGTCAGCGGGAGCAGGTGCGCGGAAGTCGGCCACCGTCATGCCGAGGGTCAGCCTGCCCCGGAGTTCGATGTCCACGGGCACCCTGCGCGTGGTGACAATGCTGGGGTCGATCACGTAGGCCACGGCGCAGGGGTCGTGCACTGGCGGGTAGTCGAAGCCCTGGGCATCTTTGTAGGTCCGGGTGAAGAACTCCATCAGTTCCATCACGAACTTCGCCGGTTTGGTGCCCACTGCGTCGATCTTCGCCACGACTTCCGGGGTGGCGAGTGCCTGGTGGGTGAGGTCAAGGCCCACCATCACCACGGGCCACTTTTCGTTGAACACGATGTGCGCTGCCTCGGGGTCGATGATGATGTTGAACTCAGCCACGGCGCTCCAGTTGCCTACGTGGTAGCCGCCGCCCATGAGGACCACTTCCTTGACACGCTCCACGATGCGCGGTTCCTTGCGGGCAGCCATGGCGATGTTGGTCAGTCCGGCGGTGGGGACCAGGGTCACGGTGCCCGGTTCGTGGGCCATGACGGTATCGATGATGAGGTCGACGGCGTGGCGGGGATCCAGCTCGATGGCGGACTCGGGCTGGGCGGGGCCATCCATGCCGCTTTCGCCGTGGATGTCCGGCGCTGTTTCGATAGTGCGCACCAGCGGCCGGTCGCAGCCGGCGGCGAACGGAACACCCGTGATGCCGGCGATAGTCCCTACGGACAGGGCGTTGCGGGTGACTTTTTCTAGGGTTTGGTTGCCCACCACGGTGGTAACAGCCAGGAGCTCGATATCCGGGTTGCCGTGCGCGAGCAGTATCGCCACGGCGTCGTCATGGCCCGGGTCGCAATCCAGGATGATCTTTTTGCGGCCGGGGGTGGCGGGGTTGGGGTCCACGTTTGTCTCCACGTCATTGGGGCCTGCCAGGGCGGGGCACCGGCAGGGCGCTAAAGCAATCAAGGGAGATCATGGCATCCGGGACGCCAGTGCGTCAAGCGCTTAACGTAGATTGAGTCAAGCGCTTGATGCCTTGGGGTGTCTGGTGACGCCGAGTGGGCCGCCAGCGCCGACTACCATCGAGGTATGGAAACCGCGGAGCACACCCAGCAGCAGCCGGGCCGGGGAGCGCGGGTCACGGCAGCCATGGTTGCCGCCCGGGCCGGCGTCTCGACGGCGACTGTTTCCCTGGTGGCCAATGGCAAAACCCGGGGTCGCGTATCCGAGGACAACATCACGCGCGTGCGGGACGCGATCGCTGAGCTTGGCTATGTGGTGGACAGTGTGGGCAGCTCGCTCGCCAAGGGCGTGAGCTCCATTGTCATCCTGGTGGCGCCGGATATCTCCAACCCGTTCTTCGCCAAGGTCATCGCCGGAGTCAGGGAATCCCTGGGCGCGGACTACCAGCTCCTTTTGTCCGTGACGGATGCAGGCGAGTTTCCCCAGGCCCACGACGTCCGCAAGCTGATGGCACTGCGCCCGGCCGGCCTTCTCGTGGACGCCCCGAACTCCGACTTCCTTGAGGACCTCTCGGCTGCCGGGCCGCTGGTGCTGCTCGACGCCCCCGGGCTGGAGTCGTACGCGCCCTCAGTGAACCTTGACGTGGCCTCCGGGGCACGCCAGTTGGCAGCCCATTTGGCCGAGGCCGGGCACCGGACGGTGGCCTACGTGGACAGCGTGACCGGCACCGCCACCTTCGATGTCCGGCGCACCGCCTTCCTGGAAGAAGCCGCACTGCGGGGGATCTCGGTGCCTTCCGGCTGCATAATCAGCACCACGATTGACGTCGGTGCGGCGGCGGCCGCCTTCACGCAGGCGTGGCCGCTTTGGCAGCGGGCCGGGGTGACCGCCGTCGTCTGCGGTACCGATACCCACGCCTACGGTGTGCTGCAGGAGGCCCGGGTGGCAGGCGTCCGCATTCCCCGCCAGCTTGCCGTAGCCGGCTTTGACGACCTCCCGTATTCGGCTACCAGCAATCCCGGCCTTACCAGCGTGCACCTGCCTGCGACGCCGCTGGGCCAGAAGGCAGGGGAGCAGCTGCGGGCCCTCATGGAGGGCAGGCCGCTGGAACAGGCCCAGCTGACCTTGGCGAGCTCCCTCGTGGTGCGCGGCTCCACAGCCTGACTGTTCCCCCGCCGCCCCCCACCCAACTAGGTAGCAGCAGATGTCGTTTTGAGCCCTGAAAACGACATCTGCTGCTACCTAGTTGGGGAGCCGGCCGAGTACGCGTCCGTATTACGGATCTGGCAAGCGCGTTCCGGAGCGTGGCTGGCATGATGGACCGCATGCGCATTCTCATTGCTCCGGACAAGTTCAAGGGCTCGCTGACGGCCGCCGAGGCGGCCGCCGCCATCGCCGAAGGGGCGCTGCGCGTCTACCCGGACGCAGTGGCCACCCAGTTCCCCGTGGCCGACGGCGGCGAGGGAACCTTGGAGGCGGCCGTCTCGGCGGGCTACGAAGAGCGGCTTAACGCAGTGGTTGGCCCCATCCTGGCTCCCGTCGGGGCAGCGTGGGCCATCCGCAAAACCGCCTTCGGCGGCGCCACCGCCGTGATCGAGACGGCGCAAGCGTCCGGGCTGGCCGAAATGGAGCCCACCCCCGAAAACTCGCTGCGTGCCCACAGCTACGGCTGCGGGCAGTTGGTGGCCGCGGCGCTGGATGCCGGGGCCACGGAAATCGTGCTGGGCCTTGGCGGATCGGCCATGACCGACGGCGGCAGCGGCGCCCTGCGCGCGCTCGGCCTCAAGCCGCTGGACTCCGCCGGAAACGTAGTGCCGCTCGGTGGCGGGGCACTCGCCGACGTGGTCGCTCTGGATACCTCAGAGCTGGATCCCCGTTTGTCCGCAGTGCAGTTTCGGATCGCCGTGGACGTCCGGAACCCGCTGTACGGGCCCGAGGGTGCCGCCCACGTTTTCGGCCCGCAGAAGGGCGCCGACGCAGACGCCGTTGAACTGCTCGACGCCGGCCTGCGGAACTGGGCATCAGTGCTGCGGGAATCGACCGGCCGGGACGTCAACATTCCGGGCGCGGGCGCGGCAGGCGGGTTCCCGGCGTCGTTCCTTGCCTTCACCGACGCCAAGCTGGAAGGCGGCTTCGCGCTGGTGGCCGGGCTCACCGGTCTCGCCGAGCAGCTGGGGGTCTCCGACCTGGTGATCACCGGTGAGGGTTCCATGGATTCCCAGTCCCTGACCGGGAAGGCGCCCATCGCGCTTGCCGACGCCGCCCGTGAACTTGGCATCCCGGTCATCGTGGTGGCCGGACGCATCCTGGTGACGCAGGAGGACCTCGCCAAGCACGGCGTTGTGGCCGCTGCCCAGCTCCTCGATGTCGCGGCGAGCCCGGAAGACGCCGTCGCCAATGCCGCCAAGTACCTCACCTGGGCCACCACACAGGTGCTCGAAGGGGCCTAACAGTCCAACGCCAGGACTGGATGGCTGCCCTCGTGCCGGGTCGAGTCGTTCACCGGGCCGCGTTATCCACCTGCTCTGGAGCTGCGACGGCAACGCCTGCGGGGGTGCCCGTCGCCAGCTGAGAGAGATAGCTGAACAACGCCCCAATACCGAAGGTCCACGGCTCTATGTCCTCGGTCCGCTGCGTTTGGTTGACGAGCGTCCCGAGCCGCGGGCTGCTGATGGTGACGATGTCGCCGTTCTTGTGTGTGAAGCCGAGGCCTTCGGTGTCGCGGTCCTGGGTGGGGGCGAAGAGTGTTCCTGTGAAGAGGGCGAAGCCATCGGGGTATTGGTGATGGTTTCCGCGGGCTGCCCTGATGAGTTCGTCGAAAGGGCGGCTGATGCGGGCCAGGCTGTTGCGCCCCGCCATTTGGTAGCCGTCCCGGCCTTCTACAGTGAGGGTGATTTCTTCGGTCCGTAGGGACTCGAGTGTGAAGTCCTGGTGGAAGAGCCGGATCAGTGGACCGATGGCGCAGGATGCGTTGTTGTCCTTCGCCATTCCGAGCAGGAGTGCGCTGCGGCCTTCCACATCCCGCAGGTTGACGTCGTTACCAAGCGTTGCGCCCCGGACTTGGCCGGCGGAGTCGATGATGAGGACGAGCTCAGGTTCGGGGTTGTTCCAGGAGGAGAAGCTGGGGATCCCTACGTCGGCACCAAAACCCACGGAGGAAAGGACGGGTGCTTTGGTGAATACCTCCGGGTCGGGGCCTAGCCCGACTTCCAAATACTGTGACCACATGCCTTGGGCACTCAACAACCGCTTGACCTCCCGGGCCTGCTCTGATCCTGGACGTATGGACTCCAGGCTGCTGTCGAGGGCTTGGGCGACAGCCTGGCGGACTTCCGCGGCGCGGTTGAAATCGCCGCCGCAGCGCTCCTCGATGACACGCTCGATCATGCTCTCAACGAACGTCACGCCGCAGGCTTTGACCACCTGAAGATCAATGGGGGCCAGCAGGTGGGGCCTGCTGCGGTCCCGGTCCAGCGAAGCCTCTGTTAGTTCCGCGAGGCTCCAACGGCGGGTGGCGGCCGTATTGAGAACAAGCTCCAGTGGGTTCTCGTGGTCCATGAGCTCAGCGACCGTGCGGACTTCGGGGGTCAGATCGAAAACATCTTCGCTCCGGACACAGACCACTCTTGGACCGCCGGAGGCGGGGTCCCAGACGCGGCCGATGAGGACTGCTTCTTGGGAGTCAGTCGGAACCATTTGCCGTGAGGTCATGTTGATCATTTGGCTTTTTCACCTGCAGTGGCTGATTCGTAGAGTCCGTCGACCCGCCGCCGGATGCCCCAAGGGTTGTCGTCCCGCAGTGGCTCGGGCAATTGCGCGGGCGGGAAGGAATCGTATGCAACAGGACGCATAAAGCGGCCGATCGCTGCGGTTCCGACGGACGTGGTGGTCGCTGTGGTGGCGGGGTAGGGGCCTCCGTGGTGCTGCGCATAGGTTACCGTCACCCCCGTTGGCCAGGCGTTCCAGACCAGGCGACCAGCCCGCTCCCTCAGTTCCGTAACCAACTCAGTGGCATCTTCGTCGGGATCCGCGTGGACCGTGGCCGTCAGCTGCCCCTCCAGGAGGCGGGCAAGCGAGGCCAGGTCTGTCCCTGGCCTGTACGCGATCACCAATGTGGCGGGGCCGAACATCTCGCGTTCCAGGATTTCCGGGCGCCGGCGGACTTCATCAGCGGTCGTGAGCAGGATCGTGGGCCGGGGTGCCTCCGATTCGTCCCCGGGCACCAGGACTTCAACGCCGGGGGTAGCCCGGACCGTGTTCAGTGCTTTGTCGTACCCCTCCCGCAACTTCGGGCTGAGGAGGGGGTGTGCGGATTTCGAGGCCAGTTCCCGGCGAAGAATCCCGGCGACTTCGTCGCCGTCGGTGAACGGTGCGAACAGCAGCCCTGGTTTCGTGCAGAACTGGCCCATGCCCATGGTGAAGGACGTGGCGTAGCCGGCAAGGATCTCCTCGCGCCTGGCGCTCCATGCCCGTTCGGTGACAAAGACCGGGTTGATGCTGCCCAGTTCGCCGTAGAACGGGATGGGAGCAGGGCGCCTGGAGGCCCGGTCGAAGAGGGCCCTCCCGCCGGCCGTCGATCCGGTGAATCCGATGGCCTTCACCAGTGGATGGTCAACGAGCAGTTCCGCTGCCTCGCGGCCTACGACCGTGGAAAAAAGGCCAACGGGCGCGCCGGCCCGTTCGAGCGCTTCCTGAACTACGGCACCGGTCCGCACGGCTAAGTGCAGATGTCCTTCATGGATCTTGTGTACGACGGCGCAGCCCGCTGCCAGGGCAGATGCGCTGTCGCCGCCCATGACGCTGAAGGCAAACGGGAAGTTTGAGGCCCCAAAAACACCAACCACACCCAGCGGCACGGAAAGTCGCCGGATGTCCGGTCGCGGGCCCATACCCCACGATGGGTCGGCGTGATCAATGGTTGCTTCAAGGTGTTCACCTTGGGTGATTTCGGCCATGAACAGCCGAAGTTGAAACACGGACCTCCTGAGCTCCGAGCGGAGCCGTCCTTCTTCCAGGTGCGTTTCCTGGCGTCCCAAGGTGACCAGCTCGTCAGCATGGGCTTCCAACGCGGAGGCGACCTCTTCCAGCCAGCGGGCGCGTACTTGCGGCGCGAGGTCTCTGGCCTGCTCATAGGCGCTGTGGGCGGTAACGATACGGTTCTGTGTCTCATCGCGTGATGTGGTCATCGCCTGTTCCTTCCGGGGTTCTCCCGTTGCTCAGATGGCCGGTGTGCGCTCAAGGTTGAAGTAGGAGCGGGCATCCGGAGGGCGGATGTCCGCGACGGCATCATGGAAGATCCGCATCGGATGCGGCGTGTACGGGTGTTCGGCGATCGCTTCGAAGTCGAGTTCGATGCCCAAGCCGATGCCTTCGGGGATGAGGATGTCACCCTCCCCGGTCAGCTGGAGGCGCTCGTTGGAGATCTGGCTGCGCCACGGCACGTCCGAGGCCATGATTTCCAGGTAGCGGAAATTGGGCAGCATCGCGCCCAACTGCAGGGTGGCCGCGGTACTGAGTGGTCCGCTCGGGTTGTGCGGTGCGAACGGAATGTAATGGGCCGCCGCGAGCGTAGAGATGAACGACAGCTCCAGGAGCCCGCCGGCGTGCGTGACATCGGGCTGGATGTAGTCCACCGCGTTCCGTGAGAGGGCGGGGACAAAGGTGTTGCGTCCGAACCAGCGTTCCCCGGCAGCGATCGGTACCGGCGATTTGGAGCGTATCTCCAGGAGCGCATCGATCCCGTCCGGCGGGCATGGTTCTTCGAAAAACACCGGCTGGAACTGCTCGATTTCGCGTGCGACCCGAATGGCTGTCGGGACATCGAACCGGCCGTGTCCTTCAATGAACAGCTCCACGTCGTCCCCCACTGCCTCGCGGACAGCGGCGACGGGCTCGAGCATGCGCCGCAGATCTCGCGGTTCGAGGGTGAGGTCAGCGGCTTCGAATGGATCCCACTTGAGTCCGCGGAAGCCTTGGGCGACCGTCTGGACGGCGGCCTCGGCGAAGTCCTCAGCCGTTTTGGCTCCGGAGAACCAGCCGTTGGCATAGGCCCGGACTCTGTCGCGGACCTGTCCACCCAGCATGCGGTGGACAGGGACGTCAAGCGCGCGGGCAGAGACGTCCCACATCGCCATTTCGAGGGCGCTGAGCGCTGTCATCGAGACGGGCCCTCCACGCCAGTAGGCATCGCGGTTGAGCTCGTAAATGGTTTGGGAGATCCGGGTGGGGTCCTTGCCGCGAACCGCGTCGGCGAGCACGGCGACGGCGCCGCGGACCGCGTGTTCCTGGCCTTCGAGGGTTGCCTCGGCGATGCCGGTGAGTCCCTCGTCGGTGCTGAGCCGGACGAAGATGAGGTTCGTCCGGTAAAAGTCGACAACGACGGTGTCGAGGTTGGTGATTTTCATTCGTGGATCATCCTTTAACAGCGCCCGCGGTCATCCCGCTGACGACATATCGTTGTGCGAACAGATAGAAGGCGACGGCCGGCAGCGTGAACAGGAGGCCGACGGCCATGATGGTCTGGATAGAGGTGTCCTGCTCACCGATGAACCCGGCGACACCGACTGAGGCCGGCTGCAGGGACTTGTCGAACACGAAGGTGACCGCGAAGACGTACTCGTTCCAGGCGCTGAAGAAGGCGATCACTGCGGCGGCGGCTATCGCCGGGGCTATCAGTGGCAGGATGATGCGGGCGAGGACGGTGGGCGGACGGCTGCCGTCGACCCTCGCGGCCTCGTCCAGCTCGCGGGGAACGCCATCTATGGCCCCCTTGAGAATCAGTGCTACCACGGGCAGTGTGAATGCGGTGTCGGCCAGGATCAGCCCGTGCAGCGAGTTCAGCAGGTCGAATCGCCGGAAGATAGCAAACAACGGAACAACCAGCAGCGCCTCGGGGAGCATCTGCGTGAACAGCAGCGCCAGCCCAACTACGGCCTTGCCGCGGAAAGTGAATCTCGACAGGGCATAGCCGAGGGGGATGCCCAGTCCGATGGACAGGACAGTTGTCCCGGCTGCAACGATGAAGCTGTTGAGCAGCCAGCCGACCACCTGGCCGTCCGCCAGTGCATCTGCGAAGACGCCGAAGCGGGAGAAGTCGGGAAGCAGGTTTATTGATGATGACCCGAAAAGGGCCTCGTCAGGGGCCAGAGCGGTCACAAACATCCAGTAGATGGGGAAAATTGAAATCCCGAGGACGAAGAGAACGGCGAGGGTACGGGCCGTCACTCCCAAACGTATGCGGCGCATTATGCCTCCTTGGCGGCCGCGCGGGCGACGAATCGACTGCCGGCGATGACGATCAGGGAGATGACAATGCCCACCATGCCGATGGCCGCGGCCGTCCCCAGCTGCTTTGATTCAAACGCCTGGGCGTAAAGGTCAATCACGAGGGTGCGCGTAGAGCCCAGTGGTCCGCCGCGGGTCATCAGCCAGATCAGCTCGAAGCGGCGCAGTGACCAGATGGTCATCAGTACCGCGACTAAACCGATCGTCGGCTTCAGAACCTGCCAGGTCACCACCCGGAAGATCATCCAGCGTCCTGCTCCGTCGACCTGGGCGGCTTCCACCAGCTCCTGCGGAACGCCTTGCAGGGCCGAGAGGAGCACGACCGCCACGAACGGCACCAGCTGCCAGATTGTGGTGACAAGGATTGCCGCGAGTGCCAGCCTGGGGTTGTCGAGGATACCGTTGGGTCCCGGGTCGATTCCTATTCCCCGAAGTAGGCGTGTGAGGATGCCGAACTGCGGGTTGAACATCCATGTCGCAATGAGTGCGACGGCAATTCCAGGTGCCGCCCAAGGCACGGTGACCAGCGAGCGGGCGACCGCCCGGCCAGGGAACCGGCCGTTCAGCAGGAGGGCTACGAGCAGGCCAAGGCCCACTGCGCCGATGACGCATGCCGTGACGTAGATGAGCGTGGTGAGCAGGGTCTGGCGGAACCCGGGGTCTGCCAGGACGGACTGGTAGTTCGCCAGCCCGACCCAGATGTTGTTGTTTGGGTTGAGCAGGGTGGTCCTCGTAAAGCTGAGCCAAACCTCCTGCAGGAGCGGGACCAGTTGGAAGACGATGATGTAGAGGGCTGCGGGGGCAAGAAAGAGGTACGGGGTCCAAGGGCTCCCGGCCGGGCTCCTGCGGCGTCGCTTGTTTCCTATCCGGCGGGTGTCGGGGGCCGGCGTCCCAGCCGGCCCAGGTGGCCGCGCCAGAAGGCGCGGACCCTTGCTTTGGTCTGTCATCGCCCGACCAGCTCCTCCGCCTGCTTCTGTGCCTTCTCCATCGCAGTCGCCATATCCTGCTGGCCCTGGAGTGCGGTCAGCACTTCGGTTACCACGATGTGGCGGATGTCTGCAGTCTGCGGACCGAAACCGTTCACGATCTGAGGGACTCCCGAGTCGGTCAGCTCATCAAGCGTCGGAAGGAACGGGAACTTCTGGAGGCTTTCGGCGCTGCGCTCTGTCGGCGTTGCCACGCTGCTGGCGCCGAGCACTTCCTGGAGCTTGACCTGCTGTGCGGGCTGGAGCATCCAGTTGATGAAGTCAAGCGCCGCATCCTTGTGCTTGCTGTTGGCATTGACGGTGATTGGAGCCAGCAACGCCCCCTGCTTCTTTTCCGGGAACGGAATGCGGGCCACACTGAAGTTGAGGTTCGCGTTGGCAGACTTGGTGGCCGTCACGTAGCCGCCGTTGTTGAGTTCCATCCCGACCTTGCCGTTGGCAAACATTTTGCGGAACGTAGCGGCGTCGGCGCCCTTCGGAATGACGTTCGCGTCGTAGAGCTGCTTGTACGCTTCCAGGCCATCAATCACCTTCGGCGAGTCGAGGGTGAGCTTTTCGCCGTCTGACCAGTCACCCCCAAAGCCAAGGACGTAGTTGAAGATGTCCTGCCAGACGCCGGCCTCTTCCGCCTGGGTTTGCCGGAAGGCGAGACCGTAGACATCGCCCTTGGTGGTGTCCTTGGCCGTCTGGACAAACTCCTCGAATGTCTTTGGGGCTTCCGGGATGAGGTCCTTGTTATAGAACATGCCGTAGTTCGAGTTCTCGAAGACCACGCCGTATCGGTGATCATCGACGGTCAGGTACTTGTCCGGGCCGGGAATGAGCTTCAACTTTTCCGCGTCGATCTTGTCGTCGAGGGGCTCGAGCAGGCCGGAGGATGCTGCCGTCGAGAATTCCGGCATGTCGAAGCGGACCAGGTCCGGACCTTCACCGCCGCCCATCTGTGTCAGTACGGTCTGGCCGAAACTGGGGTATGGCACTGATGCGGGTTCTACCGTGACGGTGTCCTGGCTGGCGTTGTACTCATCAATCAGCTTCTGCAGGCCGGGCCCACGTCCCGGGTCACCGAGCGTCGAAGCCGCAAAGGTAATGGTTGCAGGCTCCGGGCTGGCCGACGAGCCGTTGGATGCCGGCGAACATCCAGCGAGTGCCGTGGCGCCCGCTGCCAGGACGGCAAGGATCGAAATCGTTCTCGAGGGGCGGGATAGGCGTGATGACATAGCTACTCCTTCGTAAGCAATCGTGTGGTGAGCTTCGCCACATCAATACTTATATTACTAATAATAGGTATAAAGGCAATAGTGGACGCGAAGCGGGGTAAAGTTGTCTGCATGACCAATCTGCACTCGGGCCTCGTTGACATGCTTGGGCTCCGCATCGTCCGGGGCGACTACCCTCCGGGAACCCGGATCGACGTCGACTCCCTCGAGCCCGAGTTCGGGGTCAGCAAAACCGCTATCCGGGAGGCCTTGCGCGTTATCCGCGAGAAGGGGCTTATCGACTCCTGGCCAAAGCGCGGAACGATCGTGAACGACCGCAACGCTTGGAAGCTGTTGGACAGCGACGTCATTATGTGGCGGCGCTCCGCGCGGCGAGACGATGACCGTCTCCTGGCGGAGCTTTCGCAGTTGCGGGACGTCATTGAACCGGCCGCGGCGAAGCTGGCTGCACAGTATCGGAAGCCGGAAGATATTGAGGCGCTGAGGCGATCGTTCGCCGAGTTCGAGATGGCGGGGCATGACGTCGAACGGCTCGCCGCGGCGGACCAGGACTTCCACCTGCACCTGCTGCGGGCGACGCATAACGAACTGATGATGCGTCTTGACGTGGTCATTGTGCACGCCCTTAATGCCCGAAACAGGATCCAGCACCATCCCGGCGCGGCGTGGCTCGATCCGGTCCCGGACCATCGGCGGGTGCTCGATGCGGTCGAAGCGGGTGACCCCCAAGCGGCAGAAGCGGCCATGAAATATGCGATTCGGGAGTCCGACGTAGACCTCACCAGCGGAGAGCCCGTGTTTGATGAGCCGGTCGCCCGCCCCAGCCTCAGCAGTGACGGATCAACTGCCCGTTAGGGACCCAGGGCTCCTGATCCTCTGAGGGCTCCCCTCCTGTGGCTTGGTGCGGGGCGCTCACGCCGGGGGTGGTGCCGTTGAATCGCGGACGATTACATGGGTAGCCAGTTCGACGCGGTGGGAATCCGGGACTTCCCCGCGGGCCTGGCGGAGCAGGGCACGCAGCGCTGCGCGCCCCATTTCCTCCAGTGGCTGGGCAACTGATGTCAGCGCCGGTGTGGATTCCTCGCCTTGCTTTGTTCCGTCGAAGCCCACAAGGCTGAGGTCCTCAGGAATATTTATGGCGTGGTGGCCTGCTTCGCTGATAACACCCAGCGCAATGCTGTCGCTTCCGGCAAAGATTGCCGTGGGGCGATGGTCCAGCTTGAGCAGCGCCCTGAGCCCCGTTATGCCGCTCTCCCTTCGGAACCTACCCCCGGAAATAATGTACTGGGGATCAATGGGCACGCCCCGGGCCATTAGCGCGGCCATGTAGCCGTGGAGCCGCGCCTGGTTGCATTCCGCCCCCTCGATGCCGCCTATGTAGGCGATGCGGCGATGCCCCAGGTCCAGCAAATGTTCTGTCGCTGCTTTGCCACCGGCCCAATTGGTCGCTCCTACGCTGACCACGTCGGCCGAGGGCGCATTGAGCGGATCAATCACGACGACGGGAATATGCCGGCGCCGGAACGCATGCAGCTGGGCCTCGCTGAAAGCGGACGTCACCACGATCATTCCCGCCCTGCCCTCGTCCAGCATGCGCTGTGCGCGACGTTCGGGGCTGCGCTGGCCCATCGGCGCCGCGCCTGTGACGCTTACCAAAATCTCGACGTCGGCACCCGCAGCAAACTGCAGTACGCCATTGAGAACCTCAACCATGTAGGCGGAATCGAGCACGTCGATGACCACCTCAACGACCGTGCCGGTCTCTCCGGCTGCACGTCGCTGCAGTGGCGACTGGTACCCTGCCTGTTCCAGCGCGGCCAAGATGCGGGCGCGTGTGGCCGGCGCAACGTCCTCACGGCCGTTCACGACTTTCGAGACTGTAGGTGTGGAGACCCCGGCTTGCCGCGCCACGGTGGCCAGCGTCGGTTTAGCCTGGCGCGTCTTCTGTGCCATGAGGTTCGCAACCTTTCGATAGTTTCGGTAATTGCATTCTTCAGAACGTCGCTGTCAGGGTCAAGCGTACTTGCACAGATCATACGAAACTTTCCGAAACCTCTTGACGGCGCGGCTTTTATGGACTTAGTTTAGACCGTGACCTAAATCACGGGTCCGAAACATTTCGAAATACATCAGGCGGCCCACGCCCGTCGGATGGCTCAAAGAAGCACTTTCAGATGGAGAAGCAATGAAGCAACCCCAGTCCTCCCGGCGCTCTTTCCTCGCCCTTGCTGCCCTTACTCCCTTTGCTGCCATGGCGGCGACTGCCTGTGGAACGTCAGGACCGGGGACCTCCAACAGCGGCGGAGGCGGTGCCACCATGTGGTACCTGTCCGGCGAACCGAACCAGACCACGATGCAGAAGGCGGTGGACGCATTTAGTTCGGCCAACGCCAACGACAAGATCGCGGTGACCTACTTCCAAAACGATGCCTACAAAACCAAGATCAAAACCGCGATCGGCGCCGGCCAGGCGCCCACTATCATCTACGGCTGGGGCGGCGGGACGCTGAAGACCTATGCCGAGGCCAACCAGGTAGACGATCTGACCGGCTGGTTTGAAGAGAATCCGGACCTGAAGAAGAAGTTCTTCCCGGCCTCCTTCGGTGCAGCCACCGTCAACGGGAAAATCTATGCGCTGCCCAACCAGTACGTCGCGCCGATCGTCCTGTTCTACAACAAGGAACTGTTCGCGAAGGCCGGCGTCCAGCCGCCAAAGACCTGGGATGACGTCATGTCCCTGGTGAAGACCTTCAATGGCATGGGGGTGGCGCCGTTCTCCCTTGGTGGGCAGTCGCGCTGGACCTCCATGATGTGGCTTGAATACCTGCTCGACCGAATCGGAGGCGCCGAGGTATTCAAGGCGATCTTTGAAGGCAAACCCAATGCCTGGAAGGATCCGGCCGTGATCGAGACGGGCACAAAGATCCAGGAGCTCGTCTCGGCAGACGGCTTCATCAAGGGCTTCTCCTCCATCGCCGCTGACTCCAATGCTGACCAGGCGCTTCTGTTCACGGGCAAGGCAGCCATGATGCTGCATGGTTCGTGGACCTATGGCGCCATGAAGAAGGGCGGCCAGAACTTCGTCCAGGACGGGAAGCTGGGCTTTGTCCAGTTCCCGACCGTTGCCGGCGGCAAGGGCGACCCTAAGAACGGTGTGGGGAACCCAGCGCAGTACATGTCGATCTCCTCCAAGGCCACAGACAAGGAAAAGGAATCGGCGAAGAAGTTCTTCAAGGACGGCATCCTGACCGAGACGGTCATCGATACCTACATCAATTCCGGATCCGTTCCGATTGTCAACGGCATCGAAGACAAGCTCAACACGTCGGCAGACAAGGATTTCCTGAATTTCGTCTACGATCTGGCCAAGAACGCGCCGAACTTCCAGCAGTCGTGGGACCAGGCACTGAGCCCCACCGCCGCCGAAGCCCTGCTGAACAACATCGACCAGCTGTTCCTCAAGTCGATCACGCCCCAGCAGTTCGCTGAGAACATGAATGCCACCCTCGGGAAATGAGTAACGCCGTCTCCACCGCCCGTGGGACCGGGGCCAACGCCAGAACTGACGCTGGGCAAAGCGGACAGCGAAATACGGCCCTAGCGTGGCTGGCAATTCCTGCCCTGGTCTTCTTCCTGGTCTTCGCCGTCGTCCCGCTGGCCGGTGTCCTTATCCTGAGTTTCGCCAGTTGGGACGGCATCGGTGCCATCGGTTCAGCGGGGCTGGGCAATTGGTTCTCGGTGCTTGCGGACCCGGGGCTGTACAGCTCCCTCGGACTGACTTTCCTGATCATGATCGCCTCGTGGTTGGTCCAGACGCCCATCAGCCTCCTTTTGGGGGTCTTCACCGCGGGAAGCCAGCGCTACCGGGCCGCCCTGGCGGTGCTGTATTTTTTGCCGCTGCTGCTCTCGTCGGCCGCCGTCGCGATCGCCTTCAAGGCCCTGCTGGACCCGAATTTCGGCCTGGCCACAGGCCTGGGACTGCCGTTCCTGGCCCAGGACTGGCTGGGAGTCCCGCATCTGGCATTGGGTCTGGTGATCTTTGTGATTGCGTGGCAGTTCGTGCCGTTCCATACGCTCATCTACCAGGGTGGAGTGCGGCAGATTCCCAAGTCACTGTACGAAGCAGCGGAGATCGACGGGGCGGGGATTATCAAGCAGTTCTTCCACATCACCCTCCCGCAGTTGAAGTACACCATCATCACCTCGTCCACCCTGATGGTGGTGGGATCCCTGACGTATTTCGACCTGATCTTCGTCCTGACTGGCGGCGGCCCGGGCAACTCCACCCGGATCCTGGCCCTGGACATGTACCTGCGGGGGTTCCGGGCCAACCTTATGGGTCCTGCCAGCGTCATCGCCGTCATTCTCGTACTCATCGGCCTTGCACTCGCCCTGTTCCTCCAGCGCCTTGGAGGCAAGGACAAGCAGGGCAGCCAATTGGAAGGTATGTAGGGTGAGCACTGTACTGAAAAGCAGCGCGGAGGAAACTCCGGCCGGTTCGCGGGCCAACCCGTCCGCCGTCAAGCGGGGGTTCGGTTCCCGGATGAGGCGGCTCAACGTCCCTGCTGGCCTGGGCGGCTGGTTCTGGCTGGCCATCATCATCATTCCGGTTTACTACGTAGTGATCACCAGCCTGAAGACGCAGGCAGGCTACTTCGGCCAGAATCCGTTGGCCCTACCCACAGAGCCAACCCTGGAGAACTACCAACTGGTCCTTGAGAAAGACTTCGCCAAGTACTTCATGAACAGCACCATCGTCACACTCGGTGCCGTCATCCCCACGGTGCTTGTCTCCTTCATGGCCGCATTTGCCATTGTCCGGGGCAAGGGCAGGTTCCTGAAGATGGTCAACGGCATGTTCCTGATGGGACTGGCCATACCCCTGCAGGCAACGATCATCCCGATCTACCTGATGATCATCCGGCTCAACCTGTACGACAGCCTGCTGGCGCTCATGCTCCCTTCCATCGCCTTCGCTATCCCGTTGACGGTCCTGATCCTGTCCAACTTCATCCGTGATGTGCCGAACGAACTGTTCGAGTCCATGCGGCTGGACGGCTGCAGCGAATGGCAGACCATGTGGCGCCTGGCCTTGCCACTGACCCGCCCTGCGATCGTGACTGTCGCCATCTACAACGGCCTGCACGTATGGAACGGATTCCTGCTGCCGCTGATCCTTACCCAGAGCCCCGGCTTGCGCGTCCTTCCCCTGGGTCTGTGGACCTTCCAAGGGGAATACAGCGTCAACATTCCGGCCGTGCTTGCCTCGGTGGTGCTCAGCACCCTCCCAATCC
The DNA here is from genome assembly GCF_037203985.1 of Pseudarthrobacter sp. CCNWLW217. Lineage (NCBI taxonomy): Bacteria > Bacillati > Actinomycetota > Actinomycetes > Micrococcales > Micrococcaceae > Pseudarthrobacter > Pseudarthrobacter sp. CCNWLW217. Next base: position 301,400 of record NZ_JBBCBT010000001.1, read on the forward strand.
TCGTGCTCTACGTGGTGGGCCGCCGTCAGTTGCTCAGCGGCCTGACCGCCGGATTCAGCAAGTAACAACCAGGAACTTCACGAAAGGACAGACACATGACCTCCGCACGGCCCCTTCGCGTCGGCATGGCGGGTTACGCCTTCATGGGCGCAGCACACTCCCACGCCTGGCGCACCGCACCACGGTTTTTCGACCTGCCGCTGCAGCCCCGGCTCACCGCCGTCGCCGGCCGGAACGCCGATGCCGCCAGGGCAGCCGCGGACAAGCTGGGCTGGGACTCTGTGGAGACGGACTGGCGCCGCCTGATCGAGCGCGACGACATCGACCTGATCGACATCTGCACACCCGGCGACACCCACGCCGAGATCGCCATAGCAGCCCTCGAGGCCGGAAAGCACGTGCTATGCGAGAAACCGCTGGCGAACTCCGTGGAGGAAGCCGAGCGGATGACCCTCGCTGCAGAGACCGCCGCCAAGCAGGGAGTCATGTCCATGTGCGGCTTCAGCTACCGCCGCACCCCGGCGCTGGCGCTGGCTAAACGGTTCGTGGAGCAGGGCCGGCTGGGCGAGATCCGCCACATCCGGGCGCAGTATCTGCAGGACTGGCTCTCTGATGCCAACGCCCCCATGACCTGGCGGCTGGACAAGAGCAAGTCAGGGTCCGGGTCCCTCGGCGACATCGGTGCGCACAGCATCGACGCCGCCCAGTGGGTGGCCGGGCAAAGCATCACAGGCGTTTCGGCGCTGCTCGAAACGTTTGTCCCGGAACGCCCGCTGGCCGGCGACCTCGTGGGCCTGGGCGGCCACGGCGACCTCAGCGGCGATGCGCCCCGCGGGAAGGTCACCGTGGATGACGCCGCCATCTTCAGTGCAAAGTTCGACGGCGGCGCTTCCGCGGGTGCGATCGGCGTCTTTGAAGCTACGCGGTACGCGCTGGGCCGGAAGAACGCGATGCGTTTGGAACTGAACGGCACCAAAGGCTCCCTCGCCTTCGATTTCGAGGACATGAACGTCCTGTCCTTCTATGACGCGGCAGAGTCCCCGGACGCCGGCTTCCGGAAAATCTTCGTCACCGAACCGGAGCACCCGTACGTCGGCAACTGGTGGCCCACCGGCCACGGCCTGGGCTACGAGCACGGCTTCACCCACCAGGTGGTGGACCTGGTCACCGCAATCGGTGAGGGCCGCCAGCCGGAACCGTCCTTCGCCGACGCCCTGCAGGTCCAGCGGGTCCTGGCGGCCGTGGAGGCCAGCGCCGCCAACTCCAGCCAATGGCAGAAGGTCTAGGAACGTGAACACAGGAGAAGGAACGCCATGACACGACCAATCACGCTTTTTACCGGCCAGTGGGCCGACCTGCCGTTCGAGGAGGTGGCCCGGCTCGCCGGCGAGTGGGGCTTCGACGGTCTCGAGATCGCCTGCTGGGGCGACCATTTGGACCCCCGCCGGGCGGCGGAGGACGACAACTACCTCCAAGGCCGGCTGGACATCCTGGAGAAGAACCACCTGAAGGTCTTCGCCATCGCCAACCACCTCACCGGCCAGGCCGTGTGTGATGACCCCATCGACGAACGCCACCAGGGCATCCTGTCCTCGGAGATCTGGGGCGACGGCGACCCAGAGGGTGTGCGCCGCCGGGCCGCGGAGTCCATGAAGGACACAGCACGGGCCGCCGCGCGCCTGGGAGTCAAGACAGTGACAGGCTTCACCGGCTCGTCCATCTGGAAGGCGGTGGCGATGTTCCCGCCCGCCTCCGAGGCAATGATCGACGCCGGCTACCAGGACTTCGCGGACCGCTGGAACCCTATCCTGGATGTCTTCGACGAGGTGGGCGTCCGTTACGCCCTTGAGGTCCACCCGTCCGAAATCGCCTACGACTACTGGACCGCCAAGCGCACCCTGGAGGCGATCGGGCACCGCAAGAGCTTCGGCCTGAACTTCGACCCGTCCCACTTCATCTGGCAGGACCTGGATCCGGTGATGTTCCTCCAGGACTTCGCGGACCACATCCTCCACGTGCACGTCAAGGAATCAGTCCGCCAGTTCGATGGCCGCAACGGCCGCCTGGGCTCCCATCTGGCCTGGGCGGACCCCCGGCGCGGCTGGGACTTCGTCACCGCCGGGCACGGGGACGTCCAGTGGAACCGGATTTTCCGCACCCTGAACGCCATCGGCTACACCGGGCCCACCAGCATCGAGTGGGAGGACGCCGGCATGGACCGGCTCGTCGGCGCACCGCAGGCGCTGGCCCTGGTCAAGGACCTCGCCCGCATCGCCCCGCCGGCAGCCGCTTTCGACGCCGCCTTCTCCAGCCGCTGACCCATACTTTCCGGCCCCGGCCGGCAGCCAAACAAAAGGAAACCCCGACATGACAGAACGCAAGAACGCCCTGGTGGTCCGCGGCGGCTGGGACGGCCACCAGCCGTACGAGGCCACGGAACTCTTCATCACCTACCTCAAGGACAACGGCTACGACGTCCGCGTCGAGGAATCCCCCAAGGTCTACGCCGACGCCGAATACATGGCAGGAGTGGACCTGATCATGCAGTGCATGACCATGACCACCATCGAAAAGGACGAGTTCGCCGGGCTGCGGACCGCCGTCGAAAACGGCACCGGCCTGGCCGGCTGGCACGGCGGCATCGCCGATTCGTACCGCAACAACTCGGACTACCTGCACCTGATCGGCGGCCAGTTCGCCTGCCACCCCGGCAAGCACCCGGACGAGTGCGTCGGCGAGCAGTCGGACAACTACGTTCCCTACACAGTCAACATGCTTCCGGCGGCCGCGGAGCACCCCATCACCCAGGGCATCTCCGACTTCGACCTTGTCACCGAGCAGTACTGGGTGCTCTCCGACGACTACATCGACGTCCTGGCCACCACCACCCAGAAGGTCCGCGAGTGGGACCCGTGGAACCGCGAAGTCACCTCACCGGCCATCTGGACCCGCCAGTGGGGCAAAGGCCGCATCTTCGTTGCCACCCCTGGCCACCGGGTCGAAATCCTCCAGGACACCAATGTCCGCACCATCATCGAAAGGGGCCTGCTGTGGGCAAGCCGTTGAAAGTCGGAATCATTGGCTGCGGAGCCATCATCGCGCAGTACCTGGCGAACTTCCGCAAACTCGGACAGATCGACCTCGTGGCCGTAGCGGACCTGGACCCCGCACGTGCCCAAACCGTGGCGGATGCTTACGAAGGTGTCCGCGCCATTTCCGTCGAGGAACTCCTTGCCGCGGACGACGTCGAACTGGTCCTGAACCTGACCATCCCCGCTGCCCACGCCGAGGTGGCGCTGAAGGCCATCGCCGCCGGAAAGAGCGTGTACGGGGAGAAGCCCCTCGCCGCCACCACGGCCGAGGCACGCCAGGTGCTGGATGCGGCACGCGAGGCGGGCGTCGCCGTCGGCTGCGCTCCTGACACGGTACTGGGAACCGGCATCCAGACCGCGCGCAAGGCGATCGATGACGGTCTGATCGGCGCACCTATCTCGGCTTCCGCCACGATGGTGACCCCGGGCCACGAGCGGTGGCACCCGAACCCGGACTTCTACTACCAGCCCGGCGGCGGACCGCTCCTGGACATGGGCCCCTACTACGTGACCGCCTTGGTCACCCTGCTGGGTCCCGTCGTCTCGGTCATCGGCGCCGCCAGCCATACCCGCAACGAACGCACCATCGGTTCCGGCCCGCGCTTGGGCGAGAAGGTCCGTGTTGCCATCGATTCCCACGTCACGGGCGTCCTGGTGCACGCCTCAGGCGCGCTCTCCACCCTTTTCATGAGCTTCGACGCCGTGAAATCCAAGTCGCCGAACATCGAAATCCACGGGGAGCGCGGATCCCTGGTGGTCCCCGATCCCAACTACTTCGACGGCGACGTCCAGCTGTTTTCCCTCGGGGCCGAGGACTGGGAAACCCTTCCGGTGTCCGCCGGGTACGTTGACTCCGGGCGCGGCTTCGGCATCGCGGACCTGGCGTCCACCCCGGCGGGTGCCGAACCCCGCGCGGGCGGCGCCATGGCCTACCACGCCCTTGAGGTCATGGAATCCGTCCTCGAATCAGCCCACTGCGGCGCGGCGGTAGCCATCCGCAGCACCGTGGAACGGCCTGCGGGCGTCGAGCTGACCGTCCTTGCCGAGGATCTGGACAGGCTCCAGACGCAGGAAGCGGTCTAGGGATGGCCTACACCGCCGAAAACTGGCCCATCACAGCGGCCCTGCTGCCCTTCCCGGGCACCAGCGCGCAGGGAACCCACATCAACGATGCTGATCCCTCCGCCTGGGCAGACGTGCTGACCGAGGTCAAGGACGCCGGGTTCGCCAACGCGGACCTGACCGACAGTTGGGTCCGGCCCGGCGACCTCAGCCCGGACCGGCTGGCTGACTTCAGGCAGACGGCACAGGACGTGGGCATCGGCACCCCTGCCATCTCCGCCATCCGCCGCAGCGTCATTGACGGGCGGAACTGGGAAGCCAACCTGGCGTACAGCCACCGGACCATTGACGCGGCCGCGGAGCTGGGCTGCGAGGTTGTCTCCTTTGGCCTCCACCAGGCCATCACGCCGGAGCAGCAGAAACAGCTCTGGTTCTGGACGGTTGAAGGCCACAAGGACCCGGAGGGAGACCGGGAAACCTGGGGCAACGCCGTTTCACGCCTCCGGGAACTCGGCCGGCACGCCGCCGAGGTGGGCCTCCTGCTCTCACTCGAAATGTACGAGGACACGTACCTGGGCACCGCAGATTCTTCCGTGCGCCTTGTCCAGGACATTGGGCTCCCCAATGTGGGCCTCAACCCGGACCTTGGCAACCTGATCCGGCTGCACCGGCCGGTGGAGGACTGGCGGGAACTGGTGGCCAAAACCCTGCCGTACGCCAACTTCTGGCACATGAAGAACTACCTCCGCGACGAAGACGTGGCCCGCGACATGTATGTGGCCATGCCGGCCCCCATGGAAAGCGGCCTCATCAACTACCGGGAGGCCTTCAAGATGGCACTGTCCGCCGGCTTCCAGGGGATCCTGTGCACCGAACACTACGGCGGGGACGGACTGAGTGTTTCGGCCACCAACCAGGACTACCTTCGCCGGCACGTCCTCCCCAAGACCGGCGGATACGCCCTGGGCAGCAGCCAGGTGGCCCAGGGGCGGCAGCAGCCGGCGCAGCCCGCCCGCGTGTAGGCGCGGCATCACGGCGTTTTCAACCCAAGGATTCGATGAGGAAACCATGACCCAGATCTTTGACAACCCCGCCGACTTTGCGGAGGAGGCACTGGACGGCCTCGTGGCAGCCAACCGCGGCTACGTGGCCAGGGTGGACGGCGGCGTGGTCCGCTCCACGGAGGTGCCCGCCGGCCAGGTGGCCGTGGTGGTGGGCGGCGGCTCCGGCCACTACCCGGCCTTCGCCGGCCTGGTGGGGCCAGGCCTCGCCGCAGGCGCCGTGTGCGGCAACATCTTCACGTCGCCATCCGCCGGGCAGGCGTATCGTGTGGCCAAGGCGGCCAACGCAGGCGGCGGCGTGCTGTTCAGCTACGGCAACTACGCCGGGGACGTGATCCATTTCGGCGAGGCGCAGCAGCGGCTCAACGCCGAAGGCATCGAGACCCGCACCGTCCTGGTCACGGATGACATTGCCAGCGCCCCGCTGGACCAGATCGACAAGCGCCGGGGGATCGCCGGTGACCTGACCGTCTTCAAGATCGCCGGCGCAGCAGCCGAAGCGGGACTGGACCTGGACGCCGTCGAACGGCTCGCCGTGCTGGCCAACCACCGCACGCGGTCCCTCGGCGTGGCTTTCGACGGCTGCACCCTGCCTGGCGCTGCCGAACCGCTGTTTCACGTGCCGGCCGGCGGGATGTCGCTCGGGCTGGGCATCCACGGTGAACCCGGGATCTCAGACCATCCCATGCCTACGGCGTCCGAACTGGCCGAACTGCTCGTTTCAGGCGTGCTCCGGGAGAGGCCCGATGATGCCGGGAACCGCGTAGTGGCCATCCTCAACGGCCTCGGCAGGGTGAAGTACGAGGAACTGTTCCTGCTGTTCGGCAAGATCGACAAGCTCCTCACCGCCGCCGGCCTGACCATCGTGGAGCCGGAATGCGGCGAGCTGGTCACCAGCCTGGACATGTCCGGCCTGTCCCTCACACTGCTCTGGCTGGATGACGAACTGGAGCGCTTCTGGACTGCCCCGGCCGACACCCCCGGGTACCGTAAGGGCAGCCTGGCACCGCGGTCTCGGCGGGAACTGGCCGCACCGGAAGGTGCCCTGGCCACCGAGGAGGAAGATACGACGGCGGCAGCAGCCGGGCTGGGCCGGCTGGCAGCCGCCGTGCTCGCCCAGGCGAGGGACGCCGTCGTCGTCCATGAACGCGAACTGGGCAGGCTGGATGCCATTGCCGGCGACGGCGACCATGGCGTCGGCATGCGCCGGGGCGTGGACGCCGCGGTGGCAGCGGCCGGGGAAGCTGTTGGCGCGGGATTTTCGGTTCACCGCGTCCTCACCGCGGCGGGCGAAGCGTGGAGCGAGCGCGCCGGCGGCACCTCGGGGGCGCTCTGGGGATCCGCCTTGGCGGCGGCCGGGCGGGCCCTCGGCAACAAGGACTCCTACAGCGGCAGGGACGCAGCGGCCGCAGTGACCGCCTTCGCGGACGCCGTCACCACGCTGGGCAAGGCTGATGTGGGCGACAAGACCATGGTGGACGCACTGCTTCCCTTCCGGGACGCCTTCGTGACCGCGTTCGACGACGGCACGCCAGTGAGCGGGGCGCTGACCGCCGCGGTGACCGCCGCCCGGCAGGCGGCCGACGCCACCGCATCCCTGCGCCCGCTGAAGGGAAGGGCGCGGCCGCTGGCCGAAAAGAGCCTGGGCCACCCGGATCCCGGAGCGGTGTCCTTTGCCCTGATCGCCACCCGGGTATCTGATTACTTCGAGTCGCCACCACCCCTCTCTTCTCCCAGGGCGGCCGCGTTGGTGGCCGGAAACGGGGCTCAGGGATGAGCGCCGGTGATGCGGCAGGATGGCGGATCGTTATCGGGAACGACGAGGCGGGCGTCGAGTACAAGGACGCGCTGAAGGCGCTGCTCGAAGCTGACAGCCGCGTTGCGTCCGTTCTGGACGTGGGCGTTGGTGCCGGCGACACTACCGCGTACCCACACGTCGCCGTCGACGCAGCCCGCAAGGTGGCCCGGGGTGAGGCGGACCGCGCTCTGCTGATCTGCGGCACCGGACTGGGCGTGGCCATCGCGGCCAACAAGGTCCCGGGAATCCGGGCGGTCACGGCCCATGACGGGTACTCGGTGGAGCGCTCGGTGCTGAGCAACAATGCGCAGGTCCTCACCATGGGCCAGCGCGTTATCGGCCTGGAACTGGCCAAAAAGCTGGTGGGCGAATGGCTCGGCTACCGGTTTGACGAGACCTCGGCCTCCGCCGCGAAGGTGGACGCCATCTGCTCCTACGAACCCGAATCCACGAAAGCAGTCTGATCATGACCAAAAATTCATCCCACCCAACCAGCACCGGCGGCGCCCGGAAGATCGCCATCGTGGGCTCCGGCTACATGGGCGGCGGGATCGCGCAGGTCCTGGCTCTGGGCGGGGCCCGTGTGGCTCTCTCCGATGTGTCCGCCGAGGTGGCCCAGGGAAACTACGACCGGCTCCTGGTTGAGTCCGACCAGTTCGTGGCCGATGGACTGTTCCCAGAAGGTTCCACCGAGATCCTGAAGCAGAACCTGTGGGCCGCGAAGGACATCGAGGAAGCGGTGGCGGACGCGGACTTCATCGAAGAGGCGGTCCCCGAAATCCTGGCCATCAAGCACCAGACGCTGGCCCGCATCAGTGCAGCGGCCCGGCCGGACGCCATCATCGGCTCCAACACCTCCACCATTTCCATCGCCGAACTGTCCGGGCCGGTCAGCAACCCGGAGCGGTTCCTGGGTGTGCATTTCTCGAACCCGTCGCCCTTCATTCCCGGTGTGGAGATCATCCCGCACGCCGGAACATCCGCCTCCACCGTGGGCGCGGTCCGCGAGCTGGTCCACGCAACCGGCAAACAGACCGCCGTGGTCAAGGACACCACCGGGTTTGTGCTCAACCGCCTGCAGTATGCGCTGTTCCACGAAGCGGCGCAGTTGGTGGAACAGGGCATTGCGACGGCGGACGACGTGGACACCCTGGTCCGCACCACCTTCGGCTTCCGGCTGCCGTTCTTCGGCCCGTTCGCCATCGCCGACATGGCCGGCCTGGACGTGTACAACTTCTGCTACAAATCCCTGCAGAAGGAGTTCCCTGAACGGTTCGCCACCCCGAGAATCCTGAGCGACCTGGTGGAGGCCGGAAAGCTTGGCACCAAGACCGGCGCCGGCTTCCTCAACGTCCCCGCGGAGCGCACCCCCGAGCTGATTGCCTACCGCAACAAGGCGTATGTGGCCATGCAGAAGCTGCTGGATGAGCTGGGTCCGGCGCCTATTGGATGAAAAGCGAAAGGCCTCTGACCGGAGACGCCGCTAGACGATGGTGGTGTTCCTCCGGCGGCGCCAGATCAGGACCACCACCAGGGTGACCAGGGCGACGGCGCCGATCACCCACGGTGCGTAGTCCACCCGCGTCGCTTCGGCGTCGCCCGTTTCACCCGTGCCCGGGTTGGCCGGGCCGGTTGAGGCCGGATCGGTGGGGGAGGGGCTGGCGGTGGAAGCAGGTACTGCTGCCTGCGCCTCCAGGGCTTTGGCCTCAACCCCTTGGGTTGCCATTGGCGTGGCATAGGCCGCCGCGGCCAGCGGTGCAGCGGTCAGCACTGCCAGCGCCACGATGATGGTCCTCAGCATTCTTCGCATGGAACTCTCCTGTCCAGGTCCTGTTCGGGATGGGTGTTTCCAAAGGTCCGAAAGCGCGGCTTACGCCCCGGTCTCGTAATGCGGCTCGGCCACCGGCTTGGACTCCGGGGAGCCCTTCTCGCGGAGGTACACGGACGTTCCCACCAGGACGGCTACGGCAAGGAACTCGCTTTGCCAGTTCTGGAAGGACTCGAACCAGAACTGGCTGGTTCCCAAGTACTCCAGGACCGTAACGGTGGACTCCCCGTGGCTGAGCTGTTCCTCGTTGTACGCCGACGTGCCGCCCAGCGCGTGCATGGTGAAGGAGAAGACAAAGAGGGCCAGGAGGAGCAGTGACAGTGAGTGTTCATAGATCTTGAGTACCAGGCCACCACGCTTCACCGGCCAGGGAGTGGCGTCCTTGATGGTCGCATCGCGCGGATCCTGGTCCTGTGGCGCCTTCTTGCCCATCGGTTTGGACTCCGAGGAGCCCTTCTGGAACAGGAAGACCGTCAGGATGACGTACATGGCCATCTGCAGGAATTCCGATTCCCAGTTTTCGAAGGTGGCCTCCACGAAGTTCCCAGTGGACAGGTACTCAAGGATGCTCACCGCCTGCTGGCCATGCGCCGCCTGTTCCTCGCTGTAAGCAGCTGCGCCGGACAGGATCATCCCGCCGAAGAACACCACGAATAAGCCGGCGTTGGCGAGCAGCAACCCGTGCTCTTTGGCCCATGTGCGCATTGTTGCTCCACCTTCTGAGGTTTGCTGATCGTCTGGTCTTGCCGGGACTGGCTTAGCGCAGTTAGGAGCCTGGCTAGCGTCCCTTGGCGCGGTGGTTCAGCCGCAGTGGGACGTAGATCAGCAGCACCAGCAGGACGGCCAGCAGGATTCCGCCGGCAGTCAGGCCCGCTGAGCGGCCCGCAGTGACATCAAAGACCAGGGCTGCCGTTCCAACGCTGAGCATGGCAACCCCAGCCAGCGCGATCTTGGTGATGGAATCGGCGCTTGAGACCAGCGTCGCCTTGAGGCGCTGCCGGAACAGCCGGCGATGCACGCTGACGGGAAGCAGGATAAAGGCAGTGGTGAGCGCGGCGATGACCACGTTGACAAGATAGAGGGTGACTTGGAAATCGTCGAGGTGTTCGAAGCGATCCTGGAATGGAAGGGTCAAAAGAAAGCCTGCGAGAATCTGGACACCGGTCTGCAGCACGCGGAGCTCTTGCAGGAGTTCGGCCCAGTTGCGGTCCAGCTGCTCCTCCCGGGTCTCGTTGCGGCCTGTGCTTCCGGTGTAGTCCTCCACGTCAGACATGCCTTCTCCCTCTCCGCCTGGTTGCTGCCTCGCCGCAGGGATCCTCCTGCGGCGCCGCGTGCTCCAAAACTAGGCTGAAGTTGCGCCAAGATCAACGTTTGATAAGTTTACTGATTATTCAGCCTGAACGGTGGACTTTGCTTCGCCCAGCGGGATAGTTTCGAAGAACCGGCGCAAGCAGGAGCCCTTCGAAAACCGATTGACGTGAGTAGGTGGACTATGAGCGATACGCAGAAACAGACCGACCCGCCCACCGACCCCAGGGGCGGCTACCACTCCGGGCCCTTCCCGGAGCAGGAACAAAAACAACCCGGCCTCACAGCACCCATGGACCCGCGGCCGGACCACGGCGAGCACAGCTACGAAGGCCATGGCGCACTGGAAGGCAAAGCTGCGCTCATCACCGGCGGCGACTCCGGAATCGGCAAAGCGGCGGCCATTGCCTTCGCCCGTGAGGGGGCCGACGTCGCGATTTCCTACCTCCCGGAGGAGGAGGACGACGCCCAGGACACCGCCGACTGGATCCGGAAAGCTGGCAAGCGCGCCCTGCTGCTGCCCGGCGACGGGCGACAGGAGGAATTCAGCACCCGGATTGTGGAGGATACGGTGGCTGAGTTTGGCGGCCTGGACGTCGTGGTGCTCAACGCGGCATACCAGAAGAACCGCGAGAGTTTCGAGTCGCTTCCCACTGAGGAGTTCGACCGGGTATTCCGGACCAACCTGTACTCGTTGCTCTGGACCGCGCGGGCCGCGGTTCCGCACCTGAAAGCCGGTGCTTCGATCATCACCACCGCCTCCATTCAGGCTTTCAATCCCTCGCCGGGGCTGATCGACTATGCGATGACCAAGGCGGCGCAGGTGGCCTTTACCAAGGCGCTTGCCCAGGAACTGGGGCCAAAGGGAATCCGCGTGAACGCGGTGGCCCCGGGCCCTATCTGGACGCCGCTGATCCCGGCCACCGAGTGGCCGGACAAACTGCCCAAGTTTGGTCAGGACACCCCCCTGCAGCGCGCGGGCCAGCCCGCCGAACTCGCAGCGGCCTATGTCTTGCTCGCCTCCGACCAGGGGTCCTACATTTCGGGTGCCGTGCTGCCAGTGACCGGCGGCAAGGGGCTATAGCGAAGAAGTTTGCACGTCAGATTCATCCACATCCACAACAGGAGGAACCATGAGTCAGGACAACCAGCCGGAAGAGGAAGTCGGAGGCTACGGCACGCCCACCGCGGAGCAGGAGATGGGCGGTGCCGATAACAAGCAGTTCGCGCAGCCCCGCGAGGAGGAGGACTTCGACGCTGCGGGCCTGAACCAGGACAGCACCTCGGGAGAAACCTTCCCCACGGGCACGCCCAACCTCGGTCACCTGGCCGAAGAGGACCAGGACAGTGCCGGCGAGCCCGGCGCCGGACGCTTTGGCGGCACGGACGAGCAGTACCACGCCGAAACCGACACCAACGATCCCGGATTCGAGCCCGGGGAGCCGCCGGTACCCCGCGATGCGGACGTGCCCTCCGCGGAGGCCGAGATCAACGAATCCAACGCTGATGAGCAAGGTTCCGAGCCGTTCTCGTCTGAGTCCGGGCAGGAGGCGGCCGGCCTTCCGGACGGAAGCGGGAACGATCTGCCCGCGGACAAGGCACCAAAGGACGACGACGACGAGAGTTTCGACGCCGGCTAACCTGCCGGTGCCGCCCGGCGTCTGCCTGGGTGCCGTTCGGCTCCGTGCCGGACGGCACCCTTTTTCGTGCCGCACACCAGTTACTTTCAGTCTGGAACCGGCCTGTAGGGCCGTTCGCGGACGTATCCTAGTAACAGGCTTTGAAGTGGGCCGGCTCGTATCGTAGCGAGGCGTGGACCATGGTTGCGGAGACCCCGGGGGATGCAGGTTGGGAGTCACTCCCGGCCTCCCAGGATGTGGTGTTCGACAGCAAGGAAGTGGAGAGCTTCCTTGGTGAGGTCACCCATGAGTTCATGCGGCGCATCGATGGCCACCGCCGCGGCATCAGTTGGGCCGCCACGTTTTTCCGCCACGGGGACGCGCATACCATCGCTGCAGGCAGCGACGTGGCCAGGGCCGCAGACCAGGAGCAATGCTCGTTCGAGGACGGACCAGGTCTGGAGGCCATACGTTCAGGCGAATTTGTCCACCTGGCCGACACCGCGCGGGACAGGAGATGGCCAGGCTACGCCGCCGCCGCTGCTGACCACGGCGTCAGGTCCCTGCTCTGCATGCCGATCGTATCCACGGCGGGATCCAGCGCAGCGATCAACCTTTACGCCTCCACGCCGCATGCCTTCACCAGCGAGGACATCGTCCTGACCCGCGCGTACGCAAGGGAAGTAGCCAGGGCGCTTCGCGTGGTGCTGCGGGTAGCCGAACGCGCGGAGGCCAGTGCCGAACTTGCCGTAGCCCAAAGCTCCATGGTGCTGATGGACCTCGCCATCAGCGCCCTGATGGCCGACTACGGGCTCAGCCGTGAAGTAGCGCTCCAGTACCTCCGAACCGTCGCGAAGCACAACAATCAGGGGCTTCGCGACGCTGCCTTGAATATTGTGGCGGCCTCGCGCCGGGACCCGGTAACCCCGGGCCTGGACGATGCAGGCTTCGCCGGACTCATGGCAGTGGAATCACCGGCCCGCAAAAAGGGGCCTTACAAGACAGGGAGTTCGGCATGAACGTCTGGAAGCAGGAACGGCCATCCCGGGATGGCCCTGCGGACCCTGCACCGCATCCTTGGCACCGGTTCGTCGCGCTCGGGGACTCGTTCACCGAGGGAGTGGGGGACCCTGAACCGCTCAGTGAAGGAGGGCTGCGCGGCTGGGCAGACCGCGTGGCCGAAGAACTCAGCACCAACCAGCCGGATTTCGCCTACGCCAACCTCGCCGTCAGGGGCCTGTTGGTGCAGCAGATCCTCGACCAGCAGGTGGAACCTGCCCTGGCTCTAAAACCGGACCTGGTGACGCTGTCCGCCGGCGGCAACGACATCGTCTTCCGGCGGAGTGACCCTGACCGGCTGGCGGAAAAAATCGACGACGGCGTTGGCCAGTTGGCCAGATCCGGCGCCACAGTGGTCCTCTTCGCCGGACCGGACTGGGGAGCCACTCCGGTTTTCGGGCAGATCCGGGGGAAAGTGGCGATCTTCAATGAAAATCTCCATGCCGTAGCCGCCCGCCACGATGCCGTGATGGTGGATCTGTGGTTCCTCCGTGAGCTCTCAAATCCGGGGATGTGGGATCCTGACCGGCTGCACTTTTCTCCGCTGGGGCACCACACCATCGCGGCCGCTGTGCTGAATGCCCTGGGTGTCCCGCACACCCTGATGCCGCTGCAGCCCAAGCAGCTGCCGCCGCGCAGCTGGCGCCAGGCCAGGGCGGAGGACCTTATCTGGGCACGCGAGTACCTGGTTCCGTGGGTGCTCAGGCAGCTCAGGCCGCACACGGCTGAAGACGAAGGGCTGCACGCCAAACGGCCCGAACCCGGCCCGGTCTTTGGCATCGGCAGCCCGCCGGGACCGTTCATCGGCGGGAGCAGCGCCGCCTGACTGGAGCCTTGCCCGGGTCAGCGCTTCTTCGGTGCCCGCTTGGCCGCCGCATTGACCGCTGCTTTGACGGCCGGCGGCAGCCCTGACTGCTCCGTTTCCGGTTCCGCTGCCGTTCCCCTGGCCTTCGCGATCGCCTTCATGCCGTGGTAGATCACCAGGGCTGCTGCCGAGCCCAGCGCAATACCCGTGAACTTCAGCTCCCCGATGGTCCAGGTGTAATCGGCAATGCCAATGATCAGGGCCACGGCGGCCGTAGTCAGGTTCACGGGGTTGGAGAAGTTCACCTTGTTCTGTACCCAAATCTTGACGCCCAGGATACCGATCATCCCGTACAGCATGGTGGCAGCACCGCCCAGTACCCCGGGCGGCACCGTGGCGATCAGTTCGCCGAACTTTGGCGAGAAGCTGAGGACGATGGCGAAGGCCCCGGCAACCCAGTACGCCGCCGTCGAATAGACCTTCGTGGCGGCCATAACGCCGATGTTCTCTGCGTAGGTGGTGGTGCCGGATCCGCCACCAAGGCCGGCCAGGACAGTGGCCGCACCGTCGGCCATCAGCGCGCGGCCGGAGACGCCGTCGAGGTTCTGGCCCGTCATGGCTGCCACGGACTTCACGTGGCCGATGTTCTCAGCCACGAGTACCAGCACCACAGGAACAAAGAGGCCCAGGACGCCGAAGTGGAATTCCGGCGTCTGGAACTGCGGCAGGCCAACCCAGGCGGCGGCGTCCATCTTTTCGTAGTTCACTTCGCCGCGCAGCATGGCTACCAGGTAGCCCACAACAACGCCCACCAGGATGCTGAGCCGTCCAATAATTCCGCGGAAAAGGACACTGACCAGGATGATAGTGGCCAGTGTGATGACGGCGGTGATGGGGGCGGCGTCGAAGTTCATTTTGGCGGCGGGGGCGAGGTTCAGGCCGATCAGCGCCACGATGGCACCGGTGACGATCGGCGGCATCAGCCGGTTGATCCACCCCGCGCCAAACTTCTGCACAATCGCACCGATCAGGGCCAGTGCGACGCCGGCAAGCACCACTCCGCCCAGCGCGCCGGGCACGCCGAACTGCTGCTGGGACGCCATGATGGGGGCGATGAAGGCGAAGCTGGAGCCGAGGTAGCTGGGCACACGGCCCTTGGTGATGACCAGGAACAGCAGCGTGCCGATGCCGGAGAAGAACAGGGTGGTGGCCGGCGGCATGCCCGTGATGATGGGGACCAGGAACGTGGCACCGAACATGGCCACCACATGCTGCATCCCCACCCCGATGGTCAAGGGCCACGCCAGCCGCTCATCGGGGCCAACTACGTGGCCGGGCCGGATCGACTTGCCGGTGCCGTGGAGCTTCCATTTCATTCCAAGCATGCTCATGGCGTGGGCCTTTCAAAGGGGGGGTGCCGCAAGGTGGCAGGGATCTTCCGCTGCAAGAATACCGCGCCGCCTTCGGTTCCTAAGCGTGTCCGCGGTTCCTGACCGTCAACGTCAGGATCTCCGAACAACCCTTGGTTCCGGGCCCGCATGCCCTGCTGTGGGCAACGTCACGTGGGGTCACGGGAAGAGGACCCAATCGCTTGAAGTTGCAACCATAGGAAGAGGAACAGACAGCCGCCGTCCGGCGAGGCTGCGCAGCGAAAGGTAAGCCAATGACTATTGCCCACGAAGAAGCGGCCATCGATTCGGCCGCCGTCGACGCCATCTTTGCCGAGGCCCGCACCGCCAACTCCTTCACCGGCGAGGTGACCGAGGACCAGGCCCGCGCCATTTATGAGCTCACCAAGTTCGGCCCCACCGCCTTCAACTCACAGCCGCTGCGCGTCACCTACGTCCGCTCCGATGAAGCCCGCGCCAAGCTCGTGGATGCGCTGTCCAACGGCAACAAGGCCAAGACCGCTTCCGCGCCGCTTGTGGCTATCCTCAGCTATGACACCGACTGGGCCGGCCAGTGGGATAACTTCCTCCCCGGCTACAACGCGCCCAAGGCCATGTACGACGCCTCACCGGAGCTTGCAGCTTCCACCGGCAACAACAACGCCCACCTCCAGGCAGGCTACTTCATCCTGGCCGTCCGCTCGCTCGGTTTCGCAGCCGGACCCATGACCGGAGCGGATTTCGGCGCCATCGACGCCGCTTTCTTCCCTGCCGGCGACCAGAAGAGCTTCCTGGTGGTCAATATCGGGCAGCCCGGTGAGGGCGCCTGGGGTGCCGCGAAGCCCAAGTTCAGCTACGACGACGTCGTCCGCACCGTCTAGCAGTCCGGGCGGCGACGCAAGAGGTACTTTTAGGTGCGTCGCTTCGCCAGTTCCCCCTGGTCGCCCGTGATTACCAGGGCGCCTGCGGGGTCAGGGCAGAGCTGGTTGGCGACATCCCGAAGTTCCTGGGCCCGGAAGGGCTTGGTCAGGTAGGCGGCGGCGCCCGAGGCCATTCCTGCAAGCAGGTCATCGTTCTCCGCCCGGGCAGTGATGAACAGCATCGGCGCGGAGCTCAGCGCCCGAACTGCCCGTGCCACGACGTGGCCGTCCATGTCCGGCAGCCCCAGGTCCAGGGTGATGAGGGAGACGGCCGGATCTGCTGCCCCGGCGATGCCTTCAGTGCCGGTGGCCACCGAACGGATCTCAAAACCGGCGCGTTTCAGCACCATCCCGATCAATCCGCGGATGTCGTCATTGTCCTCAATGACAAGACAGATGCGTCGTTTTTCCATGGAAGCCCCCCGGCCGTTGCTACGACAAGTATAGTGGCGCCAAGTTTCCCCAGGACGGGTACATCGCCGCAGACTAGGCCCGTGACGTGGGGTTACGCCTGGACCAGCAGGCCGGTGGCGAACATTACCGCCGCGCGCCGATGCCAAGCAGGAGGCAGAGAGTGACGGCTGGTAGGCCGTAGCCCGGCGTGACGATTGCGAGGCCCTCGGTGGTGTTGTGGATGCTTCATTGCCAAAACAAATTTGTTCGGTGAGCCTAACAATCGGCTGCGGGTTGATACCATGGGCGTCATGCCGGTCTCTGATTTATCCTCCGCCGCCCAGGACTACCTGAAGTTGATTTGGTCAGCAACGGAGTGGTCCCCGGCCCCGATCACCGTCAGCGTGATGGCCGAACGGCTCGGTGTGCGGCCCTCCACCGTGTCGGACGGGATCAAGAGGCTGGCCGGCCAGGGGTTGGTGACGCACGCGCCCTACGGCAGTATCGAGCTCACTGACGCCGGGCGGGCACATGCCGTCGCGATGGTCCGCCGGCACCGCCTCCTCGAGACGTTCCTGGTGGACGTGCTGGGGTACAGCTGGGATGAGGTCCACGATGAAGCAGAGGTCCTCGAGCACGCCGTCTCAGACACGCTGATCGAGCGGATGGACCGAAAGCTTGGCCATCCCACCCGGGATCCGCACGGCGACCCCATCCCTGGCGCCGACGGCCGGCCCAGCCTGCCGGAGGGGACCCGGCTCACAGCAACCGCCGCGGGGGACACGGTGGCCATCACGCGCATTTCGGATGCGGATCCGCAGATGCTGCGTTATTTCACCGAGCTGGGCCTCGCACCGGATACCAGGCTCACCGTCAGGGAGCACCGCCCCTATGCTGACGTGACCACCGTCCGGGTGCACGAACCCGAGCGGGACATCGACCTGGGGGCCTCGGCTTCTGACGCGATCTGGGTGGTGGCAGTCTAGGGCCCGGCCCGCGACATATCGCCGGCCGGCTCCCGCTGCCGCAGCCTCGACTGTCCGCTAGGCGATGACGCCGTCCACCAGGGCCTTGGCCTCTGCCTGGACCTGCTTGAGGTGTTCCTCGCCCTTAAAGGACTCGGCGTAGATCTTGTAAACGTCCTCGGTCCCGGACGGGCGGGCCGCGAACCAGGCGTTCTCGGTGACCACTTTCAGCCCGCCGATGGACGCACCGTTGCCAGGCGCCTCGGTCAGTTTGGCAATGATGGATTCTCCGGCCAGCTCGGTTGCCGTGACGTCCGACGGCGACAACTTGCCCAGTGCCGCCTTCTGCTCCCGTGTGGCCGCGGCATCGATGCGCGCGTAGACCGGGGCGCCGAACTGGTCCGTTAGCCCTTTGTAGAGCTGGGACGGGGACTTGCCAGTGACTGCGGTGATCTCCGAGGCGAGCAGCGCCAGCAGGATGCCGTCCTTATCGGTGGTCCAGACACTGCCGTCCTTCTTGTTAAAGGAAGCGCCGGCCGATTCCTCGCCGCCGAATGCGCCTTCTCCGGACAGCAGGCCGGGCACAAACCACTTGAAGCCCACGGGAACTTCCACCAGCTTGCGGCCCAGGCTCTCGGCCACGCGGTCGATGATGGAGGAAGAGACCAGCGTCTTGCCCACCACCGAGTTCGGGTTCCAGCCGCTGCGGTTGCGGTAGAGGTAATCGATGGCGACGGCGAGGTAATGGTTCGGGTTCATCAGCCCGCCATCGGGGGTCACGATGCCGTGGCGGTCGGCGTCGGCGTCATTGCCGGTCGCGACGTCGAAGGCGGCGGCAGCACCGCCGTCGGACATCCGCTTGATCAGCGAGGCCATCGCGGACGGTGACGAGCAGTCCATCCGGATTTTTTCGTCCCAGTCAAGGGTCATAAAGGCCCACTGCGGATCCACGGTGGGGTTCACCACGGTGAGGTTCAGGTGGTGGCGCTCGCCGATTTCGCCCCAGTAGTCCACTGCGGCACCGCCCATGGGGTCCGCGCCGATGCGGACGCCGGCGTCGCGGATGGCGTCCAGGTTCAGCACCGACGGGAGGTCGTCAACGTAGCTGCTGAGGAAGTCGAATTTCCCTGTGCTGTCTGCGGCGAGGGCGTCAGCCAGCGGGATGCGCTTCACGCCCCGGAGGTCATTTTCGAGCAGTTCGTTGGCCCGGTTGGCGATCCAGCCCGTGGCGTCGGAGTCGGCGGGTCCGCCGTGCGGAGGGTTGTACTTGAAGCCGCCGTCGGCCGGGGGATTGTGGCTGGGCGTGACCACGATGCCATCGGCCTCGGGCGCCCCGGGCAGCCGAGCCTTGTTGTAGGTCAGGATGGCGTGGCTCAGGGCGGGTGTAGGCGTGTAGCCGTGGCGGGCGTCGATCAGGACGTGGACGCCGTTGGCGGCCAGCACCTCAAGCGCCGAGTTCTGCGCCGGCTCGCTCAGGGCGTGGGTGTCCTTGGCCAGGAAGAGGGGGCCGGTAATGCCCTGGCCCGCGCGGTACTCCACGATGGCCTGCGTAATGGCGACGATGTGCTTTTCGTTGAACGATGCCTTGAGGCTCGAACCCCGGTGCCCGGAGGTGCCGAACGCCACGCGCTGGCCGGGGTCCCCCAGGTCCGGTGTGATGTCGTAATACGCGTCAAGGAGCGCAGTGATGTCAACAAGGTCCTGGGGTTGGGCAACTGTGCCCGCGCGGCTAGCCATGGCACCAGCATGCCAGACGGGGGCTGGAGTCCAAACGCCGGGTCCAAAATCCGGCCCCTATGACGAAAGAGAATCTGCTGCGACGGACGCGAAGCAAGTAGTCAGCCTGAGTACACAGGCCTAAAAGTACTTATATACCGGCCACCCGCGACGCTGTTACTTTCAAAAAACTCGTAAGGACAAGGACGACGGCGGGACTCACCGCAGCGTCGGGTGGCGGAAGAGTGGGGGAATGGTCATGGCGGCAGGCGACGGCGCAGCCGAGCAGTCCAGGCTGGCTGCGGAACGGGTGGCACGGCTCAGGCGCCAGCTCGACCAGGCGGAGCGGCAAACCAGATCCTGGGACGCGGGGGCGGTGGGGGAAAGGATCATCGCCGACAGGCTGAGCCAGCTGATCCCGCACGGCTGGTACGTACTCCATGACGTGCACTGGCCCGGGCGCCCCAAGGCCAACCTGGACCATGTGCTCGTGGGCCCGGGCGGCATCGTGGTGGTGGATGCCAAGAACTGGACCGGCGAGGTCCGGGTTTCGTCGGGCGTTCTTTGGCAGGGGCGCTATTCACGGACGCAATCCGTGGAGGGCGCGCTGGCCCAGTGCGCGGCCGTAGCCTCCGTGCTGGCGCCTCCGCACAGGCGGCTGGTCCGGTCACTGATCTGCATGGCTGCACAGCCTCACCTCTTCGGCATCACGAGCTCTGACGTGGCAGTGGCCGGGGTGGATCGCGTTGTTGCGGCGGTTAGGGCCCTCCCAACCGTCCTGGACCAGCAGACCGTAGTCGGCCTCTACGCGCACTTGGGGCAGATGCTGACTCAGGAGCAGGCCGAAAGTGCGCTGCTGGGGATGAGTGCCGCGGCTGTCACCAGGGCAGCGACTGCGGCGTCAGCTGATGGGCGCGCCGGGACGGGACCGGAAGAGACGGGCCGGGTTCACTCAGGCCGGGTTCAGTCAGGCAGGACCGCGCTTCGTCGGCCTGTGGCCGCCGGCCACGGCGGAAGGGGAACCACGCGGACGGGCGGACGCAAGGCCAGGGCACACGATCACGCTGCCGGCAGCACGGCCAGGCTCGTCCTCCTGGGCGCCTTTGTGATCTTTGCCGTGTACGTCCTGCCTTTTTGGGGCTGGTAGTCCCGTCAGCCGGTAGTCCTGCCATAGTGTCGGCGGTAGGCTGGGACCAAAGACTTTTGAGGGGGAAAATCATGAGTGAACAGCCAACGCCGCGCCCGGATTCACAGGGGTCCGGCACCCACGGTTCGGGAGATTCGCCGGCGGGCTACGAGCCACCGCAATTTGTGCCGCCGCAGGGCACGGAGATCCCCGCCCCACCCGTTTATGGCCAGAACCAGTTCGGCCAGACCCAGTATGGTGCGGGCCAGTACGGCCAGCCACAGTCCGAGCCGCCGCAGTTTGGCCAGAACCAATACAGCGCCGGCCAATATGGCCAGCCCGGCGGGCAATACGGTGGATCGTACGCGCAGCCGGCCGACCCGTATGGCCAGCCGCCCGGTGTCTACGGCCAGCCTTCCAGCCCCTACGCTCAGTCCAATCCGTACGGGCAGCCCGCTTACTATGGCGCGCCGGCCGAGCCCAAGGGGCTGAGCATCGCCAGCATGGTGTGCGGGATCGCCTCGGTCATCCTCGGGTGGTTCCTGCTGCCACAGGTCGCTGCGATCATCACCGGCCACCTGGCGCTCAAGCGTGAACCCTCCAGCAAGGGCCTGTCCATCACCGGGCTGGTCCTGGGCTACCTCTGCCTGCTGGGATACGGCGGCTTCTGGTTGCTGGTCGCCGTATTCGGGGCCATGTACAGCACGTCCGGGTATTCTTACTGACCCACCCGGTCCAGCGTGGACTAGGACGTGGCGATCCGCTTCGCCTGCTCGCTTTCCGCAGCGCTCAGCACCCCTGCGTGGCTGTCCCGCAGGGACCAGTTCGTCCTCACCCCGTCCGGACCGGTGAGGGAGCCCGAAGCCAGGGCCTTATCTATCCGGCGGCGAACTTCGGCTTCCCGCGCCGGTTCAACGGCGAAGACGATCCGCAGGTCCACCGCGGCACCGTTCCGCTCAGGGCTGGTGTGGTGCGGGGCCAGCGGACAGGGCGGTTCGTGGCTCCAGCTTCCGCACAATTCCAGGGTGACGGCGGCGCCCGGTGCTCCAGCGTCGGCGTCGGAGTCCATCCGAACTGAAGCCGCGTGCACGAAGTGTCCCAGCATGCAGCCATTCTCCCAGCAGGATGGGCTTCCGGATGGACGACGCCCGCCTGATTCTAAGGTGAGCGCCCAGCGGAAAGGCCTCCCCGGGGGGAGGCCTTTCTTCTGGGAGTTCCGTCCCCGCGGGGGTCAGACTCTCTCGTGCGTGCGGTCAGCAACCGGTTCTTCAGCTGCGGGTGTCTTCCGGCGAAGCGGGAAGGCCCAGAACTTGAAGTCCTGCGCCGTGTAGTGCGGCTCGGGACGGTCCGGCGGTGTTTCCTGGCGCGCTTCGGGCTTCCGGTCGGCTTCCTTCTTATAGCCCCACCCGAAGTCCTTGCTCGATGAATAGCACATCACAGGCCTCCTCATAGTGACTGCCCTTTAATCGTCCTCCGGTCGCAGCCATCAGTCGACCCCCTATGCACGGCTATTCCACTCCGTGGGTGGGGCTCAGCCGCGGAGGATGTCGTCCGCCTCCTGGGGTTTGTGGAACTCGCAGGGTCCGTGATGCCGGAGCGGCAGCAGGCAGGTCCGGCCGGTCGCCAAGTGGACGTTGGCGCAACGGCCAGCGCGGGCCAGATCTTCCCGGACATTGACATTGCTCAGGTCCGACCTGAGCGCCCCCGTTTCCCCAGCGCCGGTGAATGGGTGCTCAGCGTTCATGTCCATTGCAGCTCCTCTTTGAGTGCTTGCCGTCGGCGATTGCCGCTGATGTGAGACCTACCCTTTATTGTGCTCCTGGCCGGTTACCAATGGGTTACGTCGGCGCCAGTTTTTTTGGGAAGTTGACGGTGGAGCATCGCAAAGCCTGGTGCTTCGCCCTTAGAACCCCAGCTGTGCCGCCACCTGGAGGAGCAGCCGTTCGGAGCCCGCGGGCCCCACCAGTTGGATGCCCATCGGCAGGCTCTGTCCAGGGCCGCCGCCTGTCCAGTACACGGGTATGGTGATGGCCGGCAATCCGCAGACATTGACCATGGAGGACCATGGCGCGTATTCGCACTGTTTCCGGTAGTCGCCGTCGGCGTCCCCGGCCCATTCGGCGGCAGGCCAGCGGTCGTCGCCGTGGGCGGCACCAGTGAACCAGCCCACGGGACGGGGAGTTTGCGCGAGCGTGGGTATCAGCATCAGGTCCCACTGCCCGTACTGGGCGAGGGTGTCGCGTTCGAATTGCCGCAGGAATGCCAGGGCCTCATTGAGCTTGGCCGCACTGCGCTGCTGCGCCCGCCGCCGGAACGTCCGCGTCAGCGGGGCCAGCAGCGCCTCGCGGTGCGGGCTGATCCTGGCAGTGCCGACGGCGGCGGTCCAGGCAGTGGTGAACGCACCGGGGTAGCGGTTGTCGTACCGGACGGCAGCTTCGGTAACCCGGTGGCCGGCACGCTCCAGGAGTTCCATGCCCACCCGAAGGGCGTCGAGGGCTTCGGGTTCGGGGGTGAACGGAAAGGTAGTGGACCAGGGACTGTCCAAGGTCATGCCAATTCGCAGGGGGCCTGGCTCGTGCGCCACAGAGTCGAGGTAGGTATCTCCGGGCGTGGCCGACAGCGCATCCATCAGCAACGCTGCGTCCGCGGCGCTGCGTGCCAGCGGACCGGCCGCCACCAGCCGCGCCGGATCACCGGAACTCTCCCCTGCAGCTACCACTCCACGGCCCGGTTTGAGGCCCACCAGTCCGCAAGCCGCGGCTGGTATGCGGACTGAACCGCCGCCGTCGGACCCGGGGGCAAACGGAAGCAGCCCCGCGGCAACCGCGGCGGCGCTGCCTCCGGAGGAACCGCCGGAACTCCGGCTGGGGGCGTGCGGATTGCGCGACGGCGGGGCGATGCGGTTTTCGCTGTACGCGGTCAGGCCGAACTCGGGAACCTGGGTCTTGCCCAGCGATACGACGCCGGCCGCCTTGAGTGTGGTGACCAGGGCTGCGTCAGTCACTGCGGGTTTGTGGTCCAGGGCGGCGCTGCCGTGGGTGGTCACCACTCCCGCGACGTCGGTCAGGTCCTTGAACGCGACCGGCACGCCGTGGAGCAGGGGCAACCCTTCACCGGCCCCTGCCCCGGACGCCGACGCGGACGGCCCGCGCCGGAGCCGCGCGAAGGTTGCATCGGCGGCATCGGCGTCGGCCATGGCCTGCTCGGCAGTCACGTTGATAAAGGCGCCCAGGAGCCGGTTGCCTGATTCGATCCGGGCCAGGTAGTGGGCAGCTGTTTCCCGGGCCGAGAGTTCACCGGACCGCAGGCAGTCCCGCAGCTGGACAGCGGACAGCTCGTGGATTTCAGCCAAGGAAACGTGGCTCCAGGCGCTTCTCGGAAGCGGCCTTGGCGCCAGAGGCGTCAGTCTCAGCAGTGACGATGTACGCGCCTTTGCCGCGGACTTCGGTTACCGCCTCCACCAGTTCCGTTCCGTGATAGACCAGACCCACGCCGTCGTCAGTGCAATGCGTTTCCCCCAGGGTCCCATCAGCCACGAGACGGTGGACCAGCGGCCGTCGTCTTTCCTCGGAGTCATAATGCACGCCGTTGGCGAACGGCAGGAAGGCCAGTCCGTTGGTGACGGCACGCAGCTCCGGTCCAAAGGAGTCGGTGGTGCCGCCCCGGTACCAGCAAATGGACCCAGCCGAAACCCCCGCCAGCACCACGCCGCGCTGCCACACCCGGTGGAGGACGCTGTCCAGCCCGTGGGCGCGCCAGACAGCCAGCAGGTTCACCACGGAGCCCCCGCCCACCCACACCACGTCCTGCTCGAGGAGGTGCGCCTCCGGATCCGGGTGGTTGGGCATGGTGAAGAGATTCAGGTGGCTGAAGTCGAAGCCCGCAACCCGCGCGGCCTCGTCGATTTCCGCGCTGAACCAGCGTTGGTCCCCTGAAGCCGTGCCCAGGTACGTCACTCGCGGTGCCCGCCCGCTGACCCCGGAAAGATCGGCGGCGTGATGGATCAGGCGGGCAAATTCCAAGCGGGTCCGGACTCCGGGTTTGAAGCCTCCAGAGGTGGCCAGGATGGTGGGCTGTTCAGCGGGCAAGGATCCTCCTACGGGTCAGCAACAGCGTAACTTGTCCCAGGTTTCGGGAACGCGGCGAGCGGCTGGCGCTAGGCTGGAAGGAGACCCTGATTCTCCGAAAGAGGACTCCCATGAGCGATTTCGATTCCGTGCCAGTCAACGACATCCCGGCCGACGCCGTGATCCTGGACGTCCGCGAAGACTACGAATGGGTAGCCGGACACGCGGAGGACGCCCTCCACATTCCGCTGGACCAGCTCCCGTCGCGGCTTGGTGAACTTGATCCCGATGAGGACGTGTTCGTGATCTGCCGGACCGGCGGCCGCTCCTTCCGTGCGGCCCAGTGGCTGACCGGACAGGGCTACACGGCAATCAACGTGGCAGGAGGAATGGACCAGTGGCTTGAGTCCGGCCGGCCGCTCGTTTCGGACAACGGACTGAAGCCCCTGGTTCTCTAGCAAGCCCGCCTGTCCGGTGCTGAGTTGATCGAGCGGCCGGGATACTGGTTCCGCCAATTTATAACCCCTAAGGAATATTCGATGCCCGCGTCCCCCGTTACGTACACCTTCCTCGGGCCCGAAGGTACCTTCACCGAGGCGGCGCTGCTGCAGGTTCCCGGGGCTGACGCGGCAATCCGCATCCCGGCCTCGAACGTCAACGCGGCGTTGGACAAGGTACGGGAGGGCTCCGCCGATGCCGCCATGGTGCCGATCGAAAACTCCGTAGAGGGCGGTGTGACCGCCACCCTGGATGCCATCGCCAGCGGGCAGGAACTACGCATCATCCGCGAAGTCCTGGTGCCCATCAGCTTTGTCCTCGTGGCACGGCCCGGAGTTGCCGTCTCCCAGATCCGTCGGGTCTCGACCCATGGGCATGCCTGGGCACAGTGCCGGCTGTGGGTTGATGCCAATATTCCCGGCGTCGAATATGTTCCAGGTTCGTCCACCGCGGCTTCCGCCATGGGGTTGCTGGAGGGCGGCGCGCACTACGACGCCGCCATCTGCGCGCCCATCGTTGCCCAGGAGCAGCCGGGGCTTACCGTGCTGGCTGAGAACATCGGCGATAACCCCGGCGCCGTGACGCGGTTTGTCCTGGTCAGCCGGCCGGGAGCGCTGCCGGAGCGCACCGGCGCGGACAAGACCACTGTGGTGGTGCCCCTCCCGGAGGACCACCCGGGTGCGCTGATGGAAATCCTGGATCAGTTCGCAACCCGGGGAGTCAACCTCAGCAGGATCGAATCCCGGCCTACCGGGCAGTACCTGGGCCACTACTTCTTCAGCATTGACGCGGACGGTCACATCGGCGACGCTCGGGTTGCCGATGCGCTGGCAGGGCTCCACCGGATCAGTCCCGCCACACGCTTTCTGGGTTCGTATGAACGGGCGGATGCCCAAGCCGCGTACGTCGCCCCGCACACGTCCGACGAAGCATTCCAGGCTGCCCACGAGTGGGTGGGGGCCATCGTTCGCGGGCAGGCATCCCCCTCCGAAACCGTTTCCGGGGCTTCGCCCACAGCGTAGGTCCAAGTACTACCGCGCAGTTAATACAATGCGTATGCTTACTTGATCCACATTGGGGGACGGCCCCTAACGAAGGGAGCGGGTCATGAGCAGCACTACTGACAATGACGGCCAGGGAATGATTGTCAATCCCAAACCGACTGCCGATAACCAGGACTGGGACGGCGACGATGCAGACCGCGCTGACCGCCTGCGCTTCGAAGAAGAGCAGGCTATGATCCGTGAACAGTCCGAGGCCCGGGCTGCCAAAGCTGCCGCCGAGGCCGCCAAGAAGGCCACCGCCTAAGGCGCCACCAAATATCCAACGGCCGCCGGCGCTCAGGCCTGCGGCTGGCCCTTCACCCGGATCAGGAGGGACCTCGGCTCCACGCGCACGGTGACCTTGGTGGCTTCCCCGGCGGTGTCGCCGTCGAGCTGTGTGGGCATCGGCTCGGGGCACTTGATCACGATTTTCCCGGACCGGTACATCGTCATGATCGGCAGGTTCCCCCTGTGCCTGAGCAGGACCTTGCCGTACATGATGATCCAGCCAAGCGCGCTCCGCGGGCTCATGACAACCACATCAAGCATGCCGTCATCGATCATGGCCTGCGGGATGAAATCGATGCCCCCGGGCACCAGCCCGCAGTTGGCAAACAGGACGCTGCGGATGTTCCGGGCCTGTTCAGGGCCGTCGTCCAAGGTGATGGACACTTTCCGCCGCCTGCCGGGAAGATGCCGCATGCCGGCCTCGGTGTACGCCAGCCAACCCACCGCTCTCTTGAGGCCATCATTGGTGTCTGCAAGGATTTCCGCGTCCAGGCCGATTCCCGCGATCACCAGGAACGCGTGTTCGGAGGAGTGTCCAGTGCGGGAGTTCTCGATGCCCATTCGCGCTGTGTCGATATAGCGCTGCTGTCCGAACAGCGCCGTCTGTACATTGGACTGGAGGTCGTTGACGTCCAGGTCCACGTTGCGGGCCAGCAGGTTTCCGGTGCCAAGCGGGATGATGCCCATGGCGATATCGGTGCGGGCGAGGGACTCTGCCACCACCCGCACGGTGCCGTCGCCACCGCCCACCAAGACGACGTCGGGCTTGTAGTCCAGTGCCGCCCGGGCCTGGGTGTGGCCCGGGTCCTCGGCGGTCGTCTCGAGGAACAGGGGATCGTCCCAGCCCGCGGCAAGGCAGGCCCGCTGGATGGCTGCTTTGGCCTCCGGGGCGCGTGCTTTGACAGGGTTGAGAATCACCGCCACCCGCTGGTGGGTAAGGCCCGCCTCGTGCGAATCTTCGGCGACTGCACTTCGGATGTGAAGGGCTTTGAGCTTGCGCACGCCCCACCAACTGGAGACGGCGAAGGCCAGTGCCGCGGCACTCAGGAGGTAAAGCAGCCAGTCGCTCATGGTGGTTCAACAGTATCCCGGCAGGAGGGTCCGCGTTCCCGCCCTTTCCTTGGCCGCGCTGCCGCCGCGGGATTCGATACTCTTGTCTGGTGATCGACGTAAAAGACCTCAGCGAAAATCCGGACAAGTTCCGTGCCAGCCAGCGCGCCCGCGGCGCGGACGAATCCGTGGTGGACGCGATCATCGCCGCAGACTCCGCCCGGCGTGCGGCCCTGATCCGGTACGAAAACCTCCGCGCCGAACAGAACGTCTTCGGCAAGAAGGTCGCCCAGGCCAAGGGCGAGGAGAAGAAGGCGCTCCTCGCGGAGGTCAAGGAGCTCGCCAACACGGTCAAGGCTGCTTCCGCCGAGGCTGACGCCGCGCAGGCCAAGCAGGACGAACTGCTGCGTGCCATCCCGAACCTCATTGAGGACGGAGTGCCCGAAGGCGGCGAGGACGACTACGTTGTGGTCAAGACCGTTGGCACTCCCCGCGAGTTCCCCGACTTTGAACCGCGCGACCACCTCGAAATCGGCGAACTGATCGGCGCGATCGACATGGAGCGCGGCGCGAAGGTGTCCGGCTCCCGCTTTTACTTCCTGCGTGGCGTGGGTGCCCGGCTTGAGATGGCGCTGCTGCAGATGGCCATGGAGCAGGCAATCGAGGCTGGCTTCATCCCCATGATCACCCCCACCCTCGTGCGTCCCGAGACCATGCAGGGCACCGGCTTCGACGTCAAGCACGACGCCGAGATCTACCGTCTCGCTGAAGACGACCTTTACCTCGTGGGAACCTCCGAGGTGCCCCTGGCCGGGTACCACGCGGACGAGATCCTGGACCTCACGCCAGGGCCCATCCGGTTCGCCGGCCAGAGCTCCTGCTACCGTCGCGAGGCCGGCTCGCACGGCAAGGACACCCGCGGCATCATCCGTGTGCACCAGTTCAACAAAGTGGAGATGTTCGTCTACACCACTGTCGAAGAGGCTGCCGCCGAACATGCACGCCTGCTCGCCTGGGAAGAGGAGATGCTGGCCAAATGCGAGCTCCCGTACCGCGTGATCGACACCGCCGCCGGTGACCTCGGCATGTCTGCGGCCCGTAAGTTCGACTGCGAAGCCTGGGTCCCCACGCAGGGCGCCTACCGTGAGCTGACGTCCACCTCCAACTGCACCACCTTCCAGGCCCGCCGCCTCAACATCCGCGAGCGGGTCTTCAACGAGGATGGTGCGCCGAAGGGAACCCGGGCGGTAGCCACCCTCAACGGCACGCTGGCCACCACGCGCTGGATCGTGGCCATCCTGGAGCACCACCAGAATGCGGATGGTTCGGTCAACGTCCCGGCAGCACTGCAGAAGTACATCGGCGGCCTGGAAGTCCTCCCGGTCCTCTAGCTTCCGGGAATTCCCCGTCGCATGGTCCATTCCCCCGTCTACGCGAAGGGGAGTGGTCCACGCGGCGGGGATTTTCTCCTGCTAAGTCCGGCACCTTCGAGCTTTCGCCGCAGCACCTCCGGGTCAGTCACAGCTTTCCAGTCCCAGCGGACAACCGTGTAGCCGAGCGCCCGTAGCCGGTCCTCGCGCTTTTTCTCCGCCAGGATGGCCTCCCGCGTGCTGCGACCGCCCAGAAGTTCGTCGTCGAGATACTTGGCGTCGCCGTCGAACTCCCCAACGACGCCGTATTCGGGCCAAAAGAAGTCGGTCCGCGCTATGAATCCTTCGTGGTCGTAGAAGGAGTGCTGCAGGACCGGAGGCGGGTACCCAAGCACATGGATGAGTGCCCTGCTGCGGGATTCCCCAACCGACTCCGCTGCTTCGTCAGCGAGTGACAATACTTCCAAAACCCGGCGGCGTTTGGCAGCCGACGCAAGGCCCGCCGATGCCTGCTCCAGGTCAACCCGGGTGAGGCTCTCGCCTTCAATGCGCCGGCGCCCCAGCACGTTGTCTGCAATGGCCACAGCCTCAGGAAGTTCCAGACGGACAAGACAATCCATCACCGTCTGAACGAGCGATGTCACGGCGAACCCGCGGACCTGGACGATGTTGGCTTCCCAGTGATGCCGGGCGACTCCGTAGCCGCGCACGTTTTCCAGGCCGGTGAAGCCAGTCTTGGGGTCCTTTGCGGCCCGGGTGGTCGATGGGAGTTTGCCTGCCTTATGCGGGGACGACGTGATCATGTGGACATGGTCCGGCACGCCCGGGCAGGGCAATCGCCATAGACGCAAAGCGGTCAGATAGCAGAAGCCTGCTGCGGGCTCCATCGCAGCAACCGCTGCAACTGTCGCCGAGTAGCGTTTCCAGGCCTTGACGGCCAGCCATGCAGGCTTGCTGCAGTAGACGCCCGCCCGGACGCGGACAAGCTCGCCGTTGGCGTAGGCGCGGCTCAGACTGCGGCTGCTGCCGGTGAGGACACGTCTGCGGCTGGCAAGGATCAGGACAAGGGGTTCGGATTGCATAGGTCCATGCTGGGCTGCTCCCCAGGGCGTATCCAGAGGCGGCCGCCCGGGTGTGGATAAGTCCACGCATTTCCCCTTTGGGTGGACAATTCCCTGTGAAACGCGGAGGGGAATTGACCACCAGGCGGGGAGAACGGCTCAGCCCGCCGGGAAAGGTTAACACTCACACCGGGGATAACGCTGTGAGTATTTACCGCTTGTTCACTAGTGCTGTGGCGTGCGTCCTAGCAGGTGTCCGGGGGCATCTGCTCTACTGGATGAATGACAACACTGACTGAACACACAGTCGCTGGCAACGATGACCAGCGAAACAACCACCCGGATGCCACTACCAAATTCATGGTTGCCCTGGATGTCGACGGCACGCTCGTGGACCACGACGGCCACATGTCCCCCGGAGTCCGTGAAGCCGCCCGCGCCGTGGTTTCCGACGGCCACGACGTCCTGATTGCCACCGGGCGTTCGCTCAACGCCACGCTGCCCGTGATTGAGCAGATCGGGCTGGACCGTGGTTACGCCGTGTGCTGCAACGGCGGTGTGACCTTGCGCCTGGACCCGGCCCTCTCTGCTGGGTACGAGGTTATCCACAAGGCTACGTTTGACCCCGCCCCCGCCCTCCGCGCACTGCGGGAAAAGCTCCCCACCGCGAAATACGCACTCGAGGACGAGGAAGGGAACTTCCTGTCCACCGAGCGCTTCCAGGACGCCAGCTTCGGCGTGGAGGCGGTTGGCGTCGACTTCCAGACCCTGCTGGAGTCCACCGCCGTCCGCCTGGTGGTGTTCAGCACCGAGAACACGCCGGAGGAATTCTCCACCACCATCCGCCAGATCGGCCTGGCCGGCGTAACCTACTCCGTGGGCTGGACGGCCTGGCTGGATATCGCCGCCGCGGGCGTCACCAAGGCCAGCGCCCTGGAGGCGCTCCGGGGCAGGCTGGGTACGCCGCAGCACCTCACCGTGGCGGTGGGGGACGGCCGGAACGACATCGAGATGCTCGGCTGGGCGGGTCGCGGGGTGGCCATGGGCCAGGCCCCGGAGGAGGTCATCGCCGCAGCCGATGAGGTCACGCACTCGGTGTACGACGACGGCGCCGCGCACGTGCTGCGCAGCCTCCTGTCGTAGGGCTGCTATCGCCCCTCCCGGACAGGAGTTTTTGTCCAGATAATGCGGGCTAAGGGCCTGCAAACGTGCATTATCTGGACAAAACCTCGAGAGGGTCCTGGGCTAGGCGTCCTCGAACCAGCCCCGTGAAGGATTGCTGACCTCCGGAACGGAACGGTGCAAGCCCGGCTGGGCCGCCCAGCGCACGCCGTTTGCGAGGACCCGTTGGATCTGCGGGTGGTGGTACACCGGGTATTCCTGGTCACCCGGGCTGAAGTAGAAGATCCGGCCCTTGCCCCGGGTGAACGTCACACCGGACCGGAACACCTCACCGCCGGCGAAGGAGCTGATAAAGATCAGGTCGTCCGGGTCCGGGATGTCGAACAGCTCGCCGTACATTTCCTGCTCGGGAATGACAATGGGGCTGTCCACACCCTCGGCGATGGGGTGCGAGGGCTTGACGGTCCACACGAGCTCGCGCTCGCCGTCGTTCCGCCACGCCAGCGAGCAGCTCGTGCCCAGCAGCCTGGTGAACACCTTGGCGAAGTGCCCCGAATGGAGCACGATGAGCCCCATCCCGCCCAGGACGTGCCGCTGGACGCGTTCGACGACGGCTTCGCTCACCTCGCCGTGGGCCATGTGGCCCCACCACAACAGGACGTCGGTGTCGGCGAGGATCTCCTCGTCAAGGCCGTGGTCGTCGTCCGTGGCCAGGACCGCCGTCGTGATCTCAGCGTCCGGGTAGTAGGAGCGCAGGCCGGCCGCGATGGCACCGTGGATGCCGTCAGGGTAGATCTCCCCGATGTGGGAAGGCTCATTGAGTGCCTCGTGGACGCCCTCGTTCCAGACCCGGATTCTCAGCTTGTCGTTCATTAGAGACGAACCTCCCTCTGTTCGCGTGCCGAGAGGTAGCACGCATCGATAATTTGGGCGCGGTAGAGCGCCAGCGATCCGTCGTGCTCGCCCCAGACCCCCGCACCGGCCCGAACGGCCGTCACGAAGTCTTCCACCACACCATCGTGCGCGCGGCCAGGCAGCGCCGACGGCACATAGTCGGCATTTTCTCCGTCCTTTTCCGTGAAGACCCTCAGCTGGCCAACGGGCGCGAACGGTGCCCCCTGGACCTTGAGCTCGGCGCCGCCGTCGGTCCCGTAGACCGTGAAGTCCAGCAAGTCATCCGTTTCCCGGTACGTGGCCCAGCCTGCCTCGATCAGCAGCGTGGCGCCGCCCTCAAGGCGCAGGAAGGCGGAGGCGAAGTCCTCCACCTCGAATGCATGGCTGGTGGCCATCGCGGTGTAGCGGTCGTTGCCGCCCCGGCCGCGGGGACCCAGCTCCGAATGGGTAGTGGCGGACACAGCCACCACCTTCGGTTCGCCGAGCAGGTGCAGGGCGTAGTCGAGGGCGTGAACGCCGATGTCGGCAAGCGGGCCCCCGCCTGCGAGGGCGGGGTTGGTGAACCAGCTACCCAGCATGGGGATTCCGGAGCGGCGGAGCCAGGATGCCTTGGCGTAGTACGGACGGCCCACGCCGCCGGCATCGATCACTTCCTTGAGCGCCTTGATGTCACCGCGCCGGCGGTGGTTGAAGGCGATGTCCAGGACCCGTCCTGCCGCGCGGGCGGCGTCCACCATGGCCTGGCCTTCGACGGCGTTGCGCGCGATCGGCTTCTCACTCAGTACATGCAGCCCACGCTCCAGTGCGGCGATGGCGATGGGCGCGTGCAGGAAGGTGGGCACTGCCACGCTGATCGCATCCAGGCCGCCGTGCTCCAGCATCTCTTCCCAGCCGGCAAAGGCGTTCGGAATGGAGTATTCGGCCTGCAACGACTCGCGCAGGTCCTGTTCCATTCCTGCCAGCGACACAATGCGGACGCCGTCCAGGGAATCGTAGGCCTTCAGGTGCTGCTGTCCCGCCCAGCCAATGCCGACAACGCCCACCCTCAGTTCCTCGGCTTGTGGTTTTTCCAAGGCGGAAGCCTGCTGGCCTGGGGACTGCTCGTTACTCACTGATTTTTCCTTTTCATTTGGTTGGCGAATTCGTTGGTTTGGTTGAGTTTTAGCCCTTGACGGCGCCGGCAGTCATGCCGGAAACGATGCGCTTCTGGCAGACGAGCACGAGAATGACGAGCGGCACCGTGATGATCACGGACGCGGCACTGATGGTGCCCAAAGGCTGGTCAAACTCGCTGGTTCCGCTGAAGAACGCAATCGCAACCGGGACCGGACGGGCCTCCGGTGAGGTGGTCAGTGTGACGGCAAGCAGGAATTCGTTCCACACTGAGATGAACACGAGAATCGCCGTCGTGGCAAGGCCCGGGACCGCCAGGGGCAGGATGACCTTGCGGAAAGCGGTGAACGGCGTGGCCCCGTCCATGTATGCCGATTCCTCAAGCTCACGCGGGATCTCCCGGAAGAAGGACGTCAGCGTGTAGATGGCCAGCGGCAAGGCGAAAGTCAGTTTGGGGATGATGAGGCCCAGGAGCGTGTCATAGAGGCCGATTTCGCGCCAGATCGAGAACATGGGGGCTGCGATGGCTATGGCCGGGAACGTGGTGACTGAGAGGATCAGCGTCAGGATCAGGGCTTTGCGGCGCATCTTGAGCCTGGCCAGGGCGTAGGCGGCGAAGGAAGCGAACACCAGCGCCACCGTAGTGGTGACGACGGCGATGATCACCGAGTTGCGCAGGGCCAAGAGGAACTCGGGGTTCTGGAACACCACCAAGTAGTTCTCGAACGTGGGCTGGCTCGGGAAGAGTTCGCCTTTGGACAGGCTCACGCCCTTCTTCAAGGAGGTGTTGACCAGCCAGTAGAACGGAATGAGCGAAAAGCCCATGACGGCAATCACGAACACCCATACCACTGGGTGCAGCTTGGCCTCCCCCCGGAGCCTGCGCTTGGGTGACCGACGCTTCGGTGACCTGCCGCTGGCGGCGGGTGCCGCCGTCGTACGCTGTGCAGTCAGCGTGCTCATTGTTCCTCCTTGGCGACTTCGCGAATGTTGCCCCCAGCGAAGCGGATGTAGACCACCGAAACTGCCATGACGGTAAGGAAAGTCAGGATGGACAGGGCCGATCCTTCGCCCACGAGCCGGTTTTCGCGGAGCTGGGTGTAGGCAAGCATCGACATGGACTCTGTGCCGTTGGCCCCGCGGGTGAGCACGAACGGCAGGTCGAACACACGAAGCGCATCCATGGTTCGGAAAATCGCCGCGAGCACAATGGCAGGACGGAGCAACGGCAGGGTGATGTTGACGAACGCCTGCCACTTGTTCGCGCCGTCGAGTTCCGCCGCTTCGTAGGTCTCGGCCGGGATGACCTGGAGGCCGGCCAGGATGATCAGGGCTGCGAACGGCGTCGTCTTCCAGACATCGGCGAGGACGATGACGGCCATCGCGTAGCCATGCTCGCCGAGCCAGACCACGTCGCCACCTGGCAGGCCCAGCGTCGAGAGGACATTGGTGACTAGGCCCAGGTTGGGCTGGAACATCGTCTCCCAGGTGATGGCGCTGACCACGGTGACCACCGCATAGGGCAGCAGGACCACGGTGCGCAGGAGCGCCCGGCCCTTGAACGCGAGGTTGAGCAACAGCGCCATAGCGGTGCCGAGCACGAGTTCGAGTGAGACCGAGAGCCCCGCGAAAAGGAAGGTCTGGCCGAAAGCGGCCCACCAGTGCGGCCCGCTAAGAGCGGTGATGTAGTTTTCCAGGCCGACGAAGCGGGACAGGCCTGCGGTGCGGACGCTGTACTGGTTCAGCGACAGCCAGAGCGCATAGCCGATGGGGACGGCCGCCACCAGGGCCATGAGGACCAGGGACGGGGCGGTCATCCTGAAAGCCAGCCGTCGCTCGGCCCGGTCGCGGCCAGTCACCCCGCTAGTGTTCACCCCGCGTCTCTTCACCCCGCGGCCAGGGGAAAGGGACTTGATAGCCATCATCAGAAACTCGCCTTTGCGGCGGCGATCTCTTCGGCCATTGTCTTCACCGCGTCCTCGGTGGAGGCCGTGCCGGAAAGGACAGCGTAGACGTTTTTGTAGATCGCCTGGGAGATCTGCGGGTAGACCGGGGAGATCGGGCGGGGCTTGGCGCCCTTGACCGAAGCGAGCAGTTCGGACGCGAATGGCATCTTCGCCATGACAGCGGGGTCGGCGTAGGCGGCCTCGTTGACGGGGGCCTGCGAGAAGTCCATGGCCACGTGCTTCTGCCAGTCCGGTGTGGTGGCGAAGTCGATGAAGGCTACAGCCCCGGCCTGGTTCGTGGAGTGGGCAGAGATGGCCAAGTTCCAGCCGCCCAGGACGCCGGAGGCCTTGCCGCCTTCCCAGGCCGGAAGCGGAGCGACGCCGAAGGTGCCGGCAAGCGGGGTGGCATTGAGCAGGCGGTAGACATGCGGCCAGTTGCGCTGGTAGCCAAAGTTGCCGGACTCGTAGGCCAACCGGGCCGGGTCCTCGTTGTAGGTCAGGACCGCACGGTCTGCCGAGCCGTCCTTGAGGCCCTTGCTCATGAAGTCGAGCACCTCACGGGTCTCTGGCGAGTCGATCGCGATCTCGCCGGTTTCGTCCAGTACTTCTCCACCGGCGCTGTATAGCATCTCCAGGAAGTTGACGGTGAGGCCCTCGTACTGTTTGCCCTGGTAGACGAAGCTGTTGCCGGGCGCCTCGGCCGCTTCAGCGTAGAGCTGTTGCCAGGTCTCCGGCCTGGCTACCTTGTCCTTCTGGTAGTACACGAGTCCTGCGTTGGTGAAGAACGGGGAAGCCCAGTACTTTTCCTCGTACTTTGCCGTTTCTACGGTGGAGGGGATGAGACGGTCCCGGTTGGCTTCAACGAGTTTGGTCTGGTCCAGCAGCCAGCCCTGGGAGGCGAACTCTGAGGTCCAGATGACGTCGGTGACGAAGATGTCGCATTCAGTGGACTTGCCTTCGAGCCGCTGCACGGCCTGCGTGCGGGCCTCGTCGGTGGTCGCTCCGATCTCGGTGTACTTGGCGGTGACCTTGCCGTTCGCTGTGGTGAAGGCCTCTGCCGTGCCCTTGTAGATGCCGGAGGCGTCTTTGCCGCCGCAAACGTTGATGCTGCCGGCAGCGTTGGCGGCCGACGCCGGATCGGCAGCCGCGGCGTTGTCCGCGCCTTGGGTGGCCGCGCCGCCACCACATCCGCTCAGGAGCAGGCCGGCGGCCATGGCCGCAGCCGCCATAGCAGTGGGTCGTGGTGAAGTACGTCGAGTTAAGTCCACAAGTGGCTCCTTTGCCTTGCCGGCGTCTTTTCGAGTGCGGATGGAATCGATTCCAAATGTGACCCAAAATGAGTGCGATGGAATGTTTGGAATCGATTCCAAAAGTGTGTCAGCCGCCACACGGAGCTGTCAACCCCTGCGTTATTTCCTCGTCGAGTCCCGCACCACGAGCTCGTGGGGGAGGAACGTCCGGCCGCGGCGGTGAACCCCCGGCACTGTCATCCGCGCCAGGAGCTCTTCAAAAGCCAAACGGCCCATCTCATAGGCCGGCTGCCTGATCGTCGTCAGTTCCGGGACGCACATTTCCGCCTGCACGGAGTCGTCAAAGCCTGCCACGGCGATGTCGTCCGGCACACGCAGCCCGGCGTCGGTGATTTCGCGGACACACCCGGCGGCGACGGTGTCGCTGCCGCAGAACACGGCGTCGGGGAGGGGGGCGGACGCCAGCAGTTTCCTGGTGAGGCTTCGCCCGGTGTGGAAGTCGAATTCACCTTCAACGAACAGCATCTGCTCCGGTGCCAAACCCGCTTCGTCGGCCGCCTCGCGAAAGCCTTTTTCGCGCAGCCTGCCGGAGCGGGCCGCCCGGTTGCCGATCATCGCCAACCGCCGTCCGCCGGTCTCAATGAGGTGCCGAGTGATGTCGAATGCGGCCTGCCGGTCATCGATGGAGACGCCAAACGCCGCCTCGGAGTCGGCGATCTCGCAGACCTGGACAACGCTGAGCTGCTCGGCCATTTCCTGGACGTCGTCGTCAGGCATCGTCGGCGAAAACATGATCAGCCCGTCCACGGACCCGTTGCGCAGCATATCCACCAGCTGCTGTTCCCGCTCCAGGTCCCCGGCGGTCGGTGCGATGAGGCTGACATAGCCTGATAGTGCCGCGGCGTCGCCGACGCCGCGGAAGGCCTCGCTGATGACGGGCGAGTTCAGGTTCTTGGCTAGGGCCAGGATCCGCATGGTCCGGTCCCGCCGAAGGTCGCGGGCAGAGGCCAGGGGACGGTAATTGAGGCGGCGGATGGCCGCGTTGACCTTTTCCTTGCTGGACTCGCTGACGGCCGGACTCTTGTTCAAGACGCGGGACACTGTCCCTACGGACACTCCTGCTGTCTTAGCGACGTCCTGGACTGTCGCTCGCGCCATTCGGTTGTCCTTCCGCGACCAGTGCTGATGGCCGTTGCCGCCATGCCCCTACCGGGCCGTGCTGCGGCCGGGTTTTCCTCAGCATAGCCGCACCCCGGCCGGCGCGCCGTCCTGCTGCCGATGGCCCTCAGCCGGTCACGCGCTCAGGCGTCAGCGGTCTCCATGACGGGTTCGCCGTTGAAGTACTTGAGCTGCCAGCCGTCAACCGCGTGGTGGTGGGCCAGATTGAGTACGGCGTTGTCCACGCTTTGAAGGGTGCGGCCGATAGCGCGGCTGAGGCTGACGCGAAGGAGTGTGCCGTGGGCGACAACCAGCACCCGGCCGCCGCGGAACTCCTCGGCGAGGGCTTCCAGGGCGGCCAGTCCACGGCTCGCTGCCTCGTCCTCGCTTTCGGCGCCCCGGAAGCCGCCGTCAATGCGCAATGCGTCCAGTTCCGGGCCCGCCTGCAGGCCCTCCGCGGGCCCAAAGCTGCGCTCGCTGAGTTCGGGGAGCCGACGGGCCACGGTGAGCCCAAGTCCGGCGGCGATCAGGTCTGCGGTCTCGGCGGCGCGGCTAAGCGGTGAGGACACAATCGCGTCCCATTCATGACCGGCCACAACGGCGACGGCGTCACGCGCCTGGCCGCGGCCGACGTCGTTCAGCGGAATATCGGTGGATCCCTGCAGCCTGCGCTGCGCATTCCAGTCTGTCTGGCCATGGCGGATGAGGGCGAAGGTCGTAAGGGTCATGCCCTCCATTGTCCCCGACGAAGTGCGGGCTCTGGAAACTGCCTCATGTTCGGCGGTGCTTCCCGCCCGGCATCCGGCTCACCGTAGACTGCTCGTGTGCTCTACGAGGAGTGTCCCGCGCCCGCCCGGCTGCAGCCCTACGTCAGCCATTTCTGGTTTGTGCGCGGCACCCCGGCGGCGAAGTACGAAAAGATCCTGCCGGGTCCTTTGGCCCACCTGATTCTGAACCTGTCCTCGCCGTACCGCCTCATCGATCCGTTTGCGGTGGCTCCGGACAAGGGAGCCAGGGAAGTGGCCGTTGGCTTCTATTCAGGCGTCCAGTCCAGCTACCTCATCAGCGAGAACCCGACGCACCTGTTCAACATCGGCGCAGCCTTGCAGCCCTACGGCATCGCGGCACTCACGGACCTGCCGCCGTCGGAACTGCAGGGAAAAGTGCAGGACACGGACGGTTTCCTGCCCGGCTTTACTGCCCTTCGCGCCGGGCTGATCGACGCCGGTCCCGCCGCCGCGTTCGACGCCCTGGAAACCTTCCTCACATCCCGGTTTAGCGGCGGAGCGGACCCGCGGACCGTGGACGCCGTGGCCCGGTGGGCCGAGGAGGACGTTCCCGTGGCAGAGCTGGCCCGCGACCTGGGGGTTAACCCGTCCACCCTGCAGCGGCTCATGCTCCGCGACTGCGGCATCACCCCCAAAAGCTACGCCGATGTGTGCCGTTTCTACCGCTTCGCCAACGCTGCCGCCCGGCTGCCCGTGGACGGCTCAAGCGGCAAGGCGCTGCTGGCACTGGCCGACTACTACGACCAGCCCCACCTGATTCGTACCTTTCGGCGCTTCAGCGGCTTCACGCCGTCGGAATACCTCCGTCTGATCCGGGAACACGGGCCGGAATACGCCACTTTCGTACCGCTCCAGAGCGTCGGGGACAGCCCGACGGCGGCAGGCTGAGCAGGCGCGGATTCGGCCTGCGTGCGGTGCGGCTTTTGTACAATACGCCGCTGGCTGGCGGGCATAGGCTCCAGCCAAGGACGCCGCGGAAGTGCGTCCCGGGGAAGGATGAAGGCGATGGACCTGGACATCAACTGGGTGGGTGTACTGCTTGCGGCGCTGGCGACATTCGTTGTGGGCGGTCTGTGGTACTCGGTGCTTTTTGCGAAAGTGTGGCAACGCGAGGCCGGTGTGACGGATGAGCAGCTGAAGCACGGAACCATTCGGGTTTTTGTGGGCTCGTTCCTGCTCGCTGTGGTCATGGCAGGGGTGCTGGCTGCGTTTATTGGCGACGGCGGTGCGGGCTTCGGCACGTTGGCCGGGCTCGCTGCAGGGGTGGCCTGGGTGGCGGCCGCCCTGGGCATCAACTACCTCTTCGAACGCCGCAGCTTCACGCTGTTTGCCATCAATGCGAGCTACAACATCGTGGCGTTCACGGCGATGGGGGCGATCATCGGCGCCCTGCAGTAGTGGCAGCAGCGCAGTGCAGTAACCTCAGCAGCGCCGGCGGGCGTGGACGGTGCGGCGCTCAGCGCACCTCGAGGATGAGCGCCAGCAACCTGGCCGCTGCCGGCCGGGCGGCGTGCTCCTCCACCCACTGGGAGCGGGCCACTGCCTTGCTTACGGCCTGGGTGGTGATGCCAAGTTCCTGGGCCACAGCTTTCTGCTGCCCGCGGACGCCGGGAGTCATCAGGTCCAAAACGCGCCACTCAGCCCCTGACCTGTCCCGCACAATGTGCCCCAGGAGGCGCAGCACGGCTTCGGCCTCGTGGGCCACGTCAGCCAGCGGTCCCTCCACGGCCACGGGGACCCGGTCCTTGCCGTTCCGCAGCCGGTCCACGGCACGGCGTGCGTAAACCAGGCCATGGCCGGACGCGTCCTTGATGAGGTTTGGCAGCGGTTCGTTCACCGGACCCACGCCCAGCCCCACGTACCAGGAACCGGAGCGCAGGGCGATCAGCGCGGCCTCCACTGCCTGGTGCGGACAGTCCACGATGCCCTGGACTTCGTCTTCGACCGAGCGGTCGAAGTCCAGGCGCGCAGGGATATGCCGCAGGTCCTTGAGCAACTGCGGCACCCGGTCACCATCGCGCCGGCTGTCCGTTTGATTGATGGTCAGCGTGAACATTCTGGGTACACCCTACCCGGTGGTACGGATCAGGGAAGTGCCTTAATTCAGGCCTGGTCGAGCCTGGTGGCAGAGCTGATCTGAATGGTCGCAAGCGCCTGCAGCCCGGCAGATCCTGGGGGCCGGAGGCCGGATTCGGCCATGGCCTGCTGCATCGCGGTAACCAGCCGGTCCGGGGTCCGTTCCGTGCTGAACGTAAAGAAGCCCGGCGAGGGCGCAATCCAACCCCTACAAGGGCAGGCAGCCACTTCCACGCTATGTGCCAGGACAATTCGCTGTGCCGCAGCCGCCCCAGCCTGGCCGCATAGAGCCGTTCAGCGCGGCGTACCAGCCAGGTTCTCTGGACGTCACCCACGCTCTGCCAACCGGAGGACTCGACCACCGGCTGGCCGTTCCCCAGCGTCTTCGTCCGTTTGCGTGCACTCTGGACGAGCGCAGGATCGCCGTAGGCTTCCGTTCCTGCCGTTCCTTGGGTTCCCGCCACGGTCATCCCCCCTGCCTGCGTCGAATCAACGCTTACGAACCTACCTGCTGCGCGGACCGAGCCGCGATGGGGAGGACGGCCCATCACGGTGGTGGACGCGTTTGCTGAGCATGAACCAGCTACAACGGTTGCGAGTGCGGCGGTCATCTGTTCGGATGGGAGCAACGGCCGCAGCGGCGGCAGGTGCGAGCTAAGGATGGCTATGACCGGCAACGTGGCGCAGGACGAACTCGAACTCGTGGACCGCTGGTGGCGGGCGGCGAACTACCTATCGGTGGGCCAGATCTATCTGCGCTCCAACCCGCTGCTCCGGAAGCCGCTCGCCGCGGAGGACACAAAATCCCGGCTGCTGGGCCACTGGGGCACCACCCCGGGGCTGAACTTCGTGTACGCGCACCTGAACCGGCTGATCCGACGTGACGCCCAGGAGATGCTGTTTGTGGCCGGGCCTGGCCATGGCGGCCCGGCGGTGGTGGCCAACGCCTGGTTGGAGGGCACCTACTCCGAGATCTATGGGCATGTGGGCAACGACGAAACCGGCATGGCTGAGCTGTTCCGGCAGTTTTCCTATCCCGGCGGCATCCCCAGCCATGCGGCACCGGAGACCCCCGGCTCCATCAGCGAGGGCGGAGAACTGGGGTACGCGCTGGCGCACGCCTACGGGTCGGTGTTCGACAATCCCCAACTGGTCACCGCCGTCGTGATTGGGGACGGCGAGGCGGAGACCGGACCGCTGGCGGCGAGCTGGCATTCGCACAATTTCCTGGACCCCGCCACGGACGGCGCCGTGTTGCCCATCCTGCACCTGAACGGCTACAAGATCGCCAACCCCACCATCCTTGCCCGGATGCCGGAGGGCCAGTTGGAACAGCTGCTGCGCGGCTATGGCCATGAGCCGCATTTCGTGACCGTCACCGATGCGGACAACACCGCCCAGGCGCACCGGGATTTTGCGGCGGCGCTTGAGGAGTGCCTGGCCGAAATCGGGGCCATCCAGGACTCCCGCCGCGGCACTGCGGAAGACGCTGCCACCGATGGGGACGGGGCAGCGCCGCGCTGGCCCATGATCGTGCTGCGCTCGCCGAAGGGCTGGACCGGGCCGAAGGTTGTGGACGGCCAGCAGGTGGAGGGCACGTGGCGGAGCCACCAGGTCCCGCTCGCCGAAGTCCGAACGAATCCCGAGCACCTCCAACAACTCGAGGAATGGCTGCAGTCCTACCGCCCCGACGAATTGTTCGACGGCGATGGCCGGCTCCGTCCTGATATCGCCGAGGCGGCTCCCACCGGCGATTTCAGGATGAGCGCCACCCCGCACGCCAACGGCGGGCTGCTGCGCCGTGCGTTGGAGCTGCCCTCGTACGGGGCCCACGCAGTAGAGGTGCCGGAGCCAGGTACGGAGCGGATCAGCCCCATGATCACGCTGGGTTCGTGGATGCGGGACGTGATCTCGCTCAACATGGAGAATTTCCGCCTTTTTGGCCCGGATGAGACAGCATCCAACCGGCTCCAGAACGTCTATGAGGTCACCGACAAGGTGTGGCAATACCGGATTGACGACGCCGACGAGCACCTTGCGCGCTCCGGCCGGGTGCTTGAGGTGCTCAGCGAGCACCTGTGCCAGGGCTGGCTGGAGGGCTACCTCCTGAGCGGACGGCATGGCGTGTTCAACTGCTATGAGGCTTTCATCCACATTGTCGACTCGATGTTCAACCAGCACGCCAAGTGGCTGAAGGTGCACCGCAAGCTTCCGTGGCGCCAACCAGTGGCTTCGCTGAATTACCTGCTGTCCTCGCACGTCTGGCAGCAGGACCACAACGGGTTCTCGCACCAGGATCCGGGCTTCATAGACCACGCGGTGAACAAGAAGGCCGAGGTCATCCGGGTCTACCTGCCGCCGGATGTGAACACGCTGCTATCAGTCATGGAACACTGCCTGGCATCAACGGATTATGTGAACATCGTGGTCAGCGGCAAGCAGCCCTCGCCCACGTGGCTGGGGCCGGCTGACGCTGCGAACCACTGCCAGCGGGGGCTGGGCATCTGGGGTTTTGCAGGTTCCGAGGTATCCGGCGAGGAGCCCGACGTCGTCCTGGCCTGTGCCGGCGACGTGCCAACTGTCGAGACAGTCGCGGCTGCGGAGCTGTTGAAGCGCGGCGTTCCGGGGCTGAAGGTCCGCGTGGTCAACGTGGTGGACCTGATGCGGCTCCAAGACGCGAGTGAGCACCCGCACGGCCTCCCGGCGTCGGACTTTGACGGAATCTTTACCCCGGACAAACCTGTCATTTTCGCCTACCACGGCTATCCGGCCCTGATCCATCGGCTGACGTACCGGCGCACCAACCAGGAGGGCCTGCACGTGCGCGGCTACAAGGAAGAGGGGACTACCACCACGCCGTTCGACATGGCCATGCTCAACGGCATCGACCGATTCCAGCTGGCCATCGACGCCATCGACCGTGTACCGGGCCTGGCGGAGAAGCATTCGCTGGTCCGCCAGAGCCTCCAGGACCGCCGGATGCAAGCGCGCGAACACACCCGCATACACGGCGAGGACCCGGAGGATCTCCGCAACTGGACCCTGGGCGGCAGCAGCTAAATGTCGATGAGGCCGGTGAGCTCGACGGACGGCACATGGATCCAGCTTTTCGGTCAATGCCGCCGCGGCATGGGTTCCCGGCGGCACGACGGTCTGCTTCTGGATGACGGCCCGGGCGGCGTCGAAATTCAGGTGTCCCCTACCCCACGGAGCTAAACGGACCGGTACTGAAGGGCCCCGGGGATGCCGCCTGTTTCGCCGAGGCTGTCACCCCGGGCAAAAGCGGCCCACAGGCTCCGCAACTCCCGGCCCACGGCATTGATCTCATCCCATGTTGCTCCCGTGAGGAGTCCGGCGGCGGCCCAGGTCTGCTGATTGCCGAACAACAGGGGCAGGTCAACCGTGTGCGCGGCGCGATAGTAGTTCCCGGGGGCGCCCCAGGAGATGACGTAGCTGTGGGCCTTGCCGCCGGCGCGTGCATGGCGCCGGGCAAACTTCCGGGCTGCCCGGCCGTACACCGCCTCCGTCACGGCCCAGTTGATGGCTTTGACGGCGGCGTTTCCGATGCCGGGGACTTTGCCCAGCCGGCTGACCAGGGGGCTCCGGGGAAGGAAAAGCCGTGCCTCGTCGGCTGTATGCCCGATCAGCACCTCGATGT
Source organism: Pseudarthrobacter sp. CCNWLW217 (assembly GCF_037203985.1). NCBI lineage: Bacteria > Bacillati > Actinomycetota > Actinomycetes > Micrococcales > Micrococcaceae > Pseudarthrobacter > Pseudarthrobacter sp. CCNWLW217. Next base: position 344,922 of record NZ_JBBCBT010000001.1, read on the forward strand.
CCGGAGCCGTCACGTTCCAGGCGGCCTCGATGTCGGCCTCCGGCGGAAGGGGAGCGTGCCCGTACTGCGTACCGAACGGCATGGCCGCCATGAGCCCGTACTTTCGGGCCACCTGGGACACGCGGTCCTCGACGGCCACCACTTCCATGGCAGGAGTGTCTACGGTGACAGCCTCCGCAGCGATGCCCATGGCGTGGCTCATCTTGTGCCGGCCGCGGGTGATGCCAAGGGGAGCACTTTGGATGATGGCCCGCTGGAACAGCGACGGCGCTTCGGGCGTCGCCATGAGGTGGGCCACGGAGTCGCCACCGGCTGACTGGCCGAACGCGGTAACGCGTCCTGGATCGCCGCCGAAGGCAGCAATATTGCGCTGCACCCAGCGGAACGCTTCCAGTTGGTCGAGCAGGCCGAGGTTGGCGGGCCGTCCGGTGCCGGTGGCCAAGTAGCCGAACAGGCCCAAGCGGTAGGTTACCGAGACAACAATCACCCGGTTTTCAGCCACCAGCGATGTGGCGTCGAAGATTGCCAGGTCACCGGAACCGGAAGTGTAGGAACCGCCGTGCAGCCACACCATGACCGGGACCCGCTCATCCTCGGCCAAGCCGGCAGGCACGGTGATGGACAGGCGCTGGCAGTCCTCGCTGCCGGGAAGCTCGCCGTAGCGCGTGCCGAGGATGTCATCCAGGAACGGGACTGGCCCCTGCGGGCAGGCTGGTGCGAGGGTAGTGGCGGCGAAGTCAGTGGCCCAGTCCGGTATGGCCGCCGGAGGTTGAAAGCGGGCCGCGGTGGCGTAGGGGATCCCCGTAGCGCGCAGCACGTCACCGTCCCGCCAACCGCTGACCGGACCGCACGGAGGATTAAACGAAGGCTCGGAACTCACAGGGCAACGATTCCACAGATTTACTTTTGGAGGGGCAACAGAAAATCCCCGCCTCCCGGACATTTCCCCCTCGCATGACGCGGGGATTTGTCCGGGAGGCGGGGATTTTGCGGCGGGGCGCTTAGTGCGCGGCCGGCACGTAACGCTTGATGGAAGCTTCCAGCTCGGCCTCGGCGGCGGCGCGGTCGCCCCAGCCTTCGGCCTTGACCCACTTGCCGGGCTCCAGGTCCTTGTAGCGGGTAAAGAAGTGCTCGATTTCCTTGATCAGGAACTCGCTGACGTCGCTGACTTCCTGGATGTGGTCAAAGCGGGCGTCAACCGGGACGCACAGGACCTTGGCGTCTCCGCCGCCGTCGTCGGTCATGTTGAAGACGCCGATGGGGCGGGACTCAACAATGACGCCGGGGAGCAGGTCAAAGTCCTGCAGGAGCACCAGTGCATCCAGCGGATCGCCGTCTTCGCCCAGGGTGTTTTCGAAGAAACCGTAGTGCGTGGGGTACTGCATGGAGGTGAAGAGGACGCGGTCCAGGCGGACGCGGCCGGTCTCGTGGTCAACTTCGTACTTGACGCGGGACCCCTTGGGGATCTCGATGGTGACGTCGTGCTTCATGGAATGCTCCTCGGCAATTGCAGGGGGTTCGCGGCACAGTAGACGCTCAGCAAAATGGAGTGTCGGTGCCGCCGACTACTATTGAGGATATAGCGAGAGGCCCAGGTTTCAGGAACTTGCGGGGAAATTTCAGGACTTGAGGACCAGCACCAACATGAAGGAAACATCGGGGCCCGCAGGGTTCGGGGCGCCGTTCACGGATGCGTTGCGGCGCACCTTCCACCGCGGAGTTAAGGCCTGGCCCACGGCGCTGCTCCTGGTTTTGATCGTTATTCTGGCGCTCCCCGCCGGCTGGCTGCTTGCCCCCGCCTTCACGGGTCCGGCTTCGGTCCAGGCGCCCGAAACGCCAGCCTGGCAGCAGGCTCCCACGTCACTTTCCACCCGGCAGGGCCTGTCCCCGTTGACGGATTCCGCGCCGGTACCGGTACCGGCAGCCGTCACGGCCCAGTTGGAACCGGTGTTAAAGCCCGACGGCGGCGGTACTTTCACCGGGATGGTCCAGGATGCGCTCACCGGCCAGGTCCTCTTTGACCGCGGCGGTTCGGAGAACCGCATTCCCGCGTCCAATATGAAGCTGTTGACCGCGGTCGCAGCCCTGCGGGTCCTGGGGCCGGACGAGCGGTTCAGCACCAGAGTGGTCGCCGGTCCCACGCCCAGCCAAGTGGTGCTGGCCGGCGGCGGCGACGTCCTCCTGGGAACGGGGAAGTCCGCGCCGGAGCAGGTAATGGGCCATGCCGGGCTTGCCACGCTGGCCGAAGCGACCGTAGCTGCCCTGCGGGAGAACGGCGCAACCGGGGAGCTGACGGTCCTGGTGGACGACTCCCTGTTCAGCGGCCCGTCCCTGAATCCGGCCTGGGCGTCCGGCGACGTTGAGGCCGGCGAAGTGGCCCCGCTGTACCCCCTGGCATTGAATTCCGCGCGGTTCGATCCCGCCGTCATCACCGGACCGCGCCCGCAGGATTCCGCGATCACCGCAGGGGAGGCGTTCGCCGAGCAGCTCAAGGCGGCAGGTGCTGCCGCGGGACTGACGGTGGCGGCCGGCGTCGGGCGTTCCAGCGCGCCGGCGGGCAGTGACCCAACCGTCCTGGCCGAGGTTCAGTCCGCCACCGTGGGCGAGCAGGTCGACCTGATGTTGCAGACCTCGGACAACTACCTCGCGGAGGTCCTGGGCAGAATGGCGGCCGCCGCCCAGGGGCAACCGGCCAGCAACGACGCCGCCACCGCCACAGTCCGTGCCCAGCTCACCGAACTTGGGATCCCCACCGATGCCATGCGGCTCGCGGACGTGTCCGGGCTGGCGCTGGACAACCAGGTCTCGGCCCGCCAGTTCTCCGAAGTGGTGCGGGCCATCACCTCCGGAACGGACCTCAGGCTGCGGGCCGCGCTGGCCGGATTCCCGGTGGCCGGCCTGACCGGAACGCTGGACACGCGTTACGGGGACAGCTCCACCGCAGGCGGTGCCGGGCTGGTGCGGGCCAAAACCGGGACGCTGAATTCGGTGATCGCCCTCAGCGGTTACGTGGTGGACGCCGACGGCCGGCTGCTGGTGTTCTCGTTTATCGGCAACGGGCTCACCCCCGGGGCGGGCGGGAACAAGGAAGCCCTCGATAGGGCCGCCACGGCGCTCGCCGCCTGCGGCTGCCGCTAGGAACGTTCGCCAGGGAATCACAGAATCCGCGTGTCGGCGGCGGGAAAGTCTTAGCGGCCCTCGCCCGCATTGGCGGTGCTGCCCAGCACCGTTCATGAAGGCGGGGACCGGTCTGGCTGGCTCCGGCGGCGCCTGCCGGGGGTTCGCCGGTCAGCGAACTTAAGGACGTTCCGCGGTCTGCTGTGTTCTGATGGGAACTATGGAGTCCACCGCACGTGATTCGTCCGCACCGGCGTCGTCCAGCCCGGCCCAGGCCCTGATCAACTGGGACCTCGCCGCGTCCACAGCTGCACGGCTGACACCGGCGGGACCCATACTGTCATCGGCGGAAATCGGTGACGCCGTGGACAGCCTGCGGCGGCTGGCGGACGCCTCAGTGCACCATGTGCACCACATCACCGGGCTGGAAGCGGCGCGGGATCTGCGGGACTCGTCGGTGCTCATAGTGGACCGGGCGTCCTGGGCCAAGGCCAACACCCAGAGCTTCGCGGTGATGCTGAAGCCGGCCATGGAGAAAATGCTGGAAAGCCGCCGCGGAACAGTCAGCCCGGCTGCGGCCAGCGTCAGCGGTGCCATCACGGGCAGCCAGCTGGGCGCCGTCCTGGCTTTCCTCTCCAGCAAGGTCCTGGGCCAGTACGATCCCTTCGCGGCCCTGGCCGAAGGCTCCAATGCACCGGCGGGCGGCAGGCTGCTCCTGGTCGCCCCCAACATCGTTTCCGTCGAGCGTGAACTCAACGTCACGCCGGAGGACTTCCGGCTCTGGGTCTGCCTGCACGAACAGACGCACCGCGTGCAGTTCGCCGCCGCGCCGTGGCTGCGCCACCATATGCTTTCCGAGATCGACAACCTCAGCGGGCATCTGTTGGGCAACGTTGACTCCCTCTTGGAGCGTGCCTCCGCCGCGGCGCGCTCCCTCAAGGACCGGACCGCCACGGGCAACACTCCCGGCCGCGGTGCCATCCTGGACCTCCTGCAGAACCCCGAAGAGAAGGCTTCCCTTTCCCACCTCACGGCCGTGATGAGCCTGCTGGAAGGCCACGCCAACGTGGTGATGGACGCCGTTGACGCCAGCATCGTGCCGTCGGTGAAGACCATCCGGCAGCGCTTCAACGACCGCGGCAAGGACCGTGGCGTGATCGAAAAGTTCATCCGCAGCCTGCTGGGCCTGGACGCTAAGATGCGCCAGTACTCGGACGGCGCCAAGTTCGTCCGTGCCGTGGTGGATGTTGCCGGGATGCAGGGTTTCAACCGGGTCTGGGAATCGGCAGAGAACCTTCCTACTGAACCTGAAATCCACGACGCCAAGATCTGGCTTGACCGGATGGGCCTCTAATTGCCTGAAGCGCCTCACGCCCGCTCCGGGTTTCACAGCGGACGACGGCGGCCCGGCAGGCTGGCGCCCGTCGTCGGCACTGCGCGCAAGGCGCTCCAGAACGCGCTGGCGGACGCCGGCTTTCCGGCGCACGTAGTGGTGGCCTGCAGCGGCGGGCCCGACTCCCTGGCGCTTGCCGCCGTCGCAGGCTATTTCGCCCGCCGCGGCCACGTGGACGGGCACCCGGTGACGGTGGGCGCCGTGGTGGTGGATCACCAGCTGCAGCCAGGCTCCGCTGACGTGGCCGTCCGGACCGCGCACACGCTCAAGGAGTTGGGCCTGGCCCCGGTGGAGGTGCGGACCGTTATTGTCGCGCCCACAGGCATGGGACCGGAGGCTGCCGCCCGTGATGCCCGCCATGCCGCCCTTGAGGCTGCAGCCGCGGAACAGGGAGCCGGGGCAATCCTCCTGGGCCACACCCTGGATGACCAGGCCGAACAGGTTCTCCTGGGGTTGGCCCGCGGTTCAGGGACCAGGTCCCTGGCCGGGATGAGGCCTGCCAGGGGGATGCTGCTGCGGCCGTTCCTGGGACTTCGCCGTGCGGACACCCTGGAGATCTGCCACGCCGAGGAACTCGAACCCTGGCATGACCCCAGTAACGCGGACCCGGCGTTCGCTCGCTCCCGGACCCGCGTAGAAGTGCTGCCGCTGCTCGAAGAGAAGCTCGGGCCCGGCGTCGCAGAATCTTTGGCCAGGACGGCGTCCATCCTCCAGTTGGACGCCGATTACCTCGAGGACGTGGCGGAGCGCACGTTTGCGGCCTTGGCGGAACGCTCCGGAGCCGAAGTGAGCCTTCCGGAGGAGGCCTTGGGGGAACTTGCGCCGGCCATCAGGTTCCGGGTCATCGCGAAGGCGGCTGCCGACGTCGGGGGCCAGCAGCCCAGCTACCAGAGGCTCCTCGCGGCGGAAGCGCTGCTGCGAAGGCAGGGATCGGCCGGCCCGGTTGAGCTACCCGGAGGAGTGAGTGTCTACCGGTTGTCGCTGGCCCAGCTGCAGGCAGCAAACCGGCCCGCCAGGGACGCCGCCCAGCCCGATGGCAGCTTTCCCGTTCCCCGGGAAGCCCCCCGCTGTGGGAAGCTAGTATTCCGGCCTCAAAAACCGCCCCAAAATTAGTCGCACCCCGCATCTACACAGGAGCCATTGGTGGATTCAAACGACGTCCAGGCAGACCTCAAGCACGTTCTCTACACCAAGGAACAGATCCAGCAGCGGATCTCCGAACTCGCTGCCGAGATCGACAAGGACTACGAAGGCCGTGAAATCCTCATTGTTGGCGTGCTCAAGGGTGCGGTGATGGTCATGGCAGACCTCGCCCGCGCGCTGCACAGCCACATCTCCATGGACTGGATGGCTGTTTCCTCCTACGGCTCCGGCACCCAGTCCTCCGGGGTTGTCCGCATCCTCAAGGACCTGGACACGGACCTCATGGGCAAGGACGTCCTGATCGTCGAGGACATCATCGACTCCGGCCTGACGCTGTCTTGGCTCAAGACCAACCTGGAGTCCCGCGGCACTGCTTCGGTGGAAATCTGCACCGCCTTCCGTAAGCCCACTGCCGCCAAGGTGGAGATCGACGTTAAATACGTCGGATACGACATCCCCAACGAGTTTGTTGTGGGCTACGGCCTGGACTACGCCGAAAAGTACCGCAACCTGGACTTCGTGGGCACCCTGGCGCCGCACGTCTACGAGTAACCCGCGCTTCCCTGCCGCGCACCTGTTGTAAGGGCGGCCTCTTTCGGGAGGCCGCCTTTTGCACACCCGGACAACCAGCATGTGGAAGAGAAGTTGAACAACAAGAACATTGGCATCAAGGACGTAGCAGTCGCCGCCGGAGTGTCCGCCACCACCGTCTCGCACGTCCTCAACGATGTCCCGTACGCGCGGATAAGCGCCGAGACCCGGGAAAAGGTGAAGTCCGCGGCGGTGCAGCTCGGCTACGGCCCCAACCGCCTGGCCCAGGCGCTGCGCACGCAGCGCACCGGCTTGCTCGGGCTGGTCAGCGAGGATATCGCAACTACGCCCCATGCGGGCAGGATCATTCTGGGCGCAGATGACGCCGCACGTGCCCGCGGCTACAACCTCATGATCATCAACACTTCCGCGTCGGCCAGCGATGAATCCAGGAAGTCAGACGTTGATGCCCTGCTGGAGCGTCGGGTGGACGGCATTTTGTACGCCACCATGTACCACCGCATCCTGGATGTGCCCGGCAATCTCGCAAACGTCCCGGCGGTACTGGTGGACGCCGTCAGCAGCGGGGCAACCATCGCCGCCGTTGTCCCCGACGAAGAAGCCGGAGCCAGGACGGCGGTCACTACCCTGCTGGCCGCCGGGCACACCCGCATCGGCTTCCTCAACAACACCGACGACGTTCCGTCCACTCACGGCCGCCTCCGGGGGTTCCGGAAGGCCCTGTCCGAGGCAGGGCTCGACGGCGGTGCCGCGCCGGTGCACACCGGACCGTCCGAAGTGCAGGGCGGCTATGAGGCGGCACGAAGGATGCTGCAGCTCAGCGATCCCCCCACGGGCATCTTCTGCTACAACGACCGGATGGCCATGGGCGCCTACCGGGCCGCGGCCGAGCTGGGACTTGCCATCCCCGCTGACCTGTCCATTGTGGGCTTCGATGACCAGGAACTCATCGCCGGCAACCTGCATCCGGGCCTCACTACGCTGGCCCTGCCGCACTACGAAATGGGTGCCTGGGCCACAGGAACGCTGATTGACGCCATTGAGGGCAAAGGCGACCTCGCCGGGCTGGCACTGGATCCGACGGTCCTGGACTGCCCGCTGGTCACCCGCGGATCCGTCGCGCCGCCCCGGTCCTGACCGCTACGCCCACAGGGAACTTTTGTGCCATACCGTGCGTGATTTACTCCGAACGGTGTATAGCTAGAAGCTGACGCAGCACCACACGCGCGCAGACCACTCGCCGTGCAGCACTACCAGGAGGGACGGGGCGAATCCCCGAACAGATGAAAGCTAAGAGTTTCTTCAAGGGCCCGGGCATCTGGATCGTTGTTGTTATCGGCATGCTCCTTGTGGCCTTTGCAACGCTGGCTCCCGGCGGTGCCGCCCGGATCGACACGAACAAGGGCCTGGAGCTGCTGTCTGAAAACCAGGTTGAGCAGGCGAAGATCTTCGACGGCGAAAACCGCGTGGACCTGGTGCTCAAGGAAAACCTGCAGCTCAACGGCCAGGACAAGGGCAAGAGCGTCCAGTTCTTCTTCGTTGATGCCCGTGCGGTGGACGTGGTCAAGGCCGTCACCGATGCCAAACCTGCCAGCGGCTACACGGACCAGCCAATCGAGAGCAACTGGTTCTCCGGACTGCTCTCGCTCCTGATCCCGGTCATCCTCCTCGGTGCCTTGTTCTGGTTCCTGATGACCCGCATGCAGGGCGGCGGTTCCAAGATCATGCAGTTCGGCAAGTCCAAGGCCAAGATGGTCAACAAGGACATGCCGCAAGTGACTTTTGTTGACGTTGCCGGTGCGGACGAGGCCGTTGAGGAGCTCCAGGAAATCAAGGAGTTCCTGCAGGAGCCGGCAAAGTTCCAGGCGGTGGGGGCCAAGATCCCCAAGGGCGTGCTGCTCTACGGCGCTCCCGGAACCGGCAAAACCCTCCTGGCCCGGGCCGTTGCGGGCGAAGCCGGCGTGCCTTTCTTCTCCATCTCCGGCTCGGACTTCGTTGAGATGTTCGTCGGTGTGGGCGCGTCCCGCGTCCGCGACCTCTTCGAGCAGGCCAAGGCCAACTCTCCCGCCATTATCTTCGTTGACGAAATCGACGCAGTGGGCCGCCACCGTGGCGCCGGCATCGGCGGCGGCAATGACGAACGCGAGCAGACCCTCAACCAGCTGCTGGTTGAAATGGACGGCTTCGACGTAAAGACCAACGTCATCCTGATCGCCGCCACCAACCGTCCCGATGTCCTGGACCCGGCACTGTTGCGTCCCGGCCGTTTTGACCGCCAGATTTCTGTGGACGCCCCGGACCTGATCGGACGCGACCAAATCCTGCAGGTGCACGCCAAGGGAAAGCCGATGGCCCCGGGTGTTGACCTCAAGGCTGTGGCCAAGAAAACCCCGGGCTACACCGGTGCAGACCTCGCCAACGTACTCAATGAAGCGGCGCTCCTCACGGCACGTTCCAACGCCAACCTCATCGATGACCGCGCCTTGGACGAGGCCATCGACCGCGTCATGGCAGGCCCGCAGAAGCGCAGCCGCGTTATGAAGGAACACGAACGCAAGATCACCGCGTACCACGAGGGCGGACACGCCCTGGTGGCAGCGGCGCTGCGGAACTCGGCCCCGGTCACCAAGATCACCATCCTGCCCCGTGGCCGCGCCCTGGGCTACACGATGGTGGTTCCGGATAACGACAAATACTCCGTCACCCGCAACGAGCTCTTGGACCAGATGGCCTACGCCATGGGTGGCCGCGTGGCTGAGGAGATCGTGTTCCATGACCCCTCTACTGGGGCATCGAATGACATCGAGAAGGCCACGGCGACGGCCCGCAAGATGGTCACCGAGTACGGCATGAGCGAACGCGTGGGTGCCGTCCGCCTCGGCCAGGGCGGCGGCGAGCCGTTCCTTGGCCGCGACGCCGGGCACGAGCGCAACTATTCCGACCAGATCGCCTACGTGGTGGATGAGGAAGTGCGCCGCCTCATCGACCAGGCGCACGACGAGGCTTACGCCATCCTCACCGAGAACCGCGACGTCCTGGACCAGTTGGCACTGGAACTCCTGGAACGCGAAACCCTCAACCAGTCCGAGATCGCCGATATCTTCGCCGACATCCGCAAGCGTGACTTCCGCGAAGTCTGGTTGTCCAAGGAGACCCGCCCGGTCCAGCAGGCGGGCCCAGTGGAATCCCGCCAGGAGAAGGCTGAGCGCGAAGCCCAAGAGGAAGCAAAGCAGGCCCGCCTCGAGGAGCCGCTGGACGCGCAGCCCCCGCACCCGCAGGGTGTCCCGGAGGACGCAGCGTTCCAGGGCGGCGTCCCCGACTCGGGGCCTGACGGCGTCCACGGCTAAGCTTTCTTCTGTGAACCACTTCGACGACGACGACATCCACTCCTCCGCCGGACACCCGGCGGAGGACGGCCACCACCACAAAAAGCATGAGAAAGTGGACCGGCCGCGGATCGAAGCTGCTGTCCGCGAAATCCTGCTGGCTATCGGCGAGGACCCGGACCGCGGCGGCCTGCAGGACACCCCGAAGCGCGTGGCCAAGGCCTACGCCGAGGTGTTCGCCGGGCTGCACCACGATCCGGCGGACATCCTGTCCACCAAGTTCGACCTCGACCACGAAGAATTGGTCCTGGTCAAGGACATCCCGTTCTATTCCACGTGCGAGCACCACCTGGTCCCGTTCCACGGGGTGGCGCACGTGGGCTACATTCCCTCGCACGATGGCAAAGTGACCGGGCTCAGCAAGCTGGCACGGCTTGTGGACATGTACGCCCGTCGCCCGCAGGTGCAGGAGCGACTCACCACCCAGATCGTTGAAGCAATGGTCAGCCACCTCAAACCCCGCGGCGCGATCGTCGTGGTTGAATGCGAGCACATGTGCATGTCCATGCGCGGTGTCCGCAAGCCCGGAGCGAAAACCGTCACCAGTGCGGTACGCGGGCAGCTCCATGACCCGGCCACCCGCGCCGAAGCCATGAGCCTCATCCTCGGAAGGTAAGTATCAGACCATGGACTCACTAGCTGCAGCCCCGGGAACCGGGCCCGCAACATCTCCGCTGCCCATCCTGCGCAAACCGCGTCCGGCCGCGAAGTTCTCCGACCTGCCCACCGACCGCACCCTGGTCATGGGCATCCTCAACGTCACCCCGGACTCCTTCAGCGATGGCGGCAAGCATCCGACGGCGGACACCGCCATCGCCGCCGGCCTCCGGATGTTCTACGCAGGGGCTGACATCATCGACGTCGGCGGTGAGTCGACCCGTCCCGGCGCCGAGGACGTCAGCCCGGAAGAGGAACAGCGGCGGGTGATCCCCGTGATCGAGGCCCTGGTCAAGGCAGGCGCCCTGGTCAGCATAGACACCACCCATGCCTCTACGGCAGCTGCCGCGGTGGAAGCCGGCGCAGCCATTATCAACGACGTTTCCGGCCTCACCCTGGAGCCGGAAATGGCCGAGCTCGTGGCAGCGTCCAAGGTGCCCTACGTGCTGACGCACCGCCGCGGCGACGCCCGCACCATGAATTCGCTGGCCGAGTACAAGGACGTTGCCGGGGAAGTGGTGGCAGAACTCGCCGGGGTACGGGACAAGCTCTACGCAGCCGGGGTTGGGCAGGACCAGATCATTGTGGACCCGGGCCTGGGCTTCGCCAAGAACGACGCCCAGAACTGGGAGCTCCTGCAAAACCTGGACCAGCTGGAGAGCTTGGGGCACAAAATTCTGGTAGGTGCCTCCCGGAAGCGATTCCTGGGCACCCTGCTCACGGTGGCAGGAAAGTCCGCCGCCCCGGAGGAGCGGGACGCCGCCACCGCGGCCATCACTGCCATCAGCGCGTTCCGCGGGGCCTGGGCGGTCCGCGTGCACGACGTCGGCCCCAGCCTTGACGCCGTCAAGGTTGCCTCACGCTTGGCTTCCGCCCGCACAACACACTAGGGCCGGGGGACCCATGGACAGGATTACGCTGAGCGGTGTCACCGCCGTCGGCCATCATGGCGTGTTCGATTTCGAACGCCGCGACGGCCAGCCCTTTGTGGTGGACGCCGTGCTGCACCTGGACTTTTCCGGTGCGGCCGCCTCGGATGATGTCCGGGACACCGCGCACTACGGCGAGGTGGCGGAGCGCATCACAGGCTGGATCACGGGCGAACCCGTGAACCTGATCGAGGCCCTGGCTGTGCGGATTGCCGAGGACCTGCTTAGCGAATACCGGCTCCACGCCGTGGAGATCACCGTCCACAAACCCAAGGCGCCCATCGAAGTCCCCTTCGGCGACGTGTCCGTCAGCGTGTACCGGGAGCGGACATGACCACCGGCTATACCAAGGCGGTGCTTGCGCTCGGCAGCAACCTGGGCGAACGGAACGACACCCTTTCCGAAGCGGTAGCTGACCTCGTGGATCCGCCGGAGGTCCGCCTGCTGGCCGTCTCTCCGGTGGTGCAGACGAAGGCGGTAGGTGGTCCTGCCGGCCAGCCGGACTTCCTGAACATGGTCATCACCGTGGAAACCACCCTGTCCCCGGCCAAGCTCCTGGAGCACTGCCAGTCCGTGGAGAACAAGCACCACCGTGTCCGCGAGGTGCGCTGGGGGCCGCGAACGCTCGACGTCGACATCATCACCTATGGCGACTTCACCAGCGAGGACCCGGACTTGACCCTGCCTCATCCCCGCGCTGCGGAACGCGCCTTCGTGCTTTATCCGTGGTCCCTGATCGAACCGGCCGCCATGCTGAACGGTGAACGCATCAGCGCGCTGGCTGTCCGCGCCTCCGACTTTGACGACCTTGCCCCGTTTGACGGCTTCGGCGACTTCGACGGCGTCCCCACCGCCGGGGCGGTTGAATAGGCCATGAAACCGATCAACCCCCTCCGCCTGCTGCTCATCGGCCTGATCCTGGCCGTCGCCGGCTGGGCTGCCACCGTCCTGACCAACCGGTACAGCATGGCCACGCCAGTCCTGCCCGTTACGGCCCTGGCCACCATGGGCGTGATCGTGGCCATCACCCTGATCCTCGGCATCCGGATCCTGCGGTGGCGCAACAGCAACCGGGACAGTACCAAAAAGAAGACTGTTCTTGACCCCATCCTGGCCGCCCGGACCCTGGTCCTTGCCCAGGCCTGCGCCTATGCCGGCACGGTACTCCTGGGCTGGCACGTCGGCATTTTCCTGGACCAGCTGAGGGTCTGGAGCCTGCGCAGTGACCAAGGCATTACCTGGGTGGCGCTTGCCCAGGCCGGTGGCGGCCTCGTGATGATTGTGGTGGGCCTCTTAGTGGAGCGCTTTTGCAAGATTCCGCCGGAGGACACTGAAACGCCGGGCGAGGGCCACCGTGGCCGGAGCCCGCGCGGCGAAGCCGCAGGGGAAGGCGAATATGCGTACCGAGGCGATTGATCCGCCAGGCATCACCTGGCAGCGCGTGTCGCCCAAATACGTCACGGTCCGGCTGGTGGAGTGGGCCCTCGGGAACCTCATCATGGTGCTTGTGCTGTGCCTGCCGCTGGTCTTTGTGACCCTCGGGTGGTGGGTGTGGCCCCCGTTATGGCTGGCGATCCTCGTGCCCGCTGCGGCCGTGGTCATGGCCGTCTGGCGGCTGGTGCTGATCCCGCGACAGGTACGTGCCATCGGTTACGCCGAGCGGGACGAGGACCTCCTGATCCGGGGCGGCATCTTCTTCCAGCGCACCATGGTGGTCCCGTACGGGCGGATGCAGTACGTGGACATCGGGGTGGGCCCGGTGGAGCGTGGGCTTGGATTGTGCACCTTGAAGCTGCATACGGCCTCGCCGGGAACCAACGCACTGATCCCCGGGCTGCCGGCCGCGGAAGGCGCGCGCCTGCGCGAGCAGCTGTCGGCCCGCGGCGAAGCCAGGCTGGCTGGGCTGTGACCGCTGACGGCCCCGTCCCGGAGCCGGGTTCCGCGCCACTTCCGCGTAAAGCCGACGCCGCGCCTACGCCTGCCGCACCTACGGCTGCAATGACTGCGCCCGCCGCGTCCGCACCGGAAACGCACGACGGCGAGTGGCTGCGCGTGCATCCGGCGTCGCCGTTTGTGCGCGGCTGGGTGGCCTTGGCCGCCATCGGCTTTTTCTTCGGCCGCGACTTCTTTGAGCGGATGCTGCAAGGCAGGCCCCTCTTGGAAGAGGGGTTCGCCGGCCGGATTCCCTGGCTGCTGGCCGGCGGCGGGACCGTACTGCTGATCGCCGTCCTTGGCTTCATCCTGACCTGGTACTTCACCAGGTACCAGGTTGCCGGCGGCTACGTCCGGGTCAATACCGGTTTCCTTTTCCGGCAGCAGCGGCAGGCCCGGCTGGACCGCGTCCAGGCCATTGACATCGTGCAGCCGCTGCTGGCCAGGATCTTTGGCCTGGCTGAACTCAAGTTCGAAGTCGCCGACGCCGGTGAGTCGGCTGTGCGCCTCGCCTACCTCCGGATGGACGACGCCCGCCAGCTCCGTGCCACTATCCTCGCCCGGGCCGCCGGCGTAGTCCAGGACCCGGAACGGCCCGAGGAAGCCCCGCCCGAGGCACCGGAATTCCCCGTGCTGTCCGTGCCGCCGTCGCGCCTGGTCGGTTCGCTGCTGCTCAGCGAGCAGAGCTTCTTCGTGGTGCTGGGCGGCGTCGCGTCAGTGGTCCTCTCCGCGGTGACCGACAATCGCGGGTTCTACCTGTACCTGATTCCCGCCGCCCTGGGCCTCGCCGCGACCTACTGGAGTTCCTTCAACAAGGGCTACAACTTCACTGCCGCTATTTCCCCGGACGGCATCCGGCTGCGGTATGGACTACTGGACACCCAGGCCCAGACGCTCCCGCCCGGGAGGATCCAGGCGCTCAGGGTAGCCCAGCCGCCGCTCTGGCGTATTTTCGGCTGGTACCGCATACAAGTCAACGTGGCCGGATATGGTGCTGCGGGAAGCAACGGCGAAACGGCGTCGCGCACCACCCTGCTGCCCGTGGGAAAGCTGGCCGACGTGATGAGCATGCTGTCCCTGGTGCTCCCGGACCCCGGAACCCCGGAACCGGGGAGTGTATTCACCGCCGGGCTCACGGGACTGGATTCCGACGGCGGCTTTGTCACCACGCCGCGGCGCGCCCGGTTCCTGGCCCCGCTGGGGTGGCGCCGCAACGGCTACACCGCCACAGCAACCGCCCTCCTGATCCGCTCCGGCCGCTGGTGGCGGCAGCTAGTGGTAGTGCCGCACCAGCGCACCCAATCCATGGCCCTGCACCAAGGCCCGCTGGCCAGGCGGTTCGGTGTGGCCGACCTCGTTCTGCACACCACCGCCGGTCCGGTCTCGCCCCGCCTGATCCAAGCCGGGGTCGAGGAAGCCAGGACCCTCTTCGACGAACAGTCGACCCGTGCCAGGCTGGCCCGCAAACGCCAGACGAGTGAACAGTGGCTGGCCCAGGTGGCGCCGGCAACTCCCGCCGTTGAGCCCGAAACCGCGGCGATTCAGCCCGATCCAAGCCAGCCGGTTGAGTCCACACCGACCCCTGACACCCCCAAACGACAGGAAGGCCAGCAACATGGCTAAGCCGGGGCGCCTCGGCGTCGGAATCATTGGCGCCGGCAAGGTGGGTGCCGTGCTCGGTGCTGCGCTCCGCTCGGCCGAGCACGCCGTCGTGGGGGTGTCCGCGGTGTCTGACGCGAGCCTGGAACGTGCGGAAGCGCTTCTTCCCGGAGTGCCCATCCTGGAGATCCAGGACATCGTGGAGCGTGCCGAACTGGTACTCCTCGCCGTACCGGATGACGCCTTGGCCGGACTGGTGGACGGACTGGCCAAGCTGGGCGCCTGGCAGCCCGGGCAGCTGGTGGCCCACACGTCGGGCCGGTTTGGCGTGGGCGTCCTGCATCCGGTGCGCGCGGCCGGGTCCATCCCGCTGGCCCTGCACCCGGCCATGACCTTTACCGGCATGAGCCTGGACCTCACCCGGCTCCTGGACTGCACCTTTGGCGTCACCGCGGACGCGGCGATGCTGCCCATCGCGCAGGCCCTGGTGGTGGAAATGGGTGCCGAGCCCGTGGCCATCGCCGAAGGGGACAGGACCCTGTACCACGCAGCCCTCGCCCACGGATCCAACCACATGGTTACCCTGGTGGCACAGGCATCCCAGCTGCTCCGTGACGTGGGCGTGGATTCGCCCGAAAGGATGCTCGGGCCCCTGCTGCGGGCCACACTGGAGAACGCGTTGGCCTCCGGTGAGGCGGCGCTGACCGGGCCGGTGGCCCGGGGCGATGTCGGAACAGTGGCCGCCCACGCCGAGGCCCTGCGGGAGTACGACGCCGGCGCCCACGGCGATGTGTTGGAGGCATACCTGGCCATGGCCCGCTCCACCGCACGCCGCGCCGAGAGCCGCGGGCTGCTGAAGGCGGACCAGCTGGACGGGCTGCGCCAGGCCCTCGAACCCAAGGAAGACTGAAGATGCCCATCAAACTGGTGACGACGGCGGCCGATCTGCGGTCCGAGAGCGCCCGGCTCCTGGTGAACAAGTCCGGCGCCTCGCAGGGGCTGGTGCCGACGATGGGCGCCCTGCACGAGGGGCACGCGCAGTTGGCGCGCACCGCCGTCGAAGAGAACGACGTCGTGGTGGCGTCCATCTTTGTGAACCCACTGCAGTTCGGCGACGCCGTTGACCTGGACCGGTACCCGCGCACGCTGGATGCAGACCTCGCCCTGTTGGAGTCCGAAGGCGTGGACCTGGCGTTCGCGCCGTCCGTGCAGGAGGTGTACCCCGGCGGCGAGCCATTGGTCCGGGTGACCGCCGGCCCGCTGGGGGAGAAGTGGGAAGGCGCCTCCCGGCCCGGACATTTCGACGGCGCCCTCACCGTGGTGGCCAAGCTGCTGCATTACGGCATTCCCGGAACCGGGCTGCCGCCGTCGGGCGCGTTTGCAACCTCAGGTGCGCCTTCTGCCGGCATCCCGGGATTGCCTGCCTACCGCGCCTACTTCGGCCAGAAGGATGCCCAGCAGTTGGCCTTGGTCCGGCGCATGGTGGCCGACCTGAATTTCCCCGTGGACATCGTGGGAGTGCCCACCGTCCGTTCTGCCGACGGCCTGGCCCTCTCCAGCCGCAACCGCTTCCTGTCCGACGAACAGCGGGACGCCGCCCTGGTGCTGTCCCGGGCGCTGCGGCTCCTCGAGCAGCGGGCCAACCTCCACGAGCCATTGGACCTCGAGTCCGCCCAGGCACTGGTAGCGTCCCAGCCGCTGGTTGAACTCGACTATTTCGAGGTGGTGGACCAAGGCACGCTGGAACCGCTGGCCGAGAACTGCCGCGAGACCCCGTTCCGTGGCGACGCCCTGGCGATCATCGCAGCCAAGGTGGGCCCCGTGAGGCTGATCGATAATCTGCCGCTCAGCTCCTGAAGCCTCCTGAACCTTCCTGAACCTTCCGGCCTGGTTCCGGGGTCCGGGCGAAGCCGGTAGGGGGCCCCGGTCCCTGTTGGTTGGCCTGCCGGTCCGCTATGCTCGAATTGTTGCCCCAGACCCTGGCATGGCCTTACTCGGCGTCCACCAGGAGGAGCAGTCATCAACGCGGGCAATCCCCACATCACTTCCCGTCTTACCCTTGGCCTTTGTGCTGCCCGGTGGCCGTATGCCCGGCGCAGCCGCGTACGGGCGTGCGCCGTGCACGCCTGTACCCCCCACCAACGCCTGTGGCCGACGTGCCACACCAGACCAGGAGCAAGTTTCCGATGATTAGCACAATAGAGGACGGCCTGTCCTATGTCGTCAAAGTGACTGACGCGTCCGTCCTGGACGAGTATTTGAATTCCGCTGTGGACCTGGCACGCCAACATGCTGCCAAGAGGGGGATCTGCGGCATCATGGTGACCCGTCACGCGCCCGACACCTTCACGGTAGCGGTGAGCGAGGCCGTGCCTTTTGGCGAGACCCGCGAGCAGATCGACCCCTAAGGGAGGCGCTGATGTATGACGGTCATGCGATGTTGGCACTTGCCCCGGAAATTACAGCACCTGCGCAGTTCCCCGGCATGCCCCGGGCCACGCCGATCGGGGTGCAGGCGCTCGAGATCATCGCCTCCATCCTTGAGGACGAATCGCCCGGGCTGGCAGAGATCAAACTGCACCTTCGCAAATGTGTTGCCGCCTACCCGGGTGCACCGGAACGGGCGTTGCTCGCCCATCTGATGGACACTTCCCAGCGCGTGAATGCGGAAGGTGGCGAAGAGACGCCCTGATTTCGGCCCGTGATGATCATGCGCGGTGGCGGTGAGTATCCTTAGGTGACGACTCCGCCATGCCGGTTCGGCCAGCAGCCGGCGTGAGAGTGGGATGAACAACCCAGCGGGATGGACCAGGGATCAGAGGCTCAGCATGGATGTTGCACCCGGGCTGGTCGCGGGTGGAGAAGACCTGTGCGGCCCCTATCTGCAGAAATTGCCCGTCACGGGAGCTGCAGTGTCCCTGTTTGGCGGCGCCACAGCCGAAACGCTCGTGTGCGCCAGTGACGCCCTCGCCGCCCAACTGGATGAACTGCAGTTCAGCCTGGGCGAAGGGCCGCGCTGGAGGGCTGTCCGGACCCGCCTGCCCGTGCTGATCCCGGATGTGCAGGCGGTAGCGCACGCTGACTGGCCAATGTTCCACGAGGCCGTTGCCAGGACCCGGGCCGCCGCCATGTTTGTTTTCCCACTGACGGTTGGTGCGGTGGACCTGGGCGTGGTTGAGCTCTACCACTCAGAACCCGGAGCCCTCAGCAGGTCCGAGCAGGCGACTGCGGCCGTTCTTGCAGGGCAGACCTCCTGGTACCTCCTTCGAACGATCCTCACCATCAGTTCGCCTGATACCGATCCCGCCTTGGAGCCGGCCCTCATGTCACGCCGTGAGATCCACCAAGCCACTGGAATGGTGCTCGCCCAGTCCGGTGCCACTGCAGCGGATTCCTTGCTGTTGCTGCGTGCCTACGCCTTTGCCCACGACCTCACGCTCCGCCAGACGGCCGACGCCGTCCTCGAAGGCCGCCTGAGTTTCACGTCCGACGGCGGTGTCAGCGGTCCCGGCAGCCCGCCGCTGACGTAAAATAGCGCCATGGCAACGACTACCCGCGCCGAGCGCGTCAGCGGGGCGTTCGTAAAACTTACGGACACCTTGGTTGCGGACTACGACGTCCTGGACCTGCTCCACACCCTCGTTGAGGAATCCGTGGGGCTCCTCGACGTTGCTGCCGCGGGCCTGGTGCTGGCCGACCCCAGCGGAGAACTCCAGGTCCTGGCGTCCACCAGCGAGCAAAGCCAGCTTGTGGAAGTCCTGCAGCTGCGGGCCGGCTCGGGACCGTGCGTCGAATGCTACTCCACCGGACGTCCCGTGGTGGTGGAGGACATCGGCGCCCTGGAGCGCTGGGGGGACTTCAAGGCTGCGGCACTGTCCCAAGGCTTCCGTTCGGTCCACGCGGTGCCCATGCGGATCCATGACCGGACCATCGGCGCCATGGGACTCTTCGGGGCCAACCCCGGTCCGCTGACGGCGGAGGATGCTGCCATCGGCCAAGCCCTGGCAGACGTAGCCACAATCAGCCTTCTGCAGGAGCGCACCATCAGGGAAGCTTCCCTGGTCAACGAGCAGCTGCAGCGTGCGCTGAACAGCCGCGTGCTGATTGAACAGGCAAAAGGCGTCATCGCCCACACTGCGGGAGTCGATATGGAAGAGGCCTTCAACCGGCTGCGCAATCACGCGCGCGCTCATAATGAAGGCCTCCATGTGACCGCCGGCCGGATCGTGGACCGCAGCCTTAACCTCTAAAGCCGCACTGGCACCCGGCCGACACGCGGCCCAGGTGTCAGGCGGGAAGTTCCCGGTTGACCATCAGCTGTTCCAGCAGGGCCTGCTCGGGTTCTCCCGGATGCCGCGCCACGCAGCGGCGGAGCCGTGCCCGCGCCATCTCTTCCCCGGGGGACTTTCCGCAGAGCACTTCATCGATAATTTCCTGTGCCTGCCATCGAAGCGACTCGATCGCAAACCGCCGGATCTCGGCTGGATTGAAGTCCTCATCCAACCAATGTTCAGGATCCGCGGGCACGCTTTGGAACATCCGCTCTGCTGACATAGGGGCCTCCTTGCACCAGACCGGCTGGGCCGAAAACGGTCCAATCGGCGTCGAAAGCACTGCGCGTAGGGGAAACATTACCGCGAGGAAGACCGGTCTGTCTCTACCTGGCGTAAACTGGTTCGTACAATGACTTCAGCCCCAGAGACTGGACCGTCCCCCGTGCAGACGCAGGTGGGGGCGGCAGTTGGCCATGCCGATGCAGTGGGCCGGATACTGGCTGTCGCTTACGAACTTTTCTCCCGCCGTGGTGTCCGGGACGTCGGGGTTAACGAACTCATCGAACGGTCCGGCGTTGCCAAGGCAACCTTCTACCGGCACTTTCCTTCCAAGGACGCCCTGGTGCTGGCCTTCCTGGAACAACGCGACCGGCAGTGGACCGTGGACGCCATTGTCTCCGAAGCCCGGCGCCGCGGGAACACGCCCGCTGAACAGCTGCTGGCCATCTTCGACGTCTTCGGCGACTGGTTCCTGCGCGAGGACTTCGAGGCCTGCTCCTTCATCAACATCCTGCTGGAGATGGGGCCGGCGCACCCCCTCGGCCAGGCAAGTATCGATTACCTGGCCAGGATCCGCGGCCACGTCCAGGCCCTTGCGGAGGAAGCGGGGCTGGCCCGAACCGAAGATTTCGCCCGGTCCTGGCACATCCTGATGAAGGGATCCATCATCTCGGCTACAGAGGGTGACATGCAGGCGAACAAGCGTGCCCAGCAGATGGCTGCCTGGCTGATAGAACACCACCGCAGCTAGGCAGCCAACCAGTCGCGGAACTTACAGTTAAGGCCCCGGTTTCCCGGGGCCTCAACTGTAAGTACGCGCCGTACGGCGGGGGCACTCGCGCCGCCCGAGGGGCTAGCGCTTGACGGCGTCCAGCTTGAGCATCTTGGCGATGACGCTGTCCAGCTCGGAGTCGTCGAAGATCTTCTTCCAGTCGTCCTTGATGATGGTGTCCTTGCCGTACTGGATGGCGATTTCGCAGGCTTCGGAGAACGGGTTGGAGCCGCGCAGGGCGTTGGTGAGGGCAATCTGCACGTGACCGAACAGCATGGCCTTCGCCGCTGCCTCGGGAACGCCGGCGGTGTGCACGGTCTCGTGCAGCGCCTCGTTGAGCAGGGTGCCGATCATGCAGGCAACGGTCTCCACGAGGGTGGGTTCGAGGATGGCGAGCTGCTTGACGGTGACCCAATGGACGTCGATGACGGGTGCGTAGATGATGCGGATGGTGGCCTCGGCTGCCGCCTTGGTCTCCTCCGGTGCGTTCTCGTCGATCGCGGCCACCACGTTCTGCGGGGCGCCCTCGCCGCCGAAGGTGTCGGCCCATTCTTCCTTGGTGGTGCGCTCGAGGAACACGGACGGGTGGCACGGGTGAGCCACAGCCTGGACGACGTCGTCGCGCTTTGCCAGCAGGCCGGCGTAGGCGGCGGCAGGGTCCAGGGTGAGCAGGATTGCGCCGGCCTTCATCTGGGGGACTACGCCCTGGGAGACCACGCCGAGGACGGTGTCCGGGACCGCGAGGATGACCACGTCGGCGCCCTTGACGGCGTCGTCAGTGGCGGTGATTTCGCGGCCTTCTGCCTGGATGCGTTCCTGGCCTGCGGGGGAGTTCTCGCTGTAGAAGACGGTGTGGTCGCTCTTTTGGAGGTTACGGGAAACGCGCATTCCCATTTTGCCACCGGCTCCGATGACGGCGACGGTCAATTTTTCTGCTGACATTTCACTTGCTCCTTAGGAATTCGATGCTTTGTTGGGTCCACTGGTTTTCGAGGCGGATGGTGTCCGCCTCGGAGTCCTGCCACGGCAGCCAGTGTTCGACGATCTGGTTGATGTTTCTTTGGTGGGGCACGAACTTGCTGACCATGTAGTCGTAGTCGAGCAGGCCTTCGCCGAGCGGTGCGCCGGCATAGGTGAATCCGACCCACCCGTCTTTGCGGCTGAACGCGAAGTCCTTGACATGCATGTTCAGGACATAGGGCGCGACGGCGTCAATCACCTCGCGAGGCATCTCCAGCGCCGCGACCGTGTTGGCCGGGTCGGCGCAGATGCCAAGGTACGGGCTGCCCACTCCGCGGATCACGTCCAGGATCCGATTGGTGGGGACCTGCTCGTAGGTTTCCACTGCGATCTTCACCCCGGCGCCCTCGAACTCGGGCAGGACCTCCTTGAAGATCGCCACGGCTTCCTCCGGCGTCGGGGTGTGGCCCGGGACGTTGAACATGGTCCGCAGCAGGGGCGAGCCCAGAATGCCGGCGATGCGCAGGAACTTCCTCAGGTGCTCCGGGCGGATGCCCTTGGTGCCGAGCTCAAGGGAAATGCCCAGCCGGTCCGCGGTGGCCCGGACGGCCTCCAGCTCGGAATCCGGCATCGCTTCGAGTGGGGCGTAGTCGCAGATTTGGAACAGTTCCACCCCGAGCGCGGCGGTCCGTTCCAGCGCCTGATGGATACTGAGCGGTTGGGAGACCTTGTCCGAGAGCTGCCAGAAGAAGGCGTAGCTGCTCAATCCAATTCTTGAACCCTGCCCGATCCGTGAGCCGGTGCCGAGGCTGGTCATACCCTCACCTCCGCAGCGGTCATCCTTGCAGCCGTCTCATCCAGGATGGTCTTCAGCGCTTTCGGGTCGTGTGCGAAGCGGCCCAGGAACAGGCCGGCGACGGCGGGGGCCAGCTTGGTGATCAGGCCTGGTCCGGCGCTTCCGCCATAAATGACGCGGCTGTCCGCCTGGCCGGGCAGGCTGCGCAGGTGCGCGTCCAGCCCGGTGATGACCGCGCTGATGTAATCCGGTGTCGCCGGTTCCGGGGCGCCGATGGCCCACTGCGGCTCGTAGGCCACGATGGTCCGGCTGGCCGGTCCCAGGGACTGCGCGCGGTGGAGGGCGGCGTCGATTTCCGCGGAGCAGCGGGTGACTGCTTCTTCCACGGATCCCCGTTGCAGTTCGCCGACGCACAGGATCGGGGTGAGGCCATTGCGGTAGGCGGCGGCCGTTTTCAGTCCGATGACTGTGTCATCCTCGCCGAAGATCCGGCGGCGTTCGGCGTGGCCCACTTCGGCGTAGCGTCCGCCGAGCTCGGCCACGGTCTTGCCGCCGACTTCACCGGTGAACGCGCCTTCGTCTTCCCAGAAGATGTCCTGGGCGCCCGCGGCGGCTCCCGCCGGTCCCAGGATGCGGGCAGCCTCGGGCAGAACCGGGAGCGTGGGCAGGACGAACAGCTCGATGTCGCCGGCCTGGACCGCCGGGTGCGCGAACGCGATGGCGGCCACGTCGCGGCAGTAGTCCACCGAGCGCTGGTAGCCGAAGTACATCTTCAGGCTGACGCCGATGATGGCCTTCGGTTTTATCGGGGTATTAGCACGAAGTGACACCCTCATAGTCCTTAATCAGGGTGACTTTCCCGGCCGAGGCCGAGGTTTCGTCAAAGGTGTAGGTGAGCCATTCCTTGGCGAGCCGGCGGGCGAGCTCCAGGCCAACAACGCGCTGGCCGAAGGTGAGGACCTGGACGTTGTTGCTCAGGATGGAACGTTCAACCGAGTAGCTGTCGTGCGCGGTAACAGCGCGGATGCCGGGGACCTTGTTCGCGGCGATAGCCACACCAAGGCCGGTGCCGCAGACCAGCAGGGCGCGGTCGGCCTTGCCGGCGGCGATGAGCTCGGCGGCGGCGATGGCCACGGACGGGTACGGGGTGTGGCTGGTGGCGTCCACCCCAACATCGGTGACGGATTCGACCAGCTCGGAGGCCTCCAAATCAGCCTTCAGGGCTTCCTTGTACTCGAAACCGGCGTCGTCGGCCCCAACAATCAGGCGCAGTTTGGCGCTCATGCTTTCTCCTTAATGGTTGTCCGCTCGATGAGCGTGTTGTGGATGGCTCGGATGATCAGTGCCATGGATACGGCACCCGCGTCCGGCGTGCCGAGGCTCTTCTCGGCGTGCGGGCGGGCGCGGCCCATAAGGGGCAGCAGCTGGGCGGTGTCCTCGGCGGCCTGCTCCGCGGTCACTGCGGCGGCGGCCCAGGCCTCGGTGAGGGACTTACCCGCACCGACGCCGGATGCCAGCGCGTCACGGAAGGGAACCAAGACGTCCACGAGGGTTTTGTCGCCGGGTTTGGCTTTGCCGAAGTCCATGATCGCGGCCGCGGCTCCTGCGACACCGGCGGCGACAGCACCGGCGTCGGGCGCTTTGCTGTCTCCCACGGCGTCCCCAACGGCGCGCAGGGCCATGCCCCAGAGGGCGCCGGAAGTGCCGCCGGCCTTGTCGGCCCAGGCATCCGCGGCAAAGTGAAGGGTAGTGGCGGCACCGGCGCCGCGGGCGACGGCGTCCGTTGCGGCTTCGACGGCGGCGCGGACGCCGCGTTCCATGCCGATGCCGTGGTCACCGTCGCCGGCGATCGCATCGATCCGGCCCAGTTCATCGGCGTTGGCATCCACGACGGCCTTCGCGGCGCCGAGGGCGGCGAGGACACGCGCGGCGCCGGCGCGGGATTCTTCCGTGGCGTGCGGGATGACCGCCTCGGCCTCGGCAAGTTCGCCGTCGCCGGCTTCCAGTGCTTCCGCGGTAACGGCGCCGCGGCGGAAGGCCGGGGCGTCGGCGGGGGCGTCCCAGAGGGCCTCGAGTTCGTCGTCGAGCCAGAAAAGGGTTAGGGACGTGCCGGCCATGTCGAAGCTGGTGACGAGTTCACCCACCTGCGGGTCAACCGCTTCCAGGCCGGCCTCGGCGAGGAGTTGTGCGACGCGGCGGTAGACGACGAAAAGCTCTTCGTACTTGACGCTGCCCAGGCCGTTCAGAATGGGGACCACGCGGGCACCTCTGGCGTCGAGCCCCTCCGGCACTTCGGTGAGGAGTTTGGCGACCAGCAGTTCGGCAAGCTCATCCGCCGTCGGAATGTCCGTTTCATCAATGCCGGGCTCGCCGTGGATGCCCATGCCCACGGCCATCCGGCCCTCCGGGACGGAGAACAAAGGATGGTCCGCGCCCGGCAGCGTGCAGCCGGTGAACGCGACGCCGAAGGAGCGCGTGCGGTCGTTGGCGCGTTCGGCGATTTCCATTGTTGCGTCCATGGAGTAACCGGCTTCCGCTGCAGCGGCGGCCACCTTGAAAACGGTCAGGTCCCCGGCGATGCCGCGGCGCTTGGTGCGCTCGGCGGGCGGGGCGGAGGAGACGTCGTCGGTGACGGCGATGCTGCGGCAGTCGATGCCTTCCGCCCGGAGGCGGTCCTGGGCCTGGTTGAAATGCAGGACGTCGCCGGCGTAGTTGCCGTAACCCAGCAGTACACCGCCGCCGTTGTTGGCGGCCTTGGCCACGTTGTAGACCTGCTGGGCGGACGGGGAAGCAAAGAGGTTGCCCATCGCGGCGCCGTGGGCCAGGCCCTGGCCCACGAGCCCGGCGAACGCCGGGTAGTGTCCGGAGCCGCCGCCGATGACCAGCGCCACCGTGTCCGGGGTGCTCTTGGTGTTGCGGACCACGCCGCCGGAAACGCGCTTCACCCAGCGTCCGTGGGAGGCGACAAAGCCCTCGATCATTTCGTCAGCGAAAGCTGAAGGTTCGTTGAACAGGCGGGTCATGGGAAAAGGCTCCTGGAGTTATTGCTCGCTCCGGTGGCTCGACCACCGGTTAGTTGGATTGGTGCGGGGGCGTCCGCGGGTAAAACGGACGCCCCCGGGTCTGGTTTACGGCTCGGAGTGGTGTCCGGCGCCCGCAGGATCCAGTGCCTCGGCGGGGATGCCCTCGCTGACCTTGCCGGAGCGGCTGAGTGCCACCATGAGGATCGAGGAGAGGAGCATAAAGCCGCCCACGACGAACATCGGCACCGTGTAGCCCCCCGTTAGGTCCTTCAGCCAGCCGGTGACGTAGCCCGCGCTGAAGCCCGCCAGGTTGCCGATGGTGTTGATCAGGGCGATCCCTGCGGCGGCTGCTGCGCCGGTGAGGAACTGAGTGGGCACGGTCCAGAAGTTGGGCAGGGCCGCGAAGATGGACATGGCCGTGATGGTGATGACAGCGATGGTGGCCGCCGGGGAACCTGCGAACAGGGCCAGCGGGATGCTGAGGCCGCCGATGAGGGCGGGAAGTGCAATGTGCCAGGTCTTGACGCCGCGCTTGGTGGCGTCCTTGGACCAGAAGTACAGGGCGAACGCTGCCGGCAGGTACGGGATGGCCGTGATCAGGCCCTTCTGCAGGACATCGAACTTGGTGCCGTAGATGCCTTCGAAGCCCGCGATGATGGTGGGGAGGAAGAAGCCGAGGGCGTAGAGGCCGTAGATGAAGCCGAAGTAGATGGCGGAGAGCATCCAGACGCGGCCGTTGCCGAAGACGGTGCGGACGCTGACGTGCTTGTTGCTGGCCGCGGTTTCCTTCTTTTCCTTCTCCAGTGCGCCGGTCAGCCAGGTCTTCTCCTCCTGCGTCAGCCACTTGGCCTTTGCGGGGGAGTCAGCCAGGTAGAACCAGGCGACGATGCCGACGATGATTGCCGGGACTGCGACGCCGAAGAACATGACACGCCAGCCCTCAAGTCCGAAGAGGCCGTGCTGCTGGATGAGGAGGCCGGCCAGCGGGGCGCCGATCACTGTGGTCAGCGGCTGGGCCAAGTAGAACAGGGCAAGGATCTTGCTGCGGTGCCGTGACGGGACCCAGAGGCTCAGAAAGAGGATGGCGCCGGGGAAGAACCCGGCCTCGGCCACGCCCAGGATGAAGCGGAGGACGTAGAGCTGTTCCACGTTGCCCACCCAGGTGAACAACAGGGAAACGATGCCCCAGCTGACCATGATGCGGGCCAGCCAGCGGCGGGCGCCGAACTTGTGCAGGGCCAGGTTGCTGGGAACTTCCAGCAGGATGTAGCCGATAAAGAAGACGCCGGACGCAAAGCCAAACTGTGCTGCAGACAGGGCCAGGTCTGTGTTCATGCCGTTGGGGCCGGCAAACGAGATGGCCGTTCGGTCGAGGTAGTTGATGAAGAACATCAGGGCGACGAACGGCACGAGCCGGATCGCCACTTTCCTGATTGCGGATTTTTCGACCACCGATTGTGTGGTGTCCACGTTGACTCCTAGATGTTGATGTTCCCGGCAGCGTCCGTCTCTGGAGGCTTGGGGGGGCTGTTTCATCGCCGGAGGGCAGGGGGGGACCGGACCGGCGGCTAAAGCATGTGTGACTTCAACGATAAGAGCGAAACGTAAATTGGTCAACCGGTTGACGTGTTGTTTTTTTGGAAGTCCAGGGTTGGCGGCCGGGGCAGGGGCCGGTTGTTACGCTTGGGATGTGTCCATAAACTCCGCCGCATCGACGGCCAAGATCAGCGCAGCGCTCGGTTCCGTGGGCCAGGGCTCCGTTGTCTCTGAAGTCGCAGAGCGCCTGCTCGCGTATTTCACCAGTGGTGATATCGCCGTCGGAACGCGCCTCCCCGCGGAGCGCCAGTTGGCCGCCTCCCTGGGTGTTGGCCGGTCCGCGGTGCGTGAGGCGCTTGCTGCCCTGGAGATCCTGGGGATTGTGATTGTCCGGCCCGGGTCAGGCACCTACCTTCGTGACGGCATCTCCGAACTCCTGCCGCGCACGTTGAGCTGGGGCCTGATGCTCGGCGCGCCCCGGACCCGCGAACTGGTGGAATTGCGCAGTGGCCTGGAGGTCCAGGCCGCGCAGCTCGCCGCCGACCGGATCACCGATGAGGCCCTTGAGCGCATGCGGGGCAACCTGGCCACCATGGCCGAAACGCTCAATGACCTGGCGGCCTTTGTGGAAGCCGATGCCGCATTCCACCGCGAAATCGCCGAAAGCTCCGGAAACCAGGTTCTCAAGGAGCTGCTCCAAAGCATTCGCTCCCTGCTGCGCATCTGGGTGGACCGCGCGCTGACGGACGAAGGCCATGCTGCGGCCGCACTCAAGGAGCACACCGAGATATTCACCGCCCTTGAAGCCCGCGACTCCGAGGCAGTCACCAAGACCATGCGCTCGCACATGCAAACCGCGTCCCGCCGGCTGCTCGCCGGTTTTGACGCCTCGCAGTAGCTTTCCGGCTGACCCCATTCGGGCCCTCTGCGTCGTCCAACTATTGGTCAACCGGTTGACTTGTATGCAGCGATAATTCCATAATCGGATATGGCCTGCCTCACAGGCCCTCTTAAGTTTGCTTTAGCGACGCCGGGCCGCCGGGCCACAGCAGCCCCGGGCCAGGCAGAGAGCAGTGACGTGTCTTCCCAGCCCTTGACCGGTCCGCCGAAACTGTCCCCCTCCGTCCAGGCCAGGCTGGCACCCCCCGTGCGGTTGCTCTCCGCCGGACCGTGGACTGCCCGGCTTGTGGGCGACGAACTCGCACACCTCAGCTACGCGGGCCGGGAGGTCCTGCGGGCCGTCAAAGCCGTAGTCCGGGACCACAATTGGCGGACTCCGAAGCCCTCGGTTCGAAACGTCGAGATCAAGCAGGACGACGACGGCCTGCAGGTACGCTGGGCCGTAGCCTTTGCCGGATACGGCGTGGAGTATGACGGCCAACTGACGGCCGAATTCACTCCCGCGACCGTGGAAATTTCCTTTGAAGGTGCCGCTGGGCAGGCCTTCCGCAGCAACCGGATCGGCTTAGTGGTGCTCCATCCTCCGGCTGAGGCCGGCCGGGAAATCACGGTGGAACACCCCGACGGCGGCAGCACAGCCGCGCAGTTTCCTCACGACATCAGCCCGCACCAGCCCTTTACGGACATCGCGGCACTTGAGTGGGCCGACGCCGGCACCGCCTTCCGTCTTTCGTTCACCGGTGACGTCTTTGAGACCGAGGACCAGCGGAACTGGACGGATGCGTCCTTCAAGACGTACAGCACGCCGCTGTCGCTTCCCTTCCCGGTGGCCGTCGCAGCCGGGGACACTGTTCGGCAGTCCGTCCTCCTCGAGGCGGCCACGCTGGAGCCGCAGGAGGCCGTGGAGGCGGCCGCAGTGGCTGCCCGCGTTGCTTCCAGTTTGCCCACAGCGGTTTCCGCGCGGATTGGCGCTGAAGCCGGCCGGGTTCCGGCCTTGGCCGTGGGGGCTGGGTCGCAGCCCGGGGTGCTCCCGGAGATCCCCGGGCTCGACGCCCTTGTGGTTGAACTTGTCGACGAAGAAAACGACGCCGACCGATCACTCTGGACAGCCCGGTTGGCGGCCGCGGCGGCCGCCGCCTCCATCCACGGAGCCGGACTGGACATCCGGGCAGTGACCGCGGACCCGGTTGGCGCCGTCGCAGACCTCGCACCCTATCTGCCGCAAGCCAAGCGGCTCGCGGTGTTCCATCCTGCCAGCCACGTTACTGAGCCAGACACCTGGGCGGAACTCAAGGACTCGGCACACGCCGCAGGGTTCGGCGGAAGCCTCCTGGCCGGAACCCGGGCGCACTTCACGGAACTGAACCGCGAAAGCAGCCGCACGCCGTCGGACTCCGACGCCCTCACGTTCAGCATTACGCCGCAGATGCATAGTACCGAGGCCGCACACGTCATCGACAGCGTGCCCATGCAGCGGCTCGTGGCCCAGAACGCGCTGCGCCTGGGCGGCGGAAGGCCGGTCCACGTTGGTCCAGTGACGCTGCTGCCGCGGTTCAACGCCGTGGCCACGTCCGGTATCGAATCGGAGGCGGAAGCCGATGAACTGCAGGGCGAGCCGTTCACCGCCGCATGGACGCTGGCGAGTATCAATGCGCTGACCATGGACGGGGTAGCCTCCGTCAGTTACTTCGAGGCATCCGGCCCAACGGGCATTAGCGGCGCCGATGGCCAGCTGAATCCGGCCGGTGAACTACTGAAGGAGCTCGCCGGGCTCCGGGACTCCGTGGTGTTGTCGGTCGACGCCGATGCGGGGCCGGTGACGCTGTACCCTGTGCGGTCGCGGGCAGGCCTGGTCATTTTTGCCGGCAACCTCTCCGGTTCCCCGGTTGCCGTGGACGTTCGGCTTCCGGACGGTGTCAGTGCCAGCGGCGCCGTGTGCGCCGCTTTCGGGCAGGAGACCCCCGCTGCCATCGACTTCAGTACAAATAACGACGGCGACCCCGCAGCCGGGCGGCTGACGCTCGGACCATGGTCTGCCGCCGGCGTCCACTTTCCGGAAAGCAATTTTCCGGCTCCGGGCTGATGCCCCCCACTTCTTTGCTGCCGCCTTCCGACGGCCGCGCCCCCTATGTGAAAGGAGACCCCATGGGTCTGCGTCTTGAAGGAAAAACTGCCCTTGTCACGGGGGCTGGCTCGGGGATTGGCCTGGCCGTTGCCCAGCGCTTTGTCGCCGAAGGGGCCACGGTCTACTTCGCCGACATCAACGTGGAAGCTGCAGAAAAGGCCGCCGCCGCCACCGGGGCTTCGGGCGCGCTCGCCCTCCGGATGGACATCTCGGACGAAGCGAGTGTGGCGGCTGCCTACGCCGAGGTTGCAGCGGCCGGGCAGCTTGATGTGGTGGTGGCGAACGCCGGCGTGCAGTTGTTCGGCCAGGACGCGAAGGTGGGGGACCTGGACCTGGCCGTCTGGGAGAAGACTGTCACCATCAACCAGCGGGGCGCGTTCCTCACGCTCAAACATGCCGTCCGGGCCATGGAAGGGCGCGGCGGCTCCATCATCTGCACGGGCAGCCCCACCGCCGTGGTGGCCTGCGGCCAGACATTCACCGCTTACACGAGCTCTAAGGCCGGGGTCCATGGCCTGGCGAGGGTAGTTGCAGCCGACTACGCGCACGCCGGCATCCGCGTCAACATCGTGGTCCCCGGTTACACCGAAACACCGCTGGTCCAGGCCATTGCCGAGGACCCCGTCAGCCGCGCCAGCCTGGTGAATTCCACCATGCTGGGCCGTCCCGGGACGGCAGCGGACGTGGAGGGCATTATGGTCTTCCTCGCCAGCGACGACTCCGCCTACGCCACCGGCGGGATCTTCACCGTGGACGGAGGCCTCACGGCGCTGTAGGGCTGCGCTGACCTGCTGTTGCCCGCTTGCAGTGCGCGGCTAAAACTTCTCCGTGGTGACGGCCTCCAGGAACGCCACCACCTCGGCCGGCATGTCCACGGAGTCGTTGTCCAGCAGCCACTGCACCTGCAGGCCGTCCATGAGTGCCACAAGCTGGCGTGCAGCGGTGGAGGGAGCGATGCCCGAACGCAGCTGGCCTTGCCTTGCCAGCTCGTCGAAGGCTTCTGTCATGGTGCCGCGGACCCAGGTGTAGCGCCGTTGGAAGTACTCGTGGGCCGGATGGTCGGGATCGGTGGCTTCAGCCGACAGGACGCAGTACAGGGCGACCAGGCCGGGAATCGTGGTGTTGTAGCGGGTGAGCTCCACGAGGCCGCGTAGCATCTCAATCCCCTGGGCAGTCAATGCGCCCGTCCGGGTGATGGATTCCTCGTCCCTCAGCGTGAGGACAGCTTCCAGCAGGGCTTCTTTGCTGGGGAAGTGGTGCAGCAGCCCAGCCTGGCTGAGGCCCACTTTGTCGGCCACATCCTTCAGCGATCCCGCGCGGTAGCCCGACGTCGAAAACACCTCGAAGGCGGCCGTGAGGATCTCCTGGCGGCGGGCTTCGGTCTTGGCATAGCTACCCCGTGGCCGGCCCCGACGAGGTGCCTCGGCGACCGCAGTGGCAGGGGTGTCAGTCATCACATAACCCTAACAAGGTAGTTTTCAGGGGCGGAAAGCCAATTGGTCAACCGCTGTGGGTCGCGTCACATTACGGACGATTCAGCTTTTCAAAATAAAAACCTAGTACCCACTAGGTTTTCATGTTACGGTCTTTCCCAATGGCCGTCCATGGTGGACGCCACTGACCGTGAAAGGGACCAAAGATGTTCCGATCCAAGCGAATGGCCGCTCTTGTCGCCGCCGTTGCCCTAGGCCTCACCGGCTGCTCTGCCGGTGGAGACGCCTCCGGAGAACAGTCCTCCGAAACCCTCACCCTCGGCACGCTTCTGGCGCCGAAGACGTTCGCAGCAGACCAGTCCGAGTTCGCCAACCTGTCGCCGTTCTACCAGGCCGTCTACGACACCCTCATCCGCATGGAGCCGGACGGCACGCTGGTGCCCATGCTGGCCACCGAGTGGAAGTACAACGAGGCCAAGACCGTCCTCACCCTGAAACTTCGCGACGACGTGAAGTTCACCGACGGCACTCCGTTCAACGCCGACGCCGCCAAGCAGAACCTCGAGCGCTTCAAGGCCGGCACATCACCGGACGCGCAGTTCCTCGCGGCCCTGCAGACCGCCACCGCAGTGGATGCCACCACCCTGGAACTGACTTTGTCGGCTCCGGACCCGGCGTTCCTGAACTACCTGTCCAAGGACGCGTCGTTCATGCAGAGCCCGGCTTCCTTCGGCAACGCCGACATCGCCACCAACCCAGTCGGCTCCGGACCGTACATCCTGGACACCGCCGCCACCGTCACCGGCACGTCCTACACCTACAAAACCAACCCGGACTACTGGGACAAGGATCTGGTCCACTACGACAACCTGGTCCTGAACGTCTACGGCGACCAGACCTCGCTGCTGAACGCCATCAAGTCCGGCACGCTCAACGCCGCCAACACCATTGACAACAACACGCTCACCGAAATCGAAGCAGCCGGCTACAAGGTCAACCCGCTCCAGTTGAACTGGTCCGGCCTGCTGATCTTCGACCGCGCCGGCACCACCAACCCGGCCCTGGCAGACGTCCGCGTCCGCCAAGCGCTGAACTACGCGTTCGACTCCAAGGCGATGCTGGAATCCATCGGCCAGGGCCATGGCGAGCTGACCACGCAAGTGTTCCCGCCGTCGTCGGACGCCTATGACGAGTCCCTGGACTCCCGCTACAGCTACGACCCCGCGAAGGCCAAGGCGCTGCTGACCGAGGCCGGTTACGCCAGCGGGCTCACGCTGGAACTGCCCTCCTCCACCCTCCTGGGCAACACCATCCCGGCGCTGATCACCCAGCAGCTCAAGGACGTGGGCATCACGGCCCAGTTCACCGATGTGGGCAACAACTTCATCGCTGACCTCCTGGCGCCCAAGTTCGGCGTGAGCTACATGATCCTCGAGCAGCAGTCCGACTGGCAGCTGATCAACATGAAGCTCACTCCCAACGCACCCTGGAACCCCTACAACTACCAGGACCCGAAGGTGGATGAACTGGTCAACAAGATCCACCTGGGTTCCGAGGACGAGCAGAAGTCCGCAGCGAAGGAACTGAACAAGTACATCGTGGAGCAGGCCTGGTTTGCCCCGTGGTACCGCCCGCAGTCCAGCTTCGTGACCGACGCAAAGACCAACGTCGAGGTCCAGACGGGTAACGCGTACCCGTTCCTCTGGTCCTTCACCCCCGCCTCCTAGCGGACAGCTGCCGCGCCGGGCCGCACTTGAACAGTGCGGTCCGGTCCGGCAGCCTCAGGAACCTTCCCTAAGGATTTTCGAATGTACCGATTCGTGCTGCGGCGCCTGTTTTCCGGTGTCCTCCTGCTGTTCGTCATCACCACTGTCGCCTACCTGCTCCTCTACGCAGGCGGTGGTGACATCGCCCGCCGCATCGTGGGTCCCACGGCCAGCGATGCCCAGGTTGCGCTGAAGGCCAGCCAGCTGGGCCTGGACCGGCCGCTTCTGGTCCAGTACTGGGACTGGCTCACCAGCGCACTGACCGGCGACCTTGGCCGATCCTGGTTCAACGGCCAACTCGTTACGGCCGGTGTCAGCAGCCGCGTCTCCGTCACCATCTCCCTGGTCCTGGGCGCCACCATCATCGCCGCCGTTGTCTCGATCGTTGTGGCCGTCTGGGCAGCCGTCCGCCGCGGTTGGGTTGACCGGGTGGTCCAGTTTGTGGGCGTCCTGGGCTTCGCCATCCCCGGCTTCCTCATCGCCCTGGGGCTGGTGTCCCTGTTCGCCCTGAACCTCAAGTGGTTCAAGGCCACCGGTTATGTCCCGATTACGACGTCGTTCGGCGGCTGGGCGGCCACCGTCACCTTGCCGATCATCGCCCTTTCCATCGGCTGCATCGCCGCCGTGGTCCAGCAGGTCCGCGGCTCGCTGATCGACGCCCTCCGCCAGGATTACGTCCGGACCCTGCGGGCCCGCGGCCTGTCCTTCAACCGCGTGGTCTACAAGCATGTGCTGCGCAACGCCGGCGGCCCCGCCCTGGCTGTGCTCGCCGTGCAGTTCATCGGGCTGCTGGGCGGCGCCGTCATTGTGGAACAGATCTTCGCGCTGCCCGGCCTCGGGCAGATCACCGTCGCCGCAACCGGCCAGGGCGACATTCCGGTGGTGATGGGGGTCGTCGTCGCTACGGCCGCCATCGTGGTCACCGTCAACCTCATCATCGACCTCGCCCAGGGCTGGCTCAATCCGAAAGTTCGGCTGTCATGATCGAAACACCCCTCGCACTGCCCACCACGGCAGCCAAGGTTTCCCTTTTCCGCAGGCTCCTGACCCACCCCACGGGCGCGGCATCGCTGCTGATCCTGGTCCTGGTTGCCCTTGCCTCGGCCCTGGCGCCGCTGCTGGCAACCCACGACCCCAACACCGCAAACCTGAAGGACGTGCTGGCCAAAGCGGGGTCCGAACACCTCCTGGGTGCCGACAGCGCGGGCCGGGACGTTTTCAGCCGCCTGCTCTTCGCCGGCCAGTTCAGCCTCGCCGGCGCGCTGGTGGCCCTCGTTGTGGCAATGGTCCTCGGCGTCACCGCCGGCCTGATCGCCGGCTACTACGGCGGCTGGTTCGACGCCGTCTCCTCCTGGCTCACCGGCCTGATGATGGCCCTGCCGGGCATGGTGGTGCTGCTGGCAGCCCGGGCCGTGCTGGGCCCGTCCATGTGGCTGTCCATGATGATCTTCGGCGTGATGCTCTCGCCGGCATTCTTCCGGCTGGTCTACGCCTCCGTCACCGCTGTCCGCAACGAGCTGTACGTGGATGCGGCACGCGTTTCCGGCCTCAGTGACTTCCGGATCATCGCCCGCCACATCCTCACCGTGGTCCGGGCCCCGGTCATCATCCAGTCGGCCATGGTCCTGGGCATCGCGATCGCCATCCAGGCCGGCCTTGAGTTCCTGGGCCTGGGCGACCTGAACATCCCCACCTGGGGCAGCATGCTCAACGATGGCTTCATCAACATCTTCAAATCTCCCACCCTCGTACTGTGGCCGGCACTGGTCATCGGACTCGTTTGCATCGCCCTGACGCTGCTCGCGAACGCCATGCGCGATGAACTCGAACGCAGCCGCGGGCCGGTCAAGAAGAGCCGCAAGGCCGCGGCAGCAGCCGCAGCAGCCGACGCTGAAGGTGCCGCCGAAAAGCGCGGTGCTGCCGCCGTCGTCCATCCCGATGAACCGACCGAAACAGCGGGTGAGCTGCTGCTGGAAGTCACCGACCTGGGCGTCGGCTACGACCAGCCCGACGGGTCCACCACGCACGTGGTGAACCATGTGGGCCTGACGGTCCGCCGCGGCGAAGTGCACGGCCTGGTGGGTGAATCAGGGTCTGGCAAGACCCAGACCGCATTCTCCATCCTCCGGCTCCTGCCGCAGGGCGGACGCATCACCGGCGGTTCGATCTTCTTCGAGGGCAAGGACCTGGCGCACCTCTCCGAGAAGGAGATGACCAAGGTCCGCGGGAAGCGCATCGCGTACATCCCGCAGGAACCCATGTCCAACCTGGACGCCGCCTTCACCATCGGCAGCCAGCTGACCGAACCCATGCGGGTGTGCTTGGGGCTTTCCAAGGCCGAAGCCCGCAAGCGCGCCCTGGCCCTGCTCGCCAAGGTGGGAATCCCGCATCCGGAGCGCACCTTCAACGCCTACCCGCACCAGATCTCAGGCGGCATGGCCCAGCGCGTCCTGATCGCCGGCGCGGTGTCCTGCGAACCGGATTTGCTGATCGCCGACGAACCCACCACCGCCCTGGATGTCACCGTCCAGGCCGAAGTCCTCAACCTGCTCCGCGAACTCCAGGACGAACTGAACATGGGCGTCATCCTGGTGACGCACAACTTCGGCGTGGTGGCCGACCTCTGCGACCGCGTTTCGGTCATGCAGACCGGCCGTGTGGTGGAAACCGGACCTGTCCGGGCCATCTTCAACAACGCCCAGCACCCCTACACCCGGCAGCTGCTGGACGCGATCCTTGAGGACACCGCTCCCCGCGGGCAGTACCCCACGGTTGGCCCCAACCTCGCCGAAAAAGCGGCTGAGCCCAAGGAACTGAAAGGAGTGACGTCATGACCGAGACCCTGCTGGACGTCAAGGACGTTGTTGTCGAATACCCCCTCAAGGGTTTCCGGAAAGAACCGTTCAGGGCCCTCAAAGGCGTGTCCCTGGACATCCGTCCCGGCGAAACCGTGGGTCTGGTGGGGGAGTCGGGCTCGGGCAAGACCACCCTGGGCCGTGCGGTCCTCGGGCTGGCCCCGGTCACCGGGGGCAGCATCAAGTACCGCGGCCAGGAGATCTCCAAGGCCAGCCGGGCCCAGCGCAAGGAACTCAGCCATGAGATCCAAGTGGTCTTCCAGGACCCCTATACGTCACTGAACCCGTCCATGACCATCGAGCAGATCCTCACCGAGCCGCTCACGGTCCGCAAAGTTGAGCGCCAGGCAGCCAACAAGCGCGTGGCCGAACTCCTGGACCAGGTCCGGCTGCCGCACGGCGCCGCGCACCGGCTCCCGCGTGAATTCTCCGGCGGGCAGCGCCAGCGCGTCGCGATCGCCCGGGCCCTTGCCCTGGACCCGAAGCTGATCGTCTGCGACGAACCCGTCTCCGCCCTGGATCTCTCCACCCAGGCCCGGGTCATGGAACTCTTTATCGAGATCCAGGAACGCACTGGCGTCGCCTATCTCTTTGTCTCCCACGACCTCGCGGTGGTCCGGCACCTCAGCCACCGCGTGGCCGTGATGTACCACGGCGAAATCGTGGAATGGGGCGACGGCGAGCAGGTTACCGGAGCGCCCGAACACCCCTACACCCAGCGGCTGTTCATGGCCGCGCCGATTCCCGATCCCGACCGGCAGGCCAAACACCGTGCTGACCGGCTCCGCCTCCTGGAACTCCAGGACCAGCAGGACATCCAGGCCGGCGTCGCCTGACCCAAGGCATACCGGCGCCTTAACAGCACAAGCACACGTCCTCCGCAGGAACAGCCAAGAAAGCCACCATGGAAACCCTCATTACTGACTTGAATACTGACCAGAGCACCGACGCGCGATTGAAGTCCCTCCTGGCTGAACTGACCCTCGAAGAGAAGGTCCGGCTGTTGACCGGCCGCGACTTCTGGACCACCTGGCCGCTGGAAAAAATTGGCCTGCGCCGGATGCTCTTCTCCGATGGACCCACTGGTGTCCGGGGCGAGGTGTGGGATGAGCGGGAACCGTCCATGAACTTCCCCTCCGCCGCGGCGATCAGCTCCTCCTGGGACCCTGCAATCGCCGACCGGCTCGGCGCCGCGTCCGCCGTCGAGGCCCGGCGCAAGGGCGTGGACGTCGTCCTTGGCCCCACCATCAACCTTCACCGGTCCCCGTTGGGCGGCCGGCACTTCGAGGCCTTCAGCGAGGACCCGGTCCTGACGGCCGAGCTTGCCGCGGCGTACGTGACCGGGGTCCAGCGCAACGGCGTGGGCGCCACTCCGAAGCACTACATCGCCAACGACTCCGAAACCGACCGCTTCACCGTGGACGTCAAGGTTGCGGACCGGCCCCTGCGCGAGCTCTACCTGCTCGCGTTCGAGAAGGCCATTGTCGAATCCAAGGCGTGGCTGGTGATGAGCGCGTACAACTCGATCAACGGCACTACCGCCACCGAAAACGAGCTGCTGGAAACCCCGTTGAACAGTGAATGGGGCTTCGACGGCGTGGTGATCAGCGACTGGACCGCCGTGCGGACCGTGGAGAGCGCCAGCGCGTCCCAGGACCTGGCCATGCCGGGCCCGGACGGCCCCTGGGGTGAAGCCCTGGTGGTGGCCGTAAAATCCGGCCAGGTCGCCGAAGCCGCGATCGACCGCAAGGTGTTCCGGATCCTGCAGTTGGCCGCCCGCGTCGGCGCACTCGAAGGCTTCGAGGCCGTGGCGGCCGAACCGGTGGACCGTGAGGACCCCATTGCGTTCGCCCGCGAGGCCTCCGCCGCCGGCACGGTCATGGTGAAGAACGACGGCGTGTTGCCGCTGGCTCCCGCCGCCGCCAGGACTGTCGCTGTGATCGGGCACAACGCCCGGTACGCCCGAACCCAGGGCGGCGGCTCCGCCACGGTCGTGCCCGAAAAGATCGTCACCCCGCTGGACGGGATCCGCGAAGCGTTCGGCGCGGACAATATCAGCTACAGCGTGGGCGCCGTGGTCCAGGAAGGCATCGCCGAACTCCCCCTGGAACAGCTCACCAACCCCACCACCGGAACCCCCGGCGTGCGGGTCCGGTTCCTGGACTCCAACGGGAACGAACTCTTCGCCGAGGATCGCCGCTCCACCGCCCTGGTCTGGTTCGGCGGCGACGCCCCGATCTCGGCGTCCTCCCTGGTCCAGTTCCACACCATCTACACTCCGGATGAGACCGGCCCCGTCAGGCTCGGCTTCTCCACCGTGGGCCACGGCCGGATCTTTGTCGACGGAGTCCTGGCCCGCGAGGCCACCATCGAAGCGACTGGAACGGACCTCGGCGCCGCGTTCCTGGCACCGCCGTCCGCGTCCGTCGAAGTGCAGGCCACCGCCGGCGTCCCGCTGGAGGTCCGGATCGAACTGGACACCCATGACCGGGAGGGTGCCCTGTCCAACGCCCTTGCCATCACCATCGGCGTGGAAGCTGACGACGCCGACCCGGACTCCCTGATCCGGGATGCTGTGGAGGCTGCCCGCGCAGCCGATGTCGCCGTCGTGGTGGTCGGCACCAACTCCCGGGTCGAATCCGAAGGCTACGACCGGACCTCCCTGGAACTGCCAGGCCTGCAGGACCGGCTCGTGCACGCCGTCGCTGCGGCAAACCCCCGCACCATCGTGGTCGTGAACTCCGGCTCCCCGGTCCTGCTGCCTTGGCGCAACGAGGTGGCCGCGATCCTGATCGGCTACTTCGGCGGCCAGGAATTCGGCCACGCCCTCACCGACATCCTCACCGGCGCCACCGAACCCGGCGGGCGGCTCCCCACCACCTGGCCCGGCACCCAGGAAGACGTGCCCGTCATCAACGTCACCCCCGCACCCGACGGGACTCTGACCTACGACGAAGGCATCCACATCGGCTACCGCGCCTGGCTCAAAGCCGGCACGGAACCGGCCTACGAATTCGGCTACGGCCTCGGTTACACCACCTGGACCCTCGACGGTGTGGACGCCCCCGTTACAGCGGCCCCCGGCGCCGTCGTCCCCCTCACCGTCACCTTGGCAAACACCGGCACCCGGCTAGGCAAAAACGTCGTCCAGATCTACGCCGAAAAGCCAGGCTCCGCCGTCGACCGCCCCATCCGCTGGCTCGTTGCCTCCATCCCCGTGTGGGCCGGACCCGGCGAAACCGCCACCGCCATCCTGAACGTCCCCACCCGGCTCCTGGCCTACTGGGATAACGGCTGGACCTACGAGCCCGGCGACTACACGCTCCGCATTGGCACGTCAGTCACCGAACTGCCGCTGGAAACCGTGCTCACCCTGACCGGCGTCTCCGAGGAGGGGGCAGCATGAACCTGCCCAACCCGCTGATCCCCGGTTTCAACCCGGACCCCAGCATCGTCAAGGTGGGGAGCGACTATTACCTGGCCACTTCCACGTTCGAGTACCTGCCCGGCATCCCCGTCTACCACAGCACCGACCTGGTCAATTGGGCACGGATCGGCCACGTTGTGGATCGCGAAGGGCAGCTGGATTCCCGCGACGTGCCCACCCTCGGCGGTGCCTGGGCGCCCACCATCCGCTTCCACAACGGCCTGTTCTACGTTGCCGTCACGGACGCCATGGCCCGCGGCACCCTGGTGTTCACGGCAAAGGATCCGGCGGGGCCCTGGAGCGATGGCCTCGCGATCGAAGGAGCCATCGGCATCGACCAGGATCTCGCCTGGGACGACGACGGCATGGCCTACATGACCTACTCCGGGCTGGACACTGTCACTGGAAACATGGGTGAGCACGGCGGCATCCTCCAGGTCAGCGTTGATCTAGAAGCCGGCAAGGCACTTGAGGAGCCCCGCAGTGTCTGGTCCGGCACAGGCCTGATGTTCCCGGAGGCGCCGCACCTGTACAAGCGCGGCGACTACTGGTATCTCATGATCGCCGAGGGCGGCACGGAGCGCGGGCACAGCGTCAGCATCGCCCGCGGAACCTCCCCGGCCGGTCCGTTCGAGTCCAACCCGGCCAACCCCATCCTGAGTGCCCGCAGCACGGACCGCCCCATCCAGAACACCGGCCACGGCGACCTGGTGGAGACGCCCGACGGCGGCTGGGCCATGGTCCTCCTGGGCATGCGTCCCAAGGGCATGACCCGCGCCTTCTCCGCGCTGGGCCGCGAAACGTTCATCACCCCGGTCACATGGATGGATGACTGGCCCGTCGCGGAGCCGGTCATTCTGAACCCCCGCGAAGGCGGCGCCTTTGAGGATGACTTCGCGGACGCGGAGCTCGACGGCGGCTGGATCGCCGTCCGGCGCTTCCCCGGCGCGTTTGCCTCAACAGAGAAAGTCCCGGGACGCCTCACGCTGACCAGCGACGGCACGAAACTGGATGATGCCCGTCCCGCGTTCCTGGGCCGCCGCCAGCAGTACCAGGTGGAGACCATCGCAGCACTCGTGGACGTGGAAGGCGCCAGCGCCAGCGAAAGCGGCTCCGGCGGCCTGGCCGTCCGCTACGACGAGGCCCACCACTACTCCATTGAAACGGACGGAACCACTCTTACGGCCCGGGCCAGGATTTCGTCGATTGAACAGACGTGGACCCACCCGGCGCCCGCCGGACCGGTGGAACTGCGGATCGAGACCCGCGAACCGAACCCGGACAACGCCATTGGCAGCCTGAGCTCAGACACCATCGCGCTCCAGGCAGTCGTCGACGGCCAACCAGTTACCCTGGCTGAACTCGACGGCCGGTACCTCTCGGCTGAAACCGCCGCGTCCTTCACCGGACGGGTGGCGGGCGTCTTTGCCAGCGCCGGCACGGTGGCGTTCGACTGGTTCCGCAGCGAAGGCCGCGAACCCCGGTAGAAACCGGCTGGGCCCCGCATCGCAGCTCTGATCACCTCCCACCTCCGCCTGAAAGGCCTTCTGTGACAAACACGACCCTGACACCGCAGTCAGCCACCCGCGAGCAGACCGTCGTGAGCCGGTTATCGGCGGAGTACCGGACAGATACCCCGTTCGTGGCCGAGCCGCGGCCCCGGCTCAGCTGGGTCACTGCCACTGGGAGCACAGACTGGCTGCAAGTTGCAGCCGAAGTCAGGGTGAGGCGGGACGGGAAGTCGGAGTCCGTGCTGCTCGAAGGTCCCGAGTCCGTGCTGGTGGATTGGCCTTTCGCGGACATCACCGCGGGCGGGCAGGTGGAGGTGGACGTCCGGGTCACCGGGAACGACGGCGGCACCTCGGACTGGTGCGCGCCGCTGACCTTGGTGGGCGGTTTTGTGGACGGTCCCTGGCAGGCCGTGGCCATCGGTCTGCCCGCCCCTGCGGGCGAAAATTATCCGCTGGGCCAGCCCGGCCAAGTGCGTCACGAGTTCATGGTGCGGGAAGGGCTGGCCAAAGCCACGCTGTTCGCTACCGCGCACGGCGTCTACCAGGCAGAAATCAACGGGACGGAAGTGGATGACCAGGTCCTCAAACCGGGCTGGACGGCTTATGCGGACCGGCTTAATCATGAAACCACCGACGTCACGGCGCTCCTGGCTCCGGGTGCCAACGCCATCGGAGTCTGGCTCGCGGGTGGCTGGTTCACCGAAAAGTACGGCTTCCACGGCTTCGCCAAACCGTTCTATGGCGAGCAGCCGGCGGTCAAGGTGGAACTGCGCCTTGAATACACGGATGGCACGAAGGACATTGTGGCCAGCAGCCGGGACTGGCGGGCACGCACTGGCGGCCCGCTGGTATCCAGTGGCATCTACGCCGGCGAAACCTTCGACGCCCGGCGCGCGGAGGCCGGCTGGTCCGAACCAGGTTTCGACGACGCCCACTGGCTCCCCGCCGCTGTCGACTCCGATCAGAACTGGGCGGAGGCCACCCCGGCCACGGCCCCGGCCGTGCGCCGCATCGAGGAACTTCCTGTTAGGGAAGTCCTGACCACTCCCTCCGGCGCCACCGTGCTGGACTTCGGCCAGAACCTTGTGGGTCGGTTGCGGATCCGGGTTTCCGGCGAGCCCGGCCACACCATCACCCTTCGGCACGCCGAGGTCCTTGAAGATGGCGAACTGTCACTGCGCCCACTGCGCCAGGCGGCGGCCACCGACACGTATACCCTCGCGGGCCCGGGTGCTGCGGAAGACGGCCTCGGGGGAGGTGGCGAGGAGGAATGGGAACCGCGCTTTACCTTCCACGGCTTCCGCTATGCGCAGGTGGACAACTGGCCCGGCGAGCTGGACCCGGCGGCGATCACCGCCGTCGTGATCCATAACGACATGCGCCGCACCGGCTGGTTCGGCTGCTCAGACCCTTTGCTGAACCGGCTGCACGAAAACGCCCTCTGGGGGATGCGCGGCAATTTCCTGGCGCTGCCCACTGACTGCCCGCAGCGGGACGAACGGCTGGGATGGACCGGCGACATCCAGGTATTCAGCCCCACCGCCAGCTATCTGTATGACTCGCTGGGTTTACTCGGCTCCTGGCTGCAGGACCTCGCCCTCGAGCAGGGCCACCGCGACGGCGTCGTCCCCATTATCGTGCCGTCTGTCCTGGGCATGCTCGAATCACCTGTGGCCGCTTGGGGCGACGCCGCCACCGTGGTCCCGTGGGTGCTTTTCGAGCGCTTCGGTGACACTGGCCTGCTCCGCCGGCAGTTCGCCAGCATGCGTGACTGGGCCGACGCCCTCTTGAAGGTCCGTGACAGTTCGGGGCTGTGGCAGGGCCAGATGCAGCTGGGCGACTGGCTGGACCCCGCCGCTCCGCCGGACAAGCCCGGTGCCGCCCGCACCCACGGCGACATTGTGGCCAGCGCCTACCTGTTCCGGTCCCTGGACCTGGTGGCCCAGGCGGCTGCCGTCCTGGGGAACGACGCCGACCACGGCAAGTACGCTGCGCTCGCCGAGGAGACCAGGCAGGCCTTCCTGGCCCAATACGTGACGCCGGCCGGCCGCATGGTCTCGGACGCCCAGACGGCCTATTCGTTGGCCCTGATGTTCGGCATCAGCACCGATCCGGCGCAGCGCCAGGCCCTTGGTGACCGGCTCGCCGAGCTCGCACGGTTGGGCGGCTACCGGATCGCCACCGGTTTTGTGGGTACGCCGCTGGTTGCCGACGCCCTGACTGTGACGGGCCACCTCGGTGCTGCCGAGCGGCTGCTCACGCAGACCGAATGCCCGTCCTGGCTCTACCCCGTCACGCAGGGTGCCACCACCATCTGGGAACGCTGGGATTCCATCCTGGAGGACGGCAGCGTCAACCCCGGCGAAATGACCTCGTTCAACCACTACGCGCTGGGCGCGATCGCAGACTGGATGCACCGCACCGTGGCTGGCCTGGCCCCGGCAGCGCCCGGATACCGGAAACTCCGCATCGCGCCGCGCCCGCTGAACAGCCTGACGCACGCTTCGACGTCGCACGAAACTCCTTACGGCCTGGCCCAGGTTGCGTGGAAGCGCGTGGGCGACCGGATCCTGGTGGAGGCCAAAGTGCCTCCTGGAACCACCGCGGAGGTCTCTCTGCCGGACGGCTCCGCAGGCTTCGTAGTGGGCTCGGGCCAGCACAGCTGGGACGTTCCCGACGCCGGACCGGCAGCAGAACGCAGTACGGCCTCGCTGCACTCCCCGCTCGCGGACATCATGGACGACCCCCAGGCGTATGCCGCCGTATGGCAGGTCATCGATGCCCATGATCCAGCCGCCGCCGCGGCCTTCCGCAAGGACACCGTCTGGTACCGGCAGACCACCTTGGACCAGGGCCTGATCTTCACCCAACCCGCCGTCAAGCAGGACATCGCCGCCGCCCTCGCAGCCCTGGACGGACGCCGCTCCGAACGCACCCGTCACGACTCCTGAACTCCTGAATCCCGAACCAAGAAGGCATCGATGAGCACTTTTACCGCTGAAAGCCCCCTGTACTTTGTGATGCGGCATGCCGAGGGTAACCGCATCCTCACCGAGCACGTCCCCACCCTGACCAACAACCCCCTGCTGCACACCCTGTACTTCCACGAGGTGGGACTGATCCTAGGAACCGAGGAAGCCTTGAAGGGAAAGCCTGCCCAGGTTGCAGAGATCCTCCGCCTCATCGGCGAACTCGAGCCGGAGGACACCGTGGCGCAGCGGGCCGCGGCAGCCGCCGTCGACGTCCCGGCCCCCGCCGCCGACTACGAACCGGAATCCGTTGAACGGGCCAGCGCGGCTGTTTCCCTGCCCACGGCGGCTGCAGCGCAGGACCGGCTCGAAATCACCTTCGCCGGGCCCTCGCGCGGCAACCCGTTCACCGACGTCGAACTCCGTGCAGTCTTCACCGCCCCGTCCGGGAAGACGTTGGACGTGCCGGGCTTCTATGACGGGGACGGCAACTACAATGTCAGGCTCCTGGTCCCGGAGGCGGGGGAGTGGACCTTCATCACTTCCAGCAACGCCCGCTCGCTCGACGGCATCACCGGATCGTTCAGCGCAGCGGAGGCTGCAGCGGGTGCCAAGGGCGTGGTTCGCGTGGCCAACACCTTCCACTTCGCGTACGACGACGGCACCCCCTACCTGCCGATTGGCACCACGGCCTACGCCTGGACCCACCAGGGCGATGCCCTGGAAAAGCAGACCCTGGACACGCTGGCCACAGGACCGTTCAACAAGATGCGGATGTGCGTCTTCCCCAAGTCGTACCTGTTCAACGAAAACGAACCGGAGCTCTACCCGTTTGAGGGCTCCCTTGCCGGTGGTTTCGACTACGAGCGGCCCAACCCGGCGTTCTACCGCCACCTCGAACAGCGCATCAGCCAACTGGACGAACTTGGCATCGAGGCTGACCTCATCCTTTTCCACGCCTACGACCGCTGGGGCTTTTCCACCATGACCCCGGGCCAGGACGACCGCTACCTGAAGTACGTGGTGGCCC
This sequence comes from Pseudarthrobacter sp. CCNWLW217, assembly GCF_037203985.1. Classification (NCBI taxonomy): domain Bacteria; kingdom Bacillati; phylum Actinomycetota; class Actinomycetes; order Micrococcales; family Micrococcaceae; genus Pseudarthrobacter; species Pseudarthrobacter sp. CCNWLW217. The sequence goes on from NZ_JBBCBT010000001.1 coordinate 389,286, forward strand.
GGCTTGCCTCGCATCGGAACATCTGGTGGTCCCTGGCCAACGAATACGACCTGCTGTTCCGCAAGACCACCGAGGACTGGGAACGCTTCGCCGTGATTGTCCAGGCCAATGACCCCAGCGCCCACCTGCTGTCCATCCACAACTGCCACGCGTTCTACGACTACAGCCGGCCCTGGATCACGCACAGCAGCATCCAGCGCCAGGACGTGCACAAGACCGCGGAGTTCACGGGGGAGTGGCGCGACCGCTGGCAGAAGCCGGTGGTCATCGACGAGTGCGCTTACGAAGGCAACATCGACCAGGGCTGGGGCAACATCACCGGTGAGGAAATGACCCGGCGGTTTTGGGAAGGCGCCGTCCGCGGCGGCTACGTTGGCCACGGCGAAACATATATGCACGACCGGGACATCCTGTGGTGGGCCAAGGGCGGCGCGTTCCACGGCAGCAGCCCGGAACGCATTGCTTTCCTGCGCAGCATCCAGGAAGAGACACCCGGAGGTTTCCTTGATCCGTTGCCCAGCGCCTGGGACGTTCCCACCGCCGGCATCCGGTTCGAGTATGAGATCAGCTACTTCGGGTTCAACCAGCCCACGTACCGGAACTTCGTCATGCCAGCCGGGCGTCAGTACCAGGTGGACATCATCGACACCTGGAACATGACAGTGGAAACGCTGCCCGACGCAGTGGAAGGACGGTTCCAGGTGGAGCTTCCGGGGCGGCAGTTCATGGCTGTTCGTATCCGCGCCGTTTCCTGACATTTCCGGGAACCGCGGCAGGCCCTCAGCGGCTGGATGGCTGCGGTTCCCGGACGGGTGTTCCCGCGGCGCCGCGCTAGAATGGATCGATCATGACCGGTGCCCAGCCCCGTTATCTTGCGTGGCTCGTCGTCCTGGCGACCCTCCTCACGGCCTGCGTGCCCGCGGTCGGCATTGACGAGGCCCTCACCGATTCACCGATCCCGGCCTCCACGGCCCCGCCAGCCGCGAGCGACGCCACCCTCTCGCCCCAGCAGGCCGCGGACCCCACGGCAACATCCGTTCCCACACCATCATCGGTTTCCTCCGCACCATCGGTGCCCAGTCCGGCGTCGGTACCAATGCCGGCTCCGGTGCCCCAGGTGTTCGCCCTCAACCTCTACCAGGAGGGGGACTTCGTGCCGCAGTACACCTTCGACTGGTGTGTTGCGGCGAGCATCCAGATGGCGCACAACCTCATGGACGACACCGGTGGCGGCACGTGGACCGATCGCGCCCAGCAGAATGACCTGTGGGAGATGGCCCGGGCGCGGTCGTCCAACTCGTTCAACGGCGCCAATCCCTTCGGTTGGGCGAAGGTGCTGACCGAGGTGGGAATGGGGCCCTACGAGGTGGTCAGCATCGCGGGCTACGAGGACGCGCTGCAGGCCGCGGCACGCGCCATCGCCGCCACGGGCCGGCCGGTGGGGCTGGTCATGTGGAGTGGCCGCCACGCGTGGGTGATGAGCGGCTTCGAGTCGCTCGGCGATCCCGGCCAGTTCCCGGAATTCTCCGTCACTGGCGTCCACGTCCTGGACCCGCTCTTCCCGCACGGCAGCGGGCAGTGGGGTCCGTCGCCCGCGCCGAACACCCTGATTACCCCCGAGCAGCTGGCCTCGCAGTTCGTGGTCCGGGAGCCGCGACGCTGGAGCAGCGACCTGCCCGCGGGCTACCTGCTGGTGCTGCCAAAGTAGTCAGCTTGCTTATGAGTTTGGGTTTTCCTAGGCTGGATCATGTCAGGCAAACAACTCCAGGCGGATGACGCAGTGCTTCCATGTGCTCCCTCCGCCTCACCAGAGGAGGAAAAGTGTCAGAACACAGCATCGCAGGCAAGAAAGTCGCATTCCTGCTGACGGACGGCGTGGAGCAGATTGAACTCACCAGCCCGTGGCAGGCAGTCAAGGACGCCGGCGGCGAACCCACGCTGGTGGCTCCCAAGAGCGGCAAGCTGCAGGGTTATGAGGGCACAGAGAAGGGCGACACCTTCGACGTGGACCTGACGGTTGCGGATGCCAACGCCTCGGACTTTGACGCCCTGGTGATCCCGGGCGGAGTAGTGAACGCCGACCACCTCCGGGTGGACAAGGCCGCCCAGAATTTCACCCGGGCCTTCTTCGAACAGCACAAGCCGGTGGCCTCGATCTGCCACGGACCGTGGCTGCTGATCGACGCCGGCGTGGTCCGCGGCCGGAATGTAACCTCGTACCACACGCTCCAGACCGATTTGAAAAACGCGGGTGCCAACTGGAGCGATGACGAAGTGGTGGTGGACCAGGGGCTGGTGACCAGCCGGAGCCCGAAGGACCTTCCTGCCTTCAACAGCAAGCTGGTGGAGGAAATCTCCGAAGGCCAGCACGCGGGCCAGACGGCCTAAATAAAATTGTTCCCTCAGGGTTAAGAAAAATGCCCGGCGGAGGAATTAGTCCACCGGGTAGAGTGTTTGAATCTGCAGCGACGAAGCTCGCCTGCCATCAAACTCAAACTCCCTGAGGGAACACTTATGTCTACAAAAGTCTCTTCTGACGCCCACGGAGAGCCCGTGCAGGCCACTGAGGCGCAGCCGTCCGCACCGGCGAAGATGTCCCGCGAATCGGTGACCATCATCGCCACACTGCTGGTGGCAACATTCGTGGTGATCCTCAACGAAACCATCATGAACGTTGCCCTGCAGCGGCTGATGGTGGACCTTGGAGTGGACGCGCCCACCGTACAGTGGCTGTCTACCGGCTTTATGCTCACCATGGCCGTGGTCATCCCCACCACGGGATTCATCCTGCAGAGCCTGTCCACGCGTGCAGTCTTTATGCTGGCCATGGGCCTCTTCGCCGGCGGAACCGCGCTGGCCGCAGCGGCTCCCGGCTTCGAAGTACTGCTCCTGGCACGCATCGTCCAGGCCGGTGGCACGGCAATCATGCTTCCGCTGCTGATGACCACCATCCTTACCCTCGTCCCGCTCGCCAAGCGCGGTGCCGTGATGGGCAACGTCAGCATCGCCATCTCAGTGGCCCCGGCCATGGGCCCCACCGTTTCCGGGCTGATCCTGGAGCACTTCACCTGGCGCTTTATGTTTGTGTTCGTCCTCCCGGTGGCGCTCGCGGCGCTGGCGATCGGCGCCAAGTACCTGACCAACATCGGCGAAACACAGAAGACCAAACTCGACTTCCTCTCCGTGCTCCTGACCGTCCCGGCCTTCGGCGGGCTGGTCTACGGCCTCAGCCAGATCGGCGGCGGCCACGGAGCTCAGGGCGGCCCGAGCCCGGTAGCTATTGGTGCCTTGGTAGTGGGCGTGGCCAGCCTGGCAGTGTTTGTGCTCCGTCAGCTTCGGCTGCAGAAGGCGGAGGCTCCGCTGCTGGACCTCCGCGCCTTCAACTTCCGGATGTTCACCGTCTCCGTGCTGCTGATGGTGGTGGCCATGATGGCGCTGTTTGGCGGCGTGATCCTGTTGCCGCTTTACCTGCAGGAGATCCGCGGCCTGGGATCGTTGGAGACGGGCCTTGCCCTGCTCCCGGGCGGACTGGCCATGGGCCTGCTGGGCCCGTTCATCGGCCGGCTCTTCGACAAGGTAGGTCCGCTGCCGTTGACAGTGACCGGTTCAATCCTGATGGTGCTGTCCCTGTGGCAGTTCTCCATGCTCGACGCCGGCACAGCGGTGTGGTGGATCGTCAGCCTGCACGTGGTGCTGAGCTTTGGCCTGGCACTGCTGTTCACCCCGGCGTTCACCACCGGCCTGAACCCGCTGCCGCCGCACCTCTACTCGCACGGCTCGGCGATCATGAGCACCACGCAGCAGGTGGCCGGCGCCGCCGGAACGGCGCTGCTGGTGTCCATCTTCGCTGTGGTTTCCGCAGCCTCCGGTTTGGTTGCCGGGATGAGCGCAGCGTTCCTGACGGCGACTGTGATAGCCCTTGCCGCCGTCGTACTTTCAGCGATGATGCGCAAGACAGAAGGCGCCGGCCCCACCCACGGCGGCCACTAACCCAACTAAGTAGCAGCAGATGTCGTTTTGAGCCCTCAAAACGACATCTGCTGCTACTTACATGGGGTTAAACGGCCAAGGGGTTAGCCGGCGAAGAAGTCGCTGAGTTCGGTGATGAGCTTGTCCGGGGCGCGGAGGACGCCGTCATGGCCGGAACCTTGGAGGATGGTATAGCTCGAACCGGACAGGACGTCGTGGATCTGGCCGCACGCCACGCCAAAGTACGCCGGGCTCTTCTCACCCACCACGATCAGGGTTTCCAGTGGCAGTTCCAGGAACGGTTCGGCCGGCATGTCCGCGGCGATGATGGCCTTGATTTCCCGGACGCCGGTGCGCATTAGTTCGCGCATCTGCTTGCCTACATGCGTGCCGGCAGTGAGCTTGTTGGCGATGGTGAGCATGGACAACGGCATCCGGGAGAACGCGCCGCCGGTTTCCAGGCCCTTGCTCAGCACGGCGAGTGCGCGGTCGTCGTCCCCGGCGGCCGTGGCGCGTTCGTATTCCGCTGTCCAGTCGGCTTTGACGCTGTGGTTCACGGACACGGCGGGATCGTAGACGGCCAGCCGCTCCACGGGAAGCGTCCGGGCCGCGTGCAGGGCCACGGCGCCGCCGAAGCTGTGGCCGAACACGTCGGTGCTGGACGTGTGCTTCATGACGGCGTCAAGGTCCCGGATATCCGCGTCAAGCGTGTAGTCATCCGGCTGCGGCGACGAGGAACCGCGGCCTCGGCGGTTGAAGGTATGCACCGGGCGGCCCAAGGCTGCGCTGAGCTTCTGCGCGAACTTGGTGTAGTCGGCTGCAGTCACCATGGAGGCCGGCACCACCACCACGCCGGAGCCGGCGGACGCCAGTTCGGCACCCGTGGAGAAGAGCTCGAGTGTGCCGCCGTCGGGGGTCTTGATGTTCTCGCGCGTCATGTTCCGAGCCTAGCCGAGGTACCTGAGTGCTGGCAGCAGGAGTGCCTTTGGCGCCGGTAAAGATTTGGGCTGGAAATCAGCCTTTGAAGTACTCCGAGATGTCCGTCACAAGCTCCTCGACGGCGGCGGGGATGGAGCCATGGAAACCCTTGGGTGACAGCTCAAACGTGCTTCCGGGCACTGCGGCATGGAGCAGCTCGGCCGTGGCTTTGTAATAGGCGGGGCTTTTTCCGCCAGCCATGAAATGGGTGTTGGAGGGCAGGACACCGAAGTCCTTGGCGTGGTCCGGCTCGTTGTACGCGGCCCGCAGCTCACCGACGCCGCTGGGCATCACCTGGCGGAACAGCCTGTTCACCTTGGTCCGGGACATCAGGGCCATCAACCCAGCAAGAACCGGCTCGGGGATCTTGGCCAGCGCACTGCCGGGATTGGTGGACTTCTTCATGTGAGCAAGGGCGTGACCCACGCGGCCGTTGTTAACGGCGTCCTCGAACCCGTCCAGCCAGTCGGTGTCGATGCTGCCGTCGATGTTCACCGCGGCGTCGTACACGGCCAGCTTGTCCGGCACATAAGCTGTGCCGGTAAATTCCTGGACCGCGTTCAACGCGACGGAGCCGCCCAGGCTATGCCCCAGAATGTTGCGCGCGCGGGTGGCGTCAAGGATTGTGCGGAGGTCTGCGATTTCGGTGGCCATGGAGTAGTCCGCCGGCTGTTCGCTGGACTTGCCGCGGCCCCGGCGGTCGTACACATCCACCGCCCAGCCGTCGCCCAGGCCCTCAGCCAGCGCTTCCGAAAAAGGGCGATAGATCAGGGCAGTGAGGAAGGCTCCGCCGATCAGCACTACCCGGCGCTCTCCCGGAGCCTCCTCGGTGCCGTAGCTGTACAACGCCAGCCGGCCGCCGTCGTGCGTTGGCACTACCTGTTCTTTCACCCTCCCCATCCTAGGGCGGCATCCCTTGGAGTTTTTGTCCACCGAACGTGGCCGGCGGCGGTCTGAACGTGCATTATCTGGACAAAAACCCGGTGGCCGGAACTCCCGGTAAACTTGGGGATTGTGACTTCCCAAAACACCCCCAAGAATGCCCCAGAGCCGCTCGACGCCAGCGAACAGATGCGCATCCGCATGGAAAAGCGCGCCAAGCTGATCGAGCGCGGAACCGAGGCATACCCGGTGGGTGTTGAACGCACGCATTCCCTCACCGAGATCCGCGAAAAGTACGCCCACCTCGAAGCCGATGACACCACCGGCGACGTTGTGGGCGTCACCGGCCGCGTGGTTTTTGTGCGCAACACCGGAAAGCTCTGCTTCGCCACGCTGCAAGAAGGCGGCGTTGACGGCAAGGGCACCCGCCTCCAGGCCATGCTTAGCCTGGCCAATGTGGGCGAGGAAGCGCTCGCTGACTGGAAAGCCCTGGTGGACCTGGGCGACCACGTGTTCATCAAGGGCGAGGTGATTTCCTCACGCCGCGGCGAGCTGTCCGTCATGGCCGAGTCCTGGTCCATGGCGTCCAAGGCGCTCCGGCCGCTGCCGGTCCTGCACGCGGAACTGAACGAGGAAACCCGCGTCCGCCAGCGCTACGTGGACCTGATGGTCCGCGACGAAGCCCGGGAAATGGTCTACACCCGCGCCGCCATCACCCGCTCCATCCGCGAAAGCCTCCACCGCCACAACTACGTGGAAGTGGAAACCCCCATCCTGCAGCTGGTCCACGGCGGCGCCCTGGCACGTCCATTCGAGACGCACATGAACGCGTTCGACCAGAAGATGACGCTCCGGATCGCCACCGAGCTCTACCTCAAGCGCGCCGTGGTGGGCGGCATCGACCGCGTCTACGACATGGGCCGCGTCTTCCGCAACGAGGGTGTGGACTCCACCCACAGCCCCGAATTCACCACGCTCGAGTGCTACGAGGCCTGGGCTGACCAGTTCGTCATGGCGCAGCGCATCAAGGAGATCATCCTCGACGCCGCAGACGCCGTGGGCGCCGGCCGCACCCTCCAGACCGAGGCCGGGGAAATCAACCTCGACGGCGACTGGGCCTGGGTCTCTGTCTACCCCGGGCTGTCCGACGCCGTTGGCCAGGAAGTCACCCCGGACACTTCGCTTGAGGTGCTGCGCGACATTGCGCAAAAGCATGAGGTGAAGGTAGACCCGAAGTGGGACGCCGAGAAACTGGCCGTGGAGCTGTTTGGTGAAATCGTGGAGCCCACGCTCCTCAACCCGACCTTTGTGTACGACTACCCGCCGTCCGCGCAGCCGCTGGCCCGTCCGCACCGTGAGGACGGCCGCCTGATCGAGGCTTGGGACCTCATCATCGGCGGCATGGAACGCGGCACGGCCTTCTCTGAACTGATCGACCCCGTCATCCAGCGCGAGCGGCTCACCGAGCAGTCCCGGCACGCTGCTGCGGGCGACGTCGAGGCCATGCAGCTGGACGAGGACTTCCTCAGGGCGCTCGAATACGGTGCGCCTCCCATGGGCGGCATCGGACTGGGCATCGACCGGCTGGTCATGCTGTTCACTGGTGCCGGTATCCGAGAAACCATTCTTTTCCCGCTCCTGAAGCCCGAGGGTCACTGACCATGGAATACGTCGCCGTGCTTCTGCCCTCGCTTGTGGTGGGCTTGCTTTTCTGGTTTGCCATGAAGTCGATTTTCAATGCCGACAAAGCCGAGCGGCAGGCCGAGGCTAAAGCCCAGGCGGAGGCGGAAAGCCGTGCGTCGGGGCCATTGGACGCACCCGATACCGACGCGAATAAATAAAACGACAGAACTTTCTGGGAATATCCCCAGGAACCATTTCACGCTTTGACGCGTTGCCATAATGAGGGTCATACTTTTATCAGGAACATCCTGCTTTTCTGAAAACCCGAACCTTTCCAAGAGGAAGACTATTAATGGCACAGAAAGTAAACATCATCCTCGTAGATGATCTGGATGGGGGATCCGCGGACGAGAATGTCCGTTTTGGCCTCGATGGGGTCAGCTACGAAATTGATCTGTCCTCGGCCAACGCGGCCGAGCTCCGTTCGTCCCTGGAGCGGTTTATTGCTGCAGGGCGCAAGACATCCGCCGGCCGTGCCACCCGCACGAAGGCAGTTTCTGGCGCCCGAAGCAATGACTCCGCCCAAATCCGGCAGTGGGCACGGGACAACGGCTACACGGTTAACAGCCGGGGTCGAATTCAGGCTGAAATCCAAGAAGCCTACCAAAAGGCAAATTCCTAGGACCTTGCCTCCTGGCGGCGTAATAGGCCCTGTCTTCACCCTTGGGTGGAGGCAGGGTTTTTTGTGCCAAATGACTATTAGCAAGCCCGCTTCAGTCGAGTGGAAACAGTTGGATGGAAAAGACGCCGACTTCACTTCAGGTCAATCGCGAAGGGCATTTCCGGCGAACGATCCGGCGCGCCCAGCGGACCTTCGGAGGTGGCAGTGGGCCGGACGGCCGGGCGCTGTCATGTCCTGGCGGAAGCACCTGCGGGATATTCCCGCGCCGGCCCCGGTTTCCCCTGTGGCGAACACGCTCCACAAGTCTGGGTCGGCCACGTAGCATCAAAGTACGTCGTAGCTAGGAGTGTGGCGAAATGTTTGAGCGATTTACGGACCGTGCCCGTCGCGTAGTTGTGCTTGCCCAAGAAGAGGCACGCATGCTGAACCACAATTACATTGGTACCGAACACATCCTCTTGGGTCTGATCCATGAAGGTGAGGGCGTTGCCGCCAAGGCTCTTGAGTCCTTGAGCATTTCGCTCGACGGCGTGCGCGAGCAGGTGCAGGAGATTATCGGGCAGGGCCAGCAGGCCCCATCCGGCCACATCCCCTTCACCCCCCGCGCCAAGAAGGTGCTGGAACTCTCCCTGCGGGAGGCTTTGCAGCTGGGCCACAATTACATCGGCACGGAGCACATCCTGCTGGGACTCATCCGTGAGGGTGAGGGCGTGGCAGCCCAGGTGCTGGTGAAGCTCGGCGCAGACCTCAACCGGGTCCGCCAGCAGGTCATCCAGCTCCTCTCCGGCTACCAGGGCAAGGAAACCACCGGCGCCGGCGTTGGCGCGGGCCAGCCCGAAGGCACGCCGGCCGGTTCGGTGGTCCTGGACCAGTTCGGCCGCAACCTGACCCAGGCTGCCCGCGAGAACAAGCTGGACCCGGTCATCGGACGTGAATCCGAAATGGAACGCGTGATGCAGGTCCTTTCGCGCCGTACCAAGAACAACCCCGTTCTGATCGGCGAGCCCGGTGTTGGCAAGACCGCCGTCGTCGAAGGCCTTGCCCAGGCGATCGTCCGCGGCGACGTCCCGGAGACCATCAAGGACAAGCAGCTGTACACCCTGGACCTCGGGTCCTTGGTGGCAGGCTCCCGGTACCGCGGCGACTTCGAAGAGCGCCTGAAGAAGGTGCTCAAGGAAATCCGCACCCGCGGCGACATCATCCTTTTCATCGACGAGATCCACACCCTGGTGGGTGCCGGTGCCGCCGAAGGTGCCATCGATGCTGCGTCCATCCTCAAGCCCATGCTGGCCCGCGGTGAACTGCAGACCATTGGCGCCACCACGCTGGACGAGTACCGCAAGCACATCGAGAAGGACGCCGCCCTGGAGCGCCGCTTCCAGCCGATCCAGGTCAAGGAGCCCTCAGTTGCGCACGCAATCGAGATCCTCAAGGGCCTGCGTGACCGCTACGAGGCGCACCACCGCGTGACCATCACCGACGGCGCCCTGGCCTCCGCTGCCAGCCTCGCTGAACGCTACATCTCGGACCGCTTCCTGCCGGACAAGGCCATTGACCTGATCGACGAGGCCGGCGCCCGGCTGCGCATCCGCCGGATGACTGCCCCGCCGGAGCTGAAGGCCATGGACGAGCGGATTGCCAAGCTCAAGATGGAGAAGGAGTCCGCGATCGACGCGCAGGACTTCGAAGGTGCTGCCGCGCTCCGCGACAAGGAGCAGAAGCTTATTACGGAGCGCTCTGAGAAGGAACGCCACTGGAAGTCCGGCGGTATGGATGACATCTCCGAGGTGGATGAGGATCTCATTGCCGAGGTGTTGGCCAACTCCACGGGCATTCCGGTCTTCAAGCTGACCGAGGAAGAGTCCTCGCGCCTGCTGAAGATGGAAGAGGAACTGCACAAGCGCGTTGTGGGCCAGAACGAGGCCATCCGGTCCCTGTCCCAGGCGATCCGCCGCACACGTGCAGGCCTGAAGGACCCCAAGCGTCCGGGCGGCTCCTTCATCTTCGCCGGTCCCACGGGCGTCGGCAAGACCGAACTGGCCAAGGCTCTCGCCGAGTTCCTGTTCGGTGAAGAGGACGCCCTTATCACGCTGGACATGTCCGAGTACTCCGAGAAGCACACGGTTTCGCGCCTTTTCGGTGCACCTCCGGGCTACGTGGGCTACGAGGAAGGTGGCCAGCTGACCGAGAAGGTTCGCCGCCGTCCATTCTCCGTGGTCCTGTTCGACGAAGTGGAAAAGGCCCATGCGGACCTCTTCAACTCCCTCCTGCAAATCTTGGAAGACGGCCGCCTGACCGACTCCCAGGGCCGTGTAGTGGACTTCAAGAACACCGTGATCATCATGACCACGAACCTCGGAACGCGGGATATTTCGAAGAGCGTTGCCACCGGCTTCCAGTCGGGCACGGACACGCAGACCGGTTACAACCGGATGCGGGCCCGCGTCACGGAGGAGCTCAAGCAGCACTTCCGTCCCGAGTTCCTGAACCGTGTTGACGACGTCGTGGTCTTCCCGCAGCTGACCCAGGACGAGATCATCGAGATCGTGGACATGTTCGTGGCACGCTTGGAGAAGCGACTCAAGGACAAGGACATGGGCATCGAGCTCACGCCGGCCGCCAAGGTGCTCCTCGCCACCCGTGGCTACGATCCCGCCATGGGTGCCCGGCCGCTGCGCCGTACCATCCAGCGCGAGATCGAGGACCAGCTTTCCGAGAAGATCCTGTTCGGCGAAATCCACGCCGGCGACATCGTAGTAGTGGATGTGGACGGCGAAGGCGACGACGCCAAGTTCACCTTCGCTGGCAACGCCAAGCCGCGCATCCCGGAAATCGCTCCGAGCGCCTAGCAACAAGCCAAGGCCCCGCCCGCTCCCGAAAAGGAGCAGGCGGGGCCTTTCGCTTTCCCCTCTCCATCTACTCAGGGGACCGCTGGCTTGAGTGAGCGACATCGAGCTGCGGCGTCGTGTGTCGGCCATTGGGGTTTGTGATGCGGGGCACAGTCGGGTTGAATCGGGGCATGGAAACTGAAAACCCGGCGATCCCGGGCGAGCAACCTGAAACCCCATTCCACGACCTCGACCACTACTTGGCCATTCCGCGCGTCAGCGGTTTGTCCCTGAGCCCGGACGGCCGGAGGCTGGTCACCACCGTGTCCACGCTCAACGGCAAGGGCACCGAATTCGCTACGGCCCTGTGGGAGCTGGATCCCTCCGGGGAGAGGCACGCCCGGCGCATCACCCGCAGCGCCAAGGGCGAGGCCGGGGCCGCCTTCGCGGCCAACGGCGACGTCTACTTCACCTCCGCGCGCCCGGACCCGGACAGCCCCGACGCAGATCCCGTCAACGCACTGTGGCTTTTGCCGGCCGACGGCGGGGAAGCCCGCGTGGTTCTCTCGCGCCCCGGCGGGGTTGGTTCTGTCATGGCCGCCCGGAACGCGGACGCCACCTTTGTCACGGCAGAGATCCTGGCCGGGTCAACGGACGAGGAGAACGACGCCGACCGGCGCAAATCCCGCAAGGACAACAAGGTCGCGGCCATCCTTCACAGCGAATACCCGGTCCGATACTGGGACGCCGACCTGGGGCCGGGGCAGCCGCGGATTTTCGCCGTGGAACCGGGCGAGGACAAGGAACCTGGCAGGCCGTCCACTGTTGATGCGACGGCGCCGCTGCAGCTCCGAAACCTGACCCCGGACGCCGGTCCGCGGCTCCGTGAGGCCGAGACTGTGGTCAGTCCGGATGGCCGGACCATCTACACGAGCTACACCCGGCCGCTGGCCAAGGCGGACAGCCGCTCGGTCCTGGTCGCCGTGGACGTGGCCACCGCAAGCCAGAAGGTACTCCTGGACCAGGCGGGCATGAGCTACTTCCCCGGCCCGGTCAGCCCCGACGGGAACACACTGGTGGTGGTCAGCGAAAGCGACACCACCCCGCACGAGGCCCCACAGGTCAAGTTGCATCTGCTGGACGTTTCAGGCAACGCCCACGAGTCAAACGGCAACAACGCCGGCCTCACCCCGCTGGTCCCCGACTGGGACCGCTGGGCAAAGCCGGCAGCGTGGCTCCCCGACGGGTCCGCCCTCCTGGTCACCGCGGACGACGACGGCGCGTCGCCCGTTTTCCGGATTAGCGTTCCGGCGTCTGCCGCGGAAGTGAGCGTCACCCGGGTGACCCAGGATGCGGCGGCGTACACCGACGTCGTGGTTTCTCCCGGCGGGCGCACTGCATATGCCTTGCGAAGCTCCTATGAGTTCCCACCGGAGGCCGTACGAATCAACCTGGAAACGGGGGAGACTGCCAGGCTGCCGGCCCCGGCAGAACGGCCAAAGCGCGCCGGCCGGCTGGAGCGGCTGGCTGCCACAGCCGGGGACGGTACGCGAGTGCCGGCGTACCTGGCGCTGCCCGACGGCGCGTCGGCTGAGTCGCCTGCGCCCATGCTGCTGTGGATTCACGGCGGGCCGCTGGCGTCCTGGAACGCCTGGACCTGGCGGTGGAACCCCTGGCTGCTGACAGCGAAGGGGTACGCGGTTCTGCTGCCCGATCCGGCCTTATCCACGGGCTATGGGCAGGCGCACATTCAGCGGGGCTGGGGCGAGTGGGGCAAGGCGCCCTTCACGGACCTGATGGCTGTCACCGACACTGCCGTGCAGCGCCCGGACATCGATGAAAGCCGCACCGCGGCCATGGGTGGGTCCTTCGGCGGCTACATGGCCAACTGGGTGGCAGGCCAGACGGACCGGTTCAAGGCGATCGTCACGCACGCCAGCCTGTGGGCCCTGGACCAGTTCGGCCCCACCACGGATGCCTCGCAATACTGGCTCAAGGAAATGACCGCGGAGATGGCGCTGGAGAACTCGCCGCACCTCCATGTCGAAAAAATCAGCACCCCCATGCTGGTGATCCATGGCGACAAGGACTACCGTGTTCCCATCGGAGAGGGCCTGCGGCTCTGGTATGAACTCCTCTCCAAATCCAGGCTGGCCGCGGACGAGGACGGCCAGACCCCGCACCGTTTCCTCTACTTCCCGGACGAGAACCACTGGATCCTGCAGCCGCAGCATGCCAAGGTCTGGTACGGCGTCGTGGAGAGCTTCCTCGCCAAGAACGTGCTGGGCAAGGACGTTCCGGTGCCTGCGGAGCTTGGTCTCTAGCCTCCGGTTCTGGTTACCTCCGGCTCTGGTTACCTCCGGCTCGGAAGCTGGGACATTTCCCGCTTGCTGCTCCTTCGTCGCTCTGACGCAAGCTACAGAAATGTCCCAGCCTCCTTCACCTCCTGCCGAACGTCACGGCGCTGTCCCGCGGACCGTACACGCGCCTCGTAGGATTGAGCCTGTGACTGACTCCTTTCATATCCGTCCTGCCCGCACCGGCGATGTGGCCGCCATCAAGAGGCTGGTGGCGCCGCTGGCGGAGCAGCGGATCCTCATGGCCAAGGAGACGGTGGCCTACTACGAGAGCCTGCAGGAGTTCCGGATCGCAGAATCGGACGACGGCGACGTCATCGGCTGCGGCGCTCTGCACGTTATGTGGGAAGACCTGGCCGAGGTGCGCACTCTTGCCGCGTCCGATGCCTGGCGCGGCAAGGGTGTGGGCCACGTGTTGGTGGAGAGCCTCCTGGAGGAGGCCCGCGCGCTCGGTGTTGCCCGCGTTTTCTGCCTCACCTTCGAGGTGGACTTCTTCAAGCGCCACGGTTTCGAAGTGATGGAGGACCAGTCCGCGGTGGACCCAGTGGTCTACTCCGAACTACTCCGCTCCCATGACGAAGGTGTGGCCGAGTTCCTCGATCTGGCGCGGGTAAAGCCCAACACTTTGGGCAACACGCGGATGATCAAGTTCCTCTGACACTCGGCTGGCCAGGGGCCGGAAATTATGGATGATTTTTGAAGTCTTTTCGTTGATCGATTCGATGGATAAACTAGGTGAACTTGCTGGGGAGCAAACCCCGACTATCGAAAGCACCTCATGCACATCCTCTCCTCCCACACGGAAAAAACCGAGCTTCAGCTTCTGGTCCGCGGGCTCGTATATGCCCCCGGCGACGCCCACTATGAAGCGGAAGTCGCAGCCTTTAACCTCGCCACCCGCCACACTCCGGACTTGGTGCTGAGTGCGGTCAACGCCGACGACGTCGTTGCCGCAGTCAGGTGGGCCGCCGCCCGCGACATGTCCATCTCGGTCCAGTCCACTGGCCACGGCGCCGCGAATGCCATCACCGGCGGCCTGCTGATCAGCACCCGGCTCATGCTGGAACTATCCATAGATCCCGAAGAACAGACCGCCCGGGTGGGCGCCGGCGTGCGCTGGCGGGACGTCCTCCGGGCTGCGGCCCCCTATGGGCTGATGGGCCTGCACGGCTCCACCACCGACGTCGGCGTTGTTGGCTATACCCTCGGTGGCGGCATTCCGCTGCTGGGACGGAAGTACGGCTTCGCGTCGGACCACGTGCTTGCGTTCGACCTTGTCACCCCCGACGGCGTGCTGCGCAGGGTGGATGCCCACAGCGATCCGCGGCTGTTCGGGCTGCTTCGCGGCGGCAAGGGCAACTTCGGCATCGTCACGGCGATGGAGTTTTCGCTGTTCCCGGCCGGCGAGCTGTTCGCGGGCGGCATCTTCTACGAGGGTAGCCACGCCCGTGAAGTGCTCGCGGCCTTCCGTCGCTGGAGCGGGTCGCTGCCGGCGGAGGCCTCCGCGTCGCTGGCCTTCCTGCGGTTGCCGGACATGGAGGAAGTGCCGGGCTTCCTGCGTGGCAAGTTTGTGATGCACCTGCGGTTTGCCTGGCAGGGCACCGCGGAGGAAGGAGCGCGGCTGCTCGCTCCGATGCGCGTGGCCGCTCCCGTCCTGGTAGACGGCGTCGGTCCCCTTCCCTACTTACGGGTGGATGAGATCCACGCCGATCCGGAGCATCCGGTGCCCGTCCACGAAGGTGGAATGCTGCTTAGGGAACTCAGCGACGGTCTGGCGGAAGCATTGCTTCAGCTGGCCGGGCCGGACAGCACCGCTCCGCTCCTGCTGGCGGAGATCCGGCTGATGGGCGGCGCGCTGGCCGTTCCACTCAACGGAGCCGATCCCGACGGCGACTGCGTGGGCGGGCGCGATGCCCCACTCTCGTTCTTCGCGGTGGGGATCATGGCACCGCAGATTGCCCACCTGGTTCCGGCCGCCATCACCGCCGCACGTTTGGCGCTTGAGCCGTTCGGAACGGGAGGCACCGCTGTCAACCTGCACGGACACCTCGCTGCGCCCGAGTTGGCGGCCAGCGCTTGGCCGGAGGCTGCCCGGGTCCGGCTCGGCGAAGCGAAGGCGGAGCTGGATCCGAAGAACCTCTTCCGTCATGGCCACGCCATCCTGCCCGCGGCAAGGGTAGTCCACACCGCGGTGGCCTGACTCGTTGAGCCGCCAGCCCCGCCGTCCGTTCGGATGGCGGGGCTGCGTCATATCAGGACTTTTCCTTGCTTTAGTCGAATTGATGGATAAACTATGGATGGCCTGTGTTTGGGGGCACGTGCGCAAAGGGACAGTCATTGGGGGCTGTCCCTTTCGTCGTTTCCGGCCACGCGCGGCCAACGCGGGCAACCCGGGGGCAAGGCTAGCGGCAGAGGCTGACGGGCAGAGGCTAGCAGGCAGACGCAGGCCGCAAGGGCGGGAACTACCGGAGTGCGGGTGGCGGTAGTAGGGTCAAAGTGACATCCTCCAGGAAGACTGACCGCCCGGGAGCCCCGTGAAAAAACTCATCAACGATCCCCGCGCTTTTGTGGACGAGTCAGTGGACGGCTTCGGCATGGCCCATGCCGACCTTGTCACCGTCAGTGCAGAGCCCCGGTTCATCATCCGCAAGGACGCGCCGGTGGCCGGCAAAGTGGGGCTGGTGTCCGGCGGCGGAAGCGGCCACGAACCGCTTCACGCCGGCTTTGTGGGGCGGGGAATGCTCGACGCCGCCGTGCCTGGGGCGGTGTTCACCTCTCCGACGCCGGACCAGATCCTTCCGGCGACCCAGGCAGCGGACTCAGGTGCTGGCGTCGTCCATATCGTGAAGAACTACACCGGTGACGTGCTGAACTTCGAAATGGCCGCCGAGTTGGCCGAGGCCGAAGGGGTGCAGGTCCGCACGGTCCTGGTCAATGATGACGTTGCCGTGGAGGACTCGCTGTATACGGCTGGGCGGCGGGGTGTGGGCGGAACGGTGCTCGTGGAGAAAATCGCCGGTGCCGCTGCTGAGCGGGGCGACAACCTGGACGCCGTGGCCGCCATCGGTGACCGCGTAAACAGCAACGTCCGCACTATGGGCGTAGCTCTGGCTGCATGCACGGTGCCGCATGCAGGCTCACCCAGTTTCGATCTCGGTGAGAACCAGATCGAGATCGGCATCGGGATCCACGGCGAACCCGGCCGGCACAAAATCCCCTTGGAAAGCGCGGACGCCATTACTGACAGGCTGCTGGAACCGGTGCTCAGCGACCTCGGCATCGCCGCTGGCGACAAAGTGCTCTTGTTCGTCAACGGAATGGGCGGGACGCCGCTGAGCGAGCTCTACATTGTGTTCCGGCGCGCCGCCCGGGTGATCGCGAACAAAGGCGCCACCGTGGAACGCTCGCTGGTGGGGAACTACGTCACCGCCCTGGACATGCAGGGCTGCTCCATTTCCGTCCTACGGCTCGACGATGAGTTGACCGGACTGTGGGACGCCCCGGTCCACACGGCCGCCTTGCGCTGGGGAGTGTAGCAATGGTTCTCGATGCGAATTGGGCCGTGAAGTGGCTGACACTCTGCGCCCAGGCCATGGCGGAACACCGGGCGTGGCTCATTGAACTGGACCGTGCCATCGGGGATTCGGACCACGGCGAAAACATGGACCGCGGCTTCCAGGCCGTGCTGGACAAACTCGCCGAGGTCCCCCCGGCAACGCCTGGGGCAGCACTGAAGTTGACGGCCATGACGTTGATGTCCAAGGTGGGAGGCGCCGCCGGTCCCCTGTATGGAACCGCCTTCCTCCGGGCCGCGGCATCCCTGGGCGATTCGCTAGAGGTGGAACCCGCGGCCTTCGCAGGGGCCCTGGTAGCGGCCAGGGACGGGATTGTGGCCAGGGGCAAGGCCGAGCCGGGCGACAAGACCATGGTTGATGCGTGGACGCCGGCTGCTGAAGCGGCCCTTCTCGCGGCAGCAGGCGGTGCCGGCACGGTCCTCGAGGTACTGGTGGCTGCCGCCGAGGCTGCTGAAGCGGGTGCCGTCGCCACAGATCCCATGGTTGCCCGCAAGGGACGCGCCAGTTACCTGGGGGAGCGGAGCGCCGGCCACCGTGACCCCGGGGCCGCCTCCAGTGCCCTGATCCTGCGCGCGGCAGTCGGGGCCGCGGCGTGAGCGTCGCCCTGGTTGTGGTCTCCCATAGTGAAAAAATAGCCGACGGCGCCGCGGAACTTGCCGCGCAGATGGCACCTGATGTTTCGATAGTGTCCGCCGGGGGCACCCCGGACGGCCGGATCGGCACCAGCCTGGAGAGGGTCATGGCCGCCTTGGAGCAAGCTTCAGGCGGGGATGGTGTGGTGGTCCTGACCGATCTGGGATCGGCCGTCATGACAGCAGAATCCGCGCTGGAGTTTGCGGGGCACCCGGACGGTGTACTGCTGGCCGATGCCCCTCTGGTGGAAGGGCTGGTGGCTGCAGCCGTGGCAGCGCAGGGCGGGGCGGACGTACACGCCGTCAAGCGTGCGGCGGAAGGGGTGTACGGCTCCGCGCAGGGGGTGCCGCCGTCGTCCTCCTTCAGTGCTGTCGAAGAGGGCTCAGTGACAGGGGCAGGGCCGGAGTTTACTGGCGACTTTGAGCTCATCAACCAGGCGGGCATGCATGCGCGCCCGGCGGCCAAGATCGCCGGGGGGCTCTCGTCCCTGGACGCGCGCGTGACCGTCAATGGCCTGGACGGGACCTCGATGACTGCTCTGATGACGCTTGCCGCCGGCAAGGGTTCGGTGCTGCATGTGGAAGCCTGGGGCGTTGACGCCGAGCGGGCAGTCAACTACGTTGGCGGGCTGGTCCAGGCTGGATTCGGGGAACCATAGGAGTCCCTGCCGTCCTGTTTGGGCTGTCCCCGGTGTGTTCGCTCCGTCCTGTCATAGCCTGCGAATATGCTCGATGCCATGGAACGGCTCGACTTGGATGACAATTGCCCGCTGGTGGTGCTGGACGGACAGACATCCATCGAGGAGCTCTTCGCGGAACTCGGCTTTGAGTGGCGGGCATCGGCGGACCTGGCCGGCCCGGACGCTGACGGCTCGGGCGGCTTGCTGGGCCAGGCCACCCTGTTCTGATGGGCGCTAAGGTGCCACTTCGCGTTCACGTGCCGTTAACGGTGGTGCCCTAGATTGTCCCTTCAGGCACTCTCTGCTCGAAGGGATCCATCATGGCCAATATTGCTGAAATTCTTGGCAGGCTAACCCCTGAAGAACTGGACGGGCTGCGCGGGCTTGGGCCCCAGGGCCATCTGACCAGGCCGCTCGTGGAAGCCCTTGACCGGGCCGCCGGTGGTGCCGGTGCCGGCCGCGGCTACTACGTTCCCACCGGCAGCGTGAGCGAAACCGGCGGTCCCCATCTTGTCCTGCGAAGCGACGTCTCGGCATGGCTGTTCGGGACAGCTCCGCAGGTTCCGCACGCGGGGGCAGCCGACCCCGCCCAGCCTTAAGCGGACCTACCTGGCGTCAGGGTGCCTGCCGCAGCCCCTTGGCGTCGAGCACTACTGATGCCGTTATGAACCGTCCGCACTGCTCGCCGTAGGGGAATTCGCCGCGGGGACGGAAGTCCAGTGTCCGCACGGGCAGCGCCGAGCCGTCCGGGGAGGTTCCGGTGGCCGTCACCGCCATGGGCGATTCGGTCAGGGAGTCCAGGAACAGCATGCCGATCATGGTCCCGTCGGGGGAAGCCGTTGCAGAGCAGACGCCGTCCGGACTGCAGCCTTGATCAATGGAAACGCTGCCCTGGTGCAGCTCGAGGGTATCCTCGGTGCACACACCGTCCTGGCACGCCTTCAGCCGCAGGGTGCCCACCTGCGGCACGTAGGGGGCAGCAACGGTAACCGACACAACAGACGCCTGTGCGATCGCCGGACACGGTGTTTCGTAAGGGAAGTAGTAGCAGCCAGAGGTGAGCGCCGTCGTCGTTATCAGTGCCAGAAGTACCCCGGACTTGCTCATACTTCAGGGTAGGACCGGCGGGCGGATGCCCGCACGGCTACCAGGAAAGTGACGCAAACATCGTTATGGCCAGCACGCCGAAGGTCACCAGAATGAGACCTGTTGCCATTCGACCCTTGGCAATAACGAAGACCGGCAGGGTGGATTCGGCCGGGTTGGCCGGGTTGTAGGCCACCGGAATCGTGGTGCCGATGATCGCCTGGTCGCGGCTGTAGATGTCGGACTGCCCCAGCCACCGCTGGCCGCGTGTGTCCGCGAATTCGTAGGACGGGGCGAACCGGTCCCGGCCGTTGCTGGCCGGGCCGTCTGCGCCGTGGAGGTTGCCCATGACGGTGGCGGACGTGTGCACCCACCCCGTCATGGAGCGTCGCCGGCGCAACGATGCTGAGAGGGACATGCCCGCCAGGATCAGGCCGAGCACCAGGAAGAGTCCCGGCAGGACAACAAAAAGCAGCTTCAGGAAATCCATGGGTCAGCCCACCGGAAAGATGCCGATAAACCAGAACGAGCCCAGGGCGAAGAGTGCGAAGAACGGCATCAGGCAGCCCATCACCTTTTTTGATTTGTACGCCACCTGGAACGACTGGTTGGGATTTGCCGGGTTGTACGCCACTTCGAGCAGCGATCCGGGCACCTGCTGGTTTACGTACGAAACCTCGGATTCGCCCGCATACAGCGTCCCGTTGGGGTCAGCGAACTGGTAGGTGGGGTAGAAGCGCCTGTTCCGCGTTGAGCCGCCTCCGCCATGTGTCCACCCCGCGACGTTGCCGGTCACCGTTGCCTGCGCCTTGGGCCAGCTGGTGATCAGGTTCTCGTGGCGCTTGGCCTTGCGCAGCGTGTGGACAAAGGCAAAAACAACGCCCACCACAAACAGCGCCCAAATGATGTAAAGCACGATCTTCATGGAATTCCCCCGGTTCCGGTCACCAAGAAGTATGCCACCCCTGAAGGGACGGGCCGTTGTCAATGGCTGGAATGGCTCAGGCAGGCAGCCGGTAGCCGCCCTGGTGCAGCTCGGCGAGGCCGTCGCCGAGGAGCCCCGCCAGCGCGCGTTCCAGCTGTTCCGGGGCCGAGTTGAGCCTGTGCAGCGCGGCCAGCGGCACGCCGATTCCGTCGGGCGCGAAACCGAGGTCCGCCGGTTCCTGCTGGAACATCTCCGGCGGGACGGGCCGGTCAGCGACGCGCAGCACGGCCATCACGGCTCCCCGGACCTGGCGGTCGGTGCCGTGCCACGCCTGGC
Source organism: Pseudarthrobacter sp. CCNWLW217 (assembly GCF_037203985.1). Classification (NCBI taxonomy): domain Bacteria; kingdom Bacillati; phylum Actinomycetota; class Actinomycetes; order Micrococcales; family Micrococcaceae; genus Pseudarthrobacter; species Pseudarthrobacter sp. CCNWLW217. Next base: position 409,839 of record NZ_JBBCBT010000001.1, read on the forward strand.
CTTTCGGAACGTACGACGGCGGCGGCTCGCCTGCCGCCAGCCACGCACACGAGTCCCGCACGGGACACACGGCGCATTTCGGCGCACGAGCCGTGCACACCAGCGCCCCGAGTTCCATCACCGCAGCATTCCAGCGCACGGACGTGTCGGCGTCGTCCGGCAGCAGTTCCGCCGCGAGCCGCATCTCCGCGGACGTCAGGGATGGGGAGGGAAGCGCGACGCCGGACATAAGCCGGGCATGGACGCGGCGGATGTTGGTGTCCACCACGGTTTCCCGGCGGCCGAATGCGAACGCCGCCACCGCGGCAGCTGTGTAACTGCCCACGCCGGGGAGGTCCAGGAGCTCGGCGTAGGTGCCCGGGACCTGGCCGCCGTGATCGCGTCCGATGGCAACGGCCGCCGCGTGCAGTCGAAGGGCCCGGCGGGGATAACCCAGCCTGCCCCAGTGCCGGACTGCTTCCCCTGCCGGTTCGGAGGCCAGGTCTCCGGGGGTGGGCCAGCGTTCGAGCCATTCCCGCCACACCGGCAGCACGCGGACCACCGGCGTCTGCTGCAGCATGATTTCGCTGACCAGCACGCCCCACGGCGAGCAGGCAGGTTCCCGCCACGGGAGGTCGCGGGCAGTCTCGGCGAACCAGTTGTTGATCCCGCTGTGCAGGTGGACGAGGCTGGAGCCGCGGGCGGACGGCTGCTTCAAGTTTGCAGTCGAAGGTGCTGGGGCGAGGGTTGTGGCGTCGATCCCAACACTGTAGTGGATCCCCGGTTTGGGATGCCAAGCGGGGCGCCGAAACGGCCGGAAACCCAGCCCGGAACCAATCCGTGACCATAGCGTTGGCGGGGTGCGCGGCGTGGTGGGGCGGCGGAGCCCGGCCGGTTCTCTAGCCTAGAAGGATGGGTAGGCAAGGCACTTCAACATCACGCAGCAAGGCTTCCGCATCCGGTTCCCGCACCGGACGGAAGCCGAGCCCCGCCGTGTACCGGCGGCGTCGACTGTTCGTGGGAGCCGCCCTGCTGATGGTAGCTGCCATGGTGTTTGGAGGCTTCGCGGCGGCTGGGGCATTCAGCGGCAGTTCCAGCCAGGTTTCCTCCACTGGCGATCCCACCGCCGGCCCCACTGAGGCTGTGCCGTCGGCCAACCCCACGAGCACGCCTACCGCAACTCCCGGCTGCAACCAGAACCTGGTGACCGTTTCGGCGTCCACCGACAAGGCAGCCTACGGCCCGGACGAGAACCCGCTGCTCACCCTCAAGGTGACAAATGGCGGCACGATGCCCTGCGAAGTGAATATCGGCACGTCCCAGATGGAGTTCCTGGTGACAAGCGGTGCGGACAGAATCTTCTCGTCCCGGGACTGCCAGGCCAAGAGCGAGGACCTGGTGAAGACCATCGCGCCGGGTGCCAGCGAAACGGCGAACTTTCCGTGGGCACGGAACCGGACCTTGGAAGGCTGCCAACCCATCGAGGCCAAGCCGGGAGCCGGCGGGGCCTACTACATCTTCACGGCCAAACTCGGCTCCAGGGCAAGCCCGAAAGCAGTTTTTCAGCTCAGCTGACCGAGTCTTTCCTCTTCCGTTGCTCCGATAACGCCCTTTTCGTGGCTCGGAACGGCGCTTACGGAGCATTCGATGGGGATTTAGAGGAAGCGGTCCAACAGGCTGGCTTCGGCCATCCGGCTCAGGCCTTCGCGAACGGTTCGGGCGCGCTGGTCGCCGATGCCGTCCACGGTCATCAGGTCATCGATCGTGGCAGCCATCAGGAATTGCAGGCCGCCGAAGTGGTCCACGAGGCGGTCGGCAACAGCCTTGGGGACAGCCTTGAGGCCGGAAAGCAGCCGGTAACCGCGCGGCTGAACTACGGCGTCCAGGTTGGCCTCGCCGCCGGCGAAACCGACGATTCCTGAGATCTTGCCGAGGTCGATCAGCTCGGTGGGCCCGAGGTTCACCAGGGCGCTGACAGCTTTTTCAATGTCGTCGGCTGATGCATCCGGGCTGGCGTAATCACGGATGATGACATCGCTGCCGGGACCGCGGCCTACCGTGAGCTCATCGAGCTGGAGGGACAGCAGCCGGCCGTCCTCGCCGAGCTCCAGGACGTACTGCGAGATTTCCTCGGAGATCCGGCGGACCATCTCCTGGCGCTGCAGGGTAACGGCGACATCGCGCACGGTCACCATGGCTTCGATTTCCAGGGCAGACAGCGAACTGGTGACCTGGTCCAACCGCGAACGGTAGCGCTCCAGGGTGGCGAGGGCCTGGTTGGCGCGGGCCAGGACTTTCTCGGATCCCTCCAGCACGTGGCGAAGGCCGTTCACGTACAGTGCGATGATCTGCATGGATTGGCTGACGGAGATGACGGGGACACCGGTCTGGATGGCCACACGTTCCGCTGTGCGGTGCCGGGTGCCCGATTCCTGCGTTTCAATGCTTGAATCCGGGACCAGCTGGACGGCGGCGCGCAGGATGTTCCCGGCGTCCTTGTCGCAGATGATGGCACCGTCCATTTTTGCCAGTTCGCGCAGGCGGGTGGGGGAGAAGTCGATGCCGATGTCGAACCCGCCGGAGCAGATGGAGTCGATGGTCCGGTCCGAGCCTAAAACAATGAGTGCGCCGGTGCGTCCGCGGAGGATGCGTTCGAGTCCATCACGCAGTGGCGTGCCTGGAGCCACTCTGCCCAGAGTCGCCTTGAGCGATTCTTCGGGGCTCCGAGCCATAGTGTTCCCTTCAAAGGTGCGGGCTGCCGCCCGCAGGTACGCCGGTTATGGACTCCGCCGGCGGAGCAAAAAGTACGCAGTTTCCCGCAAGCTCAATGATAGAGGTAAGAACGGGTAACAACCGCACGGGCAAGCCCTAAAGTGCCCCATTAGGGGGTGTCGGAAAATGCCCCAAAAGGCGTCCGACGGCGGCTGGCTGGGAGTGCACTTAGGGCCCGTTTGGGTGCATGGCGGATTCAGGGCCGTCGTTCACATCAGAATGATGCCACGAGGTTGGCGAGCGGTGGGGGAGCCTGCCCGGCTGGCAAAGCGTCGACGAGTAGTCCGGCGTAGCGGAGCTTGTTACCGCTGCGCCCTCCGAAGAACCGGCGCAACTGTGCCGATATCGGCCGATCCCGCTGTGCTGGCTGGCGTTGGAGGATCCGGAACGATGCGAGCTCGCCCTGGTCCGCGATGACGCCGAGCACGGCATCGACCCCAAGGCATCGGATGAGTTCGTCCTCCAGGTCGGCGTTGCAGACATGGAACCCAAGCTCGGCCAGCGAATCGGACCCGATACCCGCCCGGGCGAGCGCGCGGGCGACAATTCGTGACTCGCCCGCATCACACAGTCCGAGTAGCCGGTGGCCTGCACCAGCCGGGCCGTAACGGTCGAGGAAGTGGGCGATGCTGGTGGCGCCGCCCATGGGCACAACGGTTACACGCTCGGCCGACAGGTCATGGCCAGCGCGAACGGCCAGCGCCTCGACCGCCATCCGGTCACTCTCGCCCTCGACCAACACCGTCGTCGTCGCCTGCATAGATCCAGTATGGCAAACGCGAATAGCGATGCAGCCGCGCGCCATGCAGCACACATTCACGTCATCTCCAGCCCTCGCATACTATATGTATACATTTCTCACCAGCGGCCCAAAGGAGTTGCAGTGAATAAACCGGAACTGGAGTTCCACGAACCCTCGGTTGGCTGGCGGAAGGTCAACGGTGACGCCGAACGCGGAATTTGGGAGCAAATACTCGCCGCGGACCCACTCAGGGGAGATTCAACTTTGCTCCAACGCTACGATCCTGGCGCCGATACAACGGCCGGCGGCGTGATCGTCCATGACTACTGGGAAGAGGTCATGATTCTCTCGGGCGAACTCACTGATCTGACGCTCGGGAAAACCTTCACAGCCGGCATGTACGCATGCCGCCCACCGGGCATGGCCCACGGACCGTATGCAAGCGGCAGAGGCTGCAGGATGCTCGTTATTGTTCGTCCAGAGCCAGATCCCACTATGTGATTCAGTGTCCCCGCTGGCGCAGGAGATGCTCAAGGTCGCGGCTGACTTTGCGCAGCGACGCCGCCCGGAGGGCCCTTTCGTCGTCAACGTGTGGCGCCTGGCGACGGGACTTCCCGCCTGCGCCGCGTTTGCCGTTAACTGCCGGGCCGGCGGCCTGCATCCTTGCCGGCGGAGCAGCCGGAGCGGCCAGCGGATCGAAGAACAGGCCGTTGCCGGGGAATGGTGAAACGGTCACGGCGGTTCAGCTCCGGCCGGCGGATGGCAGGGACACGTTCCGAGTTCTCATGCGGCCAAGCTAGCCTGACGGGATTTCGCCGTCTTGAACTGCTCGTTTCGGGGGCGTTAAGCGGCCACCTTCGGAGCCGGGCTGCTGCTGCGATAAACTTGGAACTTGGCGCTCAGCCATCCCCTTTCCCCGTCCAGCGAAGTCCCGTCAAGCGCCAAGGGCTATCCCCACCGCAGCGAAAGTAGCACCGTGTCCCAAGATGTCCTCAGCCCCGCCCGGGTCCACGAGATTCACAAACAGGCGGCCCGGCGTCGGACGTTTGCCGTCATTTCGCACCCTGACGCCGGAAAGTCAACGCTCACGGAAGCGCTTGCGCTGCATGCGAAGGTGATCGGCACCGCCGGTGCCTCCAGCGGCAAGGCCAACCGCAAGGAAACGGTCTCGGACTGGATGCAGATGGAAAAGGACCGCGGCATCTCCATCAGCTCCGCTGCGCTCCAGTTCTCCTACCGCGACACCGTCATCAACCTGCTGGACACCCCCGGCCACGCGGACTTCTCCGAGGACACCTACCGCGTGCTGGCCGCCGTCGACTGCGCAGTGATGCTGGTGGATGCCGCCAAGGGCCTGGAAACGCAGACCATGAAGCTGTTCGAGGTCTGCAAGGCGCGCAACCTGCCCATCATCACCGTCATTAACAAATGGGACCGGCCAGGCCTTGACGCCCTCGCGCTGATGGACGAGATCACCGAGCGGACCGGCCTCCAGCCCATGCCGCTGACCTGGGCCGTGGGCATCTCCGGAGACTTCCGCGGCGTGTGGGACCTCCGCAACGACCGGTTCGCCCGCTTCCAGCGCAACAACGCAGGTGCCAACATCGCCCTGACGGAATACTTCACGCCGGAGGAAGCTGCCGAGAGCCAAGGAAGCAACTGGACGGACGCCGTGGACGAAGCCGGCCTGGTGATCGACTCCAACCTCGAGTTCGACGTCGACGCCTTCCACGCAGGCACCGCCACACCCATCCTGTTCAGCTCCGCAGCCCTGAACTTCGGCGTCAAGGAACTCCTGGATGCCCTGGTGGACTTCGCCCCGCCCGCGGCGCCCCGGCCGGACGTTGACGGCAGCCCGCGCGCCGTCGAGTCCCCGTTCTCCGGTTTTGTCTTCAAGGTCCAGGCCGGCATGAACAAGGCCCACCGCGACCACGTCGCTTTTATCCGTGTGTGCTCCGGCGTCTTTGAGCGCGGCATGGTGGTCACCCAGACCCGCACGGGGAAGTCGTTCGCCACAAAGTACGCCCAGCAGGTATTCGGCCGCGAACGCGAGGTCATCGACGAGGCTTACCCCGGCGACGTCGTGGGCCTGGTCAACGCATCCTCGCTGCGAGTCGGCGACAGCCTGTTCCTGGAGGACGCGGTGGAGTACCCGGCCATCCCGCTGTTCGCCCCGGAACACTTCCAGGTGGCCCGGTCCAAGGACCCCAGCAAGTTCAAGCAGTTCCGCCGCGGCATCGAGCAGCTTGAGCACGAGGGCGTTATCCAGCTGCTCCGCTCCGACCTCCGCGGCGACCAGGCGCCGGTGCTTGCCGCCGTCGGGCCCATGCAGTTCGAAGTGGTGGAGGACCGCATGGCGCACGACTTCAGTGCCCCCATGCGGCTGGAACGCCTGCCCTACTCCATAGCCAGAATTTCGACGGCGGATGCCATGCCGGCGCTGGCCAACGTACCGGGCGCGGAGGTGCTTTTGCGGTCCGACGGCGAATACCTCGCCTTGTTCAACGACGTCTGGGCCCTGCGCCGGATCGAGAAGAACCACCCGGACCTGACGCTGATCCCGATCGGAACGCACAACCCCGCCAAGTAACTGTTCCCTCCAATCCGTCGACTGAACGGAGCCGAATACCCATCGGGACATCCGGGCTGCCCGGAACAACGGCAGCCGCTCCCGAACTAAGAAAGCCAGGTACCCAGATGTCTGCAGTCCAACCACGCGCGCTCATCACGGGCGCCGGCACCATCAACCCTTTGGGCTCCAACGTTGGGCAGACCTGGGAAGCGTTGCTTGCCGGCCGTTCCGGGATCGCCCCGCTGGATCAGGAGTGGGCCGGGCAGTTGCCCGTGCGGATCGCCGGCCAGGTCACCGCCGACCTGTCCGAGCACCTGACCACCCGCGAGCTCAAGCGGATGGACCGGTGCGGACAGCTTGCCTTGGTGGCCGCAAGGGAAGCCTGGCAGCAGGCGGGAGCACCCGACGTCGACCCAGAGCGGTTCGCCGTGGTGATCGGCTCAGCCTATGGCGGCCTCGGTTCCACGATTGAGCAGGACAGGGCGCTGGCCAGCGGCGGCCCGCGCCGGGTATCGCCGCACACCCTGACCCGGCTAATGGTCAACGGCCCCGCCGCCTGGGTGTCCATCGACCTCGGTGCACGCGGCGGAGCCCGCACACCTGTCAGCGCCTGCGCGTCCGGCGCCGAAGCCATTGTCCAGGGTGCCGAAATGATCCGTTCGGGAGCGGCCGACGTCGTCATTGCCGGCGGCGTGGACGCCTCGGTGAACGACCTCGTGATCACCGGGTTCTCGCAAATCCGCGCGCTCTCCACGCGGAACGGCGAACCCCAGCGGGCGTCGCGCCCGTTCGACGGCGGCCGTGACGGTTTTGTGCTTGCCGAGGGCGCGGGGATCGTGGTGCTGGAGAGCGAGGCCCACGCCCGGGCGCGTGGTGCCGCCGTCCTGGCAGAGGTTGCCGGCGGAGCGGTGACCTCTGACGCGAACGACATCGTGGCCGCCGACCCGGCGATGCAACGCAGGGTCATGCAGAAAGCCCTGGCCTCGGCCGGGATGGACGCCGCTGACATCGGCTTTGTCCATGCCCATGCCACCTCCACCCCTGTGGGAGACCGGCTGGAAGCGCAGGCGATCACAGCCATATTTGGTGCCGATGTGCCCGTGACCTCCACCAAGGGCCACACCGGCCACCTCCTGGGCGGGGCCGGGGCCTTGGCCGCCGTCGTAGTGGTCCAGGCCCTGCAGACCGGGCAACTTCCCGGAACGCTGAATGTAGAGGCACTGGATCCTGAAGTGGACCTCAATATCGTGACGGGCAAGGCCCACACGCTGGAGCCTGGCTCCGCTCCGGCCGGGTTAGTGAACGCCTTCGGCTTCGGTGGACACAGTGTTGCGCTGGTAATCAAGGGGAACTGAACACCTCAGCCTCAGGGCCGGGGGCACTGGTCAGGCTGCACGGCAGGACAAACGTCGCCGTCGTTCCCGCGCCCGGGGCACTGGTGAGGCTCAGGGAACCGCCGTGGCCTTCGATGATGGTCTTGCTGATGGGGAGCCCCAGACCCGCCCCGGGGATGGCCGTTTCACGCGAACGCGAGGAACGGAAGAACTTGGTGAAAGCCTGCTCCTGGTCTTCGGCGCTCATGCCGATCCCTGGGTCCGTGATGGAGCAGATGATCTCCGGTCCGGCCCTGTAAGCGCGGGCGGTGATACGGCCGCCGTCGGGGGAGTATTTGATCGCGTTTGAGAGCAGGTTGCCCACCACCTGGCGGATGCGGGCGGTGTCCATTTTGGCTGTCAGTGGTTGCTCGGCGTCAAGCACCAACTCCAACCCCCTGTTGGCTGCCTGGGGGGCGGTGTACTCGACGACGTCGGCAAGGAGTTGGGCGAGATCGGCCTCCTGGAGGGAGAGGTCCACACGTTCAGACGCCACGGCAATCAGATCGTTCACAAGGCCCAAGAGGTGGGTCGCATTGCGGTAGACCACCTGAAGTTCCGCCTCAATCCCTTCGTGGCCGGGCTCATCCAGGACGAGTTCCAGGTAGCCGAGGATGGACGTGAGTGGCGTTCGCAGTTCATGGGAAACGGTGCCGACGAATTCGTCCTTGGCTGCCAAGGCGGTGATCAGGGCAGTCACCTCAACGAGCGTAATGACGCCTCCGCCGCTGAGGCCGCCCTTGGCCCGGATGGCATGTGCGCTCACGGAATACGCGCGTTGTTCCTCTTCGTCGCCGGCCCACAGCAGTTCATCTGTGAACATTTCGCCCCGGGTAACCCGGGCGGCCGGAAGCATCCCCGGCGCCACCGGGGTGGCCCGGTCGCCTTGCAGCACACGGGCCCGCGGATCAGACTCGGCCAGGCGGGCAAGTGCGGGATCAGCGCGGATAGCCCGGTTGGTCAGCACATTGTTTCCTTCTTGGTCAACCACCCAGACCCCCACTCCCACAGCGCCAAGGACGGCGTCCAGGAGCCGTTGTCGGTCCACGCTCTCAGCGAGTGTCTCCGCCAGAGCGAGGTCTTTCCTTAGCAAGGCCTTGCGCTGGCGATGGAGCGTCCCGGCGACGATATGCGCGGACACGGCGATTGCGGTCATCACGAGTGGCAGGAAAATGGTCCGGATCATTGATCCTTGCGTGGGCAGTGAGCCCAGGACTGCGGCAGGGACGACAGTGCTTAGGGAGGCTCCCAAGACGGCCAGGACAACCCTTCCACGTTGCCGGCCCACCGACAGCCAAATCACGGGGAAGACCAGCAGCAGGCTTAATACGCTAAAGCTGGGCCCTCCGGCTTCACGTGAAAAGCCGATCGCAAGGCAGTCAAGGACTGGAATGACCGTTGACGCACTGGCGGGCAGCCTGCCCCACGGAATTGCCACGCAGGCCGCGAAGATTGCCGCATGCGCCAGCAAGGCCAGCCTGAAGCGTTCGTCCATGAGAGTGGGCGGGCTGAAAAACCCGGCGGCAACAACAACGAGCACCACGGTGACAGTGAGTGGAAGCTGGCTCATCACCACCCGGCCCCGGACGCCAAGACCTCCGAAGATCGCGTCTATCCGCCCCGCGAGACGGCTGCCTTCCGCGGGTTCCTCGGGCGCGGGAATGCTTTTTTCTATTCGATTAGTCACTCCGGCCCCCCAAGGCGCAGCGGTGAGACCTCCGGCTGCCTGAAGGTCGTTTCGTCAGCCTAGCGCCTTGCCCGCCCGGGGCGCAGTTATTACCGGTGCTTCTTATCCGATCAGCAGGCTCAGAGCCTCGGTCAGGTGCTCCACCTCCCGCACGGAGAAGCCAGCCGGCACTGGTCCCGGGCCGTTGTGGCTGGCCGGGACGACGGCGTGCGTGAAGCCCAGGCGGTGGGCCTCCTGGATGCGCTGGTTGATACCAGGGACGGGCCGGACCTCGCCCGCCAGGCCCACCTCGCCGAAGGCGATCAGCCGGATGGGCAGCGGTTTCCTGGCCTTGGCCGAGGCAACGGCCAAGGCAACGGCGAGGTCTGTGGCGGGTTCGCTGAGCTTCACGCCGCCCACAGTGGCCACGTAGGAGTCGTCCTTGTGCAGGAGGCACCCCGCGCGCTGCTGCAGCACGGCCAGGAGCATGGACACGCGCGAGCTGTCCAGGCCGCTGGTGGCCCGGCGCGGCTGCGAGTTGGGGCTTTCGGCAAGCAGCGACTGGACCTCGGCCAGCAACGGGCGCCTGCCCTCCATGGTCACCGTGATGCAGGTGCCGGACACGGGCTCCTTGGTGCGGCTGACAAAGAGTCCGCTGGGATCAGCCAGGCCCTGGATGCCGTCCTCGTTAAGGTCAAAGCAGCCGACGTCGTCGGTGGGACCGTACCGGTTCTTGACTGCCCGAAGCAGCCGGAGCCTTGAATGGCGCTCGCCTTCGAACTGGCACACCACGTCCACTAAGTGCTCCAGCAGCCGCGGTCCGGCGATGGAACCGTCCTTGGTCACGTGGCCCACGAGCAGCGTGGTCATGTTGCGCCGCTTGGCCGCGGCGATAATGGAGGCGGCGACCTCCCGCACCTGGGAAACTCCGCCGGCGCTGCCATCAACGTCCGCGCTGCTGAGGGTCTGCACCGAGTCCACAATCAGCAGCCGTGGCTCGATTTTCTCCACTTGGCCAAGTGCCTGCCCCAAGTCTGTCTCGGCGGACAGATAGAGGGAGTCCGCGACGGCGTCGATCCGCTCAGCGCGGAGCTTTACCTGGGCAGCGGATTCTTCACCGGTGACATAGAGGACGTCCTGGGCGGTTCGAGCAAATTTCGCGGCGACGTCCAGCAGCAGGGTTGACTTTCCCACGCCCGGCTCGCCGGCCAGCAGGATGACGGCGCCCGGGACCAGGCCGCCGCCCAGCACGCGGTCCAGTTCATCCACGCCGGTGGGCAGGAACGCTGCGGTGGTGGCGTCTACCTCGGCAATCCGGCGGGCGGGCTCGAGGACTGTTGTTGCCGCCGTCGTGCGCGCCACAGCCGCACCCGTTTCCTCAACGGTGCCCCACGCCTGGCACTCGCCGCAGCGGCCCACCCACTTGACCGTGGTCCAGCCGCATTCCGCGCACTTATAGGCAGGCGCTTTGGATGCCCGGGAAGTCTTTGTAGCCATGGGTTCCACCCTAGCTGCGGGGGCAGACATCGCTGGGCAGCGGCACGTGACCGCTCCCGAAAATACGGGATCGAACACTCTCAGAGAGCGCTCTCTTGACAGTGATCCGCACCACCTTTAGAGTTATGGAACTTGTAAGAGAGCGCTCTCTCAGCCCCAAGGCAATTCCCCCACAAAGGAGTGACCGTGAAATTCTCACGACGAAATACCGCTGCCGCGATAGCGGGAGCAGCAGCCCTGGCCATGATCGCCACAGGCTGCGGAAGCAGTGCAGACCAGGCGGGCAGTTCGGAGAAGACTGTTGAACTGACGGTCACCACATTTGGAACCTTCGGCTACAACGACCTCTATGGCGAGTACGAGCAAGCGAATCCCGGAGTAAAGATCAAGGCCACGAACATTGACCGCGGGTCAAATGCCCGCACCGATGCCTTCACCAAACTGGCGGCAGGATCCGGGCTCAGCGACGTAGTGGCCATCGAGGAGGGCTGGCTGGGCTCCATCATGGAGGTCTCCGATCAATTCGTGGACCTCAACGAACACGGCGCCGCGGACATCAAGGCCAACTGGGTGGACTGGAAATACAAGCAGGGCACTGACCCCGAGGGCCGCGTTATTGGCTACGGCACTGACATAGGACCGCAGGGACTCTGCTACAACGGCAAGCTCTTTGAAGCAGCAGGCCTGCCCAGCGACCGCGAATCCGTGGCGAAGCTCTTCGGCGGACAGGACGCCACCTGGGAAAAGTACTTCGAACTCGGGAAGCAGTACAAGGAAGCCACCGGCAAGGCCTGGTATGACCAGTCCGGCTTCGTCTGGAACTCCATGGTGAACCAGATGGAGGAGGGCTACTACACCAAGGACGGCGAACTCAACATCGACGGCAACGCGGAAATGAAGGACAAATTCGAGATGCTGGCGGCCGGAACTGCGGCAGGACTCTCGGCCAACCAAACCCAGTGGGACTGGGGAAACGGGAAGGCCTTCGTTGACGGGTCCTTCGCCACCTTCGTCTGCCCCGGCTGGATGCTCGGTACCATCAAGGGCCAACTCGAATCCGCAGGCGGCGGCGCCGACAGCGGCTGGGATTTCGCAGACGTTTTCCCAGGTGGTGCCTCCAACTGGGGCGGTGCCTTCCTCTCCGTGCCCAAGACCTCGGAACACCCTGCAGAGGCCGCCAAGCTGGCCGCTTGGCTCACCGCCCCCGAGCAGCAGGTCAAGCAGTCCGCCGCCGCCAACAACTTCCCCAGCACGCTCAAGGCCCAGGAAAAGCTGGTCCAGGACGCCACACCCAACGTGCTCTTCAACAACGCCCCCACGGGCGCCATCCTGGCAAACCGGGCCAAGGGCGTCGTAGCCCAGTTCAAGGGCCCGGACGATTCGGTCATCCAGGAAAACGTGTTCGGTCCGGCGCTGAAGAGCCTCGACGCCGGAACCGCTGACGCGGACAAGGCCTGGACTGAAGCCCTGCGCCTCCTCAACGACCTGGTCGTCAACAACTAACCCGCTGTGGGGCCTCCCGGCTGGGAGGCCCCCCGATGAAGCGCGAGACCCCATGACAACCACCTTGAACCGATCCGCCAAGCCGGCCGCAGTCAAATCCAAACCCACCTTCAAACAGCGACTGAGTATCTTCGACGTCAAAGCCTCGCCCTACTTCTACGTTGCGCCGTTCTTTATCCTGTTCGCCCTCGTAGGACTCTTCCCGCTGGTCTACACGTTTTTTGTCAGCCTCTTCGATTGGCACCTGCTCAAAGGGCAGGGGCAGTTCGTGGGGCTGGAGAACTTCGCTGAGGTCCTGCAGGACCGCTTCTTCTGGAATTCCCTCTTCAACACGGTGAGCATCTTCCTGCTCTCCTCAGTCCCGCAACTGGCCGTGGCCCTTTTCCTGGCTGCGGTGCTGGACCAGAACCTCCGGGCCAAGACTTTTTGGCGCATGAGCATCCTGCTGCCCTACATCGTGACGCCAGTAGCGGTGGCCATGATCTTCACCAACATGTTCGGCGAGCAGTACGGCCTGATCAACAACATCCTGGGGAACTTCGGCCTTGACCCGGTGATGTGGAAAAACGAGACCATCCCCAGCCACATCGCCATCGCCACCATGGTCAACTGGCGCTGGACAGGCTACAACGCCCTGATCCTGCTGGCCGCGATGCAGGCCGTCCCGCGGGACCTGTACGAATCTGCCGCCCTCGATGGTGCAGGTGCCGTCCGCCGGTTCTTCAGCATCACACTGCCCAGCATCAGGCCCACCATGGTTTTCGTGGTCATTACGGCAACCATCGGAGGCCTCCAGATTTTCACGGAGCCCAGGTTGTTCGATCCGGCCACCGCCGGCGGGTCACAGCGCCAGTTCCAGACCACCGTCCTGTACCTGTGGGAGATGGCCTTCCAGCGCCAGAACTTTGGGAAAGCCTCAACCATCGCCTGGCTGCTCTTCCTGATCATCGTCCTGTTCGGCCTGGTCAACTACTTGATCTCACGCCGGATCGCCACAACGGATGCCGCCCGGCCATCCCGAGCCGCCCGGAGGACAACCGCCGCCCGGAAGCGTGCTGAAAGGACTACCCAATGACCATCATGGACCACGCAAAACCCGGATCTGCGAGGCCCGCTTCCGGCAGCGCCTCTTCGCCCGGCTCCGCGCCGCCGAGGCCGGCCACCCTGCGCAAACGCATCTTCGGCACCGGCGAACGCCCCGGCTTCCTCAGCTACGGGCTGCTGCTGGCCTTCCTGCTCTCGTCCGCCTACCCGCTGTGGTGGTCCGTAGTGATCGGCAGCAGGTCCAACGAAGCCCTGGGAGAAGCCTGGCCGCCGCTGCTGCCCGGCGGGAACTTCTGGACGAACGTGGGCGAAGTCTTCGACACCGTTCCCTTCTGGCTGGCACTCGGAAACAGCGTCCTGATTTCCGGAATCATCACCATTTCGGTGGTCGGCTTTTCCACCCTCGCCGGCTACGCCTTCGCCAAGCTGCGGTTTCGCGGCCGGAACGGGCTCATGCTGATGGTCGTTGCCACCATGGCCATCCCCACGCAACTGGGCATCATCCCGCTCTTTATGGTCATGCGGACCCTTGGCTGGACCGGCGAGATCGGCGCCGTCGTTGTGCCCACCCTGGTTACTGCTTTTGGTGTCTTTTTCATGCGGCAATACCTGGTGGACGTCATCCCGGATGAGCTCATCGAATCGGCCCGCATGGACGGGGCCAACATGATCTCCACGTTTTGGCACGTGGCCATCCCGGCGGCCCGCCCGGCCATGGCCATCCTGGGCCTGTTCACCTTTATGACGGCCTGGACGGACTTCCTCTGGCCGCTGCTGGTGCTAGACGCCGGCAATCCCACGCTGCAGACCGCACTCAGCCAACTGCAATCTGCCCGTTACGTGGACTACTCCGTGGTCCTGGCAGGCGCGGTTCTGGCCACCCTGCCGCTGCTGGTGCTGTTTGTGCTGGCAGGAAAACAACTTATTTCAGGAATCATGCAAGGAGCAGTGAAGGGCTAATGCCACATTCGACGTACTCACGACAGTGGCCGGAAGGATTCATCTGGGGATCCGCGACGGCGGCGGCCCAGATTGAGGGGGCCAGCCACCAAGGCGGCAAGGAGGACTCCGTGTGGGACCACTTTGCGCGGATCCCCGGTGCCATCGCCCAGGGCGACACCCTGGAACACGCCGTTGACCACTACCACCGGATGCCGCAGGACGTTCAGCTCATGAAGGAACTGGGGTTGGACTCCTACCGCTTTTCCACCAGTTGGGCGCGGGTGCGGCCGGGAGACAAGGCCGTCAACCAGGAGGGTCTGGATTTCTACTCCCGGCTGGTGGACGAACTGCTGGAGGCCGGGATCCTGCCATGGCTGACCCTGTACCACTGGGATCTGCCACAAGCCCTGGAGGAGAAGGGTGGCTGGGCAAACAGGGACACGGCCTACCGGTTCGTCGACTACGCCAACGACGTCTACACGGCGCTCGGCGACCGGGTCCAGCACTGGACCACTTTCAACGAGCCCTTCTGCTCCTCGCTGCTGGGCTACGCTTCGGGGGTCCACGCCCCCGGGCGCAAGGAACCGCGCGCTGCAATATCGGCCGTGCACCATCAGCACCTCGCCCACGGCCTCGCCGTCAATGCCCTGCGGCAACGCGGCGCCCAGAACCTCGGGATCACGCTTAACCTAAGCAACTCCATTCCGCGGGACCCGCAGGACCCCATCGACTTGGACGCAGCCCGGCGCTTCGATTCGTTGCAGAACCGGATCTTCCTCGACCCCATCCTGCGCGGAAGCTACCCGGAAGACACCTTGAATGACCTGGCGCCGTTCGGCCTGCCGGACCTTGTCCTTCCCGGGGACCTGGAAGCCATTAGTGCGCCGCTGGAGTTCCTCGGAGTCAACCATTACCACGATGACCTCATCAGCGGGCATGCTGACGATGCGGGAAGCGATGGCCACTCCGGCGGGGCCGAACGCGTCGCTGCTTCGCCGTGGGTGGGGTCCGAGGACATCGCCTTTCCCAGCCGCGGCCTTCCGCGGACTGCGATGAACTGGGAAGTCAACCCGGATGGACTGCGGAAACTCCTGGTCCGCCTCGGTGAGGAATACCCCACCCTGCCGCCGCTGTACATCACCGAAAACGGTGCCGCCTACGAGGACACCGTAAGCCCGGACGGCGGCATTCACGACGCGGAGCGAACCGGCTTCATCCTTGACCACATAGCCGCCGTAGGGGAGGCGATGGACCAGGGTGCCGACGTCCGCGGCTACTTCGTTTGGTCGCTGTTGGACAACTTCGAGTGGTCCTGGGGGTACGGCAAGCGCTTCGGGATAGTCCGTGTGGATTACGGAACCTTTGAGCGCACCGTCAAGGACAGCGGCCTGGCCTATGCCCGGTTGATCGCTGCCGCAAAACGGAACGTCGCACGGCTGCCCGCGTCATTGCCTGCCTAAACTGGAGTCCCGGGCGGAAGCCCGCTTAACCTCACGGAGCGAAGAAGTGAAGCAAGATCAACGCGGAAGCCGGCCGGCGCCCACCCTGGAAATGGTGGCTGCGCTGGCGGGCGTGTCCCGCGCTACGGTCTCGCGCGTGGTCAATGACGTGCCCAGCGTGGACGAGGACATTGCCGCGAAGGTCCGCCAAGCCATCCTCGCCGTGAACTACACGCCCAACCGCGCGGCCCGGTCCCTTGCCAGCCGGAAACCCAACTCAGTGACCCTGATCGTGCCGGAGTCCACGTCGAAGGTCTTCGCCGACCCGTTCTTCGCCTCCGTGGTCCAAGGCGTGGCGTTGTATCTCGCAGACACCGATTACACCCTCAACATGGTCATTGCCTCCGAAGCGAAGCCGGAAAAGACCCGGGCTTTCCTGCTCGGCGGCAATGTTGCGGGTGCGCTGGTGGTCTCCCACCATGCCGGGGACCGCTCCTGGGCACACGTCAGCGACCACATCCCCATGGTGTTCGCGGGCAGGCCGCTGGGCGAGGGCGGAAGCTACTACGTGGACGTGAACAATGAGGCAGCCGCCGAAGGGGCTACGCGCCTGCTGATCCAGGGCGGACGTTCGCATATCGCTACGATCGCCGGACCGCAGGACATGCCGCCCGGTGTCGACCGGATCAACGGCTGGAGGAAGGCCCTGGAGGCGTCCGGCCTGGACGACTCCCTGGCGGAATATGGCGATTTCACCCTCGCTTCCGGCGCCAAGGCCATGCGCCGGCTCCTCGAACGCGGCAAACCCATCGACGGACTCTTCGTGGCCAACGACCAAATGGCTGCCGGGGCCTACACCGTCCTCCAGGAGCGCGGGATAAGGATTCCCGACGACGTTGCGGTAGTGGGGTTCGACGACGACTCGTTTGCCACATCCGTGAACCCGCAACTGACAACCGTGCATCACCCCATCATCGAAATGGGCAAGAAGATGGCCGAGATCCTGGTCGACCTCATCGAAGGGAAGCCCACGGACCGGGTCACCCAGATCCCTACGTCGCTGGTGATTCGTGATTCGGCCTCTTAACTGGGGCGTGGTGGCCACCGGACGGATCGCCCACCGCGTCACCCGCGACCTCGCCCTCCTGGAAAACACTGTCCTGCATGCAGTGAGCTCGCGCAGCCCGGCCGCTGCGAAGGAGTTCGCCGGGCAGTACGGCTTCGCGGCTAGCTACCATGACGGGCCTGCCGGCAAAGGTTACGATCTGCTCTTCGGCGATCCTTTGGTGGATGTGGTCTACATCGCCACGCCGCACGCCCAACACTTTGAGGTTGCCAAAGCTGCGCTGGAAGCCGGAAAACACGTCCTGTGCGAGAAGCCCCTCACGGTGAACGCCAGGGAAGCCCGCGATCTGGCACAGCTGGCGGGGGAGCGGAAACTGTTCTTGATGGAGGCAGTGTGGACCCGGTTCCTGCCGGCGACCCTGCGGGCCCTGGAAGTGGTCCGGGGCAAGGAAATCGGCGCTGTCCGGTGGGTTCAGGCTGATCTGGGTTTCGCGGCCACCTATGACCCAAACAGCCGGCTTTTTGATCCGGCGGCCGGCGGTGGCGCCCTCTTGGACCTCACTGTCTATCCGCTGACGTGGGCCGTCAGCGTGCTCGGATTTCCCACGAAGGTCACCGCGGCGGGCTTGCTGAACCATGACGGGATAGACCTCCAGAACACGGTGACCCTTGAGTACCCGGACGGCGCCACTGCCCAGCTGGTTTCCTCGTTGCAGTCCAGCAGCCCCGGCACCGTCACCATCAGTGGCACGCAGGGCTGGCTACGCACCGGTTCACCCCTCTACCGCCCACGCAGGATCGAATACCAAGGCGCTGACGGCGTGGTCCACGTCGAGGAGTTCCCGGAGGAGGCCGAAGGCTTCATCCACGAGCTGCGGGAAGCTGCCCGGTGCATTCGAGCGGGTCTTCTGGAGAGTCCCCTGATGCCTTGGGACGAAAGCGTGCGGATCATGGGGCTTCTGGACAGTGTTAGGGACCAGTTGGGCGTGCACTACGCCAACGACCGCTAAAGCCCTGGCAGGACGTCCCGTGCTTCGCGTGAATCCATCCCCGTAGCCTCCAGCAGGTCCACCATCAGCGGCCGGAACAACATGACCACGGTCTCGCCCTCCAGCCGCTGCACTTCCAGAAGTTTCGGGTGCAGGCGCAGGGCGATCTCGCTCAGGTCCTGCCGGGCGGTGCGCAGGTGGGCGCGGCGGGCGCCGTCGTGCGTTTCCGCCAGGCCGAGCGACAGCTCATCAATAGCGGCAGCGGTGTCCTGCAGTACCCCGGCGATGTTGTCAGTAGCCTCATCCGAGAGTGCGGCGTGGTTGATGGCGCTGGTCAGCCGGCGCGCAAAAACGCGGCTGTTACGCAGGGCGAGATCGATGAAGTCCAGTGACTGCTTCAGCCGGTCCAGCTCGTCGCGGTGGCGGCGGTAAGCGGGCGAAAGCGTGGCCACCTCCCCTGAAGCGCGCAGGGAATGGCGCATCGCGTCCACCAGCGGCTGGCAGTTCCGGCCCCGGATCAGCGCATGCCAGGCCTGGGTGGAGTCGCTGTTCGTCAGCGCGGTGGCGCATTCCCGCAACACTTCCGCCAGTTCATGGAGCAGGTTTTGGACATCCTTGCGGGGCTCCCGGCGCGGATCCTTGGGCACAAGGATGGTCACCAGCAGCGCGAACAGACCGCCGATGATGGCGTCGATGCTGCGCGTGAACGGCCCGCCGGCCGGCGCCGGCAGCAGCACCACCAGCAGCGATTGCAGGCCCAGTTGCGTCGTGAAGATGTTGCCGCTGTCCAGGAAGCGTGCCAGCAGGATGGAGACAAGGAGTACGACGGCGGCAACCCAGATTTCGCCGCCCAGCCAGTGCAGGAGCAGATCACCCACCGCAATGCCGATGGTGCAGCCCAGCCCCACCTCCACCACCCTGCGCAGCCGTGGCTCCCGGGAGAAGCCCAACGCAATCAGCGAAGATGTCGCCGCGAACAGCGGACCAGAGTGCCCCAGCACGTACTCGGCGAACGCATAGGCCCCCACGGCACAGCCGGTCATCTGAATAGCGGGAAACAGAGAGTTGCGGCTACGGATCAGGCCGGTGCGGATGCGGCCGCGCAGGAATCGCCCGCTTGCTGAGAGTCCCGCAGAAATGGCCATGCGTTCAAGTCTATTCACCGGCAGTGCACTACGGCCGGACATGTGATCTGCGCAATGGTGACGCTGCACATGTAAGCCAATATCCCGCCGTCGTTAATTTCCCGTTCACTTTGGACAGCCCATCCCGTTACCTGCGGCCCATAACTTCAATGAAGGTACAGAACGTACGCATCGCGCTGCAGGGCGTCTCCGGCCCTGCCCGCAACTGAATAACCCTGGAAGGGGTACATCTAGTGAAGGCTCTCCGCTTCGGCCGCCACGCGGCTATCGCTGTTATCGCAGCCGGCGCACTCGCGCTCACCGCCTGCGGTTCAGACCAGGTCACGGGCGCAGCGCCCGCTGGCAGCCAGTCCGCCGGCCCCAAGGTCACCGGCACGCTCACCGGTATCGGCTCCTCAGCGCAAGGCGCAGCCATGGATGCCTGGAAGACCGCATTTGCTGCTGCCAACCAGGGCGCAACTGTGCAGTACTCCCCGGACGGTTCCGGCGCAGGCCGCAAGGCACTCCTGGACGGTTCGGCCCAGTTCGGCGGCTCGGACGCCTACCTGAAGGATGAGGAATACGCATCCTCCAAGACCATCTGCGGCCCGGACGGCGCGTTGAACATCCCGGTCTACATTTCTCCGATCGCCATTGCCTTCAACCTCCCGGGCATCACCGAACTCAAGCTCGACGCTGCCACGGTGGCCAAGATCTTCCGTGGCGAAATCGCCACTTGGAACGACCCCGCCATCGCGGCCCTGAACGAAGGCGTCAGCCTCCCGGACCTGAAGGTCACCCCGGTGAACCGCTCTGACGACTCCGGCACCACCACCAACTTCACGGACTACCTGGCAGCAGCTGCTCCCGAGGTCTGGACTGACAAGGCCGCTGGCATCTGGCCGGCAACCCTGCAGGGCGAGAACGCCAAGGGCACCTCCGGCGTGGTCAAGACCGTTACCGACACCCCGGGCGCCGTGACCTACGCGGATGACTCTGCCGTAAGCGGCAAGCTCGGTGTTGCCCAGATCAAGGTTGGCGAGTCCTTCACCAAGATCTCCGCCGACGCCGCCGCCAAGGCAGTTGACGCTGGCAAGGCCGTCGAAGGCCGCTCGGCCAACGATCTGTCCATCAAGCTGGACCGCAAGACCAGCATCGAAGGCGCCTACCCGATCGTCCTGGTTTCCTTCCACATTGTCTGCTCCACCTATGACAAGCAGGAAACCGTAGACCTGGTCAAGGCTTTCGAGAACTACGTTGTCTCTGAGGAGGGTCAGCAGGCTGCCGCCGATTCCGCCAAGTCCGCGCCGCTCTCTTCGGCCCTCGCCGAGAAGGCCACGAAGGCCATTGAAAGCATCAAGGTCAAGTCCTAGCACCTGCCCTGACCGAGTTCCCCGCCACGCCGAGAGGCGGGGCGGGGTACTCGGCTTTGTAACCCCATCGCTTTACGCTTCCCAAGCACCACCTCAACCGAAGGGTCGGGAATGACCGTCACCTCCCTGAAAAGCTCCCAGGACGCAGGCCGCGCCGGGGACAAGATCTTTTCCGGAGCAACCCTGGCCGCAGGGTGCCTGATCCTTGCCGTCCTGTTCGGCGTTGCGCTGTTCCTTGTGGTGCAGGCAATCCCTGCGCTCACCGCACCGGCCGCCGAGATCCAGGGCGGAGAGGGATTCTTTTCCTACATCTGGCCCATCGTGATCGGCACCCTGATCGCCGCTGCCATCGCGCTGGTGATCGCCACTCCCATCTCCATCGGCGTGGCACTGTTCATCTCACACTTCGCACCGCGCCGGCTGGCCTCCGGGCTGGGCTACGTCATCGACCTGCTGGCTGCCATCCCCTCCGTGGTCTACGGTGCCTGGGGCGCTGCCTTCCTGGCCAAGGAAATCTCACCGGCCTACAACTGGCTCGCGGACAACATGGGCTGGCTGCCCATCTTCCAGGGGCCGGCGTCCGCCACCGGCAAGACCATCCTCACCGCCGGCATCGTGCTGTCGGTCATGGTCCTGCCCATCATCACGTCCCTGAGCCGCGAGATCTTCCTGCAGACCCCCAAGCTCCACGAGGAAGCGGCATTGGCGCTGGGCGCGACGCGCTGGGAAATGATCAAGATGGCCGTGCTGCCCTTTGCCCGCCCCGGGATCATCAGTGCCATCATGCTGGGCCTGGGCCGCGCCCTCGGCGAAACCATGGCCGTTGCCCTGGTCCTTTCCTCCGGCGCCCTGACCGCGAGCCTGATCCAGTCCGGCAACCAGACCATCGCAGCCGAGATCGCCCTGAACTTCCCCGAAGCCAGCGGGCTCAAGGTCAGCACCCTCATCGCCGCAGGCCTGGTCCTGTTCGTGATCACCCTGGGCGTGAACATGATCGCCCGCTGGATCATCACCCGGCACAAAGAATTCTCGGGAGCCAACTAAATGACCTCCACCCTTACCCCGGTCCGTAAGCGCTCAGCGCTCACCAAAGGCCAGCTGCCGAAGTACGCACCCTATGTGGTGCTGGCCCTTGCCCTGGTGGCCGGTGCCGCCATCCTCGCCCTGATCGGCTTCAACGCCTTCGGCTGGGGCATCGTCTCAGCCATCCTGTTCGCCGCCGGCCTGGTGGGCTGGAGCGCCGCCGTCGAAGGATCCCGCAAGGCGAAGGACAAACTGGCCACGTGCCTGGTGGTGGGCTCGTTCCTGATCGCCCTGCTGCCCCTGATCTCCGTCATCTGGACCGTACTGGCCAACGGCATCCCCGGCATCATCACGCCCGGGTTCCTCGGCAGCTCCATGAACGGCGTTACCGGCGTCTATGACAACCGGGCCGTCGAAGAAGGCGCTCCAGTGCTGGGCGGCATCTACCACGCGCTGCTGGGCACCGTGCAGATCACCATTTTGGCCACCATCATCTCCGTGCCTGTTGGCCTGCTCACCGCGATCTACCTGGTGGAGTACGGCAACGACGGCCGGCTGGCCCGGGCCATCACTTTCTTCGTGGACGTGATGACCGGTATCCCGTCCATCGTTGCGGGCCTCTTCGCCGCGGCATTTTTCTTCGCCGTGGTGGGGCCGGGCACTAAGACCGGTGCCGTGGCCGCCGTCGCGCTTTCCGTACTGATGATTCCCGTGGTGGTGCGATCCAGCGAGGAAATGCTGAAGATCGTGCCCAACGAGCTGCGCGAAGCGGCCTACGCCCTGGGCGTGCGCAAGTGGCGCACCATCCTCAAGGTGGTCATTCCGACGGCGATCTCCGGCATCGCGTCCGGCGTCACCCTTGCCATCGCCCGCGTCATCGGTGAGACGGCACCCATTCTGGTCACCGCCGGCTTCGCCACGAGCATCAATGGCAACGTGTTCGGCGGCTGGATGGCCTCGCTGCCCACGTTCATTTACACCCAGATCCTGAACCCCACCTCACCGGCCAACCCGGACCCGTCCTCGCAGCGGGCCTGGGGCGCGGCCCTGGTGCTGATCCTCCTGGTGATGCTGCTGAACCTCGGCGCCCGGCTCATCGCCAGGGTGTTCGCCCCCAAGACCGGCCGCTAGGCCGCATAAACTTATTCCGTACCCCAGCAAGTGAAGGAACACCATGTCTAAGCGCATCGACGTCAAGGACCTGAACGTCTACTACGGCAATTTTCTCGCCGTGGAAGACGTCAGCATCAACATCGAAGCCAAGTCCGTCACGGCGTTCATCGGCCCCTCAGGCTGCGGAAAGTCTACGTTCCTGCGGACCCTGAACCGCATGCACGAGGTCCTCCCGGGCGCCCGGGTGGAAGGCGAAGTCCTTCTCGATGGGGACAACCTCTACGGCCCCGGTGTCGACCCCGTGACCGTGCGCTCCCAGATCGGCATGGTGTTCCAGCGGCCCAACCCGTTCCCCACCATGTCCATCCGCGACAACGTGCTGGCGGGCGTGAAGCTGAACAACCAGAAGATCTCCAAGGGCGAGGCCGATGCCCTGGTGGAGCGCTCACTGCAGGGAGCCAACCTCTGGAACGAGGTCAAGGACCGGCTGGAGAAGCCGGGCTCCGGGCTCTCCGGCGGACAGCAGCAGCGCCTGTGCATCGCCCGCGCCATCGCCGTGGAGCCGCAGGTGATCCTGATGGATGAGCCGTGCTCCGCCCTGGACCCGATCTCCACCCTGGCCATTGAGGACCTCATCAACGAGCTCAAGGACCAGTACACCGTGGTGATCGTGACCCACAACATGCAGCAGGCCGCACGCGTCTCGGACAAGACGGCCTTCTTCAACATTGCAGGGACGGGCAAGCCGGGCAAACTGATCGAATTCGGCAACACCCACACGATCTTCAGCAACCCCACGGTGAAGGCCACGGAAGACTACGTCTCCGGCCGCTTCGGGTAGTCGCCAGCCGCTCCCCAGGTTCGCAAGCTCGCCCGGGGACCCTGCGGCTGTGGGCCCACCATCGATTGCTCCAGTAGCGCCCTTTTGACGCCCCAAAAGGGCGGCCACGGAGCAATCGATGCAATATGCAGGAAGCCCCGGACCACAACTGGTCCGGGGCTTCTTTGCAATCGGGGCGGCGTCTAAGGGCCTAGGAGTCAGCCAGCGGTGACAGCGCCAGCGCCAGGATAAAGGCACCGGCAGCCGTCGCAGCCGGCGTCAGCACCCACAGCGCGAGGATCCGGATCACCAGTTTCCGGTTGGTGACGGAGAAGTGCTGGTTCTCGCCGGCGCCCAGCACGCCAGCAGTCACGGTGTGCGTAGTGGACACAGGCCAGTGCAGCCCGATGGCCCCCACAAACAGGATCGCTGCACTGAAGATCTGCGCCACGGAACCCCGCAGCGGGTCAATCCGCGTGATTTTGTAGCCGATGGTGTGGGAGATGCGCCAGCCGCCGAAGAGTGTTCCCGCTGAGATCATCACGGCGGAAAGGAGTGCCACCCACACGGGGATGGTGCCGCCGTCGGCATAGCCGCTGGCCAGCAGGGCGAGCAGGAGGACTGCGCTGACGCGTTGCCCGTCCTGCAGGCCGTGGCCAAAGGCGACGGCGCCGGCCGCGATGGCTTGGCTGCGGCGGAAGCGGGTGTTGATGACGTTGGGCTGGGCGTAGCGTGCCGCCCAGGTGGCCGGGTAGACCAGGAGGAAGGCTCCGCTGTAGGCAACCAGCGGGGAGAGCAGCAGTGGCAGGACCACCTGGAAAAGGAGCGACTGGTCCACGCCGCCCACCGCGCCGCCGCCCACTGCAAGGCTGGCCAGGCCGGCACCGGCGAGTCCGCCCACGAGCGCATGCGTGGAGGAGGACGGTATTCCACGCCACCACATCAGGATGCCCCAGCCGCAGGCGCTCGCCAGCCCGGCAACCAGGATGCCGAGCCCGTTGGCGCCGCCGGGGAGCGTGATCCAGTGCTGGCTCACGGCCACTGCCAGGCTTGCACTGAGCAAGGCGCCGAGGAAGTTGAAGAAGGCCGCCAGCAGGACGGCGACGCTGGGAGTGAGTGCCCGTGTGCGGACAGTGAGTGCCACGGAGTTGGAGACGTCGCGGAAGCCGTTGAGGAAAGCAAACGCCGCAGTCAGCAGCACCACCGCGGCGAAGATGGCTGCGGTCACCTCAGGATTCCTTGACGATGATGCTGCCCACCTGGGTGGCGATGCGCCGCATGTCCTTGGTGACTTCAACGAGCTGGTTGGCGATGTCCCGGTTGCGGGAATACTGAGCCCACTTCATGTCTGAAATCATGTCCGCCACCCAGACGCGGTGAGTGCGTTCGGCACGCTTGGCCAGCCGCAGTATTTCGATCCAGTAGTCCTCTAGGTCATCAAGGTTGTTCAGCCGGCGCATGGCGTCCACCGTCAGCTCGGCCTGGCGGCTGATGATTTCCAACTGGTCCGCAGCCCGCTTGGGGAGGCGCTCCAGCTTGTACAGGGCCACCAGTTCCGCGGCGGCGTCGAGCTTCTCGATGGCCTCGTTGAGGTAGCGGGACAGCGCGTACATGTCCTCCCGGGGGAGGGGGTTCACGAAACTGGTGCGCATGTGGGTGAGCAGGGCGAAATGCAGTTCGGCGGACTTGGCCTCGTGGTTGTGCATGTCCTCCACGAGTTTGCCGTGCTCGGCTGCGGGGACGCCCAGGATCTCGGCGAGCGTGGCGGTGGCCAGTACGATCTGGCGTGCCATCTCTGAAAGGAGGTTCAGCCCGGCGGGCTCCTGGGGAAAAAGGCGCAGCTTCACGTGGGTACCGTCTCCGGGAAATGTACTGGGATGGGGAAGCCGGCTTTGTGACTTGACCGCAGCCCGCAACTGACCATTACTCTACCGGGCGGTTACGGGGCGCTGAAAAAATGGCATAAAAATGGTGCCGAACCGGATACGCCTCTCGGCGGTAGGCCGCTCTAGGCGGCTAAATGTTGAAGCCCGGGGGTTTCGCGGTTCGACACCAGTTTCAGTGAACTACGTTGGATCGCCCAAGTCAACATTGACAGATTCAGCCTTCTGGGGTCAGTCCAGCTCGCCCAGGCGCCAGGCGTTCGCCGCATGTTCGAGGTCCTCGGCTGTCTTCACCAATTGGTGGGAGTTGCGCGTGAGCTTGCTCGCGTGGGCCTCGTTGCCGTGCTCGGCGCCGTCGGCGATGGTCGCCTGGCCGAGCGCCACTACCCGGCAGAACGCGGCCGAGCGTTCCAGCGCGACGTCGAACTCGCCGTCGAACGCCCCCGAGAGGATGGCATCAGCCATGGTCCGCATTTCATCCGCACCAGGCGGCTCGGCGGCGCCGGCCACCACGTTGGACACCTGCGCGGTGTCCTTGCCGGCACGGAAGTAGACCGAAATCCTCTCCGGGTCCTGGACGGTGGCGGCGCGCAGGGCGTACAGCCGCCAGAGGGCGCCGGGCAGGGACCGGGCCGGGCTTTCGGCCCACATCTCCGCGATGGCTTCCAATCCTTGTTCGTCGGTCAGCTTGACCAGCCGTTCGGTGATCACGGGGTCGTCGCTGTCGCGTCCGTGGCGCACCAGAGCCTGCGCGGCAAGGTGTGCAGCCTCGGAGACGCGTGCCGGATCTGGCCCCCCGGCAAACGGCTCAAAGTCGATGGGGGCGAAAGGCTTGGGCTTGTGATGCCGGTTGGCTCCGCCGTAGTGACTGGGTCCTGTTTGCTCGCTCATGCCCCCACGCTACTCCTGTGCCCAAAGGGAATCGAGTGCGTCCCGGAAGGGATGCGGGCCCCGTCGGGGAGCTGGAAACCAGTGCCGGAAAAGCACGGCGGGAAACCGCAGTGTCGGCGTACGACGGCGGCGCTCACCTGCGTGCCGGATCAGCCCCCGGTCTGGGGTACAGTATTAACGTCCAGAAATGGATTGGGCTGATCGGCTCTTTTGACGGTCAGTTGGGGCCTTTAGCTCAGTTGGTAGAGCATCGGACTTTTAATCCGTGGGTCGTGGGTTCGAGCCCCACAGGGCCCACTCTTTCACCGAAGAGTGGCAAGTCCCCGGCATCCTGGAAACAGGCTGCCGGGGACTTTTTCTTTGCCGTGAATCCCGGCTTTCCTACCCTGTTGCCGTTCCCGCCCTTCAAGGCCCGGATCTGCGGACAAGCTTAGGACGGGGCGGCAAGGCCGGACATCCAGTACTCGATCAGGCATCAACCGCTGGCGCATGGCAACGGGCACAATGGGTACATGTCAAAAAGCAGCAACGGGCGACTGCCGCGCCTTGAAGACGTGGCCGAGCTCGCGGGTGTCTCCCACCAGACGGTCTCACGCGTCATCAACAACCACCCGAACGTCAGCAAGGCCACCCGGGAAAAAGTGGAAGCTGCCATTGCGGAGCTGGGCTACCGCCGGAACACCGCGGCCCGCAGCCTGGTGACCCGGCGCTCGCAGACCATCGGCGTGCTGGGCAGCGAACTCTCCCAGTACGGGCCGGCCAACACGCTGCTGGGAGTCGAACAGGCCGCGCGGGATGCCGGCTACTTCGTCAGCATCGCCGCACTCCGCTCCGTCAGCCGCGACGCCATTTTCGACGCCTTGCGGCACTTCACGGACCAATCGGTTGACGGTATCGCAGTGCTGGTGCCGCACTCCGAAACCCTGCAGATCCTTGAGGAATTCAACCCCGGAGTGCCCGTGGTTGCCGTCGGATCCCTGGGCAACGACGCGGTGAGTGGCGCCATGGTGGACCAGAGACGCGGCGCCGAACTCGCCGTCGGGCATCTCATCGAGCTGGGGCACCGCAGGATTGGTCATGTGGCGGGTCCTGGGGACTGGATCGACGGCGCCCTCCGCGCCGAGGGCTGGCGGGCAGCCCTCGAGGAGGCCGGGCTCCCGCATGATCTGCTGGTCGAAGGAGACTGGAGCGCTGGCAGTGGTTACGAGATCGGCCGCCGGCTCGCAGCGAAGCGCACCGCCACGGCGCTCTTTGTGGGCAACGACCAGATGGCGCTGGGACTGCTTCGGGCGTTCAACGAGGCCGGGGTCCGCGTTCCCGACGACGTCTCCGTGGTTGGGTTCGACGACCAGCCGGAGTCGGGGTACTTCACTCCGCCGCTCACCACCGTGCGCCAGGACTTTGAGGAGCTCGGCAGGCGCTGCATGGACATCATGCTGAAGGAGATCGAGGCTGGTGCCGCCGTGAGTTCCACCGTTGTCACCCCCCAACTGGTCCTTCGGGCCAGCACGTCAGGACCCGCCGCGGCCCCGTAGTCCTGCTGCCGTAGTCGTTGAGCTATTTCGGACTCTTGACTTCAATGTTGTTAGCGCTCACAATTGACAGCAGGCCGCGAGGTGGCGGCAGCTCATTGGAGGAACTTTTTATGGACGTCACAGTAGACGGCACAGACAACTACGTCATCGGCGTGGACTACGGGACGCTCTCCGGACGCGCGGTGGTGGTCCGGGTCAGGGATGGCAAGGAACTCGGCAGCGGGGTTTTTGACTACCCGCACGCGGTAGTCACTGATGCGCTGCCGGCGGATGTGGCAGGTGCAGCCGCCGCACGGCTGCCTGGCGAATGGGCTCTCCAGGTCCCCAACGACTACCGCGACGTCCTCCGCAACGCAGTTCCAGCAGCGATCGCTGCCGCAGGGATCGACCCGGCGGCCGTCGTCGGCATTGCCACTGACTTCACTGCCTGCACCATGGTGCCGGTGAAGGCGGACGGAACCCCGTTGAACGAGCTGGAAGGCTTCGCCAACCGGCCCCACGCCTACGTGAAGCTGTGGCGCCACCACGCCGCGCAGCCGCAGGCGGACCGGATCAACGACCTAGCCGCGGAACGCGGCGAATCGTGGCTTCCCCGCTACGGCGGGCTCATCTCCTCCGAGTGGGAATTCGCCAAAGGCCTGCAGTTGCTGGAAGAGGACCCGGAAGCCTACGCCGCCATGGACCACTGGGTCGAAGCAGCCGACTGGATCGTCTGGCAGCTTTGCGGGCAGTACGTACGCAACGCCTGCACTGCCGGCTACAAAGGCATCTACCAGGACGGCCGCTACCCGTCCGAGGACTTCCTGGCCGCGCTGAACCCGGCGTTCAAGGACTTCGTCAGCGCCAAACTCGAACACACGATCGGACGTCTCGGCGATGCCGCGGGCTACCTCACGGCAGAGGCAGCCGAGTGGACGGGCCTGCCGGAGGGCATCGCCGTCGCGGTGGGCAACGTGGACGCGCACGTCACCGCCCCGGCTGCCCGGGCGGTGGATCCGGGCCAGCTGGTGGCCATCATGGGCACTTCCACCTGCCATGTCATGAACGGCACCGAACTGCACGAGGTGCCCGGCATGTGCGGCGTGGTGGACGGCGGAATCGTCGACGGGCTGTGGGGCTACGAGGCCGGACAGTCCGGTGTAGGCGACATCTTCGGCTGGTTCACCAAGAACGGCGTCCCGCCGGAATACCACCAGGCCGCAGCCGAAAAGAACCTGGGCATCCACGAATACCTCACCGAACTCGCCTCCCGCCAGGGGATCGGCGAGCACGGCCTGATCGCCTTGGACTGGCACTCCGGCAACCGCTCGGTGCTGGTGGACCACGAGCTCTCCGGCGTGGTGGTGGGCCAGACCCTGGCCACGAAACCAGAAGATACCTACCGTGCCCTGCTCGAAGCAACGGCCTTCGGTACGCGCACCATTGTGGACGCCTTCCGTGATTCCGGGGTGCCGGTGAAGGAATTCATCGTGGCCGGCGGCCTCCTGAAGAACAAGCTCCTGATGCAGATCTACGCGGACATCACCGGGCTGCAGCTCTCCACCATCGGCTCAACCCAGGGTCCGGCACTGGGCTCGGCCATCCACGCAGCCGTCGCGGCCGGAAAGTTCGCCGACATCCGCGAGGCTGCGGCAGCCATGGGCTCCGAGCCCGGGGAGGTCTACACCCCGATCCCGGAAAACGTTGCCGCCTACGAGGAACTGTTCGTCGAATACCGCGCCCTCCACGACTACTTCGGCCGCGGCGCCAACGACGTGATGCACCGGCTCAAGGCCATCGCGCGCCGCTCCGCCAAAGCGTCCAGTCCTGGCACAGCAGCCGCCACCCCCGCCACCGTTGGAGCCTCCGCATGAGCACCGCAACCGCTAACACGCTGGAAACCATTGCCCGGATCCGGGCGGAAGTTTGCGCCCTGCACGCCGAGCTCACCCGCTACGAACTGGTGGTGTGGACCGCCGGCAACGTCTCGGCCCGAGTTCCCGGCCGAGATCTGCTGGTCATCAAACCTTCCGGCGTTTCCTACGATGACCTGACGCCCGAGCAGATGGTGGTCACCGACCTCCACGGGGTGCCAGTGGATGGCGATGCGGACGGTGAGTGGGGCAACCCGCCGCTGTCGCCGTCGTCGGACACCGCGGCGCACGCCTACGTCTACCGGAACATGCCCGACGTCGGCGGCGTGGTGCACACGCACTCCACGTACGCCACGGCCTGGGCCGCCCGGGGCGAATCGATCCCGTGCGTGCTGACCATGATGGGCGACGAATTCGGCGGCTCCATTCCGGTGGGCCCGTTCGCACTGATCGGCGACGACTCGATTGGCCAAGGCATCGTGGAGACGCTGAAGAACTCCAATTCGCCCGCCGTGCTGATGCAGAACCACGGCCCCTTCACCATCGGCAAGGATGCCCGCTCCGCAGTGAAGGCTGCCGTGATGTGTGAGGAAGTAGCACGCACCGTGCACATTTCGCGCCAGCTGGGCGAGCCGATCCCGATCGACCAGGGCCATATCGACTCCCTTTACGCCCGCTACCAGAACGTCTACGGCCAGTAACGCTGCCCGTCAGCCCACCGAACTTACTTCGCAGGAGAACCCATGAGCACCGCAGCAAACACTTCCCTTGACGGCTTCGAGGTCTGGTTCCTCACCGGCAGCCAGCACCTCTACGGCGAGGATGTCCTCAAGCAGGTGGCCGCCCAGTCCCAGGAGATCGCCAACCAGCTCAACGCCTCCTCTGCTGTCCCGGTCAAGATCGTCTGGAAGCCGGTCCTGACCGACTCGGATGCGATCCGCCGCACCGCGCTGGAAGCCAACTCGGACGATGCCGTCATCGGCGTCACCGCCTGGATGCACACCTTTTCCCCGGCCAAGATGTGGATCCAGGGCCTGGACCTGCTGCGCAAGCCGCTCCTTCACCTGCATACCCAGGCCAACCGTGACCTGCCCTGGGCGGACATCGACTTCGACTTCATGAACCTCAACCAGGCCGCCCACGGCGACCGCGAGTTCGGCTATATCCAGTCCCGCCTGGGCATCGCCCGCAAGACCGTAGTGGGGCACGTCTCCAACCCGGAGGTGGCCCGCCAGGTGGGCGTATGGCAGCGCGCCGCCGCCGGCTGGGCCGCCGTCCGCACCCTGAAGCTCACCCGCTTCGGCGACAACATGCGCAACGTCGCCGTCACCGAGGGTGACAAGACCGAGGCCGAGCTGCGCTTCGGCGTCTCGGTCAACACCTGGTCCGTCAACGAACTCGCCGAGGCCGTGCACGGCGCCGCGGAGGCCGACGTCGACACCTTGGTAGCGGAGTACGAGGACCTCTACGACGTGGTTCCGGAGCTCCGCGCAGGCGCGGCCCGCCACGACGCCCTCCGCTACGGCGCCCGCATCGAACTGGGCCTGCGCAGCTTCCTCGAAGCCAATGGATCCGCCGCCTTCACCACCTCCTTCGAGGACCTCGGCGCGCTCCGCCAGCTCCCGGGCCTTGCCGTGCAGCGGCTCATGGCCGATGGCTACGGCTTCGGTGCCGAGGGCGACTGGAAGACCGCCATCCTGGTCCGGGCGGCCAAAGTGATGGGCGCCGGCCTGCCCGGTGGGGCTTCCCTGATGGAGGACTACACCTACCACCTTGAGCCCGGTTCGGAGAAGATCCTGGGCGCGCACATGCTGGAGGTCTGCCCGTCCCTGACGGCTGGAAAGCCGACCCTGGAGATCCACCCGCTGGGTATCGGCGGCCGCGAAGACCCGGTCCGTCTGGTGTTCGACGCCGACGCCTCCCCAGGCGTGGTGGTTGCCCTCTCGGACATGCGGGACCGCTTCCGCCTCGTGGCCAACGCCGTGGATGTCGTCCCCCTGGACCAGCCGCTGCCCAACCTCCCCGTCGCCCGCGCCCTGTGGCAGCCGAAGCCCGACTTCGCCACGAGTGCCGCCGCGTGGCTCACCGCCGGCGCCGCGCACCACACCGTGCTCAGCACCGCCGTCGGCATGGATGTGTTTGAGGACTTCGCCGAGATCGCCAAAACCGAACTCCTCACCATCGACGAGGACACCACCATCCGCCAGTTCAAGAAGGACCTGAACTGGAATGCTGCCTATTACAAATTGGCTGGCGGAATCTAAGCCCGTGGTAGTTCGCAGGGTTAATTGAAATCAGGGCGCGAACACCGCGCCCTGATTTCAGTTAATGGCCTTCTATATCGCCAACACCCGGCGCCCACCTACTGGTCGAAGTGGGTTCGGGGCGCGCCATCGGGGAGTTTGTCCAGAATGTCCTCGGCCACCTTGCGGAGTTTGATGTTCCGGTGGCTTGAAGCATTGGAGATGATGCCGAAAGCCTCACGATAGGAACATCGGTTCTGCGCCATGATGACGCCGCAGGCGATGTCGATGGAGGTCCGGCTCTCCAGGGCTGAGCGGAGATCGGCTGCGGATGACCGGGCTTCCCTGAGCTCCGTGACCAGCCTGAGGCTCCGGGATGCGAGGTCCGCAAAGCCGAGGGCGGCGGCAACCACAGGCTGTGGAAATGCAGCCGTTCTGGCGGCAAAAAACACCAGGGCGGACTGCGCGCCGTCGTCAAGTTGCAGCCGCACCGCCATCATGCTCTTATAGCCGGCGGACCTCAGGTTGCGCCTGTATTGGGGCCAGCGGAAATCAGCTGACATGTGGTTTGCGGCTACAGGAAGCCCTGTAGCCAGCGCATCCGTCAGCGGCCCCTCTCCGAGTTCCAGTTCTAGCGAAGCCAGCTCGCGGGCATGGTCGACTGTGCCCGCAAGGGTGGGGTGCTTGCCGTGGTGCAGCACAACAGCGCATTCCACAGCGCCACCCGTGGCCTGGCTGAGAGTTGCGCCGGCCATCCTGGCCAGCGTGTCCAGCGATTCCGTGAGGCTTTGGGCACCCGTCACGAGATCGAGCAAGAGGCCTTCACGCAGGCCGTCAATTTCCGGGACGTCGAAGGCACCCCGGGATGATTGCCCTCCATCGCTGGGGGACGGAGAAGGCGGAGACGGATTCGTCATGGCTGTGTCAGCGGGTCCCGGGCGCGGTGGCGCTGGCACAGGCAGATTGCGCGAACAGAGGGCCGGCGACGGCTGGGGGAGAGGCCTTGGTCTCAAAGACCTCCTCGTCGCCGGCCCCGCTTGGTGCCCCGGTCATGAGGGCCGGGAAGTCGCAGCATTCGGGTCCTGCCCGCATCCTTTCTCACACCCCCAAGTGAGCAATTCACGTTCCTTCTCTCAGTCGAAAGTAGTTCTCGACGACAGCTGAGAGAACGGTAATCGGTACTCGTTTTTCAGATTAGGTACTACTTGGTTTTGCGACTGAGTACTCACATTTGGTCTCTGCGTGCGTTGTTGCCTAGCCTCGGGTTTTTTGTGCCTTTGGCAGAAACCAATCTCCGAACAGGCCTTGACTCACCTCGTTGTCAACGCTAACAATTGATTTCTATAACGTTGTAGAAGAATCAGAAACGAGGAAGTTTTCGTGGGCACATCAGAGTCAGCCGCAGCTAAGGTCACCATCGACCCGTCCTTCACCGTAGGGCCCGTCCGCCGCCGTACCTTCGGTGCGTTTGTGGAGCACCTGGGCCGCTGCGTCTATACCGGGATCTTTGAGCCGGAGCACCCCAAAGCGGATGAAGACGGTTTCCGGACGGACGTCCTGGACCTGACCCGCGAGCTGGGCGTCTCCACCGTCCGCTACCCCGGCGGAAACTTCGTGTCCGGTTACCGGTGGGAAGACGGGGTGGGCCCGGCGGAACAGCGCCCTGCACGGCTTGACCTCGCCTGGCACTCCACGGACCCCAACCTCGTGGGCGTGGACGAGTTCGCCAGGTGGTCCGCCAAAGCCGGCGTCGAAACCATGATGGCCGTTAACCTTGGCACCCGTGGCACGCAGGAAGCGCTGGACCTGCTCGAATACTGCAATATCGACGGCGGCACTGCGTTCTCGGACCAGCGCAAAGCCAACGGCGCGGAGAACGGCTACGGCATCAAGATGTGGTGCCTCGGCAACGAGATGGACGGACCGTGGCAGATCGGCCACAAGAACGCCCTCGAATACGGCCGGCTCGCGGCAGACACTGCCCGCGGCATGCGAATGATCGATCCGGACCTGGAACTGGTGGCCTGCGGCAGCTCCGGACCCACCATGCCCACCTTCGGCGAGTGGGAGCGGGTGGTCCTGACCGAGACCTACGAACTCGTTGACCTGATCTCCGCGCACCAGTACTTCGAGGACTTCGGCGACTTGCAGGAACACCTCGCCGCCGGACACAAGATGGACTCCTTCATCCGCGACATCGTGGCCCACATCGACCACGTGAAGTCGGTCAAGAAGTCCGACAAGCAGGTCAATATCTCCTTCGACGAATGGAACGTGTGGCACATGAGCCGCGGCGAGTCCAAGTCCCCGAGCGGCCAGGACTGGCCGGTGGCTCCCGTCCTGCTGGAGGACGTCTACACGGTGGCGGACGCCGTCGTCGTCGGGGACCTGCTGATTACGCTGCTGCGCAATACGGACCGTGTGCACTCAGCGAGCCTGGCGCAGCTGGTCAACGTCATCGCGCCCATCATGACCGAACCGGGCGGCCGGGCGTGGAAGCAGACCACCTTCCACCCGTTCGCACTGACCTCCCGCCACGCCGTCGGCACTGTGCTGCAGCTCGCCGTCGAATCTCCGCTGGTCAGCGGCGGCAAGACAACGGGCTTCACTGCGTTGTCCGCCGTGGCAACGCTCGACGCCGACAAGGGTGAGGCAGTGGTCTTCGCCGTGAACCGCTCGGCAACGGACGCACTCACCCTGGACGCCGCCGTCGCCGGACTGGGCAACGTCAAGGTCATTGAAGCGGTCACTTACGCCAACAAGGACCCGTACTGGCAGGCCACCGCAGATGACTCGACGTCGGTCCTGCCCGTCGAGAACGTCAGCGTCAAGGCCGACGGCGGGCGGCTCACAGCGGAACTGCCCGCAGTGTCCTGGTCCATGATCCGCGTGGCGCTGGAGCCCTAACGGCCGCTGCGCCTTCCGAGGCTCATGACGGGGGCGGTGGGTTGGTGGAAAGATAAGGGCCATGGAACTTCACATCACCGGTGACCCGGCTGCCGACAAACTCCTGAGCGACGACGCGTTTGCGCTCCTGACCGGCATGCTGCTGGACCAGCAGGTGACCATGGAATCCGCCTTTGCGGGCCCGGAAAAGATCCGGGCCCGCATCGGTTCGATCGCACCGGCCGCCGTTGCGGCCTATGAACCGCATGCCTTTGTGGAGGTGTTCAAAGAGCGGCCGGCAGTGCACCGGTTCCCCGGCTCCATGGCGGGGCGCGTCCAGGCCCTCGCGGAGACCGTGCAGCGCGACTGGGACGGTGATGCCACGCTGATCTGGACCAAGGGTGAGCCCGATGGCAAGGAAGTCCTGCGCCGGCTTCAGGAATTACCGGGCTTCGGGGAGCAGAAGGCAAAAATCTTCCTTGCGCTCCTGGGCAAGCAACGCGGACTGCAAGCTCCCGGCTGGCGTGAAGCCGCCGGCCACTACGGCCAGGAGGACGCATTCCTCTCCGTCGCGGACATCGTGGACCCTGACTCACTCGCCAAGGTGCGGGCTTCGAAGCAGGCGGCAAAAGCTGCCGCCAAGGCTGCCAAAGGCTGATCCCTCCCCCTGGCCGGTCAAACGGCGGATGCCGTGACGACGGCGGGTTGTTCCGGTTGCGACAATATCTGCAACGATGTACGGAAACAGATCGCAAGGAGAATGAAGCACCGATGGCAGTCACCATGAACGACGTTGCGCGCGCCGCGGGTGTATCGCTGAAAACGGTATCGAATGTGCTCAACGACTATGAGTTCATCCGGCCGGCCACTAAGCAACGGGTCCACGATGCCATCGCGGAACTCGGCTACGAGGCAAACTTGACCGCGCGGAGCCTCCGCTCGGGCAAGACGCGCATGCTGGGCCTGGTCGTGTCTGACTTGTCCGCGCCGTACTACGCGGAACTGGCGTCCCGGCTGATGACCGTGGCCTCCCGTCGAGGCTACCGGGTACTGATAGAGCAGTCCGGAGCCGCGGCCGAAAACGAGCGGACGGCCCTGCAGGGGGCTTTCCGCCAACTGACCGACGGCCTGCTCTTTACGCCGCTGGCGATGGATGCCGACGCCGTTGCCTCCTTCCGCGGCAAGAAACCGGTGGTGCTGCTGGGGGAGCACATCATGGATCCCCGCCTGGACCTTGTCACGATGAAGAACGCGGAAGCTGCGCAGGCGGTCACGGCCCACCTGCTGGCGGCAGGCCGCCGTCGGATTGCGGTGATGGGTGCCCATCCGGAGGAATCGGCCGGGGGCGCGGGCCTGCGCCTGCGTGGTTACCGCAAAGCTTTGGAAGCTGCCGGCGTGGGCTTTGACCCTGCGCTGGTGGCGCCCGGCGAGTGGCGGCGCGATGCGGGGGCGGCGGCCGTTGCCGGCTTGCTGGATCGCGGTGTTTCCTTTGACGCAGTGTTCGGTCTTAACGATGCCATCGCGCTCGGTGCCATGCACGAACTGCTGGTCCGCGGTGTGAGGGTCCCGCAGGATGTTGCCGTTGCGGGCTTTGATGACATCGACGAGGCACGCTTCGCGTCGCCGTCGCTCACTACGGTGTCGCCGGGCATGGATGAGATTGCCGAGAGGTCCATCGGACTTCTGATTGACCGGATCGAAGGGCTGGAAACGGCGGATGCCGGAGTTCATATCGAAGCCGGCTTTGTGCTGAAAGTCCGGGAATCCGCACCGTAACCTGACCGGCGCGAAGGGAAAACCATGATTGACGTCCGGACTGAAACAGTGATCAACAGGCCGCGCGCGGAGGTGGCCGGGTACGCGGCGGATCCGACGAATGCGCCGGAGTGGTACAGCAACATCAAGTCCGTGCACTGGGAAACGGCGCCGCCCCTGGGTGTAGGCTCCCGGCTGGCCTTCGTGGCCGAGTTCCTGGGACGCACCCTTGAGTACACGTACGAATTCACGGAGCTGAACCCTGGAGCCTCGCTGACGATGCGCACAGCCCAGGGTCCGTTCCCCATGCAGACCACCTATACCTGGCAGGACGCCGGCCCGGGTGCCACCCGCATGACGCTGCGCAACACGGGCAGCCCGGCTGGCTTCTCCCGGCTGGCTGGCCTGGTCATGGCACCCATGATGCGCCGCGCCATGCGCAAGGATCTGGCCCGGCTGAAGGCGCTGCTGGAAGCCCGCTGAGGGTTCGTTCTCTCAGGTAACCTTGGCAGCACCTCTTCCGGAGCCGAAAGGGTGGATCGATGATTGCTCTGCTGGTAATCGATATGCAGAACGCCTACTTTGAAGACCCGGCGCTCGCCGCCCAACAAAAAGACCTGGTGGCGGCCTGCAACGAACTCGTGGAAGCCTTCGCATCCAACGGACACAAGGCCCTGCTGGTCGGCACCGAACACGAGCAGGACAAATCCACATGGTCACTGAACATGCTCGACGACGACCAAGGGTTCATCTTCCGCGGCAGTGAACAGGCCCGGTTCGTGCCCGGGCTGGCGATTGACGGCCTGCCGCAGCTGGTGAAGACCCGTGACAGCGCGTTCATCGGCACGGACCTCCTCTCCCGGCTCCGGAACTGGGGCGTGGACGAGGTAGTTCTGGCGGGAGTGTCAACCCACAACTGCATCGCGCAGACGGGGGCGGACGCCTTCGCCCGGAATATCCGCGTCACGTACGCCGAAGATGCCACGGGGTCAGAGAACACCCGGGCCGCCGCTGACATGCTGCGCATCCTCTCTGATGAGTACCGCCAACGGGTGCAGTCCAATGCGGAGATCCTGCGCCGGATCGGGGACTAGGAGGAGTGCGCCGCTAGCCGTCTCCAGGCGGTGCCCCTCACTGGTCTCCTGCCATGTCCGTGCCGGGTGGTTGTCAGTACACTGGGACGCATGACCGAGCAGGAACCGGCCAGGCAGCTGGCCGATCCGGACGCCATCGACACGTCATTGCGCACCCCGGCACAGCGGTCCCGCACGTTCGCAGGGATCCTGGTGAACACTGCCCTCGCCAACATCACCACCAGCTACCTGTGGTTCGCCCTGACTTTTTGGGTGTACGTGGAGACGCGCAACGTGATCGCCACTGGGGTCATCGGAGGCGCCTACATGCTGCTGATCGCTGTTTCCAGCATCAGCTTCGGCACGTTCGTGGACCGCTACCGCAAGCTGGCCGTGATGCGCTTCGCCGCCGGCTTCGCCCTGGTGATGTTCGTGCTCTCCGGGGTGATGTTCCTGCTGACGCCCGCCCGCTCGATGCTGGACCTGACGCAGCCGTGGTTCTGGATCTTCGCCCTGATCATCCTGACCGGTGCGGTGGTGGAAAACATGCGCAACATCGCCCTGTCCACGACGGTCACCATTCTCATCGAGCCGGATCGGCGGGCCAATGCCAACGGGCTGGTGGGCATGGTGCAGGGACTCATGCTCATCGTCACCTCCGTGCTCTCCGGGCTTTCGGTCGGGCTGCTGGGGATGGGCTGGACGGTCGTGGTGGCCCTCGTGCTCACGGCGCTGGCATTCGCGCACCTGCTCATGCTGCGCATGCCCGAGGAAGTGCGGCCGGCAGCCACGGATGCCCACGGCGGTTTCGACCTGCGCGGCTCCCTCGCCGCCGTACTGGCGGTCTCCGGTCTGTTCGCGCTGATCCTGTTCTCCACGTTCAACAACTTCATCGGCGGCGTCTACATGGCGTTGATGGATCCCTACGGCCTGGAGATGTTCTCCGTGGAGCTGTGGGGCACGTTCTTTGCTGTGGCCTCCACTGGGTTCCTCATCGGCGGAGCGCTGATCGGCAAGTTTGGACTCGGGGCCAACCCCTTGCGCACCATGCTCATCGCCGTGATCGTCATGGGTGTCCTCGGCGCCGTCTTCACGCTGCGGGAGTGGGCGTGGCTCTACATTGCGGGCATTTGGCTGTACCTGGTCCTGATACCTTTCGTGGAGGCCGCGGAGCAGACCGTCATCCAGCAGGTGGTGCCTCTGCAGCGGCAAGGCCGGGTGTTCGGATTCGCCATGGCCTTTGAGTCCGCCGCGGCGCCAATCACCGCGTTCCTCATCGCCCCGATCGCCCAGGTCTGGATTATCCCGTACGCCCGGTCCGCTGAGGGCGCCGCCGAGTTGGCCCCGCTGCTGGGCGAGGGCACCTCCCGTGGCATCGCCCTAGTGTTCCTGGTAGCTGGGATCATCATGATCGCGGCCGCGCTGCTGGCCTTCCTGACCCCCGTTTACCGCCGGGTCTCGGCGTCCTATGCGCAGGCTGCTGCTGAGGAACCGGGGATGGCGGAGAGCAGGACGCCGGAAATCTGACGGAAACCTAACCGGCCTACGCTAATCAGGAAATCCGCCACGGAGGCGATGCGTCGGAGAAGCTGGCTTGCATGATCCTCCGGGTCTATAAACGTAGGACCGTGCCCGGCACCAGAAGGGAACCTGATGCATCTGATGCCCCGTGAGCAGGAAAAGCTCATGATCGTGGTGGCCGCCGATCTTGCCCGGCGGCGGCAGGCCCGAGGACTTAAGCTCAACTACCCCGAAGCCGTTGCCATCATCAGTTACGAACTCATCGAAGGCGCCCGTGATGGCCGCACCGTGGCGGACCTGATGAGCTACGGCACCACAATCATCACCCGGGAAGACGTGATGGAAGGCGTCCCGGAAATGATCCATGACGTCCAGATCGAAGCCACGTTCCCTGACGGCACCAAGCTTGTCACCGTCCACGATCCGATCCGATAAGGCAGGCGGCCATGATTCCAGGCGAATACATCCTTCGGTCCGAACCGGTAACGGTGAACGCCGGACGGGAGGCGATCGACGTCGTCGTCACCAACACCGGTGACCGGCCCGTGCAGGTGGGCTCGCACTTCCATTTTGCCGAAGCGAACGCTGCGCTCACCTTCGACAGGCAGGCTGCCTATGGGCGCAGGCTGGACATCCCCGCCGGGACGGCCGCACGCTTCGAACCGGGGGACAGCAGGACCGTGCGGTTGATTGAACTCGCAGGCAGCCGCCAGGTCTACGGCCTGAGCAACGCGGTCAACGGTCCGCTGGTAGCTCCGGAAGCAGGTTCCAAATGAGCTTCGACCTTCCCCGCCGGCAGTACGCGGACCTGTACGGCCCGACGACGGGCGACGCCATCCGGCTGGCGGACACCGAATTGTTCCTTGAAATCGAGAAGGACCTTACGGTCTACGGCGAGGAAGTGGTGTTCGGCGGCGGCAAAGTGATCCGCGACGGCATGGGCCAGAACGGCCAAGTGGTGCGGAGTGAAGACGTTCCGGACACTGTCATCACCAACGCCGTCATCCTCGACTACACGGGCATCTACAAGGCTGACGTTGCGCTTCGGGACGGCCATATCTTTAAGATCGGCAAGGCAGGCAACCCCCAGATCACCGACGGAGTGGACATCGTCATCGGCCCCAGCACCGAAATCATCGCCGGGGAACGAAAAATCCTCACCGCCGGCGGCATCGACACCCACATCCACTTCATCTCCCCGGACCAGGTCCCCACCGCCCTCACCAGCGGCGTTACCACCATGGTGGGTGGTGGCACTGGCCCGGCCGAAGGCACCAAAGCCACCACCGTCACCCCCGGCAAATGGCACATCCAGCGCATGCTGCAGGCGGCAGAGGGGCTGCCCGTCAACATCGGCTTGCTTGGAAAGGGCCATGCGTCCGCCGTCGAACCCCTCGCCGAGCAGATCCGCGCCGGTGCCATCGGGCTCAAGGTCCACGAAGACTGGGGCTCCACCACCTCCTCGATCGACAACTCGCTCAAGGTGGCCGACGAATACGACGTCCAGGTGGCCATCCACACCGACACGCTCAACGAGTGCGGCTTCGTGGAGGACACCATCCGCGCCATCGACGGCCGCGTCATCCACACCTTCCACACGGAAGGCGCCGGTGGCGGGCACGCGCCGGACATCATCCGGATCGCCGGGCTGCCCAACGTCCTGCCGGCGTCCACCAACCCCACGCTGCCGTACACACGGAACACCATCGAAGAGCACCTGGACATGCTCATGGTCTGCCACCACCTCAACCCGGACATCCCCGAGGACGTGGCCTTCGCCGATTCCCGCATCCGCGCCGAAACCATCGCTGCCGAGGACGTCCTGCAGGACCTGGGCATCTTCTCCATCACGTCCTCCGACTCCCAGGCCATGGGCCGCGTGGGGGAGGTAATTACCCGCACCTGGCAGGTGGCGGACAAGATGAAGAAGCAGCGCGGCGTTTTGAACGATCCCGACGGCGGCACGCACGGCACTGCGGGCAGCGACAACTTCCGGCTCAAGCGCTACGTGGCGAAATACACCATCAACGCTGCCATCGCCCAAGGCATGGCCGAGTCCATCGGATCGGTGGAGGAGGGCAAGTTCGCTGACCTGGTGCTCTGGGACCCGGCCTTCTTCGGCGTCAAACCCGAACTCGTGCTCAAAGGCGGCCAGATCGCCTACGCGCTCATGGGCGACGCCAACGCCTCCATCCCCACCCCGCAGCCACGGACCATGCGCCCCATGTTCGCCGCGTTCGGCAAAGCGGTGCAGCAGTCCTCCATCACGTTCCTGTCGCAGGCAGCCATCGACGCCGGGGTCCCCGAGGAACTGGGCCTGCAGAAAGTCATCCGGCCCGTCTCCGGCATCCGCTCCCTGACCAAGGCTGACCTCAAGTACAACGGCGCCACTCCCGACATCCAGGTGGACCCTGAGACTTACCAGGTGACCGTCGACGGCGAGGACGTCACCTGCGAGCCCTCCGACGTCCTGCCCATGGCCCAGCGCTACTTCCTCTTCTAACTTCCCCACCACCGGAGCCCTACGTGATCATCGAAAAAGTCCTCGGCAACCTCCACGAGCTTCCCACCGCGGACCTGGCCGCCTACATTGGGCTGCACCGCGAGAAAGTGGTGCTGCCCAGCGCGCAGCTGGTCAAGCGCATCCAGCGCGTTACTACCGACCACGGCAAGGAAATCGGCATCCGGCTGCCCTCCGGCTCCGGTGACCTTCGCGACGGCGACATCCTCCACGTTGCCGAAACGAACATGATCGTAGTGTCCGTGCTCCCCACCGACGTGCTCGTGGTGAGCCCGCGGACCATCCACGAAATGGGCGTCGTGGCACACTCCCTGGGCAACCGTCACCTCCAGGCCCAGTTCTTCGACTCGACCTCCGAGTACGGGGCTGACGTCATGGTGTGCGCCTATGACCACACCGTCGAGGACTACCTTCGCCACGTCGGCGTGCCCTTTACCCGCCAGGAGCGCGTCATGCCTGTGCCTTTTCGCCATGCTGAGCACTCGCACTAGCATCGCCGCAGACGCGGCAGGTTCGATCGCCTCGGGGGCTTCGACGGGAGATAGGGGCCGTGCCCGCTTCGCGGTGCCCACCACGCCGCGGCCCCTATCTCCCGTCTCCGCCGATCCGAAAGGTCACCTCTCGTCGAGGTGCTTGCCATGAGTTACCAGCTTGGGCTGCAGCAGCTTACTGACTCTGCCCTTCCTACTGGGGCCTTCGCACACTCTCTTGGGTTTGAGACGTACGTCGACGCTGGGGTCATTTTTGATGAAGGGTCTTTTGGCGTGTGGCTCCGTGCGTTTATCGAGCAGCAGTTGACGTACTCGGATGGGTTGGCCATCCGGTTCTTTTATGAGGGGGCTGATGTTGAGGAGTTGGATGAGCTCTTGTCTGCTTCTTTACTGCCTCGGCAGGTTCGGGAGGCGAGCTTGAAGATGGGTGGGCGGTTGCTGGAGATCGGGGCTGAGGTGTTCCCGTCCCCTTCACTCGCGCTGTACCGGGACCTGGTGACCACTGGCCGGGCCGCCGGGCATCAGCCGCTGGCGTTCGCCGTCGTCGCACGCTCCCTGGGGGTGCCGCTCGGGGAGGCGCTCAGCGCTTACCTTTTCGCCGCCGTCACATCACTGACTCAAAACGCCGTCCGGGCCATTCCGCTGGGGCAGAACGCCGGCCAGCGGCTGCTGCGGACAGCGGCCGACGACGTCGCTGCCGCCGTCGAACGCATCGCCCTCCTGACGCCGGACGACTTCGGGGCCCTCAGCCCCGGACTGGAAATTTCACAGATGCGGCACGAGCGGCAACGCGCCCGAATGTTCATGAGCTAGCAGGAGGACACAATGACTGAACCCATCAAAATCGGCATCGGCGGCCCGGTGGGAGCCGGCAAAACCCAGCTCGTGGAGCGGCTCACCCGGCATATGAGCCGAGAAATTTCCATGGCCGCCATCACCAACGACATCTACACCATCGAGGATGCCAAAATCCTGGCGGCCAACGGCATCCTGCCCGAGGACCGGATCATCGGCGTCGAAACCGGCGGCTGCCCGCATACCGCCATCCGCGAAGACACCTCCATGAACACCGCCGCCATCGAGGAACTCAAAGCCCGCCACCCCGACCTGCAGGTCATCTTCGTCGAATCCGGCGGCGACAACCTCTCGGCCACCTTCAGCCCCGAACTCGTGGACTTCTCGATCTACATCATCGACGTGGCCCAAGGCGAAAAGATCCCCCGCAAAGCCGGCCAAGGCATGATCAAGTCCGATCTCTTCATCATCAACAAAACCGACCTCGCCCCCCACGTGGGAGCGGACCTCTCCGTCATGGAGAGGGATTCCAAGGAATTCCGCGGTAACA
The DNA here is from genome assembly GCF_037203985.1 of Pseudarthrobacter sp. CCNWLW217. Taxonomy (NCBI): domain Bacteria; kingdom Bacillati; phylum Actinomycetota; class Actinomycetes; order Micrococcales; family Micrococcaceae; genus Pseudarthrobacter; species Pseudarthrobacter sp. CCNWLW217. The sequence goes on from NZ_JBBCBT010000001.1 coordinate 452,872, forward strand.
AGCCGTTCTGCTTCACCAACCTGAAAACCGACGAAGGGCTCGACGCCGTCATCGAATGGGTGCGGCGCGATGTCCTGATGCTCGACCTCGCAACATGAGCACGACGGCGGCAGCTCAGGTAGTCACCTCGCCGGCCGGGCTGGGTCCGGCGGCTTCGCCGGATTTGGGGCCGTGCCCGCTTCGCGGTGCCCACCACGCCGCGGCCCCCAAACCCGGCCTCGCCACCTCAGCGCTAAAGTCGCCGATGGGTGCGCTTGAACTGCAAGTCACCGTCCGGCAGGGGCGGTCGGTGGCCTCGCACCAGTTTCATCAAGGCGCCTTGAGAGTCTTGAGGCCGCATTACCTTGATGAGTCTGGGCAGGTTTGCTACGTCGTGGTGAATCCTGGCGGGGCGTATCTTGGGGCTGATTTGTTCCTCATCGACGTTGAAGTGGGGGATGGGGCTGATTTGTTGTTGACTACGCAGTCGGCGACGAAGATTTATCGGACTCCGGGGTCTTTTGCCGAGCAGCGGATGACCCTGCGGCTGGGGGAGGGGGCCCGGCTGGAGCTGACGCCTGACCAGCTGATCGCCTACCGGGAGGCCAGCTACCGGCAGAACACGCACATCACGGTGCGGCCGTCGTCGAGCCTGGTGATGGCTGAGGTGATCACGCCTGGCTGGTCGCCGGACGGGGCGTCCTTCCGCTACGAGGAGCTGCGGCTGCGTAATGAAATCCGCGTGGAAACCGGGGATCGCGGGCAGCTGCTGGCCCTCGACAACCTCCTGATCCGGCCGCCCGCCGGTGACGTCACGGGGCTGGGCTTTATGGAGGGCTTCAGCCATCTCGGCTCGCTGGTGGTGGTGGACCCGCGTGTTGACCAGGCGCTCGCCGATGAGCTCCACACTGTCACCGCGGAGCACCAGGCGCACACCGGCATCTCTCTGACGCGCTCTTTGGCCGGGACCACCGGACTGGTGCTGCGCTCGCTCTCGAACAGCACGGAGGAGCTCAACGGCCTGCTCGGCGCCTGCACGGCGCTGCTACGGGAACGCTGGTATGGGCAGGCGCCCCTGAACCTGAGGAAGTACTGATGACCGCCCTGACCCAGTTCGCCGTCATGTACCGCGAGCGCGACACCCTGCCGCTGCGGACCCGGCTGTTGTTCACCTTTGGTGCGGTGGCCGCCCTGCACATTGCCGCCGTCGTACTTCTGTTCACAGGGACAGCGGGAGGCGGCCAGCCGCTTGCCCTGGGCCTGGTGCTGACCGCGTACCTGGCGGGCGTCAAGCACAGTTACGACTGGGACCACCTAGCTGCGATCGACAACTCCACCCGGAAGTTCGTGGCGCAGCGGCAGGACCCGGTCAGTGTGGGCTTCGCGTTCAGCCTGGGCCACAGCTCGGTGGTGATCCTGGCCGGCGTCCTGGTGGTGGCCGGCGCCACCATGGTGGGGCAGTTCATGGAAGAAGGTTCCGCCGGCAACCTGGTGCTGGGCCTGATCGGCAGCGGGGTGTCCGGCCTGTTCCTGCTCGCGATGGGGATCTTCAACGGCTCCGCATTCGTCCGGGCGGCCCGGGCCTACCGGGGCGCACGGGCCGGGGGCCGTATCGCCGTCGAGGACCTGGAAGCGAAGGGCCTGGTGGCGCGGCTCCTGGCCAGGCCGCTGTCCCGCGTGCGCCGGCCGCGGAACATCTACGTGATCGGATTCCTGTTTGGGCTTGGCTTTGACACCGCCACCACCATCGGCCTGCTGGTGATGACGACTGCGGCCTCGCTGGCCGGCGTTTCTCCGCTCGCCCTGATCGCCCTGCCCGTCGCATTCACCGCCGCCATGACGCTCTGCGATTCGCTCAATGGCGTGGCGATGATGCGGATGTACCGCGCGGCCCTGGACGACCCGCAGCGGAAGCTCGGCTTCAATGCTGCGGTGACCGGCATCTCCGCGCTCTCTGCACTCTTTGTCGCAGTCATCACGCTGGGAGGCTTCGTCAACGCAGCGTTCGGGCTGGAAGATCCGCTGACCAGCTGGCTGGGCGCTATCGACCTCGGTGACGCCGGGCTCCTGCTGGTTGCCCTGCTCCTGGTGGTGTGGGGAGCGGCGTCCCTTCCTAGGCGGGGCAGCACTGCAGGGCGGACTGGGTAACGTAGGCGGCATGGATCTTGATGCCGGTCAGATGGACGGGTTACTGGGCGAACTGCGGCGCTCGCATCCCCGGCTTGCCATTGCCACCGTTCTCCGGGGGGAGACCACCACTACGGTCACCGGAGTCCAACCTGAGGCGGACTTCGAAATTGGCTCCATTTCCAAGGCGATCACCGGGCTCCTCTACACGGATGCTTGTGGCCGCGGCGAAGTTCTGCCATCCAGTACCTTGGCGGAGTTGCTGCCCCTGGGCGACTGCCCGGCCGGGCAACTCACCCTCGCATCCATCAGTACGCATTCATCAGGCTTGCCTCGGCTGCCCCGCTACGCCGATATGTGGAAGCGTTCGTACGCCCTCTGGCGGCACGGCCGTAACCCCTACGGCGAAGACTTGGCGGAGTTGCTGGCCCAGGCGCGCACGGTTCGGCTGAAATCGCTCCGCCCGCGGTACTCAAACCTCGGATTTGAACTGCTCGGCCACGCCGTGGCCGCCGGGGCAGGGCTGACCTTCAAGGAGTTGGTTGCCGAACGCCTGAGCACTGCGCTGGGACTCACTGCCACGTATGTGCCCGCGACGGAAAGCGAGCTGGGTCCCCAGGCCCTCACCGGTACCAACCGGAAGGGCCGCCGCCAGGATCCCTGGTTGGGCGAAGCGCTCGGCCCGGCCGGTGGCATCCGCTCCACCATCACGGACATGGCTGCCCTCGCGCGGGCCCTGCTGGATGGATCCGCACCTGGCCTCGGGGCCCTGGAACCTGTGGCCACCTTTGCAGGGCCGGCGGCACGCATTGGTGCTGCCTGGATGACACTGGAAGCCAAAGGCAGGACGGTGACGTGGCATAACGGGGGCACCGGCGGTTTCAGCTCCTGGATCGGCCTGGATCGCGAAGCCGGCTCCGCAGCTGTGCTGCTCTCGGCCACCACCGGCTCGATGGACCGCCACGGCTTCAGAATCCTGGCGCAACTCACGCAGCCGTAAGATCCCAGGGGCGGTGTGGTGCCCGGCAGGTTCCTAGACTGGGTGGATGATCACAGTCAGCGGCACCGTGGAAACCCGAGGCACAGCCACCGCATCCCGGAAGGCCGGATCATGTCCAACCGCAATCCAGAGGTAGACACCTGGCTGGCGAACTATGCCAACCCCCAACGCGATCTGGTGGCCAGGGTCCGTGAGTTCATCATGGACCTGTCGCCTGAGCTGAGCGAAGCCGTGAAGTGGCAGGCGCCGACCTTTATGTACAAGGGCAACATTGCTTCGTTTTTCCCTAAGGCGAGGAAGAACGTCACGCTGATGTTCCACCAGGGCGCAACCATCAATGACCCGCTGGGGCTTCTGGAAGGTGACGGGGAAACCTCCCGCGTGGCCCGCTTCCTTGATGCGGCCGACTTCGAAGCCAAGAAGCCGGCGCTGGAAGCTGTCATCGAGGGCTGGATCCGGGACCATTCCTAGGTCCCGGACGCGGCGCCTGCGGACCGCTGGTGAAAAGGCACAGACGACGACGGCGGCACGGGCACCCGCTTAGGCGGCTTGCCGGTTCTGGGCCTTCCGCGACCGTGGCTGGGCGCCGCGCTTTGCCGGCACGGCACGGGGCCTGCGCCGGGGCTCCGCGGCGACGTGGCCGCCGTCGGGAACCCTGCTGTCAGCGTGCAGGCTTGAGCCGTGTTCGATGACGGCACCGGCTCCGATGCGCGAGTGGCTGCCGATGTGGACACGGTTGCCGATGACCGTTCCATGGCCCACATGCACGGCGTCCCCGATGACGGTACGTTCGCCCACCTGTGCCTGGCGGTCGATCCAGCTGCCGTGGCCCACCCGGGAGCCTGACCCGATCCGGGCTCCTGGCTCGACGTAGGTCATGGACCCCAGGCGCGCACTTTCAGCGACGTACGCCCCTGGGCCAACAAAGCCCCCTCCGTTGGCGTGCCGCCGGTACCGGATGACCCTCCCGGCGTCGTCCTCAACTGATTCAATCTGCCTGCTCATGCCGTCCTTCTCCAAGGCTCGGGGACATTCTCCCGTGCATAGAGTTAACGGTGGGGAAACCCGGTGGATTCCCGCCGAAGTAGAACTCAAGCTGCCAGCGCTGGGTGGCCTGCGCCGTCCGGTTCGTGGGGGCCGACCCTGGCGGGTACACGCGCATGGCCCGCTTTCCGCCCACGAAGTCCGTGGACACCACGCCGCGGGCGAGCAGCGCGTCCAGGGGAAAGGCGAAATGCCCGAAACCGTCTTCGCCGCTGACGCCGACCACAAACAGGTCAACTCCGTCGGAGGCGTCGAAAGGCCGGATGGGACCGCCGCCGTCGGGGGCCGTCCGCTGCCAGAGCGTGACAAACTGGCCTGCCTTCTTCGGGGTTGTCCTGGCAGCACGGAAGGCTGCCAGGAGTCCGTCGACGTGGAACGTGTGCGCCTCATAGTCGCGGCCTTCGATGTCAGCCTGTGGCTCCGAGACGGCAAATCCAAGGGTTCGATAGTGGGAAATGATGGCCAGCAGATGCGGAGACAGAGGCATCCCCGGAGCATACCTTCAGTGCGTCGATGCAGGTGAAAGGCTTGTGGGGTCTGGCAGGACCATGCCGTCAGCTATTCCGCACTACAGGCGCCGGGAGTAAGCTTCAATGACCGGAGGCGGTAGCCGGCCTGCAGCGTTGAGGCTGGCTTGGCTTGCATTGTGTTCAGGGGGGACATTGGTAGCCGCAAAGGTCTCAAACAACGAAGTTTTCACTGATGTTGCTCTGCACCTCCAGGACCTGGTTCTGGGAAATCCGTGCGTGGAGCAGGTGCTGGGGGACTTGGCCGCGTATGCGGCCGGCCGGCTCAGCATTCGGGGCGAGGAAGTATCCTGCGGGATTTGGCTGGTGCGGAGCAGGAAATCCAGCACTGCTGCCGGCAGCGATCCGCCCGCGCGCCACATGGTGCGGGCGGAGGGCAGCTGCGGGCAGGGTCCGGGAGTCTCGGCCAGCGACCACAAGGAAGCAGTACACGTTCCGGACCTGCGGCTGGAGGAGCGCTGGCCCCAGTACACCCGGGCGGTGGCAGGGCAGGGCATCCTGTCGGCCCTGTCCGTGCCCCTGACGCTGGAGAGTCCCAGCCGGGGTGTGCTGAATCTCTACAGCCGCTTGCCCAAGGCATTCGACGGACCATGTATCGACAGGGCTGAAGCCTTCGCCGAACAGGCGTCGAAGGGCCTGAGACTGGTGCTGAGGCTTGCGCGGCTGCAGGACACCCGTGACGAGCTGAAGGCCGCGATGGAGTCCAGGACGGTCATCGATCTTGCCACTGGAGCCATCATGGCCAAGCACAAATGCAGCCAACACGCAGCATTCAAGGTCCTCCTGCGAGCCTCGAACACCCGCAACATCAAGCTCCACGATGTGGCATCCCAGGTGGTAGCGACGCTCTCAGGAAACCCCGGAGCCGTCACCCATTTCAACGAATAGCTGCGTTCCCTGCACCAGCCCAACGGGTGCGCGGGACATCGGTGCCCGTCGGAGACGGACAGGCGTCTCCGCGATGCTGTTCCTGCCGGTTGCTGCGGTGATTTTCGTGAGCCGCCCGCCGGATCCCTTCGCCGTGCTGGGGGCAGCACAGTGGTGCGGGATTGGGCTCATTGTCATAGCCAACGCCGGCGCGCTCCTGTTCCCCGGCCGCAGCTCATCCAGCCGCTTCGACTAGTTCCAGCCGGTGAAAACACAGAACCCTGAACAGATGGTCCGCGTCTACTGTTTCCCGTATTTCCGGTGGACCGCCTGCTTGCTCACGCCCAGGCACAGCGCGATTGCTTCCCAGGACAGTCCTGCCTGCCGAGCCTTGCGGACCAGGGATGCCTCGGTCCTTCCCACTTCCTTCTGCAGCTCGGCGACCGCATACAGCGCTTCCGCAGGACCTTTTCCGTCCATTGACGCAACGAGTGTCTTCATTCGCTCCACCTCCATTCGTCAACTTTAGTTGACGAATGGAGGTACGTCAACATATGTTGACGTGCCGTTTGGGGCTTATCGGCTCTGGGCTACGAGATTCTCCGGGCCGCCCGGCACGGGCGCGGCCAGGTCGGACTCCGGAAGGTCCGCGGCCAGCTCGGCGGCTGTGGGCGGATTTGCGCCCGGTCGGCGCACTGTGATGGCTGCCGCCTTCGAGGCCGTCTGCCCGATGGCGGTCAGGACGTCCCGTCCCAGGCCCTCGGTCCGGCGGAAGAGGAGCCCGTAGATCAGCGCCGCCATGTATGAGTCGCCGGCGCCGATGGTGTCAGCCACTTTAGACCGGATGGCGGGGATGAAGAGCTGGGTGGCAGGGGTCGCCAACAGGGAACCTTCCCCGCCGCGTGTCACCACTGCCAGCCCGGCACCCAACGTGAGGATCCGTCCGGCGGCGGCCTCGAGGCTGACTCCCGGGTAAAGCCAGGCGGCGTCCTCGTCGCTGAGCTTGACCACGTCTGTCAGGGGAACCAGGTCTTCGAAGATGTTCCGGGCTTCTGCCTGGCTGCCAAGCAGGGCGGGGCGGATGTTTGGATCGTAGGTGACCAGGCACTCGCGGTGTGACTGTTCCAGAAGTGCCCTCACCGCCGTCGCGCCCGGTGCCAGGAACGTGGCGATGGATCCGGTGTGGAGCACTTTGGGCAGGTGGGCGGGGGCAATGCGCGGCAGGTCCCAGCTGATGTCGAAGTCGTACTCGGCTGAGCCGTCCGCGGCAATGGTTGCCGTGGCGGACCCCGTGCGCGTGGCGTTGTATGAGCCCCGGAGGAGTTCGACGCCGGCGCGCTGCAGGTGTGCCGCGATCGCCTCGCCGCGGGCATCCTGGCCCAGTGACGTCAGCAAGGCCGTGGAAACTCCGAGGCGCCCCAGGCCATAGGCCACGTTCATCGGCGAGCCGCCCGGATGTTCGATGGGGCCAGTGGGGGAGGCGACTACGTCAACGAGTGCTTCGCCGATGACAATGACGTCAGGGGCCGCCGCGGGGTGAGTTGTTGACGTGGGGCTGGGGGAGGTGCTGTGCACGGGGAGCCTTTCATGGGGCCGTCCGCGGGCCTGGTGCAGGCCCGCGGACGGAGGTGGAGATCCATCGGGTTGGGGATGGGATGGGGTGATGAAGGGATTAGTGCTGGATCACGCGGTGGCCGCACCGGTCATGATGGCCACCGCATCGGTCATGGTGTGGGACTGCGGGGTGATGGTGGCCGCGCATTTGCCCAGCCGCTGGATGTGGATCCGGTCCGCCACGTCGAACACGTGCGGCATGTTGTGGCTGATCAGGATGACGGGCAGCCCCCGGTCCCGGAGGTCCCTGACCAGTTGCAGGACCTGGTTGGACTCCCGGACGCCGAGCGCCGCCGTCGGCTCGTCCAGCACAACCACCTTGGAACCGAACGCTGCGGCCCGTGCCACCGCCACGGCCTGGCGCTGGCCGCCGGAGAGGTTCTCCACGGGGACCGTGACGTCCTGCAGCGTGGAGATGCCCAGCCGGGTCAGCTCCTCCTTCGCCTTGCGGCGCATGCCCTTGGTGTCCAGGACGCGGAAGATGCTGCCGAGCGGACCAGCCACGCGTTCCTCCCGGCCCAGGAACAGGTTGGAGGCAACATCGAGCGCCGGTGAGACGGCGAGGTTCTGGTAGACGGTTTCGATCCCGTGGGCGCGGGCGTCCTGCGGGCGCTTAAAGTGGACCGGCTGGCCGGACACCATCAGCTCTCCCGAATCGGGAATCTCGGCCCCGGTGAGGCATTTGATCAGGGTGGACTTGCCGGCGCCGTTATCGCCGATGATCGCCAGGACCTCGCCCGGGTAGAGGTCCAGGCTGACGCCGTCGAGGCCTACCACCCGGCCGAAGGTCTTGACGAGGTTCCTGGCCTGCAGGATGGGCTGGCGGACCTCGGTGCCGGCGGATTCCAGCTGGGACGCGGTCATGACTTCACCTTTCGGATCCACTGGTCGATGGACACAGCGAGGATGATAAGAACGCCCACGGCGAGGGTCTGGTACAGCACGTCCAGGCCCGCAAGGGAGAGTCCATTGCGGAACACGCCGACGATCAGCGCGCCCAGGAGGGTTCCCCACACTGAACCGCGCCCGCCGAAGAGGCTGGTTCCACCGATCACGACGGCGGTGATGGAGTCGAGGTTCAGGTCGACGCCGGCGTTGGGGCTGGCTGCGTTGGTGCGGCCGATCTGGATCCAGGCGCCGATGGCCAGCACTGCCCCGGCGGCAAGGTAGACGCTCATGAGGACTTTGTTCACCGCGATGCCGGCCAGGCGGGCGGCTTCTTTGTCATCGCCGACGGCGTAGACGTGCCGGCCCCAGGCGGTTTTGCCCAGGATGAACGCGATGGCGATGTAGAGAAGCAACATCACGACGACGCCGGTGGAGATCCGCACAGGGCCCACCGGGAAGGTGCTTCCTGTCCAGGTCAGCAGGTCCGGCATTGCGGAGCCGCGAACCGTCGCTCCGTTGGAGTAGAGCAGCGTCAGCGCGATGAAGATGTTAAGCGTGCCCAGCGTGACGATGAACGGAGGGAGGCGGAACCTGGTGACCAGGAACCCGTTCAGGGCGCCGGCTGCGAGTCCGACGACCAGGCCTGTGAGCAGAGCAACGGGTGCCGGCAGTCCGTTGTTGACAGCGAGTTGGGCCACGACCATGGAAGAGAGGATCATGACGGCTCCGACGGACAGGTCGATGCCGGCAGTGAGGATGATGAGCGTCTGGGCGATGGCGAGGGTGCCAACGACGGAGACCTGCTGGGTAATCAGGGACAGGTTCTCAACCCGCAGGAACCTGTCATTGAGCAGTCCGAACACAACGACGGCGATGAGCAGGACGAGGGCGGGGCTGACGGCGGGGTAGCGGTGCAGGATGTTGCGTATCCGGCTGAGCGGCGTCCTCCGATCGAGGAATTCTTCTGCCAGGTCCGTCTGCTTCCCTGCGGCGGGCGGACCGGCGGTCTGTTGCTGGGTCACGGTTTCTCCTGAGATCGTTCTGCCCTCTTACTTGCCCCAGCAGATGTCGCTGGCCTCGGTCGTGGTGATGCTCTTGACGCCGTCTGCGGGCTTGTCCGTAACCAGCTCAACGCCGGTGTTGAAGAAGTCCAGGCCCTCGGAGTTGGCAGGCTTCTTGCCGGTCTTGGCCAGTTCGACGATGGCTTTGACGCCCATTTCGGCCATCTTGACCGGGTACTGCTGTGCGGTGGCGCCGATGACGCCGGACTTCACGTTGTCCACCCCGGCGCAGCCGCCGTCTACGGAGACAATCAGGACGTCCTTCTCCTTGCCGGCTGACTTCAGGGCTTCATATGCGCCCGCTGCTGCAGGCTCATTGATGGTGTAGACAACGTTGATGTTGGGGTTCTTGGACAGGAGGGTCTCCATGCCGGTACGGCCGCCGTCTTCGGCACCTTGGGATGCCTGGCTGCCAACGATCTCGTATTCGCCGCCCTTGCCGCCGGTGTACTTGCCGGTCTTGGCCTCGTCACCGTTCTTCTTGGCGTCCGCCGTGTCGATGCCGAGTCCGGTCAGGAAGCCCTGGTCGCGGTTGTAGTCAACGGAAACTACCTTGTCGTCGAACAGGTCCAGGAGGGCGATGGTGGCTTTCTTGCCGGCAAGCTGGGTTGCGGTCCACTTGCCGATCAGCTCTCCGGCAGCAAAGTTGTCGGTGGCAAAGGTGATGTCCGCGGCGTCGGCGGGGTCCGGCGGGGTATCCAGGGCGATGACAAAGAGTCCGGCGTCCTTGGCCTTCTTCAGGGCGTCCACCACGGACGGGCCGTTGGGGGTGATCAGGATTCCCTTGTCGCCTTTGGAGATAGCGTTTTCGATGGCCTGGATCTGGGTGTCTTCGTCGCCGTCGGCCTTGCCGGCGGCGAGCTTCAGGTCAACGCCGTCTGCCTCCGCTGCCTTCTTGGCGCCTTCCTGCATGGAAACGAAGAACGGGTTGGACGTGGTCTTGACGATCAGCGACACGCCCACCTTTTCGCCGGAGTCGGTGCCAGAGGTGGCTGGGGAATTTCCGCCGCAGGCGGTGAGGCTCAGGGTGCCGAGGGTCAGGACCGCTCCCGCGGCAACCAGGCGGCGGGCGATGGTGCGCGGTGTCTTGGAAGTCAACATTGAATCTCCTGGGTTCGTGGCACATCCCGTGCCTGACAACGATGTCAGGCATCATGTAATCAGCGTCACACGGTAGAGTCAAGGTAAATTCGATGATGAAGGACGAAATCATGACAACGATGTCGAATCGTTATTCGGCAGACCCAGCCAAGAACCGGCCCACGATGCGCCATGTGGCCGCGCTGGCCGGAGTGGGCATCAAGACCGTCTCGCGGGTGATGAACGATGAGCCTGGAGTCTCCGAGGCCACCCGGCAGCGCGTTCTTGGCGCTTCGCAGCAGCTGAACTACCAGTTGGACTTGGCGGCGGGCAGCCTGCGGCGCGCCGGACGCCAGACGCTCTCCATGGGGCTGCTGCTGCCCAGCGTGGCCAACCCGTTCAGCAGCGAGATCCACCGCGCCATGGAAGACACGCTGGCGGCTCGTGGCATCGCCGTGTTCGCGGCCAGCCTGGACGATGACCCTGAGCGGGAGAAGTCGCTAGTGGCGGCCTTCCTCGGCCGGCGCGTCGATGGCCTTGTACTGACCCCCATTGCCCGCAGCCAGGCCTATGCCATCCCGGAACACTCCAGGGACCTGCCCTTGGTCTTCATTGACCGCGAGCCCGTAGGCATCGAGGCTGACGCCGTGGTGACGGACAACGCCGTCGGCGCGGCGCGGGCGGCTGCGCACCTTATGGCCCACGGCCACACGAAGCTGGCCTACCTGGGCGACCGTCCGGACATTCAGACCGCCCGGGAACGCCGGCGTGGCTTCATCGAGGAACTGGGCCGGGCGGGGTTGCCCACCGCCGCTATGCCAGTCCGGGAAGGACTCCACAACGAGGAAACAGCCAGGCAGGCGGCCTTGGAGATCCTCACCGCCCAGAACCCTCCCACGGCGATCTTCTCCAGCCAGAACCTCGTGACGTTCGGCGTCATGCGCGCCCTGAAGGAACTTGGCGCCAGCCGCCGCGTGGCATTGGTGGGCTTTGACGACTTCGCCCTAGCGGACATGATGGAGCCAGGCATCACCGTCATTGCGCAGCACCCGGAGCGGATCGGCAAGCTTGCCGCCCAGCGGTTGCTGGCACGCATCGACGGCGACGAGCAGCCGCCCCAGACCTATGTTGTACCGTCCGAACTCATCCAGCGCGGCTCCGGCGAACTCCCGCCGCCCGCCGGCTGAACCGACCAGGCCCAAGCATCAGCAGATCCAGATAATCCAGAAATCCAGAGGGGACAACCATGACAAAGACGCTCTACGCCGAATTCACCGTCAAGCCCGGCAGCGAAGACCGGGTGGCGGAGATGATGCGCCAGCTGACTGCGGAAGTACGGCGGGAACCGGGGAACCAGCTGTTCCTGCCGTATACCCGGGAAACAAATCCGCGTGAGTACTTCGTGTTCGAGGTCTACGAGGACGACGCCGCCTTCCAGGAACACATCAGCGCAGATTACGGTGCTCGGTTCAATGGCGAGCTCGCGGACCTGATCGAAGAGGACGGCTCCGTACTGACTTGGCTCCAGCCGGTCCACTGACCACCCGCGCCACTTAATTCCCGCGCTATAGACGCCAAAACCCGGGCTTGTCCGCAACTCCGAACCGTTATGGCAAGGAACTGCGAACAAGCCCGGGACTGGAGAGCCGGGCGGGCGCAGGCTACTGCTGGCGGTCCTTAACCGGCTTCGCCACAGTGCTGAACATCGACTGCGCCAGCGGCGTCACGGTGACCGATTTCAATTGCGCCGTGCCGCCGTCGGCAAAGAGCGCCACTTGGTTGGCGCCCGCCACAGGGAACACCTGGTCCGTGATGGTCCGCTGCCCGCCCTGGGTGAAGACCTCCACCGAAGACCTGTCGAGGTACACCCGGAGTGTCACGGTGCCGTCAGCGTCCAGGGTTACGGGCGCAGAGTCCACCGACGTGAACAGTGGGTGGAAGCCGGTGTCTCCCGAATTCTGCCGGTCCACGTACACCTCGCCGGTGGTCCGGTCGTAGCCGATCACCGTAGCGGCGTTGCCGTTCCCCAGCACGGTGATTCCGGCACGGGACGCTGTGCCCGGTGCGAGGGTAACGTCGATCCTCTGGACCTGGCCCCAGGCGGCCGCGGGAAGCGTGGTGGTGCCAGGCGTGATGTCCCGGGCCCGCTTCTCGGCGTAGCTTGGCTTGGTGGCAAGGTCATCCACCTGCTTGACGGCCTTCTGGGTGAGGCGTGGCCCGTCCGCAGTCTGGGTCAGCGCCACTTCCCTGGGCAGTGACATGGCGCTGCGCCATGGTGACGTAGGGATGGCCTGCGCGTAATCCCAGTTGTTCATCCAGCCCAGCATGATGCGCTTGTCCTGGGGCATGTTGGCGAAGGAAACCGACGCGTAATAGTCCCGGCCGTAGTCCAGCCAGTCGTACGTCTGGATCCGAGGGGTGGCTGCCTGCTCCGACGCCACGAACTCATCTGCCAGGATGTGGCCCCAGCCAAACCGGTTGTTGTCCACCACCCTGATGCTGGCCTGCCGGCCCTTGAATTCGGCGACGTTCCACGAGGCCCAATCCAGGACCTCGCTGTTCGCGCCTGTGGCTGTCCGGACCACCTGGCCGTCCACCACCAGGTTTACGGTGGTCTCGTCGGACCGCGGCACTGCGGCCTGGTCCGTGAGCATCACGTGGTCCAACGTCAGGTGGCCCCAGCCGCCCGTGGCCTGGTCCACGACCCGCAGTTGGGCCTCCTGTCCGGCGAACTCCGCAACATCCCAGCCCTTCCAGTTCAGGGCGCCGGAATCATCCCCGGCCAGGCTGCGCACCACGTTGCCGCCCACCAGCAGCTGGACCTCCAGTTGCTGGCCAGAGCCCGCGGCTCGGTGCCCGCCGCCCACCAGCATGCTCATGAAGTTCCGGGAGAGCGTGAACGACGGCGACGTCATGGTTCCCTGCCTGTCGTCACCGGGTGCGCCGCCAGTCTCAAACGTGTTGATCCGCTTGGCGCCTATAAAGAAGTCGCCGCCGGACGTGGCGGGTTGGAAAGTCGGTGCCAGGTCGCCCGTACCGGACCACCCGGCGTCGGCCATTGATGTTCCGTCCGGAACCTCGAAGCCGTCGAACAGCAGGTCGCCGGCCGGCGGGGTGTTGTCCAGCTTGTCCGAGACGCGGGGGTGCTGGCCGCCGCCCACGAGGAAATTCAGGTAATCGCTGGCGACGGTGAACTGAGGCGATTCGGCGGTGCCGAGGGGCCAGTCGCCGTCGTTGAAGGAGTTGATCAGCCCCGCCCCGGCAAAGCCGCTCACCGTGTTTTGTCCCGGCAGCGAGCCGGCCGCGGGAGCATCTCCGAACGGGCCGTTCTTCCAGTTGCCGGGCTCATTGGCTACCGTCCAGCCATCGTAGGTGCCGTTGTTGAACCCTGCCAGCGGAGTCCCGGCGGGCAGCGTGTCGCTGCCCTTGGTGGTCTCGGAAGTGAAGGTGGTGCCGTCGAAATTACCCACAAAGTACTGCCCGGCCGATCCGCCAGCCACGCCTCCGGGATTGATGTTGACCACCATGACCCATTTGATGTTGGAGGGGTCGCCGTCCACGGCCAGGGGGAAGAGGTCCGGGCATTCCCAGAGCCCGCCCGTGGCGTTCGCAGGCCCGAACTCGCTCAGGAGTGTCCAGTCCTTGAGGTTGCCGGATTTGTACAGCAGGACCTTGTGCTCCATGGCTTCGACGGCGGCCATTACCCAGTAGCCGCCGCCATCTGGCGTGCTGTACCAAAAGACTTTGGGATCGCGGAAGTTTGCCGAGTTGCGGTTCAGCACCGGGTTGGCGTCGTACTTGGTCCACGTCTGCCCGTCGTCAACGCTGTAGGCCAGCGACTGCGCCTGTAGGCCTGCATGGGGCGAGCCCGGCTTGTAGGCGCTGGTATACACGGCCACCAGCGGCGGGTTCTCCGCGGTTCCGAACCCCGAGGTGTTGTCCTTATCCACCACGACGCTCCCGGAGAAGATGTCCTGCTGGTCATCGGTGGCGATGGCCAGCGGCTGTTCCTTCCAGTGCGTCAGGTCGGTGGAGGTGGCATGCCCCCAGGACATGTTGCCCCACGTATTTCCCGACGGGTTGTGCTGGTAGTACAGGTGGTAGACGCCCTTGTGGAAGACCATTCCGTTGGGATCGTTCATCCAGTTCTGTTGCGGTGTGTAGTGGTAAGCGGGCCTGTGCTGCTCGCCGCCGAGGGGCGTTTCTGAGCCCCAGGCCGGAACCGATCCGGCGAGTGCTGCGGCGAGGCTGAGGCCTGCCAGGGTAAGTGTCGAACAGGTACGAACCGTCCGGGATTTATTGATCTGCATGGATAGGGGCTGCCCTTCATCGCGCGTGCCTAGTTGATAGACAACGTTGTCAGTGTCAGGAACGGTAGGGGATGTCCACCAGACAAGTCAACGGTTCGAAGCGGCGTTGGAGCACTCGGCGGCAGCCCCTGCAATAATCGGAACCAACAGTTTTGCGCGGGGGCTGTTCGGCTCCCGTGTGGCAGGAATCAATGTAAGTTCGGGCCCATTACACCAGGCGAGGCGGACATCCATGAAGGCTCCAGACCAGCAGTACGCGCAATTCTCCGGAACGCCGGGTCCCCCCGGCGGCGGTGAGGCGGCTGGTCCCGGGCCGGTGGATCAGCACCTCTTGCAGCGGCTCGCGGACGCACACGGCGTAGGGACGTCGTTCCACGGCTGGGACGGACTGCCGCACAGCGTCGCGCCCGAGACCCTGATCAAGGTCCTGGCGGCGCTGGGGGTGCCGGCGCATTCAGACGAACTGATTGAGGCAGCACTGGCCGAGGCGGAACTGGCGCCATGGCGCCGGATGCTGCCGCCCGCCGTCGTGGTTCAACAGGGTGAAGCCGCGCAGGTTGCCGTCCACGTCCGGGACGGAGCCACTGCCCGCCTGCACGTGGAGTTGGAGACTGGAACGGGCGAGCCAGTGGACGCCGTCCAACTGGACATCTGGGTGCCTCCGCGGGAGGTGGACGGTGTGCCCACGGGGCGCGCAACGTTCGCAGTGCCGGAAGGGCTGCCGCTGGGCTGGCACACGCTGCATGCAGAGTCCGACGGCGTTACGGCCCAGGGTGCGCTGGTGGTGGTTCCGGCGCGGCTCACCACAGCCGAGCCCTTGCTTGAGCGGCGTGGCTGGGGCCTGGCGACTCAGCTGTATTCAGTGCGCTCCAAACGATCTTGGGGGATCGGCGACTTCGCGGATTTGGCCGATCTGGCGACGCTCAGCGGTGCTCGCGGAGCGGACTATGTGCTGGTCAATCCGTTGCATGCCGCAGAGCCGGTCCCGCCGGTCCAGCCTTCGCCGTACTCTCCGTCCACGCGCCGGTTCTTCAATCCGCTCTACATCCGGGTGGAGGATATCCCCGAGCTTGCCTACCTGAAACCGCGAAAGCGCGCCACGGTGGACCGGCTTCAGGAGCAGGTCCACGGCCTGAACAGGGACGCTGAGCGCCTTGATCGAAACGCCGTGTACGCTGCCAAGCTCCAAGCGCTGGAGCTGCTTTACCATGCCCGGCGCGCACCAGCGCGGCAGGCGGCGTTCGAGGAATTCTGCCGGATCTCTGGCCAGGGCCTGGACGACTTCGCGCTCTGGTCCGCCATCCGGGAGGACCTGGCACCGGACGACCCCCTCTGGACCGACCCGGACTGCGCGCTGGGATCCCCGGAAGCCGAGGCGCTGAGGGAAAAGCTGGCCGACCGGATCGGCTTCCATCGCTGGCTGCAATGGATCTGCGATGAACAGCTGGAGAACGCGCAACAGGCGGCTCGCCGGGCCGGGATGCGGCTGGGCGTGGTCCACGACCTTGCCGTCGGCGTCGACCTGAGCAGCGCAGACGCCTGGACGCTGCGCGGTGTCCTGGCGCCCGGGATCAGCGTGGGTGCGCCGCCGGACATGTACAACCAGCTGGGGCAGGACTGGAACCAGCCGCCGTGGCATCCCGGACGGCTGGCGGAGGCCGGCTACGCACCCTTCCGGGACATGCTTACTACGGTGCTCCGGCACGCGGGCGGCATCCGTGTGGACCACGTGCTGGGCCTTTTCCGGCTGTGGTGGGTCCCGGCCGGCAACTCGCCGCGTGACGGCGCCTACGTCACGTACGACCACAACGCACTGATCGGCATCCTCGCCCTGGAAGCCCAGCGCGCCGGGGCCGTGGTGATCGGCGAGGACCTCGGGACGTTTGAGCCGTGGGTGCGTGACTACCTTGCAGCCCGCGGCATCCTTGGCACGTCCATCCTGTGGTTTGAGAACGACGGCGACTCCCCCCTGCCGCCCGAAAGGTACCGCACGCAGGCCCTCGCCAGCGTCAACACCCACGACCTGCCGCCCACTGCCGGCTACCTGGCCGGCCACCATGTGGCGCTGCGGAGCAGGCTGGGCCTGCTCGAACGCTCCGAGGCTGAGGAACTGGCCGACCACACGGCCACGCTGGAAAAGATGATGGGCCTGCTGCGTGAACGCGGACTGCTGCCGGAAGGTACTGAAAGCGCAGGGGGCGGCACCGGCGAAGCGGGCAGCGGA
Source organism: Pseudarthrobacter sp. CCNWLW217 (assembly GCF_037203985.1). Taxonomy (NCBI): domain Bacteria; kingdom Bacillati; phylum Actinomycetota; class Actinomycetes; order Micrococcales; family Micrococcaceae; genus Pseudarthrobacter; species Pseudarthrobacter sp. CCNWLW217. The sequence continues at coordinate 469,593 of NZ_JBBCBT010000001.1, forward strand.
GTGGGCGGCCACGGCTCCGAGGAGCGCACCATCGAGGCGCTGCACCGCCTGCTGGCCCAGTCGCCGTCGGTCCTGCTCGGCGTTGCCCTCGTGGACGCAGTAGGGGAGCGGCGGGTGCAGAACCAGCCCGGAACCACCGAAGCCCTGTACCCGAACTGGCAGGTCCCGCTGGGCGGTCCGGACGGAAAACCGGTGTTCATCGACGACCTTCCCGCCAACCCGCGGTTCAACGCCTTGCTGGCTGCTGTCTCGGAGGCCCTCTCATGACTGGTGGACCAGTCCTTGTAGTGGGTGGTACCGGCATGCTGGGGAGCCAGGTTGTCTCGGAGTTGCTCAAACGCGGCAAGCCGGTGCGGGCGCTGGTGCGTCCCGGATCGGACGCCTCCCGGCTCGAAGCCGCCGGAGTGAAGATCGCCCGGGGCGACATGCTGGACGCGTGGTCGCTGCTGCGGGCGATGGAGGGCGCCCACGCTGTGATCACCTCGGCCGCGGGCTACACCCGGCACCGCAAGGGCGACACCCCCAAAACCGACACCGTGGGCAACACCAACCTGGTGGAGGCCGCCAGCCGCACGGGCGTCCGGCGCTTCGTGCTCACCAGCATCCTCACTTGCGACCAGACCCCGCAGGTTCCACACTTCTGGCACAAGAAGCTGACGGAAGACCGGCTGGAGGCACTGGGTGTGCCGTTTGTGGCGCTCCGTCCCGGCGCTTTCCTGGACCAGGTCACGCGGTTCGGCGGCGACCCCTTCAGCAAGGGCCGGCTGAGGTGGATGGGTTCTCCCCAGGTCCCGCTGACCTTTGTGCTCACGTCCGATCTCGCCGGCTATCTTGCGGAGGCGGTTGACCTTCCGGGCCTGGATGGCCGGCGTATCGACATCGGCTGGGACAGGCCGGTGGGGATGCAGGACGTTGCCGACATCGCCGGGCGGCTCACCGGCAAAGCCCTCACAGTCCGCTCCGTCCCCGCGGGGGTAGTCCGGGCGGCGGGGACCCTGCTGGGGCCGGTCAGCCCCATGGTCAAGGACCTGTCGGCCATGATCTCGTGGTTCCAGACCGGCCGTTACGTCGCGGACACCACCCTTCAGCGGCAGTTCTTCGGCGAGCCGCCCACTGCCGAACTCGCCATCCGGCGGTTTGTCACGGGCCTGGGGCAAAAAGTACGCCCCTAGGCCCGTGACAAAGCCAGGCCCGTGACCCGCCTAGCTCGCGGTGAGCAGGTGGGTGAAGTGGTCGTACCGGAAGGTGACCGGGCCGCCGTCGTGCGTGTAGGAGATATTGCCGCCGTTGGGCACCCCGCCGGCCCCGTAATTCACGCCCCAGTCACGGTCCAGCGCCGCCTTGAACTCATATGTACCGGCCGGCAGGGCCGGCACGGACAGCTTCCACACCAGCGTTGCCGGGTCCAGCGTCAACTGGGCCTGGTCGCAGGCAGGATCCCAGTCGGCGGCGCACCCGAGTTCGGTGTCCAGGCTGCCCGCGATGGCCACCGCGCCCGGCTGTTGTGCGGCGTAGACGGCGGTGAGGATGTGGGTGCTGTTGTCGTAGCGGAACGTTACCGGCCCACCGGGGTGGTCCAGCACAATGTTGGCCCCGTTGAGGACGCCGCCAGCGCCGTAGTTCACGTCCCAGTTACCATTGAGCGCGGCCTTGTACTCGTACTTGCCAGCTGGCAGGTCAACCGTCAGCCGCCAGATTTTGTCCGCCGGGTCCAAGGTCATCATGGCCTGCGGGCAGGCAGGATCCCACTCGCCGCAGCCCATCTGCAGGTTCAGGTTCCCGGCAACAGTCACCGAGTCAGGCTGCGGGGCCTCACCGACCACCACGGAACGCGGTTCGCTGACCACACTGAAACCAGGCCCGGTCATGCTGGCGCGGTACTGCACCTGGGTGCCGTCTTCCAGCTTCGAAACATCGTCCGTCACTGAATAGACAGGTGATGAGTCATCTGAGCCCACAGCTGTCCAGTCGCCGCCGGACACGCTGCGCTCGAAGGACACCACGTGGCTGGCTTTCTCCGGATCGGCTGTGGCGCTGAGTTCCACGGAACCCTCCACGCTGCTGCCTTCAACGGGCTTCTGCATAGCCAGGATCGGAGCAGGAACCGCGGCCGTGCGGGACTGGCTGGTGGCCGTGTGGCCGCCGTTGTCCAGCACAGTGGCACGGTACTCAAGCGGGGTCCCGGCATCCAGGGCAGCTACGTCATGGAACACCTGGTAGGGAGCCGTGTCATCCGTGCCGATCGGGGCCCAGTCGCCGCCCGCCGTTTTCGCCTCGAAGGTGACCTCATAGAACGAAGTACCGCCGACGTCGGCCGTTACCTTGATCCGGCCGTTGTCAGCGGGTGCCGCGGCAGGTTCCTGGAGTTCGACGGCGGGGGCTGCCTTGGAGTGCGGAAGGCGGCCCGAGGACTGGTAGACCACGGCGGAGAGTGGCGGGACAGTGACCGTCAGCTTCCCGTCCGCGGAGGTTTTCACCTCGGCGGTGCCGTCACCGTAGATCTTCGTGTAGTTGCGCTTGCCGATGTAGGTGGGGACGTCCGCCGTCTGCGGCTGCTCGCTGTTGTTCAGGGCCACCACGTATTCGCGCTGGTCTTCCGCATCCGTCCGGGAGAAGGCGTAGATTCCGGGCCCGTCCGAGGCCAACCGGTGCTGGTGGGCGCCGTCGCGCAGGGCCGGGTGTTCCTTGGTCAGGGCCGCGAGCTGGCCGATCTTGGAATAGAGCGGGTGGCCGGTGTTGAAGTTGTCGGTCGCATGGGTGGCGTTGGTGCCCAACAGGTCATCGTCGAGGTACTCCGGAACCTGGCTGGCAAAGAGCGTCTGCCGGGCGTCCTGGTCCCCGCCCGGGCCGGTGAAGCCCTGCTCGTCGCCGTAGTAGATGACCGGGTTGCCGCGGGAGAAGTACATCAGCTCGTGGGCCAGTTGGTCGCGTGCTACCTGCTCCGTGTCGGTTGCCCCGGGGTTGTCCGCGGCGATGAAGCTGCCAATGCGGCCCATGTCGTGGTTGCCCAGGAAGGTGGGCAGTTGGTAGACGTTGGAATCGGCGTCCGTGTACCAGTCATCGCCTGCGAAGAAGGTCTCCAGGGCGCGCGTGTCCTGGCTCTTGGACGCGAAGTTCCTGGCGGCGTCCTGGAAGGGAAAGTCCAGCACGGCCTGCATCTCGTTGCGGGTGGTGAACTGGGAAGTAAAGCTCTTGGTGGTGTCAAAGACTTCGCCGAACATAAAGAACTCGTCCTTGCCCTGTGCCTTGGCGTAGTTGAGGACTTCCGGGCCGAATTCCTGCCAGAATTCGTTGTTGACGTGCTTCATGGTGTCGATCCGGAAGCCGTCCACCCCGAAGTCGCCGATCCAGGTCTTGTAGATCTCTTCCATGCCGTCCACCACAGCCGGATGCTCCGTGAAGAGGTCGTCCAGGCCGAAGAAGTCGCCGTAGTAGGAGTCTTCGCCCACGAAGGTGGTGTCTCCGCGGTTGTGGTACAGCGTGGGATCGTTCAGCCAGTTGGGGACTTTCAGGTTTTCTTCCGCGGGGTCCAGCACGGGAACATAGGGAAAGGACGTGCCTGCACTGAGTTCCGGGAAGTCGTCCGAGCCCGCGAAGTCGCGGTCGTCGAATTCAGTGCCCGCCGCCGTCTTGTACGGTTCAGTGTCTTTGGAGATGTAGGGGCGCCGGGCGCCGTCCTCGTAGCCGATGACATCCGCCGTGTGGTTGGTGATGATGTCGAAGTACACTTTCATGCCCCGGGAGTGCGCCTCGTCGATCAGCGCCTGCAGTTCTTCATTGGTGCCCAGGTGGGGATCGATCTGGGTGAAGTCGGTGACCCAGTAGCCGTGGTAGCCGGCTGATTTGTCCTCGGGCTGGACTGCTTTGTTCTTGAAGCTGGGGGTCAGCCAGATGGAAGTGGTGCCCAGGCCCTGGATGTAGTCGATCTTGTCCAGCAGGCCGGCCAGGTCCCCGCCGTTGTAGAAGCCCTTCTTGGTGGGGTCGAAACCGGACACCATGGGGTCGGTGCCCAGGCCGCCGTCGTCATTGGCCGTATCCCCGTTACTGAAACGGTCGGCCATCACGAAGTAGAAGTTTTCGTCCGTCACCGGTGTGCGGAGTGAGTGACGGGCCGACGACGACTCCGGATTTTTGGGACCGGGCGCGGCGTTGGCAGGGAGCACCGCACTTGCGACGGCGACGGCCGCGGCCAGAAGGCCGGCTGCAGCACGGAAAGGTGTGGTGCGCGGGGGCGTTTTGCCGTGGGGAGTATTGCGGTTTCGGCTGGCTGGTTTGAGGCGTGGGGTGGAGCCTCTGGGGGTGCGGGAATTCACGTCAGGAGACCTTCCTGGTAGCGGCGTTGCTGTGCAGGGCCCTGCTCGCGCGGGGCGCAATAACAGGGTGGTGGTCCGACAGCCAGGAGTCGGGCTGTGAACCAAGTCACAACTGTAAGCGCTTGCACTGAATAAATCCAGTGTTTAGCGAATGCCCTTTTTGGTCTAGTTTGAAGGCACCAACGCGGTGGGCGACGGGGTCTGCAGGTTGTGGATCAGGGGGCCGGGAAGCCCTGTGGCAGGGTCCAGGGCGAACGTGGCGATGTTGTCTGACCGCTCGTGGGCCACATGCAGCCAGCGTCCCCGGACCAGGTGGTGCCGCGGCCAGTTTCCGCCGCTGGCCACGTCCTTGACCGGCGACAGATCGGTGCCGTCCGCCCCGACCCGCAGGACGCCGATCACGTTGGAGCCGCGTACGCCCACATAAGCGTGATTTCCGTCCTGGTCGAGGCAGATTTCTGCCGCAGAGTCCTCCGCCCTGCTTCCGCCGGCGGTTGCCGGACCGCGGTTGATCAGCTCAAACGTCCCGGCATCTGCCTTGACCACAAAGACTTCGATGGAGTACTCAGACACCACAAAGACGCTTCCACTGCGGTGCTGCACCAAGTGGCGGGGGCCGCTGCCGAAGGGGAGGGCCACCTCGTGGTCCGCGATCAGCCCGGCGCCGGGCTCGTACCGCCAGATGCGCAGGCTGTCATGTCCCAGGTCCGTGGTCATGACGCGTCCATCGGCCAAGATCAGGCTGGCATGGGCGCGGCTCTGACGGGGTTGCCCCGGCGTGAGGCTGCCATGGGGATCGACCGAAGGCGCGGCCGGAAACCGCCCGGTCATCCCGCCGTCGTGATCCAGTTCGTAGAGCAGCACCTGGCCGTCGCCCCAGCATGCGGCGATGAGGAAGCGGCCCAGTGGGTCCACTGCGACGTGGCACGTGGATTCCCCGGCAGGCTGCGGATCACCGAAGGGTTCCAGGCCGAACTCTCCGCTACGGCGGAAGGCCTGCACCATCTGGCGCTGCTCGGCAACGGCGTAGACCACCGGCAACGTGGGGTGCACGGCAATGAACGACGGCGAATCGGCCTTGACCGCCATCCCCTTCCATTCGAGCGTCCCGTCCTGGTGGGCAGCGAGGGCGCCGATGCCCTCTGCCCGGCCGCCGCCGTCGGCGGTGTAGGTGCCGGTCCAGATCAGGGTCTGCTGCTTCGAGGAAGTCATGGGTTCCATCCTGCCAAGATTTTGGCTCGTGCAGCGGGATTGGGACGTCGGTTAGCATGGAATTTCCAGTCCAGGCAGAAGGAGGTGAGTCCGATTCCCGCTTCGTCAGTTTCGGGTACTCCCTCACCCTGCCGTCCGGACCGCCAGGTTTAGATGACGCGCGGAGTGCCCATCGGCTCACCGAAAGGCGTTCCCATGCCAGCTCCTGAACTACATTCTGACCTTCTGACCTTCGCCAATATTGTGCCCCGGCTGCGCGCCGCCGGCTGTGTTTTCGCTGAAGATGAGGCGCTTCTGCTCCTGTCCGAAGCGTCCGGGCCCGCTGAACTATCCGAGTGGGTGGATCGGCGCGTTACCGGATCGCCGTTGGAATACATCTTGGGCTGGGCCGAGTTTTGCGGACTTCGGATAGCCGTTGAGCCGGGCGTTTTTGTGCCACGCCGGCGCACTGAGCTGCTTGTTTCGGAGGCGGCGGCCATCCTGCGGGAAAGCCCCACGCCACCGGCAGCCTCCTGGCCCGGAGTTGTGGTGGATCTGTGCTGCGGGTCCGGGGCTGTGGGCGTCGGGATTGCCTCCCAGGTCCCCGGTGTGGAACTGCACGCTGCGGACATTGATCCGGTCGCCGTGCGGTGCGGCCGCCGGAACGTCGCGAGGGTAGGCGGGCTGATCCACCAGGGCGACCTGTACGCAGCGCTCCCTTCCACGCTCCATGGACGCGTGCAGCTCCTGGCCGTAAACGCTCCGTATGTTCCCACGGGCGCGCTCCGGACTATGCCACCCGAAGCCCGGGAGTACGAGCCGCGCGTCTCACTCGACGGCGGCGCCGACGGATTGGACCTCCACCGACGGGTGATATTGGAGGCTGCGCAGTGGCTGGCGCCGGAGGGCCGCCTCCTGATTGAAACGAGCGAGCCCCAGGCAGCGGGGACTGCCGGGATCATGGCTGCTGCGGGGTTTGCAGCGCGGACTGTCCATGCGGAGGAACTCGACGGCACGGTAGTCATCGGCACCGCCCTCGCCGCTTGTGCCAGGCAGCCGCTCTAGGTATTGGGCGTGCTGAGCCGTTCCGTCCTCACGGATAAGGCGGGATGGCTCACAATTTTGTGGCGGCCCCACTCATATCTGGCAAACGGGCCACCTAATGGTCCTATTCGCTCTTAGCGTCGTTGTGGGGAGTGCAGCCCCGGATGGCACGCCCGCAATATCAGCCCCCCTGAGGTGCCGGGTGTGTGTCTGCGTCGGGACCGGCCCGGCAAAGTCGGTGGCCGGCCAGGCCCCTTGGCCGGCCGCCGTATCCGTGAGTCGCTAACTAATTTTCACTGCCGGGCCTGGCTCGGGTACCACCGTCCCGACGGACAAGGATGCCAGAAGGATCCCAACGTTCATCACCAGTGCGGCCAGGCCGACAAGGATGGCTATTTGGTAGCCGCGCTGACCGGTACCGCGCAGACCAGCCAAGGCCCACACCAGCACGTCGCGGAAGCCGTCCGTGCATAGATCTTCACAGCACTCATTCAGCCCTTTGGCGAGTCTTCACTAAATGTTCCCCGGCGGTCGCGCAGCCACTCCGTTGCACGGGGCTGCGGATGCGCGGACGATGAATGCATGAGCGGAAAAATCGAGCCTGGTAAGCCCGGGACCCGGGAGCCAATGAGCGGTACCGGGAGCCCATCCCGACGCCGCACGTGGACCATCGCAGCGGTCGTTGCCGCAGTAGGACTGGTGATTGGGCTTGTGGTGTTCAAGCCCTGGCTGCTCTTTGTGGATGTGAGGGTGGACGAACAGCTCCCGATCGTGGCCAGCGCTCCAGCCCAAGCTGAACCAACCCCGCCTACGCCGCTAACGTCCACGCCAGGCACCGCTTCAACAGCCACCCCGACGCCGACACCCACTTCGGCAGGCCCCGTGCAGCTTGCCATGGGTACTCTGATCAGCCACGAGCACACGACCACGGGAACTGTCCGGATCATCCAGCAGGCGGATGGTGCACGGGTGCTGACGCTGGAAAACCTGGATACGTCCAACGGTCCGGATGTGCACGTCTGGCTTAGCGCAGCGCACGTGGTGGAGGGGACCGCAGGGTGGTTTACTGCCGGCTCGGCCGACTATTACGACCTCGGCCTTATTAAAGGAAACCAAGGCAATCAGGTGTACCAGATTCCCGCTGAAGTGGACCTGTCGAAGTACCCGGCAGTTGACCTGTGGTGTGTCCAGTTCAGCGTCTCATTCGGGGCTGCGGAGCTGGTCACCTGAACCCGATGGCGCCAGGCCGCTAAACGCCGCCGGCCGCCGCGTCCCCCAAGGATCGCGACGGCCAGCAAGGTCAATCAGTTTTAGCACAGGTCCTGCCTGCGCATGCTGCCAGGAGCAGGCGCGGGCGTAACCTTTCGTTCGGAAGCCCGGGATCAGTCCCGCTTGGGATCCACGTTGGTGGCCGCACCCGCGGGGGTTGCGCCGCCTTCGTCAGACCAGTCCTGGCCCGTGGAGTCGTTCAGGGCAGGGTCCGAATCAACATCGGACGTGCCTAAGTTCACGGTTTCCGGGTGCGTGCTGTGAGCCGGGACGTGGTCGGCGGCGCCTGAGGCAGCTGGGGAGGTGCCGGCGTCGGACGCCTTTTCCTTGCCGTTACCGGACGCTGTGTCGTGATGCATGGCTGACCCGATGACCGTGCCCGCGCGGCGGGCGGCTTCACCCAGTTGGTCTGCCACTTCCGGAGCCTTTTCCTTGATGGCTTCCGTGGCAGCCGCGACCTTGTCCTGGACGGGCTTGCTGTCCCAAAGTGCCGCAGCGCGGGCCTTCAGCTTGTCATAGGCCGCCCGGCCGGACCGCGATCCCAGGACGTAGCCTGCGGCGATTCCAACACCCAAAAGAAGTTTGTTTTTCATGATGAACTCCTGCTCCGTGAGAAGGTTTTCAATCCGGTCCAGTGGCCGGGGGAAAGAAAACCGGCCCGGGGAGGTTCTCCCCAGGCCGGTTTCCTGGCTGGTGCCCGCAGTTAGCTACGGACGCTGCGCTTGGTGATCATGCCGTAGACGAGCAGCACGATGACCGCTCCGCCGATGGCCAGCAGCCAAGTCTGCAGCGAGAAGAACTCCTGCAGGCCGGTGCCGAAAATCATGCCGCCCAGCCAGCCGCCGAGGAATGCTCCTACGACGCCCAGGAGCAAGGTGATGAAAATGCCGCCACCCTGCTTGCCCGGGAGGATCGCCTTAGCGATCGCACCAGCAATAAGGCCGAGAATCAGAAATGCCAAAAAACCCATTTTGTCGTTCCTCTTCCTTCATAAAGGAGGTACCCGGATCCCGGGGACGCTTAACCCTTCTGCCCCAATAGTAATCATGCTTACTATCGATTTGCCAACCCCGCTGCTCGGGAAAGGGCTGCTCAGGTGGCCTTTAGTGTCCCGATACGTCCGAATCATTTCCCGCGCCAGGACCCTCGTCCAAGATGCTCATTTCCGCTAGATCCTGCGGATCCAAGGCGAAATCGAACACGTCCAGGTTCTCCCTCATCCGCCCCGGATCGCCCGATTTTGGAATGACCACAAGTCCGTTCTGAATATGCCATCGCAACACCAGCTGCCCGGGTGTTTTGTCGTACTTTTCGCCCAGTTGGGAGAGTAACGGGGCGTCCAGGAGGCTAGCCCCGGAACCGCCCAGCGGGCTGTAGGATTCCGTGACAATCCCGTGCCTGGCGTGGAATTCCCGCTCGGCCACGCGGGTGATTGCAGGGCTGAGCTGGATCTGGTTCACCGCAGGTACAACGTCCGTCTCGGCGAACAGCCGTTCCAAGTGGGCGGGCTTGAAGTTCGAGACTCCGATGGACCGGGCTTTTCCCTCAGCCTGCAGCCGTTCGAAGGTCTTCCAGGTGGAAATGTACTCATCACGTGCAGGAAGTGGCCAGTGGATCAGCAGCAGATCCACGTAGTCCAGCTTCATCCGCCGCAGGGAGCCCTCCAGTCCTTCAACGGCCCTGTCCTGCCCTTGGAACTGGCCGTCCAGCTTGGTGGTGACGAAGATTTCGCTTCGATCCACCCCGCTGGCCCGGATACCATTGCCCACGCCTTCCTCGTTGCCGTATTTCACGGCGGTGTCGATGTGCCGGTACCCGGCTTCCACGGCGCTGACGACGGCGGCAGCCACCTGGTCGTCGTCCAGCGGCCAGGTGCCGAGCCCCAGCTGCGGGATGCTGTAACCGTCATTGAGCTTGATGAGCGGTGAAAGTGTCATTTCAACAGTCTCTCTTGCTTTGGCCTTCCTAGCCCTTGAATGCCCGGAGAATATTTCCGGCGCCAGGACGTGCCCAGTGACTTCTCCCCGCCCCGCGGTCTAATCCCCCACGCGATTCGAGGGGAAATGACCGCGGGGCGGGGAGAAGTTGCGCGCGACGCACCCACTCACGCTCACCCCGAGGCGCGGGCCCAGCCGGTTAGCCGGTCACTCAGGTCCATGAACTGCTGGTCCACTGCCTGCAGCTCAGGGTGCGCGTCATACCAGGCCACAATCTCCCGAGCTCCATCCGCGAACGGAATCGTGGCGGCGTAGTCCGGGACCAAGGACTTGATCTTCGTGTTGTCGAAAACCACGGAATGGGACCGGTCGCCCAGCAGGTTCGCCCCCAGCTCGGCGCTGTGGGCGGCGATGGTTTCCGAGGCCACGTGGACGAGCTCAGGCTCGGCCACGCCGGCCGCCCGGGCGAACAACCCATAGATCTGGTTCCACGGCAGGTATTCGTCAGAAGTGATGGTGTAGCTCTCGCCCACGGCCTGGGGCCGGCCCAGCAGCCCCACGAAGGCCTTGGCGAAGTCGCGGCTGTGGGTGAGGGTCCACAGTGACGTACCGTCTCCGTGCACCATCACCGGCAGCCCGGCGCGCATCCGGTGCACGTCCGTCCAGCCGCCTACCATGGCGATCTTGGTGCGGTCGTACGTGTGGGATGGCCGCACCACCGTCAGCGGGAAGTCCTCTGAGCGGTAAGCCTCGTACAAGAGGTCCTCGCACGCGATCTTGTCGCGCGAATACTGCCAGAACGGGTTTTTCAGCGGAGTGGACTCCAGGATGGGCAGCCGGGTGGGCGGCTTCTGGTAAGCCGACGCGGAGCTGATAAACACGTACTGTCCGGTCCGGCCGCGGAACAGTTCCATGCTGGCCCGCGCCTGGTCCGGGGTGAAGGCAATAAAGTCCGCGACGGCGTCGAACTCCCGTCCGCCCAGCACGTCCCGAACGGCTGACGCGTCACGCACGTCCGCGTGCAGGACCTCGGCGCCGTCCGGCACCGGCCGGCCCGTCTGGCGGCCGCGGTTGAGGATGGTCAGCCGGTGCCCCAGCGCGACGGCGCGTTCTGCTGCCGCCGCGCTGATGACTCCTGTACCGCCGATGAAGAGGATACTCCTCGGCGCCACAGTGTCGGCTTCCCGTACGAGTGGGGTCACCACGCGTAGTCTTCCGGGGCGGTGCGGTGCCCCGGGAAGATGTCATCGAGCCGTTTGAGGGCGTCGGAGTCGAGCGTGACCTCCAAAGCCCGGATGGCGGCGTCGAGCTGTTCCTGCGTGCGCGGCCCAACGATCGGGGCGGTGACGGCAGACTGGTGCAGCAGCCAGGCAAGGGCAATGTCGCCGGGGGCGTGGCCCAGGTCATCGGCAAAGTCCTCGTACTGCTGGATCTGGTCCTGGTGCTTCTTCAGGGTTTCCAGTGCCCGGCCCTCGGCGCGGCGGACCCCCTGTTCCTGCTTCTTCAGGACACCGCCCAGGAGGCCGCCCTGCAACGGTGACCATGGGATAAGGCCCAGGCCGTACTGCTGCGCGGCCGGAATGACCTCGAGCTCCACCTCGCGGCGGAAGAGGTTGTAGATGGACTGCTCGCTCACCAGGCCTGTGTAGTTTCGGCGGCGGGCAGCTTCCTGTGCCTGGGCGATGTGCCAGCCGGCGAAGTTGCTGCTGCCGGAGTACAGGATCTTGCCCTGCTGGACGGCAACCTCAATGGCCTGCCAGATCTCGTCCCACGGCGTGTCCCGGTCGATGTGGTGGAACTGGTAAACGTCGATGTAGTCCGTCTGCAGGCGCTTCAGGCTCGCATCCAGCGCCCGCCGGATGTTCAGCGCCGAGAGCTTGGACTCGTTGGGGCGGTCCGTCATGGTGCCGTAGAGCTTGGTGGCCAGGACGGTCCGTTCACGGCGCTCGCCGCCCTGCGCGAACCAGCGGCCGATGATCTCTTCGGTCCAGCCGCGGTGCCCTGTGCCGCCGTAGACATTGGCGGTGTCGAAGAAGTTGATGCCGGAGTCCAGCGCCGAGTCCATGATGGAGTGAGCGTCGGTTTCCTCGGTCTGGGGTCCGAAGTTCATGGTGCCCAGGCAGAGGCGGGAAACCTTCAGGCCGGAGCGGCCAAGGTGGGTGTACTGCATTGTGGGGTCCTTTGGGGTGTGGTGGGTTAGAGCTGGGTGAAGGCGGCGACGGCGGGATCGGAACCGATGCGCGCACCGGACTCCAGTGCCGTGATGGAGGCGAGTTCGTCGTTGCTGAGTTTGAGGGACGTGGCCGCGAAGTTTTCGCGGAGCCGCGTCGGATCAGCGGACTTGGGGATGACGATGGTGCCGGCGGCGAGGTGCCAGGCCAGGATCACTTGTGCGGGACTGGCGTTGTGGGCCTGCGCGACGGCGGTGACGGCGTTCCCGTTCAGGTCACCGCCTTGCCCCAGCGGGCTGTAGGCCTCCACGGCGATTCCCAGCGAGCGGCACTTGGCGGCCAGTTCGGCCTGCTGGTAGCTGGGGTGCACCTCGATCTGGTTGACGGCAGGAACGGTTTCCGCGGCTTCCAGCAGGGTGTCCAGATGCTCGGAGAGGAAGTTGGAAACCCCGATGGCGCGGATCTGCTTGTTCTCGTACAGCCGCTCCATCTCCTTCCATGCCTGGACGTAAAGCCCCTGCGACGGGACCGGCCAGTGGATGAGGTACAGGTCAACATAGTCCAGCCCCAGTGCCTTGCGGCTGAGCTGGAAGGCTTCCTGGGCGCGGCCCTGTTCGCCGTTGCGCAGTTTGGTGGTGATGAACAGTTCCTCGCGGGGGATGCCGGAGGCCGCGATGGCCGCGCCGACTCCAGCCTCGTTCCGGTAGCCCGCTGCTGTGTCGATGTGCCGGTAGCCTGCCGCCAGCGCGTCCTCGACGATCCGCTGGGTGTCTTCCGGGGGAACCTGGAAGACCCCGAAGCCCAGCTGGGGGATGGTGACGCCGTTGTTAAGTTTCAGCTCTGACATGGTGGTTCCTTTGCTGATGAACACGAACTGGAAATGAGAAAACGCTTTCGGAAAGGCTCTCCCCTGAGCCTATGCACTTTTCCCCTGATAGTCAGCCCTTGACCCTGTCCCTGTTTTTCCTAGGACTGGCAGTCCTACCTTCGTTGTAGAAAGTGCCTGCCGGGGCCGTGCAGAATAGGGTGCATGGGTCAGAGCGCCGAGTTCGGAAAATTCCTGAAAGCCATGCGGTCCCGGTTGAGCCCGGAAGATGCAGGGGCAGAAGGTTCCACCGGCGCGCGCCGCGTTCCTGGCCTCCGCCGCGAGGAGGTGGCGAGGCTTGCCGGCGTCAGTACGGACTACTACATCCGCCTGGAGCAGGGGAGGAACATCCACCCGTCACGGACCGTGCTTGATTCCGTGGCCCGCGCCCTCCGGCTGGACGCTGGCGAACACGCGCACATGATGGACCTCCTGGAAAACTGCGCCGCCAGCACGCGTTCCCCAGGACCGGCACAGGCAGTACGACCGGCACTCCGCCAGCTCCTCGAGGCGGTGGGCGATGTCCCGGCGATGGTGCTGGGCCGCCGGACCGACGTCCTTGCCGGTAACCGGATGGCCTTCCTGCTCTTCACGGATTTCCCGGCCCTTCCGGCGCACGAGCGAAACCTCACGCGCTGGCTGATCCTCGATCCGGGTGCCCGGGAGCTCTTTCGTGACTGGAAATCGGTGGCGGCTGAAGCAGCCGGTGCGCTCCGCGTGGACGTGGGGCGGCACCCCAACGATGCCCAGGCCAACCAGCTGGTGGGCGAGCTTGCCGTCCACAGCGAGCATTTCCGCCAATGGTGGGCAGGGCACCGTGTCGCCACACGGTCCGCGGGCACCGTCCGGCTCCATCATCCCGGCGTCGGAGACCTGGAACTGAACTTTGAAAACCTGACCCTCCCGGACGATCCCGACCAGATGCTGCGGGTCTATTCCGCCAAGCCCGGGACGCCGTCGTCGGACGCCCTGGCGCTGCTGAGCCTGAGCGCGGATGCCGGTGCGGATTCACCCGCGGGCGCCGCCGCAGCGCCAGCGCCTCAGCGGACGGTTGCTGCCGAAGAGCCGCCCGCGGTCCACGACAACCGGGAGTAACAGTCAGTGTGCTGCCGCTGGCGGCTGTACTTTTGGCCAGCCCCGGCACTGGATTCTGGCCAGGAGCCCATTGGGAACAGATTGCCGCGTTCCTAGGCTGGAGTAGCAAGCTTTTTCTCCACCAAGGATGGTCTCAACGATGAAACGCATCGCACTGCTCAAGGAACGCCAAGCCACTGCCGCCAGCAACGGCCGGACAGCCAGTACAGGCTCACACTGCCCGGCTTCCGGACTATGGAGCCCCGAAGCTGACCCGCACACGGTCCTTTCCTTCTTTGAAGGCCATGTATTCCCCGCGTTCGACGGCGTGCCCACCGTATGGCGGCGGCGCTCCATGGGCGTGGTCTCGTCGAATTAGCTCCCGTTAAAGCCCAACTGACTCGCAGTTAACGTCTTCAAAGTGAATTCCAGCGACGTTAACTGCGAGCCAGTGTGGGCCGAACTTAGTGTTCTTCCAGCCGGAAACCGAGCTTGATGGTGACCTGCCAGTCAGCGATCTTGCCCTCTTCGAGGTGACCGCGGATTTCCTTCACCTCGAACCAGTCGAGGTTGCGGAGGGTCTGGGACGCCTTGGCGATACCGTTCCGGACGGCGTCGTCCACGCCTTGGGTTGACGTGCCGACAATTTCAGAAATGCTGTACGTGTGGTTGGACAACTTCGCTCCTCGTGATCGCCTTCGACTCCCGGTTGCGGGCCGTTCTCGAAGCCTAGTAGGACTTCAAGAACGTTGACCAGACCCTAGCCGGATGTTCCGTTGAGGACAGCCACGTTGGCGAGGGTGACATTCCTTCCGGTCGCCTGGAGGACGTTGCCATCCTGCGGGGTGTCGGAGGTTACGGTCAGGTCCCGCACTGTGGAACCATCCGCTGCCACCACCAGGGTGACACCTTCGCTGTGAGTCAGGACCACATCTGCGGCATTTCCCGTGGCCCCGGCCAGCGTGACGTTGCGCCGGTCACCCCAGATCACCGCGGGCTCATGGTACGTGCCGGGCTGGAGCAGCACCGTGACGGGACCCGGGTTGTTGGGTGGGATCGCCCCCACGGCAGCCCGGATGCTGGCAAAGTCTCCAGTGCCGTCGAGGGCCACCGTGATGACCTTCGTTGCTGCGGGTTCCGTCCCGCCCAAGGGTCCGCCAAAGGCGCGCACCAACGCGGGAACCGCCGTGGTGGGCGTGAGCTCGTAGGCGTATGCTGCAGCCGGATCGAACGCAACGCCGCGCTGGCTGCCAGTGTTACCGGTGCACCCGTCAAAGATATTGTCCCGGGCCACCAGCTCACCGCCCGGGCCCTGGTGGTGAAGCGGATTCCGGACATCCCGGAAGTAGTTGCCCTCCACCACCAGCAGGGCCGCGTTCCGTCCCAGCATTCCGTAGCTGGAGATGTCTTCCAGGTAATTGTTGTAAACGTGGGACGCCGCGGTGTTGTCCAAGCTGGCGTTGCGTTGGTGGGTGTTGCGGATCCAGTTGTGGTGCAGGGTCAGCCGGGTGACCACGTTCTGCGTCCAGCCTTCCCCCAAGGCCTTGTTGTGGTCCGCGAAGACGTTCCAGGACAGCGTGATGTTGTCGCAGTCCTTGCGGATATCCACCAGGCCGTCGCCCAGGCGGGCGAAATACATGTGGTCAACCCAGACGTGGGTACAGGTGTCCATTTGGATCCCGTCCCTGTCGTTGTCCGGGCGTTTCCCTACAAAATCGCCCGGAATATAGGAGTCCCGGACAGTGAAGTTCCGGAACACCACATTGGAGACGCTGATGAGCTTGAAGCCGGCGTTCACCACGGCCGCTCCTTCACCGGCTCCGAGGAAGGACTTGTTGGCCGTGACCGTCAGCTTCTCGTATTGCGGGAACACCAGCTCGCCGTGCAGGATCACCACCAGCGGTTCAGTGCTCTTGGCGAAGGCCCGGAGCTGGTCCGGGGTGTTGGCGCGGACCAGCCTGCCACCCGCCCCGCCGGTGGTGCCGGCACGGCCGTGCGCTGCGATTCCGGCGAAGCCCTGCGGTGCATCGGACCAGGCCCCGCCGCCGAGCGCGTGGTTGACCGGCAGGCCGGCTTCGGCGAAACCGTCAGGGCCGACGGCGGGACCCACCCCGCCGGTGTCCGCCGCCGTCGCTGCCGGGCTGAGCAGTCCGGACGCCATCAGGGTGCCTGCCGTCAGTCCCGCCGCGAGGAGGGTACGTCGTCGGATATTCAGCTCTTGTGCTTCAGCCATCTCAGCCACGTCCAGCCGGGGTCCAGTCACCAAGGAAGGCTTCTTTGGTGAACTTGAGGGCATCCTCCGGCGTGAGCTGGGGATGGAACTCGTTGACGTAGGCGCCTGGTCCGCTGTTGTTGAATTCGGCGAACCGTCCCTCGGTCCAGGAATGGCCGCTCATGTCGGACCAGCCCTGGACGGCGATGTGGCTGCCGAGGACCGAATCGCGGATCACGGCCATCGGGTGGGCGTTCGGATCGCTGCTGGCAAACCAGGGACGGCCCAGGCTGACGGTTCCGGGAGCAGCGTCGGAGGTGAGCGTACTGTCCACGATCAGGATGCCGTAGGGGTTGGAGTCCTTGGTGCTGGGGGCAACGATGTAGCCGTTGTTGGTGGCGCTGCCGCGGTCAAGGGAGTGGATGGTGCAGCCGTCCAGGACGGCAGTGCCCCGTCCATAGATGAAGTCGACGTCGCCTTCGATGTAGCAGTTCTTCAGGTACGTACGGGCGGTGGCGTCGCGGCCGGTGGTGTCCGCGAGGTAGGTGTCCTGGTTACCCAGGAAGCGGGTGCCGTCAAAGGTGACGCGGTCCGCCACGCTGCGGACGGCAAGCGCCTGGCTTCCTCCGTTGGTGGCCTCGTCGTAGGCGTTCTCAACGGTGAGGTTCCGGACCGTTGTGCCCTCGGCGAGGACGTTGAGCGTGGCGCTGCCGCCGGCGCCCCACGTGCCACCGAAGAACTTCACGCCGTTGGCCGGGAGATCGTAGGTGACGACGACGTCGGCCGGGTTGGCGGTGGCGCCCTGGATGGTGAGGTTCGGACGGTCTGCCCAGACATTCACCGATTCCCGGTAAGTGCCGGGTTTCACTGTGATGGTGCGGGGCAGGGTGCTGCCGCTGGGGACGGACCCGATCGCCGCCTGCAGGCTGCCGAAGTCACCGGTTCCGTCCAGCGCAACCGTGATCTCCGTAGTGCTGTTCGGGGTGCTTTCCTCCAGCGGCCCTGCCCCGGCCGCAACGATCTCCGGGACGCGCGCGGCGTCGTCCTTCTGGTAGGCGTAGAACTGGGTGGGATCAAAGGCTGCACCCACGTTGTCCTTGCGGCCGCGCGTGCCGTTGAAGACGTTGTCGCGGTTCACCACTTCGGTGGCGGGATCCTTGGCGACTACCGGATCCTGCACCGCCGTGAAGCTGTTGCCTTCGAGGACCACCTTGGCTGCGTTGCGGCCCATCATGCCGTACTGGCCGATGTCCTGGAGGAAGTTGTTGTAGACGTGGGCCGCCGCGGTGTTGTCAAGGCTGAAGTTGCGTTGGGTGGTGTTGCGGATCCAGTTGTGGTGGATGGTCATCCGGGTCACGGCGTTGGCGGTCCAGCCCACGCCCAGGGCCTTGTTGTTGTCCGCGAAGACATTCCAGGAGTACGTGATGAGGTCGGAGTCCTTGCGCGTGTCGATCAGGCCGTCGCCCATGCGCTCGAACTTCATGTGGTCAACCCAGACGTGGTGCGTGGTGTCCAATTGGATTCCGTCGCGGTCGTTCTCCGGGCTCTTGCCGTCCCAGTCGCCCGGAATGTAGGCGTCCCGGACCGTGAAGTTCCGGAAGATCACGTTGGAGACGTTGATGAGCTTGAAGCCGGCGTTCACCACTTCGGCTCCGGCGCCCACCCCAATGAAGCTTTTGTTGGCGGCGACGGGAATCTTGAGGTAGTCCGTGGCCCTGAGGGTGCCGCGGATGAAGATCACCAGCGGTTCGCTGGCGGCCGCGTAGTCCTTGAGTTCCTGGACGGTGGAGGCGGTGACGATACGGCCGGACTGGCCACCGGTGGTTCCCGCCAGCCCATAGCCCGGGAGCGAAGCAAAGCCGTCAGGGGTCTGCTTCCACATCGCTTCCGGGGTTCCTTCGGCCGGAGAAATCGGGCTGGCCGTGGTTCCGGCCTGGGGCCCCGGCCGCGCCTCGGCCGGTCCGGCGTGGGCGGCCGGAAGTGCCGTGAGGCTCCCCAGCATAACGACGGCGGTGGCCGCGCCTAAGAGACGTCGCAAACTCATGCAAAACTCCTTTGTTTTGTTTCCGGGCAGCCTCCAGCCCGGACGTCGGTAAGGGTTGTTCAGTCAGTGATGCGCGCGGAGAAGCGTTGTGGGCGTTACTTCAGCCCGGTGGTGGCGATGCCGTTGATGAGGTACTTCTGGCCGGCGATGAAGAAGCCGATGATGGGGGCGATGGACACCACGGACATGGCGAACATGGGGCCCCACATGCTCTGGCCTTCCGAGTCCATGAAGGCCCTCAGCGCCAGCGGCACCGTGTAGAGGTCCTGGTTCTGGATGTAGAGCAGCGGCCCGAAGAACTCGTTCCACGTGGAAATGAAGGTGAAGATCGCGGTGGTGGCCATGGCCGGCACGCACAGCGGCATGATGACCCGCAGGAAAGTGCGGAAGGGGCCGCAGCCGTCGATCTGGGCGGCGTCGTCGAGCTCTTTGGGCAGTGCCTTCATAAACTGGACCATCAGGAAGATGAAGAACGCGTTGGTGGCCATGAAGTTCGGCACGATCAGCGGCAAGTACGTATCCAGCCAGCCGAGCTGGGAGAAGATGATGTACTGCGGCACCAGGAGGACGTGGCCGGGCAGCATCAGGGTTCCCAGCATCAGGGCAAAGAAGAGCTTGCGTCCGGTGAACTCCATCCGTGCGAAGGCGTAGGCAGCCAGGGCGCAGGAGAAGATATTTCCAATGATGGAGAACACCACCACGATCAGGGAGTTGACCAGGTAGACGTGGAAGGGCTGGTTCAATGCCGTCCAGCCCTGTTCATAGTTGCTGAAGTCCCAGTTTTCGGGCCACAGTCCGAGCTGCCGGAAGATGTCGTTGCTGGGCTTGAACGAACTGGAGATCAGCCACAGCAGCGGGTACAGCATCACCAGGCCAACCAAGCACAGGATCAGGTGGCGGGAGAAGCGGGTACCGGGAGTGCCCGTCAGGGCATCTTCCGGGGCCGCGTCCTTCTTTTGCTTGTTTTTGGTGGGTAATTCGAGGAGAGCCATTGCGGTTGCCTTAATTGTCGTAGAAGACCCAGAACTTGGACGCGATGAAGTTGATGGCGGTGAAAATCGCAATGATCATCAACAGCAGCCACGCCATGGCGGAGGCATACCCCATCTCGAATTCGGTGAAGCCCTTTTGGTACAGGTACAGGTTGTAGAACAGCGTTGAATCCGCCGGACCTCCCGTCCCGCCACTCATCACGTAGCCCTGGGTGAAGGTCTGGAAGGACCCGATGAGCTGCATGATGAGGTTGAAGAAGATGATGGGGCTGATCAGCGGCAGGGTAATGCTGCGGAATTGCTTCCAACGGGAGGCTCCGTCGATGGAAGCCGCCTCGTAATACATGGACGGGACCTGCCGCAGGCCGGCCAGGAAGATCACCATCGGTGAACCGAACGTCCACACGTTCAGCACGATCAGGGTGCTCAGGGCGAACTCAGGGTCGGTGACCCACGCCGGCCCCTGGATCCCGAACAGTCCCAGGAAGCTGTTGACGATGCCGTCGTTGCCGAAGATGTAGCGCCACAGCATCACGATGGCCACGCTGCCGCCCAGCAGGGACGGCAGGTAATACACGGAACGGTAGATCGGCAGGGCGCTGAGTCCGCGGTTCAGCACCAGGGCGATCAGCAGGGCAACGGCAAGTGAGATCGGCACGGAAACGAAGGTGTAGATGAACGTCACCTTCAGCGATTGAAGGAGCCGCGGATCCTCGAACATGGCCTGGAAATTGGCCAACCCCACGAAGTTTGGCTCCGTGAACAGGTTGTAGTCCGTAAAAGCCAGATACAGCGAGGCGAAGAACGGGATGATCGTGAACAGCATGCCGATGAACCACGGCAGCAGGAAGAGGTAGCCCGAGCGCTGGTTGGTGCGCCGGGAGGGGCCGCGCTTTGTCTTGCCGCGCCCCGGTGCGGCGAGTGAAGCGGCCGCACCGGGGGCTTGCTTTGTCAGCACTGACATGGCGTCAGGTTCCTATCTGCTTAGCTGGGTATCTGAGCGTTGGACGGCTACTTGTTGATGGCGGCATTGCTCTTCTCAAGGAACGTCTTGGCTGCATCCGCCGGGGTGACGCGGCCGAACTCAACTTCGGTGGCGAGTTGCTTGAGGGTGTCGGCCACTACGCTCGCGCCCTTGGGGTAGACATAGGCCGGTGCCAGTTCATCCTTCTGGATGTCGGCCACCATCTGCACGAACTTCGTGTCATCCGCACCGAGCTTGGGCATGATGGCTTCTGTTACCTCGGGGTTAATGGGCACCCCGCGCTGGGTCAGCGTCTCGGCGGCGCCGTCCACGTCATTGATCAGGAAGTTCAGCAGTTTGGCAGCTTCCTTCGGGTGCTTTGACTTTGCGGCCACAGACCAGAGCATGCTGGGATCGGCGGAGTAGCCGCGCCGCTTCTCAGTGGTTTCGCCGGGCATCCGCAGCAGGACAAGGTTCCCGCCCGAGGCTTCGTTGTATCCACGGAAGTTGTTGATGGGGATGATCTGCGAAGCCACCGTTCCCTTGGCCAGGTAGGACTGCGCCGGGGACCCGCCGATTTGTTCGAAGAATCCGGCAGGCGGGTAGCCGCCGGCCTTGCGCAGGTCCACGCTGTACTGGAACCACTCGCGGATGGTGTCTTCGCTGACGCCGAGCTTGTTGTCCTTGGTGTAGAAGTCCTCGCCGCGCTGACGGGCGAAGAGGATGGGGCCGGTCTCGGTGGCCACATCGTAACCGGCTCCGTAAATCTTCCCGCCGGTCTTCTGGGTCACCTCGGTAGCGAACTCGGCGTAGTCCTCCCAGCTCCAGGTCTTGTCATCAGGGATGGTCACGCCAGCCTGGTCGGTGATGGTCTTGTTGACCACCA
The DNA here is from genome assembly GCF_037203985.1 of Pseudarthrobacter sp. CCNWLW217. Taxonomy (NCBI): domain Bacteria; kingdom Bacillati; phylum Actinomycetota; class Actinomycetes; order Micrococcales; family Micrococcaceae; genus Pseudarthrobacter; species Pseudarthrobacter sp. CCNWLW217. The sequence goes on from NZ_JBBCBT010000001.1 coordinate 490,555, forward strand.
TGCCGATGAGGTTGACGCCGGTTGCCAACCCGTACAGTTTGCCGTCCACCTCACCCCGGCTTTGGATGGTCTGGGGAATCTTCTCGAGGTTGATCTCGGGCAGCGACTTCAGGTCTGCCAGGGTGCCGCGTTGCGCGTATTCCAACAGGGTCCGGTTCGCCATGTTCAGAACGTCAGGCGGATTGCCGCCGGCGAAGCGGGTGGCCAGCTTGTCCGCGTAGGGGCCGCTGTCCTGGTATTCGCTCTTGACCGTGATGCCGGGGTTCTTCTCTTCGAAGATCTTGATTGCCGCGTCTGTCATCTTGGCCCGGTTGGAATCACCCCAGTACACGAAATTCAGCTCGACGTTGCCGCCACCGGCGGACGGGGAGGTTGCCCCTCCGCAGCCGCTGAGGGCCAGGCCGGCAGCAGTCAGTGCTGCACCCAGGATGATCCTGCGCGGGATAGGGGTGCTCGTGGTCTTCTTCATCGAATGACGCCTCTCTAGCGGGGTATGTCGGGCTTGTTCCGGCCACTGGCCAATATGCAGGTAGCAGGGAAACTTTCTGGGGCAGATTTGCGCTCAAGGCATCCGTCTGCCGATGAATATCGGTTGAAACTCCTAAAAAACTTTCGAGTAAACGATTTCTAGCAAGAAAGCGCTGTGACTGTCAACACAATTTGGAAAGTCGTTGGTTTCGTTTGTACAGAAACTTTCTGTACTATTTGCCGAATATTTCCGCCATAGCTATGCTGATCCACACATCCCGGACACGCCACCCAACCAGGAGGTCTGCTTGGCTATCCACATCAGGCCGTCAGCTGCGGCCCCCGGTTTTTCGGACCAGGTCCCACCGCTCGTCACCCACTGCACCGGACTGCAGCTGCCCGCCGGCAGTGCGCCCAGGCCCTACCTCCACCCGGTGCTGTCCCTTGGCGGTGCCACCGTCACGGAAGCCGGACCGGCCGATCACCCACACCACCTGGGCCTGTCCGTCGCCTTCTCCGACGTCAACGGAACCAATTTCTGGGGCGGCTCCACCTTCACGGCCGCCAGCGGGCCGGTGCTTCTGTCCAACCACGGAACGCAGTTCCCGCACGACTGGCGCTCATCCACAGGAACGGACGAGGCAGGGGAGTCCGGCGCCGTGTTGTGGAAGTCCGCGTCAGGCGACGAGCTCGCCGCCGAGGAGCGGCACATCCAGCAGTTTGCCCATCCGGAGCCCGGGAGCTGGAGCTTGTCACTATCCTCGGTGATCCGTCCGGCGGCACGCGTCGAGCGGCTGGCGGTGTCGTCGTCGGCCGTCAAGGGCAGGGCAGGCGCCGGATATGGCGGCATCTTCTGGCGGTTTCCCCGCGGCAGCGATGACCCGGTTGTGCTTTCCGACGCCGGCACCGGCGCCGACGCCGCGCACGGCTCACGCTCACCCTGGCTGTCGGTCACCATACGGCTCGAGGGCGGACCCGTCAGCGTTGTGCTCGGGCAAGACCCCGGTCGCCAGCTTCCGTGGTTCATCCGGACGGAGGGCTACTTGGGGGCGGGACCAGCCGCAGCTTGGTCTGAACCCGCACACGTGGACGCGGAAACTCCCCTCAGGCTTGGCCTGCACGCCGTCATCCACGACGGAGCGGTGACAACTCCCGCCCGCGCCCTGGAACTCCTCCACCAGCACCCCCGACTCAGCCGCCCCGGCGCAACCGACAGGACATCATGACTACCCCGCGTCCCACCCCGCTCTACAGCAACCCCGTCCTCAACGGCGACTGGCCTGACCCCGACGCCATTCAGGTGGATGGCGTCTACTACCTGATTGCGTCGAGCTTCAACAGGGTGCCGGGGCTCCCCGTGCTGAAGTCCCGGAACCTTGTGGACTGGGAGCATGCCGGCCATGCCCTCCCCGAACTGCCCCAGGGGAGCCACTACTCCCTGGTGCGCCACGGCAGCGGCGTATGGGCCCCGGCCCTCCGGTACCACGATGGGCGCTTCTGGATCTTCTATCCGGACCCGGACCACGGCATTTTTGTCCTCAGCGCGGAAAAGGCAGAAGGGCCGTGGAGTGCCCCGCACCTGCTCTACGCTGGCCGCGGCATCATTGATCCCTGCCCGCTGTGGGACGAGGACGGTGAGGCCTACCTGGTCCACGGTTGGGCGCACAGCCGCGTCGGGGTGAAGAACCGGCTCACCGTCCACCGGATGGCCGCGGATGCGAGCCGCCTCCTGGACCATGGAACCCACGTGATCAACGGCGCCGACCTCCCGGGTTACACCACCCTGGAAGGACCCAAGTTCTACAAGCGCGGCGACTGGTACTGGATCTTCGCGCCGGCCGGCGGCGTAGCCACGGGCTGGCAATCGGTCTTCCGCTCACGGTCCCCGTTCGGCCCGTACGAGGAGCGCAAGGTGCTCGAGCAGGGCGAGACGAACGTCAACGGTCCCCACCAGGGCGCCTGGGTCACCACCCCCGAGGGCCAGGACTGGTTCCTGCACTTCCAGGACCGTGGCCCCTACGGCCGGGTGGTCCACCTCCAGCCCATGGGGTGGGGCGCGGACGGCTGGCCCTGGATGGGAACTCCCGGGGACGACGGCGGACCGGGAACCCCGGTGGCCAGCCACCCCTATCCAGCGGGAACCTCGCAGGAAGACGTGGCACCTCCGGCCAGCGACGGCTTCGACTCGCCGTGGCTCGGGCCGCAGTGGCACTGGCAAGCGAACCCGCGCGAGTCGTGGTCGTTCCAAGGCGGGGGAGGGCAGTTGGTCCTCCGCCCGCAGGCCAACGACCCCGTGAACCTGCGCGAACTGCCCAACGTACTCGGCCAAATCCTGCCGGGCACCCCGTCCACCTTCACCACAACGCTGGAACTGGACGGCGTCCCGGCCGGCACCCGGGCCGGCGTCGTGGTCCTGGGCCAGAAGTATGCCTGGCTGGGAATCATACGGACCGCGGACGGTTACGTCCTGGGTAGCGGCACCGGCGGGGAAGGGCCGCGTGAGGAGCGGCCAAGCCGGCAGATACCGCTGGACGGCCCGCGGATCGAGCTCCAGATCCGCACTGATGCCACCCCTCGCTCCACTTTTGCCTGGCGGACCGGGCCGGGAAAGCCGTGGGAAGTCCAAGGCTGGAACTTCGACGTGGTGGAGGGCAAGTGGATCGGCGCCGAACTGGGCATTTTCGCCGCGTCACCGCTGGGCTCGCAGGAAAGGGGCAGTGTTATCGTTGGACCCGTGCGGGTGGAGGCTGCGCCGGCACGCCGGAGAGTCGCCCCGCATTATGCCGCCGCCGCTTCCCGATGATCGCAAGGACCGCACCGTTGACAGCCACTCCGCGCCCCAAGATCGCAGATGTGGCTGCAGCAGCAGGCGTTTCGGTGCCCACCGTGTCGAAAGTACTCAACGGCCGGTCGCACGTTTCCGAGGCAACGCGGGCAAAGGTGCGCCAGGCCCTGGAGGACCTCGACTACACCAAACGCAACGTCCCGGCGGACCAGCCGGGGCTGCTGCAGTTGGTGGTTAACAACTTCGACTCGCCCTGGGTACTGGAAATCATGGAGGGCGCCGAGGCCGCTGCCTCGCGGCTCGGCTACTCCATTGTCTATACGCGGGCAGAGCACGCCACGGCCGAGAACTGGCGGAAGCTGCGGGAATCTTCGGCCAACCGGCTCGCCGGCGTGGTGCTGCTCGCTCCACGGCGCGGCTCTCGGCTGGTGACCACACTGCGGAGCCTGAACATTCCCGCGGTGGCGGTGGATCCCGAAGGCGCCGAGGGCCTCACCATACCCAGCGTCAGCCCGGCGTCGTTCTCCGGAGCGCTCGCCGCGGTGGGACACCTGCTGGAGCTGGGCCACCGCCGCATCGGGATTATCACCGGACGCGGGCACGGATCCGGACACAGCCGCGCACGGTATGCGGCGTACGCTGCCGCACTCCACGAGGCGGGGCTGCCCGTCCTGCCCGAGCTGGTGCGCGATGGCGACTTCAGTATTGAGTCCGGTGTCCGCCACGGCGGGGACCTCCTGGACCTGCCGGAGCCTCCCACAGCGATCTTCGCCGCAAACGACCTCCAGGCGCTCGGGGTCATGAACGCCGCCGCTGGCCGTTCCCTGAAGATTCCAGGGGATATCAGCATTGTCGGCTTCGATGACATCGCTCAGGCCGCACTGATGTCGCCGCCGCTGACTACCGTCCGCCAGCCGCTCGCCCAGCTGGCGTCCATGGCTGTGGGCATCGTTGCCGAACAGCTCGAGCAGCAGGGGCCGGCGGCTCCGGTTGCGCTGGAAGTTGCCACAGAACTGGTGGTTCGTGGCACCACTGCCGCGCCACGGGCGAAATAGCCAAGCGTCAAAACTCCCTAATCTCTAAGCCCTGGGCGCGCCCAGCACGAGGTTCTTGAGGTCATCGAGGGTCTGCTGCATGTGGTCGTCCATGGCTTGGCGGGCACGGGAGGCGTCCCGGGACTCCAAGGCTTCTGCAATGTTCTGGTGGTGGGCTATCGCGTGGACCTGGATCTCCGGCACTGCAGACGTTTCGGCCCGACGCTTCGCCAGGACCCGGTGCAACGGTTCGAAGAGCACTGCCACGAAAACGTTCTCGGAGGCGTGCAGTATCAGGTCATGGAACGCCAGGTCCGCCTCGACAAACGCGGGGAGGTCGTTGGACTGGTTCGCTGCCCGCATGGCGGCCACGCATCCGTAAAGCGCCTGGATATCGGCATCGCCGATCCTGCCTGCAGCGAGCTCGCAGGCCCCCGTCTCCAGCATCCTGCGGAGCTCGATGAGCTGGACCGACGCGTCGGCCTCGTTCTTGCCCTCCGACGCCGCCCGTAACACTGCCTCCAGGGAAGCCCATCGGTTCAGCGGGTTCACAAACGTCCCACGGCCCCGCTCAACGCTAAGGATCCGCTGGGCCTCGAGGGTCTTCATGGCCTCGCGGACGGTCATCCGGCTGACTTCGTGTTTGGCGCTAAGTTCAAGCTCCCCGGGCACGCTGGATCCAGGTGGGAACTCGCCTGCAATGATGCGGTCCAGAAGCTCGTCGGCTACGACGTCCACCAGTGATTTCCGTGCCATGTTTTCCCCTGCTCGGCCGTGGCAAATATGTCTGACAAGTCTACTTGCGCGTCCCCAATGTGCTGTGTCACACTATTCCTAAATGTTAGATGTCAGACATCTTACAAATATCTATCTCACCACCGATTTCACCCACAATGGAGTGCAGCATGACGCTTGAAGCAGAAGTCCTGGCCGCCTATCCGGCCGAAGTCCGGATCCCTGCAGCACTGGTGGCTGACGCCGTCGCTGCGTCCAGCGCCGAATCTCCCCGCATGCTGGTGGTGCTCGACGACGACCCCACCGGGACCCAGTCGGTTGCGGATCTGCCCGTCCTGACCCGCTGGGAAATCGAAGACTTCGTATGGGCCTTTGGACAGGCCAAGCCCGCTGTCTACGTCCTCACCAATACCCGCAGCCTGGACCCAGCCGAAGCGGCAGCCCGGAACGAGCAAGTGGTCCGCAATGCCCTCGCCGCCGCCGGGTCGGACGATTCCGGCCTGCGCCTAGGGTTCGTGAGCCGCAGTGACTCCACCCTCCGCGGCCACTACCCGCTGGAACCCGATGTCATCGCCGCCACCGTGGCCAAGGTCAGCGGAGAAGCCACCGACGGCGTGGTGCTCGTCCCGGCCTTCCCCGACGCCGGACGCGTGACCATCGGCGGCGTGCATTACATGCGCGGCACCGGGGAGGACGCCGGCAAGCTCACGCCGGTAGCCGAGACCGAATTCGCCAGGGACGCCACCTTCGGCTTCGCCAACTCGGACATGTCCAAGTATGTGGAGGAGAAGTCGCAGGGACGCTTTGCGGCAGATTCCGTCATTGTCCTGGACCTGAACATCATCCGCGCCTCCACCGATCCGCGGGCCACTGCGAACGCCATCGCGGATGCCATTGAACCCGCCACCAACTCCACCCCGATCGTGGCGGACATTGTTACCGAAAACGACCTCCGCGCCCTGTCCCTGGGCCTGGACGAAGCCGAACGGCGGGGCAAGAAGCTGCTTTACCGCGTAGGCCCGCCGTTTGGCCGTGCCCGGATCGGCCAGGAAATCCGCGCCGAGCTCAGCGGCGCCGAAGCCTACGCCGGCAACACCCCGTCCCTCGCCGGCGGACTGATCGTTGTAGGCTCCCACGTGGGGGTCACCACCCGGCAGCTGAAGGCCCTCACCGAGCAGCACAGCGCCGCGCACATCGTCGAGATAAACGTCGAGAAACTGCTGGCCGCCGAAACCGAAACAGCCGCGGACGCCTACCTGGACCAGACGGTGGACACAGTCGTGGACGCACTCCGCACCCGCGACGTCATCGTCCACACCAGCCGGCTGCTGATCAAAACCGACAGCCCGGCCGAAAGCCTCCGGATCGCACGCACGGTGTCTTCCGCCGTCGTCGCCGTGGTGAACCGGACCCTGAAGACCTTCCCGCCGCGGTTCGTCATCGCCAAGGGCGGCATCACGTCCTCCGACGTTGCCGCGCACGGCCTGGAAATCCGCCACGCCATTGTCCGCGGACCCATGCTGCCGGGCATCGTCTCCCTCTGGGAGCCGGTGGATGGGCCCGCCAAGGGCATCCCGTACATCGTCTTCGCCGGCAACGTGGGCGATGACCAGTCCCTCGCCGACGTCACCCGCAAACTCAGCAACACCTTCTAGTCCCCACTTACGCCCGCCGGCTCCACCGATACCGCACACATTCAACGGAGAACACCATGACCAGCAACTACACCGTCACCGTCCTGGGCCTCGGAGCCATGGGACTGCCCATGGCCACGCGCCTCGCGTCCCAGCTGACCGTCCACGGCTTCGACATCGCCGAACCCCGCCTGAAGCTCGCCGAAGAAGCAGGCATCGCTACATTCGCCACCGCCCGCGAAGCTGCCAAGGGCGCCGACGCCGTGCTCCTGGCCGTCCGCAACGGGGAACAACTCAATGACGTCCTCTTCGGCGAGAACGGCGTGGCCTCGGTGTTGGAGCCGGGCGCCGTCGTGATCCTGGGCAGCACCGTCGGCACCGAAGCCATCCCGGCCACCGTCGCGCAGCTGGCCGAATACGGTGTGGAACTGGTGGACGCACCGCTGTCCGGCGGCCCCAAGCGTGCCGGCGAAGGCGACCTGCTGATCGTTGTTGGCGCCTCCCCGGAAGCCCGCGAAAAAGCCGCCCCGGCCTTGGGACTCCTGGCCTCAACCCTGACCGTGGTGGGCGACAAGCCCGGCGATGGACAGGCCCTTAAGACCGTCAACCAACTCCTGTGCGGCGTCCACATCGCTGCCGCCGCAGAGGCCATGGCCCTCGCCGATGCCCTCGGCCTGGACCAGGCCAAGACCCTCGCCGCCCTTGAAGCCGGCGCCGCAGGTTCCTTTATGCTCTCCAACCGCGGCCCCCGGATCCTGGAGGCCTACACCGAGGAAGGCGCCGAGGTCCTGTCCCGCCTGGACATCTTCGTCAAGGACATGGGCATCGTGGGCAAGGCCACCCGCGCCGCCGGCCTGGCTGCGCCGGTCGCCGCCGCTGCCGAACAGCTCTACCTTCTCGGCCAGGCCCAGGGCCTCGCCGCTTCCGACGACTCCGCCGTCATCAAGGTTGTTGCGCCCACCAAGCGCACCGCCTAGGCACCCAACTTCACAACCGCCAAAGTACCTCCCCTCAAGCCCGACGACGGCGGTCCCCCCTCCGCCGTCGTCGAACCTCCCAGCGTTCCCCCGACAGAAATAATTAGCGCCTGATCGCCCGTCTTCTGGAAGACTGGCTCGTCAAAGGAGACACCGTCATGAACCACCTGATGAACCCCCTGATACTGCGGGCGGCTGACGCCCCAGCTATCAAACCGGCAGTAGAGCTTGGCACTCCGCTGCTCCTCACCATCGCCGCCGTTGGCATCGCCATCCTGCTCGTGATGATCATCCGCTTCAAAATCCAGGCCTTCGTGGCGCTGCTGACCGTGAGCATCCTGGTGGCCGTGGCCGCACAGATCCCGCTCAAGGACGTCTTCACCGTTGTGGCCAATGGCGTGGGCGGCACCATGGGCAAGGTGGCCCTGCTGATCGCCCTCGGTGCGGTCCTGGGCCGGATGATCGAGGTCTCCGGCGGTGTCCAGTCCCTGGCTTCGCACTTCACCGAGAAGCTGGGTGCCAAGCGCGTGGCGGTGGCCCTCACCGCCGTCGGCTTCCTGGTGGCCATTCCCGTGTTCTTCGAGGTGGGCATCATCGTGCTGGTCCCCATCGTCTACGCCTTCGCCAAGATCGCCAACGTCCACCCCGTCAAGTTCGGCCTGCCGATGGCCGGCATCATGCTGGCCATCCATGTGGCCGTACCTCCGCACCCGGGCATCGTCGCCGGTGCCGGTGTGTTCGGGGCCGACATCGGGCTCATTACCCTCATCTCGCTTCTGATCTGCATCCCGCTCGGCTTCCTGTCCTACTGGGTTGCCAGCATCATGAACCGCAAGGACTACGAGCTGCTGCCTTCGGTCAAAGCCCAGGTGGACGAGTTCGGTTCCGATTCCCTTGTGAAGGTTGGCCACGATGGCCCCGGCGCCGCGGCCATCGCCCCGCCGCGCCCGGCCCTGATCATCTTCCTCATCGCCGCGCCGATCGTGCAGATCCTGATCGGCACCATGGGTACCCTCACCATCCCCAAGGACAACTCCTGGTACGGCCTCGCGGCCTTCATCGGCAACCCGTTCTTCGCCCTCCTGGTGGCTGTCGCGCTGTCCTTCTTCCTGCTGGCTGTCCGCCGCAACTGGTCGCTGAAGGAGACCGGCGAAATCTTCGAAGGCGCGCTGCCTCCCATCGCCTCCATCCTGATGGTTGTCGCCGCCGGCGGCGTCTTCGGCGAAGTCCTCCGCACTTCCGGAATCGGCGCCGCGCTGTCCCAGACGCTTGACCACCTGGGCCTTCCGGTCATCGTGCTCGGCTTTGTCATCTCCCTCGCCCTGCGCGCAGCCCAGGGTTCGGCGACCGTCGCCATCGTCACCACCACCGGCCTGCTGACCTCCGCCGTGATGGAAGGCGGCTACTCCCCGGCGCAGATCGCCGTCATCGTGATCGCCATCGGCTTCGGCTCGCTCGGCCTGTCCCACGTGACCGACGCCGGCTTCTGGACCGTAGTGCGTTACTACGGACTCACCGTTTCCGACGGCCTGCGGACCTGGACCGTGCTCACCACCATCCTGGGCCTGGCAGGCTTCCTCCTGACCTTCGTGGCTTGGATCCTGGTGGGAGGCCTGGGCGTCTAATGCGCACCCGACTCGACCATCTGGTCACCTCCGCCCTGCAGCGGCGATCGGCTGTCCCCGCGTTCACCTGCTACGACTTCACCACCGCCCTGGCTGTTGTGGGCGCGGCCGAAGACGCGGGCCACGGGGTCATCCTGCTGGTGGCCCCCAAGACCGCGGGCACGTCCAACGGCCTGCGCCTGATCACCGCGCTCCGCGGCTTGGCTGATGGTGCGTCCGTTCCGGTGGCGGTCCAACTGGACCACGCCTCGGACCTGTCGGTGATGGCCGACGCCGTCGCCGCGGGGGCGGATTCGGTCCTCGCGGACGGCTCCTCCCTTCCGTACGAGGACAACATTGCGCTGGTCCGGGCGGCACGCGCATTGGTGGGTGCCGACGTCGTGCTCGAAGCCGAACTCGGTGGCCTGGCCGGCGACGAGGACCGGGCCTTCGGCGCGGACGAAGCGGGCACGGCTGTGGCTGGCCTGACGGACTCCGCCCAGGTGGAGGACTTTGTGGCCCGGACCGGCGCGCAACTGCTGGCCGTCGCCGTGGGCAACGTCCATGGCAAGTACAAGGGCGAGCCGCAGCTGCGCTGGGACGTCCTCCAGGACATCGCCGTGCGGACACACATCCCGCTGGTGCTCCACGGCGCCTCCGGCATTCCGGCGGGGGAGCTGGTGAAGGCCGCCGCCATGAACGTCGGCAAGGTGAACTTCAACACCGAACTCCGTACCGGCGTGCTGGCCACGCTCCAGGAGCAGCTGCCGGTGCACCGGGCCGACGGCGAGAACCTGCAGGGCCTGCTGGGCCACTGGAACTCCTCCGCCAGGGAGTTCGCGACGTCGGCGCTGGGCATGCTCAGCCGCTGAGAGTTCCTGCGGGGCGCTCCAGCCGTCTTTTGAGGGAACGGGAGGCTAGGATCATGCCATGATCCTGGCCTCCCTCCTTTTTGCGTTCATCGCCGCAGCCCTGCACGTCTACATCTTCACCATGGAATCCTTCACCTGGACCAAACCGGCCACCTGGAAGCGCTTCGGGCTTGCGTCCCAGGCCGACGCCGAGACCACTAGGCCGCTCGCGTACAACCAGGGTTTCTATAACCTGTTCCTCGCCATCGGCGCGTTCATCGGCATCGGCTGCGCAGCCTTCGCTGCCGAGGGGTCGGCGCAGTCCATAGTGGGGTGGACCCTGGTCTTCAGCTGCTGCGGATCCATGCTGCTGGCCGCCGTGGTGCTCGCCTTGAGCGGGAAAAAGTACCTCCGTGCCGCCGCCATCCAGGGCGCCACTCCGCTGCTCGCCGTCGTACTGGGACTGCTGGCCGTGGTTTCCTGACGCGCCGCCAGGCGCCGATCGGCCGCCAAGCTACTCATACAGGCGCAGAATGTAGGTAGTAGCAACTTCGGGAGTTTCAGGACCGGACGTGAGTGGTGTGAAGGAGCAGGGGGCATCCCCGCAACACGAGCCCGCGAACACGCGCGACCTCGGCATCGACCTCGTCCGCTTCTTCTGCCTGGCCCTGGTGGTGGTGGGCCACTGCATGATGGTCAGCCCGGTCCTGCACCGCGACGGCACCGTCACCACCGAGAACACCCTCGGGGAGCAGACCTGGTTCGTGCCCGTCATCTGGATCTTCATGGTGATGCCGCTGTTCTTCGTCACGGGCGGGACCACCGGCCTGCAGTCCTGGCGGCGGCTCAAGGCCCGGGGCGGCACCGGCTTCGAGTTCGCCCAGTCCCGCCTGCTCCGCCTGGTCCGGCCGGCGACCGCGTTGTTGGCCTGCATGTTCCTGGGGCTTTGGGCGGCACTGCTCCTGGGTGTGGACCCCCAGGTGATCCAGTTGATGACCGCCGGCGCGGGCATGCCGCTGTGGTTCCTGGCTGCCTATCTGGCTGCACAGCTGAACATTCCCCTGCTGGCCCGCTTCCATGACCGGGCGCCGTGGCTGACGCTGGTTGGCCTGACGGCCCTGGTGGTGGCGGTTGATTGCTTCCGCGGCGTCCTGCCTTCGCTGGCATATGCCAACTTGGTGTTCCTGTGGTGCGCCGTGCAGCAGTTGGGCTTCCTGATGGCGGACGGCCACTTCGCCAGGCTGTCCCGCTCCTCCCTGGTGGGACTGATCGTTGCGGCCAACCTGGTGCTGGGGGTCCTCACTGGACTGGGCCTTTATTCGGGAAACATGCTGGTGAACCTCAATCCACCCAACCTTTGCCTGCTCCTGTTGGGCGTAGCCCAGGCTGCCTTCCTTGAGATGGTCCGTCCCGGGCTCCACTGGGTGGCAGGGGTTCGCTGGGTGCGCGCCCTGGTGTCTGTTGCCGGGCGCCGGTCCATGACCGTCTACCTCTGGCACCTGCCCCTTCTCGTGGCCATGTCGGGCCTGCTCCTGCTTACCGACTTCCCCAAGCCGGCTGCGGGGACCGCCGCGTGGTGGTGGGCGCGGCCGCTGGTACTCCTGGGCGTCGTTACCCTGCTGCTTCCGGTCATGGGCGCCTTCGGCCGCCTTGAGGAACGTCCGACGGCGTCTGTCCACACCCGCGGCCGGCCCGCCGCAGCGGTGGTGACGGCCGCCGTCGTGGTCTTCATTCCGGTGGGCGACGCCGCGTTCAACGGCCTCACGCTGGGCCTCCTCGGCGGGGGAGCGGCGTGCTTCGCGCTCGCCGTGCTGCTGCTCGGCAGGATGCCGGAACGGGTGCCCGCCGGTGCGGCGGAGCGCGGCGGATTAACCGGCGGATTGTCCGGAGGGTTGTCGGACGGATTGTCCGATGGGTCGTCCGGAGGGTTGTCCGGCGGGCAGCCGGGCGGGCCATTGCCAGCAGGGCCAAGTAGTGCCAGTGTCGAACCATGACGGAGAACATGATTTCCACCGAGGACGAATTCAGCCCCGACGTTTCGCTTGCACGGAACGACGCCCACCACTGCTATGAGCTGCGGGTCGGCGGGAAGGTAGCTGTGCAGTCCTTTTTCCGGGACCGGCCAGGGCACATTGACTTCACGCACACGGGGACCGCAGAGGAGTTCAAGGGCCAGGGGCTTGGCAAAGTGCTGGCGCATTTCGCATTGGATGACGTGGTGGCGTCCGGTAAACGGATCATCCCGCATTGCCCGTTCATCGCCGGCTATCTCCGCCAGCATGAGGGTTACGAACAATACATCGACTGGCCCGAGGACGCTTAGCCACGGGACGTCAGGTGGCACGGCGCTTACTTGATTCTGCGCCCGATCGATCCGGCGCTTAGTGGAAATGCGTGACCGGAGCCTCATGGGCGACTGCCGCCACCAGCTGCTCGGCTATGGTGCGGAGCTTCTGGTTGCGGCTGCTGGAAGCCCTGACCAGAATGGCCATCGCCTCCTCCTGGGAACAGCGGTTCTGTCCCATGATGATTCCGGCCGCCAGGTCGATCGCCGTCCGGGACTCCATGGCCGCCCTGAGATCCGCCGCCAGCTGTTGGCTGGCGGCAACCCGGACAGCAAGCCGGAGCGAGCTCTGGGCATGGGCGGCAAAGAGCTCGGCATCTTCGATGGCGGCTGAGCCGAACACGTTCACGTCCGGGGCGAAAATATTCAGGGCAGCCTTGGAATCACCGTCCAGAGTCAACGGAACGGCGAGCACACTGAGCTGGCCAAGCTGCGCGATGGCCTGGCCATACTCCGGCCAGCGCTTGTCATGCCGGGTGTCAGGGACAAGGACAGTGATGCCGGCGTTCATGGCATGGAGGCATGGTCCGGCGCCATGGTTGTGCTGGATTTCGTCCATCACCTTGGCCCGAGGGTCGCTCCAGGCAGCCGTGGTGGTCCGGTGCCGCCTGCTCAGCGTCACAGCGCAGACCACCGGAAGCTCCATGGACTCCGAAATGGCGCGGGCCGCGTAGTCGCACAGTTCATGCAGGAATTCGTTCACGTCCGTGCTGTCGATGACGATGTTCTGGAGCTGTTCCACCACGGCGTCGTCGCCGTGACGGAGCGCCTTCAGCGCTGATGGGTCCATAGTCCAGTTTAGGCCCCGTCCGGCACTAAAGAACCGACACTATTGGGGCGTTGGCTACGGCTTGTCCACTCGACGCACGTTAATGGGGAGGCGCAATATTGTGACCTGCGCGACATCTTTGTAGAGTCGATGGTGGGCCATGCAGCCGGCCCCCGGCACCTATGCGGAGACCGCCATGAGCCACAAACTGTCCCATCACAAGCTTCGAATTGTTGTCCACGTTGATGTGGACCCGGGAAACATCAGCGTAGATGTTGGCGGCTGCCTGACACAGAGTAACTTTCCGGCACTGCTTCACCTGCTCCTCCGGGCGCAGCGACTGGCTTCCGCCCCCGAGATAGCCCTGGATCTGCGGCATGCCATCCACCTGGATGCCAGTGTCCTGGCGCACCTTCGCCATATCGCCAGTCCGGGCTCGCATAAGTCAGGGCAGCATGCGGCCATTCATCACGCGATGGGGCTCGCCGCGGCAGCGGCCCTCGAGGAGGCCGATGACTTCCGCCTGACACTCCTGGAACCGGTCTACCTGCCGGTGTGCCCCATCCACTCCGCAGCCGACAGTGTTGCGGCCCGGCGTGACGCCGCGAAGGCGGCCATGGTGGAGCATCCCAACCAGCCCACGGACCCCGCCCATCCGGTGCGCCCCTCCCGCGCCGCCTCGGCCAAGCGTTCCACGCGCGAACGTGCAGGCAAGGCCCTTCACGTCCACCTCTGAGCAAGGTGCCCGCCAGTTCGAGCGGGAGTATTTTGCCCCTGTTGTCCAAGGTCCGCCAGTCAATGACGCACTCCGGTCCCTGAAAGTCCCTGGATTGGCGCGGTTTCGATAAATAGGTCACAAAAGTTTGACGAAAAGGCATGCCTAAGTAAGGCTTACCTTGCTAAAGACCCCCCAACGTCGACTTAAGGATGACCACCGTGCCGCTGCTGCCCCGTGTTGATGAGATGTACGTGGACGAGAACCAGGTGAGCCACGCCCTGCCCGGACAGGATTTCGGCTCCCGCGTGGAGCTTGCCCTCGCTGCCACCAACCATCTGTTCAACAAGCGGAACTCGACGCGCTACGTGGCGCAGGTGCTGCAGGGTGTCAATGCCGTGGCCACCAAACTGGACCGCACCACACGGCCGTTCACCGGCGTCGGACCTGCCGAAATGGAAGCGCGCATCGGCGCCGTCGACCTGGACCGGCCGCTCCCGGACACTGCCGCCGCCCTGGAGGAGCTGGAGTCCGTTTACCTCCGGGACGCCATCTACTTCCACGATGCCAAGTACGCTGCCCACCTGAACTGTCCCGTGGTGATCCCGGCGCTGGTAGGCGAAGCCATCCTTTCCGCGGTGAACTCCTCGATGGACACCTGGGACCAGAGCGCTGGCGCCACGATGATCGAGCGCAGGCTCATCGACTGGACGGCCGAGCGGCTGCAGTTGGGGGCTGCTGCCGACGGCGTGTTCACCTCCGGCGGCAGCCAGTCCAACCTGCAGGCCCTGCTGATCGCCCGCAACCACGCCGTTGCCGGCCTGCGCCAGGAGCCGGCCAACACCGGGCTCCGGCTGCCCGCGCTACTGGAAAAGCTGCGTATTTTCACGTCTGCCGACAGCCATTTCAGCATCCAGAAGTCAGCGTCGATGCTGGGCCTGGGGTTCGACGCCGTCACTTCCGTCGCATGCGCCGCGGACCACAAGATGGACCCCGCCGCCCTCGCCGAGGCCATGGCGGAAGCGCACGACGCCGGGCTGGTGCCGATGGCGGTGGTGGCCACCGCCGGGACCACTGATTTCGGTGCCGTGGATCCGCTCGCAGAACTCGCCGCGCTGGCCCGCGCCTACGGGGCCTGGTGCCACGTTGATGCTGCCTATGGCGGCGGGCTGATGGTCTCGAACCGCTACCGCCACCTGCTGGACGGGACGCGCCTGGCCGATTCCGTCACCGTGGACTTCCACAAGACGTTCTTCCAGCCGGTCAGCTCCAGCGCCCTGTTGGTCCGGGACCGCACCATGCTGCAGCACGTCACCTACTACGCGGACTACCTGAATCCGGAAAGCGCGGCCCTGGCCGAGATCCCCAACCAGGTGGACAAGAGCATCCAGACCACGCGCCGCTTTGACGCGCTCAAGCTCTGGCTGACCCTGCGCATCATGGGCGCGGACGCGATCGGCGCCCTGTTTGACGAAGCGATCGACCTCGCCACCCGGGTTGGCTCCGTCTTGGCGGCCGACGACGACTTTGAGCTCGCCGCCAACCCGCAGCTCAGCACGCTGGTCTTCCGGTACCGGCCGCTGGTGCCGGGCGCTGCCGCTGGTGCTGGTGCTGGTGCTGTCGGAGGGGAGCGGCTCTCCGAGGATGCTGCTGATGCCCTCAATCCGGCCATTCGCGCGGCAGTCTTCGCCTCAGGGCAGGCCGTAGTGGCCGGCACCAAGGTGGGCGGCAGGCACTACCTGAAGTTCACGCTCCTCAACGCGGAGGCCACCCTGGGGGACATCTGCGAGATCGTCGAACTGCTTCGCGGCACGGGCGCGCAGCTGTTGGCCAACGCTGCCACCAACACCAGCACTGCGGGAGCTTCCGCATGAGCGCCATTGACAACCCGCGTGCTGACCCGCGCATCTACGACTTCGCCGGCATCGGCGTCGGACCTTTCAACCTTGGCCTCGCCGCCCTCAGCGAACCGGTGGACGGGCTGGATGGTGTCTTCCTGGAACAGCGCGAGTCCTTCGACTGGCACCCGGGGATGATGCTGGAGCCGGCCCACCTGCAGGTGCCGTTCATGGCGGACCTGGTAACGCTGGCCGATCCCACTTCGCCGTATTCTTTCCTGAACTTTCTCAAGCAGACCGGGCGGCTGTACCGGTTCTACATTCGCGAGAACTTCTATCCTCTGCGCGCCGAGTACAACCAGTACTGCCAGTGGGTGGCCGGCCAGCTGCGGTCCGTGCGTTTTAGCACGACTGTGCTGGATATAACGTACGACGGCGGCGTGTACAGGCTTTCGGTGCAAGGTCCGGACGGGCCTGAGGTGCTGCTGGCGCGGCGGCTGGTGCTCGGCACGGGCACCTCGCCGTACGTACCGGCGTCCTGTGACGGAATAGTTTCAGCCGCGGCCAGGGAAGGCGGGGGACTTGTCCTCCACAACGCCGACTACCTGTTGAGGAAGAGTGAATTGCAGGCCAGGCGCAGCATCACCATCGTGGGCAGTGGCCAGAGCGCCGCGGAAATCTACTACGAGCTCCTGCAGGAGATCGATGTCCACGGCTACCAGCTGAACTGGGTCACCCGGTCCGGACGGTTTTTCCCGCTGGAGTACACCAAGCTCACGCTGGAGATGACTTCGCCGGAATATGTGGATTATTTTCACGGGTTGCCGCAGGGCCAGCGCGACGGCCTCATCAAGAGCCAGAAGAACCTGTACAAGGGCATCAACTCCGAGCTGATCGACGCCATCTACGACCTCCTCTACACCAAGAGCCTTTCCGGCATGGTGGACACGCAGCTACTGACCCATTCATCGCTGACGGGTGCGGCCTGGGATCCGGCTGCCGGCTCCCACACCTTGCACCTCAGGCACGAGGAACAGGGCGCCGAGTACGTGCTGGACAGCGAGGCCGTGGTCCTGGCCACCGGTTACACCTACAGGGAGCCGGGCTTCCTTTCCGGCATCCAGGACCGGATCGCCCGTGACTCCGCCGGCCGGTTCGCCGTGGCACGCAACTACAGCACCGGCGTCGAACCCGGCGAAATCTTTGTCCAGAATGCCGAGCTGCACACGCACGGCTTTGTCACCCCGGACCTGGGCATGGCCGCCTACCGGAACTCGTGCATCCTGCGCGAAATTACGGGCCGCGAGGTCTACCCGGTGGAGCGCAGCATCGCATTCCAGCAGTTCGGCGCCCCGGTTGGCCTGCCCGAACCTGCCGACGTGCCCGCAACAGGCAAAGCAGGCGTGTCCGCATGAGATTCACGTTCCGCTGCGTTGACGCAGTCGCCGATGCACCCCTCCTGCACAGCTGGGTTACCCAGCCCTACGCATCGTTCTGGGGGATGCTGTCCTCCACAGTCGAGGGCGTTGTGGAGGAGTACTCGAAGATTCAGTCCAGCGGGCACCACCACGCCTTGCTGGGGCTCGACGGCGGTGTTCCCGCGTTCCTGATGGAGGAGTACCGTCCGTCCTCCTCGCCCCTGGCCGCCGCCTATGCCGTCCAGGAGGGCGACATCGGCATGCACCTACTGGTGGCGCCGCCGTCGGGAGGTCCCACACCGGGGTATACCGCCTCCGTGATGGACGCCGTCCTGGACCGGCTGTTCCAGAAGCCCGGCGTGGAACGCGTGGTGGTGGAGCCCGATGCCCGGAACACCAAAATCCACGTCCTCAATGAGCGGTTGGGCTTCCAACCGGCTGGCGTGGTGACGCTGCCGGACAAGGAAGCTCTCCTGAGCTTCTGCACCCGCCAGGACTACTATGCTGCCCGCGCAGCGCTCCACAACCCCCAAAACCTTTCCGCCCCGATCCGCCAGGGAGCCACACTGTGACCACCATCGAGCTGGACAACGCCGCTGCCAGCGGCCCAACCGCTGATATCGGCCTCGCCGCACGAGAGGACGCCTTTGGGCCCGAGGCAGTGAACACCGCCAACACCGTGCCGCACCTCGCTCCGCAGCGCTGGGCTGTGGCCAACCGACACCTTGTCCGCAAGGCACTCGCCGAATTCCTGCACGAACGCATCCTGGAGCCGCAGCGGCTGGGCGCCGGCTCCGGCGCCCGCCCTGCAGATCCGGCTGAGCCCGCGGCCTACGTGGTCCGCAGCGACGACGGTTCAACCTCCTACTCTTTCACCGCACGCGTGCTGGAGCTGGAGCACTGGTCGGTGGACGCCGCCTCCATTCGCTGCACCCGCAGTGGCGCGGACGCTGCCCCGGATGCGCTGCGCTTCATCACCGAGTTCAAGGACACCCTGGGGATCCGCGAGGAGATGCTCCCGGTCTATCTGGAAGAGATCAGCAGCACCCTCGCCGGCCACTCCTACAAGCAGTGGCTGGGACAGCCCTCGGCGCGGGAGCTGGTTGCCGGAGTCACTGGCGGAACCGATCCAGCAGCCGATTTCCAGGCTATCGAGCGCAGCATGACCGAGGGCCATCCGTGCTTCGTGGCCAACAATGGCCGGCTGGGCTTTGGCATCAGCGACTACCGGGCCTTTGCCCCTGAGACAGGGGCGCCCGTCCGGCTGGAATGGATCGGGGTCCACCGCAGCCAGGCGGTCTTCACGTCCAGCGCCGGGCTGGACTACCGCGTGCACCTGGAGGCCGAACTTGGCACAGGTGCCTTTCAGTCCTTCGACGCCGAATTCCGTGCCCAAGGCGTTGACCCCGCCGAGTATCTCCTCATGCCCGTGCATCCGTGGCAGTGGGAGAACAAGCTCACCGTCACGTTCGCTGCCGAGATCGCCCAGCAGCACATCATCCACCTGGGGACGGGAACTGACAGCTACCAGGCCCAGCAGTCCATCCGCACGTTTTTCAACACGAGCGCCCCGGAAAAGAGTTACGTCAAGACCGCGATGTCCGTCCTGAATATGGGCTTCATGCGCGGGCTCTCACCGCAGTACATGAAGGCCACCCCCGCCATCAACGACTGGTTGCAGGACCTTATCCGTTCAGACAAGGCCCTGCAAAAGCGGGGCCTGGCCATGATCAGCGAGATCGCTGCCATTGGTTACCACAACAGCTACTACGAGGCCGCGTCCGCCAAGGGTTCGCCTTACCGGAAGATGCTGTCCGCGCTGTGGAGGGAAAGTCCGCTCCCGCTGCTCGACGACGGCCAGCAGCTCGCCACCATGGCCTCGCTCCTGCACGTCGACTCCGGCGGCCGGCCCATGGTGTCTGCCCTGATCGAACGCTCAGGCCTGGAACCCGTCGAATGGCTGCGCCGTTACTTCGAGGCCTACCTCGTCCCGCTGGTCCACTGCCTCTATCAGTACGAACTCGCCTTCATGCCGCATGGCGAGAATGTGATCCTGGTGCTTGAGGACGGTGTGCCCATCCGGGCGGTCATGAAGGACATCGCCGAGGAAATCGTGGTGATGGGCGACCGGCTGGACCTCCCCGAGGAAGTGTCGCGGATCCGCGCGGACATCCCCGACGGCGAAAAAGTCCTGGCCATCTTCACCGACGTCTTCGACTGCATCTTCCGGTTCCTCAGTGCACTGCTGGTGGAGGATGGGAAGCTCAGCGAGGAGGAGTTCTGGGGCACGGCCGCCCGCGTCATTCAGGACTACCAGGCCGAACACCCCGAACTCGCGGACCAATTCGCCCGCCACAACCTGTTCGCCGCCGACTTTGAACTGTCCTGCCTGAACCGGCTGCAGCTGCGGAACAACCAGCAGATGCTTGACCTGGCAGACCCGTCCGGCGGGCTCCAGATGGCAGGCCGGCTCGCCAACCCGCTGGCTCGGTTCGCATAGCGTCGGATTCTGCACCATCATTCGAGGGCTTCGGCCGGCCCGCCCAGCATTTCCGGGCGCTGTCCGGGGCCAGACGGGAATGATGGTGCAAAATCCGTCGGGATAGTCTCAAAGGATGGCGACGAAAACCACCACGGCCCTGATCACCGGAGCCAGCGCAGGCCTGGGCGCCGAATTCGCCCGGCAGTTGGCGGCCCAAGGCCACAACCTCGTGCTGGTGGCCCGGGATAGGGCCCGGCTCCGGGAAACAGCGGCAGACCTGGAACGGCGGTACGGGATCAGGGCTGAGGTGTTGCCCGCGGACCTGACGGACGACGCCGGTGTGGCCGCCGTCGTCGGACGCCTCACCGCCGTGGAAAGCCCGGTGGGCGTCCTGGTTAACAACGCGGGAACCGGCCTGCTGCACAAGTTCGAGGACAACCACATCTCGGCGGAGAAGCAGCACCTGAAACTGCATGTGGAGTCCGCCATGGAACTGACCCACGCCGCGCTTCAGGGCATGCTCGAATGCGGTTCCGGCCGGATCATCAACGTATCCAGTATTGCCGCATTCCTCCCGCGCGGAACCTACGCGGCGGCGAAGGCGTGGCTGCTCAGCTTCAGCCGCTCGGCAAACGTGGCCTACGGACCGCGCGGTGTGAAGGTCACGGCGGTGTGCCCGGGCTTCACGCACACCGAGTTCCACGACCGGATGGGGGCGGACAAATCGGTGACGCCGGCCTGGACCTGGCTGACAGCCGAGCGGGTAGTGCGTGAAGGATTGGCGGACAACCTCCGCGGCAAGGCTGTGTCCATCCCGTCGAAACGCTATAAGGCTGTGGCCGTGGCGGCGCGGGTGCTGCCGGACAGGCTACTCACGGGCCCGGCGCGCAAGGCTAAATAGCGGAGCAACTCCGGCTGGTCGGGTCCTCACCGCCACCACCACCAGAATGCCTACAAGCGCGCCCACGAACGTTTCCACTCCGCGCTCCCGGATGAGCAGGGAGGGGTCGATAGGCGCTGCCAGCTGCGTCATCAGGAGGATCACCGGCGTGAAGGAGACCATGGCCAGGCCGTAGTGCCGCGCCATAAAAAGCTCAGTACTGAACTGGAATACGATCACCAGGATGGCCAGGACAGCCACTTGGTGGGCAACGAAAAGCGGTGCGAAGGACCAAGGCGCCGGAACAAGGACGACGGCGGTGACGGCCAGCCCGAGGAATGTCCCCACAATGCGGTGGATGCCGCGCCGGACCCGGCTCGGGAGGTCGGCACCGGCCAATGGGACGGCAGCAGCCGCCATGGCCCAATGCGGGTGCCCGCTGCCACTCATCACCCCGAGGGTTCCGGCCAGCCCGACTGCCAGCGTGTACCTGGCCGCATGGACGGCAGCCGCACGGCCGGCAGCACCGCGGAGGGAGACGACGTCCCGTGCGGCGCCCGCCTGCCAGGCCCGGCCGCGGACCCACCCGGCGAAGCCCACCATCATGGAGAAAGCTGCTGCTCCTGCCGCAATCAGCAGGGGGGCATACCAGGGGACCGCCAGGGGGACCGACGCGCAGGCGCCCAGGGCCAGGATGCCGAAGAATGGGCCGTTGGGTTTGAGCTTCACGCGGTCCGAATACACTGATCCGACTCCCGCGAGCACCGCCTCGACAGCCACCAACCACCAGGACTGGAGCTGGTTGACGGACAGGAAAACGCCCACGGCTACGCCGCTGAGGAGTACCAGGGCCGCTTGGGACTGGTGCCGAAGGCGCAGTTGGTGCGATTCGGACCGTCCATACATTCCCGTCAAGGCGCCGAAAACCGCGTAGATGATCAGGTCCGCACGGCCCAGGGCCAGGAGGAAGAGGGACGGGACGGCGACGCTCAGGGCAACGCGGAGCGCGGCCAGGTGGTAGTTGTTCGCGGGTTCCAGCCGGTGGAGGGCGCGAACCTGCCGGACTACGGACTTCACGGCACCCTCCTTTTGTTGTTTGCCTTGGACCGGCGGCATCTCAGAATTATCTCCCGGGGCACGGCTAAGGCCCGCCCCGCGTGCTTCCCCCAAGGAAAGCGCGCGGGACGGGCCTTTGAGCGGGCTGCAAAGACGGCGGCTACAAGACGGCCAGGAAAGGCCGGTTAGTGTTGCTGTGCTGAGATTGTTGCCTAGACTCCGGCCGTAACCTTGTCCGCCGAGGCATCGGTAATGTCCTGGGTTTCGAACGGCATGTCGTCCAGGTCGATCAGCGGGTTATCGTCCTGGGTGGCCACCAGTTCCCTGGCCTCAGCCTGGGTGTCCACGCTGGGCATGGAGCCGGGCAGCGGACGCTGGGCTGATTCCTTCAGGAAGTAAATCGCGACGGCGCCAATCAGGGAGGTGCCCATCAGGTAGTAGGCGGGCATCATGTCGTCACCGGTCGCGGTGATCAGCGCTGCCACAATGAACGGGGTGGTGCCCCCGAAGATGGCCACGGCGAAGTTGTAGGCAATGCCCATCGCGCCGTACCTGTTGGCTGTTGGGAACTGCGCCGGCAGCGCCGAGGCAAGGTTCGCAACATAGAACGTCACCGGGAAGGCGATCAGGGAAAGGCCGGCCAGTGTGGACCAGACCTCGCCGATGCCGATCAGCAGGAACGCCGGGGTTGCCAGCACCACGGTGCTGATGGCACCGATCCACAGCACAGGGCGGCGGCCGATCCGGTCAGACAGCTTTCCCGTCAGGGGAATGCAGAGGCTCATGATGACCAGCACGGGGATGGTCAGCAGCGTTCCGTGGACGGGGTCGTAGCCCTTGGATTCAGTGAGGTACGTCGGCATGTAGGACGTCAGGGCGTAGCCGGCGGTGTTGGCGGCGGCCACAAGGATCATGGCCACGATAAGCGAACGCCAGTAGGCCTTCACGATCCCAACAGGACCCTTAGCGGCGTCGACGTCAGCTGCGGCCGCATGCTGGCCGAGGGATTCCTGGGCGTCCAGGGTTGCCTGGAACTGGGGGGATTCCTCGATCTTGTTCCGGAAGTAGATAGCGATCAGGCCCAGCGGACCAGCGATCAGGAACGGAATGCGCCAGCCCCATTCCTCCATGGCGGTCTGGCCAAGGGTCAGCTGCAGGACAGACACCAGGGCGGCACCCAGGGCGAAGCCAAGGTAGCTGCCCATGTCCAGGAAGCTTGCAAAGAACCCGCGGCGCTTATCCGGGGCGTATTCGCTCACAAACGTGGTGGCACCGGCGTATTCACCTCCGGTGGAGAAGCCCTGCACGAGCTTGAGGATCACCAGCAGCGCAGCGGCCCAGATGCCGATCTGCGCATAGCCGGGAAGCAGGCCGACGGCGAAGGTGCTCGCCGCCATGAGCATCAGTGTTGCGGCGAGTACTTTTTGCCGCCCCACCTTGTCGCCGAGCCAGCCGAAGACCACACCGCCGAGTGGACGGGCGATGAAGGTGGCGGCGAACGTTCCCAGCAGGAACAGCGTCTGGACGGACTTGTCGGCCTCGGGGAGGAAGACTGGCCCCATGGTGGTGATCAGGTAGCCAAATACGCCGACGTCGAACCATTCCATGGTGTTACCCACGATGGTTCCGCCGAGCGCCTTTTTCAGCATCGGCTGGTCTACGACGTTCACATCGGACTCTTTGAGCCGTCGACGTGTCAGAATCCTTGGTTTCCGCCCACTGGGTGGTGCGGGTGGCATTACATTGTTGGTTCCGCTGGCGCTGGTAGCGCCTGCTGAAGAGTCGGTCACGCTTCGGTCTATGGGCATTTGGGCGACTCCTATGGAGGTCATTTGCTTGCGACTTGTAGCTGCCCCGCTCTGGGCAGGCCTTCAATTTTACGCGAATTCTGTGGCAATTCAGAGTTCGATGCCGTAGGATCACCTGTTTCAGGGCATTTTCGGGCTTTGTCATCTGATTTCTTTTCCCCGCTCTCGCCGCGCCATCACTGGGAATCCGGCGGGTGCGTTCCATCGTTATGCAATCTTTTTCTTCAGCGCGGGTTTTCGGCTGCTTTTGATGGCCGATCCGCGACTAAAAGTGACGCCTGCCACGGCAATTCCGGAAGGTCCGGGCAAGTTTGGAATCCAGGGAGACCCGGCAATCCGGGGGTTCACAAGCCGGGCGCATGCTGCCTATTGTTGTGGCATGGGAATACTGATTTTTGAGTAGGCGGACGCCTGCGGCCCGAATCTCTGGCCCCGTCCACGCTGAACTCGCCAGACAAGCAAATCCTCCTCAGAAAGGTTCCACCCATGACTGAACAAAACACTCCCGGCAACGACGCGTCTTCCGCGGCCCACGCCGACGAAACGGCAGAGCACGCCGACGCCAAAGGCATCCGTGCAGGTCTCACCGAAGCGCAACGGGCCATGCTGGCCAGTAAGTCCCGCGGCGGCGACGCCGGACTGCAAAGCGTCGGCAAGAGCCACAAACCGACCCATGCCAGTGGTAAGCAAGGGCCGGCCCAGAAGAAAGTCCGCTGGTAGCCCCGGCCCGACAAGGCACGTCAGACCCACTGTCGGTAACACTTCATTTCACTGCGGAAAGGAAGAAAATGGCTGAAAAACATGCTGGAACCAAGATCGAACCGGAGGTCGCGGACCATATCGCCGCGGCCATGGACACCCCAGCCATGCCAGGTCCGGCCACCATCGCCGTGACCACTGCCATGGCTGGGGAGAAGCGCTGGCCTGACGGAAACGGCAAGCGTCGGCATCCTAAGGAACACGGTTCAGCACCAGGGCGGATGGGCCACGAGGCTGCCGTCACGGCGGTGCACCGGACCAGCCGCCCGCAGATGCCGCACTCATCCTAGGGATGCACATCTGACCTGACGACACGGAAAAGACCTGGGGACCCCCGAATTCGGGGGTCCCCAGGTCTTTTCCGTGTCCCAGGGTAAATTGACGCCTCGCCAGCAGCGGCGCCGTCGCTAAACTTCCGTCACCACTTCGTCCACGTTTTTGTCCAGCCGCCAGCCGCGCCACACCGGGTGCCTGAGCTTCCCTGAGCCCGTCCAGTCACCAAACGTCACTTCACCGACCAGCCGTGGACTCACCCAGCGGGCGTCCGAGGCGTCCTCGCGGGGCACGTCGTTGAACGGTGACGTCTTCCGGGCAAGATCGTCCATTTTCCGGCGGAGTTCCTCAAGTTCACGCAGGCTGAACCCGCTGCCAACCCGGCCCACGTATCGCAGTTTGTTGCCTTCAGGGATGCCGACGAGGAGTGACCCCACCGAACTCCGGCGCCCGCCCTTGCCCGGCCGCCAGCCGCCCACCACCACTTCCTGGGTCTGCTCCAGCTTGATCTTGATCCAGGTCCTGGTCCGCTGGCCGCTGACATAACGGCTGTCCGTCCGCTTAGCCATGACGCCCTCGAGCCCCAACTCCTGTGCGCTTTCGAGGATGTGCTCTATCCGGTCGTCCAGGACTGGGGACAGCTCCACGGGGCAGGCCGATGGCTCGTGAAACTCCTCCAGCCACTGCCGCCTTTTGTCGAACGGCAGGCGGCGGAGGTCCTTCCCGCCGTCGAACAGGAGGTCAAAAAGCATCAAGCGGACCGGGATTGCGATACGCGCCCTGGCGACGTCGGCGGGCCGGGTCAGTTTCATGCGCCCCTGGAGCACGCCAAAGTCGGGTTTGCCGGAAGGCCCGACGGCGATGATCTCACCATCGGCGACGAATGACCGGTCCGGCCAACAGGTCCGGTCGGTGAGCTCGGGATAGGTTGCGGAGACGTCGTTGCCATTGCGGCTGAAAATGCGGATCTTCTTTTCGTCCGCGACGATCACGGCGCGGACACCGTCCCATTTGAGCTCAAACTGCCAGTCGCTGCCTTGAAGATCTGCAGCGGCACCGGCAGTGGCCATCATGGGAGTGAAATCTTCAGCGCGGATCGCTGGTGGATGCTCCCCGTCTTCCTTCGCCGCGGACTCCTCGGGCTCCTCGGGCTCCTCCTCTTCCGCCGGTGCCTTCCGCGGATGGAAAGTGTGGTGGTCCTTGTCCATCAGATGGATCAGCCACTGCCCTTCGGAATCTTTGCCCTGCCCACGGCCGGTGTGGATTAACGCGAACTTCTTGGTTCCACCCAGGCCCCCGCCTTCGGAACCGGTCAGGGTGGCGATGACCTCCCGGCCGTTGATCCATTTCTCGAGTTCGTAGGTTCCGTGGTCCCAGATGGTGACTTCCCCGGCGCCGTACTGTCCCTTCGGAATGGTGCCCTCAAACGTGGCGTAGTCCAGGGGATGGTCCTCGGTCTGGACCGCCAGGTGGTTTTTGCCGCCGGTCTCCGGAACGCCCTTGGGCAGGGCCCAGGACACCAGCACACCGTCGTACTCCAGTCGGAAGTCGAAGTGCAGCCTACTGGCGTGGTGCTCTTGGATCACAAAGGTGTTTCCGGTTCCCTCAGCGCCTGTGAAAGGTTCCGGCGTCGCGCTTGGATCGCGCATCGAACGGTACCGTTCCAAGCGGGGATGAGCGCCGCCGTCGTGCTGGTCTTCTACCGCGCTTCCCGGGTGCCCGGCCCCGGTTCCGGTGCCGAGGGCGGCGAAGGGGTCCTTGCCCGCCTTCACCCGCCGCATCACCGCTTTGTAATCCAGGTGCTGGAGGTTGGGGGAGCTGAGCTCCCGCCAGGTCCGCGGAGCAGCCACCGTGGGGGTGTGCCTGCCGCGGAGGGAGTACGGGACGATGGTGGTCTTGGCCGCGCTGTTCTGGCTCCAGTCCACCAGGACCTTGCCCTTGCGGAGGGTTTTCTTCATGTCGCTGACGGCGAGATCGGAATGGTCGGCCTCAAGGGCCCTGGCTAGTTCGTGGGCAAAGTCAGAAATCTGGTCCGAGGTCTGGGTTCCGTCCAGACCGGCGTAGAGGTGGATGCCCTTGCTGCCACTCGTCACAGGGATGGGGTCAAGTCCGACGTCCTGCAGGATGGCCCGCGCCAGGAAGGCCACTTCAACGCATTCCTCCAGGCCGGCACCTTCGCCGGGATCCAGGTCCAACACCAGGCGGTCCGGATTCAGCTGCTTGCCGTGGGAGTCCACTTTCCACTGCGGCACATGGATTTCCAACGAGTTGATCTGGCCGAACCACGCGAGGGTGGCGGGATCGTTGACCATGGGGTAGTAGATGGTCCGGTCCTTGTGCGTGATGGCGGCCCGGGGGAGCCAGCCTGGCGCCGAGTCCTCCAGGTTTTTCTGGAAGAACACTTCGCCGGGTTCCGCCGCGGTGCCCACGCCATTGACCCACCGCTTGCGGGTTGCCGGGCGGCTGGCTGCGGCCGGGATCAGGACGTGTGCCACGGCTGCGTAGTAGGCCAGGACATCGGCCTTGGTGGTGCCGGTCTCCGGATAGATGATTTTGTCCAGGTTGGTCAGGGTCAGTTCCCGCCCCGCCACCCTGACACGTTCCTTAGCACCGGCCAAGGGTCTTCACCTCCGGCCCCGTGTGCGGTTCACTTGAGGCATGAGAGCCATCTGGAAAGGTGCCATCGCGTTTGGCCTGGTCAACGTGCCCGTGAAGGTCTACAGCGCCACCGAGGACCACGACATCAGCCTCCACCAGGTCCACAACGCCGACGGCGGCAGGATCCGGTACCAGCGGCGTTGCGAGGTGTGCAGCAAGATCATTGATTATTCGGACATTGAGAAGGCGTTTGAGGAGGGTGGCCGGACCGTTGTCCTGTCCAAGGACGAGCTCAAGTCCATTCCGGCGGAGAACAGCCACGAGATCGAGGTGGTCCAGTTTGTCCCGTCGGAGCAGCTGGAACCCATGATGTTCGAGAAGAGCTACTACTTGGAGCCGGACTCGAAATCGCCCAAGGCGTACGTCCTGTTGCGCCGGGCCCTTGAGGACACGGACCGGGTGGCCATTGTCCAGTTCGCCCTGCGCGAGAAAACCCGGCTGGGAGCTTTGCGCATCAAGGACGACGTACTGGTGCTGCAGTCGCTCCTGTGGCCCGATGAGGTCCGCGAAGCAAACTTCCCGGCCCTGGATGAATCCGTCCGCATCTCGGCCCAGGAACGCGAAATGTCCGCGGCGCTGGTGGAGTCCATGGCCGCCGATTTCGATCCGGACCATTTCACCGACGACTACCAGATCCAGCTCCGGACGCTGATCGAAGCCAAGTTGGAAAAGGGCGACTCCCTGGACACCGACGAGACCTTCGGAGTGGAGGCCGGCGAAGGCGGCAAGGGCGAGGTCATCGACCTGATGGAAGCCCTCAAGCGCAGCCTGGACCGGAAGCGAGGGGGCTCTGCGGCGCCCCCTGCCAGCGCCGGCGAGGACGAAGAGGCCGTGGAGGAGGCGGACACCGGAACCAAGGGTGCTGCTGCCAAGTCCACCGCCGCTAAATCGAGGGCAACAAATTCCGGTGCATCCAGTACTGCGAAATCCGGCACTGCCAAATCCAGTACTGCGAAATCCACTGCCGCCAAAGCCGCCGGAACCAAGTCCACTGCAGCGAAATCGACCACGGCTAAAACCAGCGCCACCAAGTCCACCACTAAGACTGCCAGCGCCAAGCCTGCGGCAAAGGCCACGACGACGCGGGCGCGCAAGGGTGCCTGATCCTGTAACGCCTAGGCGCGGCCGCGCAAGGGGCCCTGACGCTTCGGGCAGTCGAACGGCTGGTGCGGAGATGGCGGCCGCCTAGGAGTTCCGGAGCGCGGAGATAAGCTCGCTCTTCTTCTTGGCGGAGTAGCCCTTGAGGCCTATTTCTTTGGCCTTCGCTTTGAGCTGCGGAACGGTCCAGTCCTCGTAGTCGCCTGACTTTCCGCCTTTGCGGCCCACGGAAGAGCGGCCTTTCTTGGCTGCCGCGTTCGAAATGCGGGCTGCCTTCTGCTTGGACGCACCGTCCTCCCGCAGTTCCTCATACAGCTCGGGGTCCTTCAGGCTCGGGTTTTTCTTCCCTGGCATGTCATCCTCCTTCAAGCAGTGTGGGTAAGGCGTGCCCAGCAGTTGGTGGTCCCTCATCCTGGGATCGGACGTCGCAACCACTGTCTTCGCTGGTCAGGCTTCCACGCTATGTCCGGGCCCGCGCAAAAACAAGGAAACACTAAGGTTGCTTGCTTTATGGATCCGCACGCAGCTACCGGCGCTTTACACCCCGGCCGGCTGCGGCCACAATGGGTCGCATCACAGCCTCCACTGTTTGCACAGCGTGCTGTCACTCAGAACCTGTCACAGGAGAGGGACACCGACATGAATGACACAACGGACGTCAAAGAGGCCGACCGTGCATTGAAGCAGAAGCACCGGGCCATGTGGGCCTCGGGAGACTACCCCGCACTAGCCAGCGAACTGATCCTGGACCTCGGCGCCATCCTGGTTGAGGCGTGTGGAGTCAAAGCCAGGCAGCGGGTCCTGGATGTTGCTGCCGGGGCAGGCAACGCTGCCATTCCTGCGGCCATGATGGGCGCCCATGTGGTTGCCGGTGACCTGACACCCGAACTGTTCGACGCCGGCCGCCACCAGGCAGCCGACCGCGGCGCAGAGCTTGAATGGGTGGAAGCCGACGCGGAGGCCCTGCCGTTCGGGGACAACGAGTTTGATGTGGTGATGTCATGCCTGGGCGTCATGTTCGCGCCCAGACACCAGGCCGGTGCGGATGAAATCGTGCGCGTATGTAAGCCCGGCGGCACCATCGGCCTGCTGAGCTGGACTCCCGAGGGGTTCATCGGAAAGATGTTCGCCGTCATGAAGCCGTTCGCTCCGCCACCACCGCCCGGAGCCCAGCCGCCGCCGCTCTGGGGAACAGAGGACCACGTGCGGGAGCTCTTCGGGGACAGGATCACTGACATCAAGGCGGAGAAGCGCACGGTGGTCATCCACAGCTTCCACCAGCCGGAGGACTTCCTGCGGTACTTCAAGTCCCACTACGGCCCCACCATTTCGGTGTACAAGTTCATCGCCGAGGACGAAGAAAAGGTCAAAGCCCTGGACCAGGCCCTCACGGAACTTGCCGACTCCTTCGGCGATGCCCATGGCGACGCCGCGTGGCAAATGGAATGGGAATACCTGCTGCTCACGGCAAGGAAGTCCAAATAATGCCAGGAAACTACGTGGCCACCTCCACAGTCACCATCGATGCGCCCGCGAGCCGCGTCTGGCACGTCATCACAGATCCGGCTGCCGTGAAGGAATTTATGTTCGGCGCCGACCTGGTCACGGACTGGACCGTCGGTGGGCCCATCCTCTGGCGCGGAGAGTGGGAGGGCAAGCCTTACGAAGACAAGGGCTACATCCTCGAAGTCGAACCTGGCCAGAAACTGGTCCACACGCATTTCAGCCCGCTCGGCGGTGAGCAGGACGCGCCTGAAAATTACCACACCCTGACGTGGACGCTGGAGGAGACGGACGGCAGGACGCAGCTCACGCTCTCGCAGGACAACAACGCCACCGAAGAGGCGGCCGAGCACTCCCAGGGCATGTGGGACATGCTCGTGGCGGACGTCAAGAAAATCACCGAACGCGGCTAACCCCGCCCAACTAGGTAGCAGCAGATGTCGTTATGGGCGCTCAGAACGACATCAGCTGCTACCTAGTTGGGAAGTGGGACGCTTAAAAGCCAGCGGCCGCCGTCGTGCCCGTTCCCACAAGGGGAGGGGCACGACGGCGGCCGTCGGCAC
Organism: Pseudarthrobacter sp. CCNWLW217; assembly: GCF_037203985.1. Lineage (NCBI taxonomy): Bacteria > Bacillati > Actinomycetota > Actinomycetes > Micrococcales > Micrococcaceae > Pseudarthrobacter > Pseudarthrobacter sp. CCNWLW217. The sequence goes on from NZ_JBBCBT010000001.1 coordinate 520,807, forward strand.
ACTGCCAGTCGAACGACTCTGCTAGTCGAACAACGCGGCTACTTACGCGTCGTGATCCGTTTCCAGGATCTTCACGAGGCTCTCCAGGGCGTCGTCCGCGCCGGTGCCCTCGGCACGAAGCACCACAACATCGCCGTGGGAGGCACCCAGGCTCATCAGGGACAGGATGCTGGCGGCGTCCATCGCTTCGTCGGCCGGCTCGCCTTCACGGGCGATGGTGATGTCGAGGTCGTACTCGCCGGCGGCCTCTGCGAAGATTGCGGCGGGACGGGCGTGCAGGCCTACACGGCTGGCGACGGTTGCGGTGCGTTCTGGCATTTTTGCTCCTTTTGTCTTTCGGCGCCCTGTTGGATTGGCGCCGTTGTTACGTTGTGGTTGAAGCCGGGTCAGACCGTTACGGGAACGGACTCCACGGTAGCAGCGGGTTCGCGGACGGCCCAGCGCTTGAGTGCAATCACTGACAAGGCCGTCACCACGGTTCCTACCACGATCGCGACGACGAACATCAGGAAGTTGTCGATGGCGAAGAACACGAAGATGCCGCCGTGGGGGGCCTTGGATCCAACAGCTGCCGCCATGGAGATGGCGCCCGTGACGGCTCCACCCAGCATGCTGGCGGGGATGACGCGGAGCGGGTCGGCAGCGGCGAACGGGATGGCCCCTTCGGAGATGAAGGAAGCTCCCAGCAGCCAGGCGGCCTTTCCGTTTTCGCGCTCAGCCAGGCTGAAGCGCTTCTTGTCCAGGACCGTCGATGCCAGAGCCATAGCCAGCGGCGGCACCATACCTGCAGCCATGACTGCTGCCATGATCTGCCACGGAGCCTGGTTGTCTACCGTGGCGGCACCCAGGCCGGCGACGGCGAACGCATACGCGACCTTGTTGACCGGGCCGCCGAGGTCGAAGCACATCATGAGGCCCAGGATGACTCCCAGGACGATGGCGCTTGCGCCGGTAAGGCCGGACAGCCACGCGTTCAGTCCATCGGTGAGGGACTTGATGGGCCCACCGAGGAAGAGGAACATCGCGCCTGATGCAACGATCGAGGCCAGCAACGGAATGATGACAACAGGCATCAGGCCGCGGAGCCAGCGGGGCACGGCCCAGCTTCCAATCACGTGGGCGATGTAACCGGCGAGCAGGCCGCCAACGATGCCGCCGAGGAAGCCTGCACCCATGAATCCGGCTACGGCACCGGCAACGAAGCCCGGGGCGATTCCTGGCCGGTCGGCGATGGCGTAAGCGATGTAGCCGGCCAGCGCAGGGACCAGGAAGCCCATGGACAGGGCGCCGATCTTGAAGAGCACGGCACCGAGGTAGGCGCCGAGCGGGCCCCAAGCGTTATCAGGGAATTCGGTGGGCAGGTTGAAGAGGTTGTTGTCCACCACGATCGCGTCGGCGAAATCGGTGATCAGGTAGCCGCCCATCAGGAAGCCAAGGGCGATCAGCAGGCCGCCACCGGCGACGAACGGGATCATGTAGCTGACGCCCGTCAGCAGGGCTTTCTTCAGCTTCTGGCCGATGTGCTCACCCTTTTCGGTGGCCTCGTTCTCGGCCTGTTCCTCCGCCCCGAAGTGGGGGACGCGGCGCGCATTCGGATTATCGGCTGCAGCGAGTGCTTCCTGGACCATCTTGGCGGGCTCGTCGATGCCGCGCTTGACGGGTGCGTTGATAACGGGCTTGCCTGCGAAGCGCTCTTTGCCACGGACGTCCACGTCCACCGCGAAGATCACGGCGTCGGCGGCGGCGATGACCGCGGGGTCCAGCGGCTTGGCGCCGGAGGAGCCCTGGGTCTCAACCTGCAGGTCAACACCCATTTCCTGGGCGGCGGCAACCAGTGAGTCGGCGGCCATGTAGGTGTGGGCGATGCCCGTGGGGCACGCGGTCACAGCGACGATGCGCTTGGGGCCTGCGGCTGCAGTGCCAGCAGTGCTGGTTGAGCCTGCCGGAACAGCTGCCGGCGCCGCGTCAGCGGGAACAGCACCTGCGTGGGCTGCCGGCTTGTCCGCCAGTGCGCCGTCCACGAGTTCAACGATTTCCTCACGGGAGGATGCATTGCGCAGGGCTGCCGTGAAGTCCTTCTTGATCAGGGAACGGGCAAGCTTGGACAGCAGCTTGAGGTGTTCCTGGTCTGCGCCGCCGGGGGCGGCGATGAAGAAAATCAGGTCCGCCGGGCCATCTTTGGCGCCGAAGTCCACTTTAGGGTTGAGGCGGGCCATGGCAAGGGTGGGAACGGTGACGGCCTCGGAGCGGCAGTGCGGGATGGCGATGCCGCCCGGGATGCCGGTGGCGGTCTTTTGTTCGCGGGCAAAGGCATCGGCAAAGAGGCCTTCGACTTCGGTGGCGCGGCCAGCGGCAGCTACTTTGCTGGCCAGGTGCCGGATCACGTCCTCGGGCGAGCTGCCCAGGTTCTGGTCGAGCTCGACCAGTTCTGTGGTGATGAGCTGAGTCACTGTCAATCCTTTCGAAGGGCCGTGATGGTTACGGCATCCGGGGTGGTTTGGTGGACTGCCGGGACAGTGGAACCCGGCAGGGAGGCGGCGGCGGCACCGTGTGCCACAGCCTGACGGAGGCAATCGGCCGGGGCGGCGCCCTGGCCGTGGGCGAGCAGGTAGCCGGCCAGCGACGAATCGCCTGCGCCGACCGTACTGACCGCGGCGACCGGCGGATGCGTGGCCAGCCACGCGCCGTCGGCCGTAACCAGGACAGCTCCCTTGGATCCGAGAGTTGCCAACACAGCACCCACACCGGAACGCACGACGGCGGCGGCGGCCGCTGCGGCGGCCTGCGGATCCGCTTCGAGTTCGTCTGCGGTTGACGCCGTGGCGAAGCCGGCTGCTGCTGCCAGCTCCGCCAGTTCCTCGGCGTTGGGCTTAAGGAGGTCCGGCTTCCCGGACACACCGTCCTGCATCACACCGTCCGGCGAGGTGCCGGTAACGGCGGCCACGAGCGGCCCGCCAGAGGAGTCGACGGCGATGAGCGGCACGCCGCCGTCGGCCCCGGGACCGTCACCAGTGCCGGCGGAACTACGCAGACGCCGCGCGACGGTGGCGTAGAAGTCGGCCGGGAAGCCCGGCGGCAGGGAACCTGCCAGGACTACCCAGCTGGCGCCGCGGGCGCGCTCCAGGAGCAGCATGATCAGGGCTTCCTGCTCTTTTGCGCTCAGGACCGGCCCGGGCTCGTTGATCTTGGTGGTGACGCCGCCCGGTTCGGTGAGGGCCACGTTGGTGCGCAGTGGCTCGTCAATGGGCAGGGCGGCGAACGGGACGCCGTCGTGGTGCAGTCCGGCCAGGACGGGATCGCCGTCGCCGCCCGGGAGTACTGCGATGGTCTGCAGGCCCGAGGCGACCAGGGCCCGGGAAACATTGACGCCTTTGCCACCGGATTCCTGGCTGACCGAAACGGCGCGCTGGACCTCACCGCGTTCAAGCGGGCCGGGCAGGGCTACTGTGCGGTCCAGGCTGGGGTTGGCTGTGAAAGTGACGATCATGCGATCACCACGTCAACGCCGGCCTCTGTCAGGGCTGCCGCCAGTTCCGGGCTGGGCTCGCTGTCTGTAATCAAGGTGTCCAGATCTTTCAGGGAGGCGAACTGGACCAGTGTTTCTGCGTCCAGCTTGGAGGAATCGGCCAGCACCACGATGCGGCGGGCCGAATGGACGAAGGCTGCTTTGACGGCAGCTTCTTCAGGATCGGGAGTGCTGAGGCCAAAACTGGGGTGGATGCCGTTCGTTCCGATGAAGGCGACGTCCGGACGCAGCCGGTGGGCGGCATCCACTGTTGCTTGCCCTACAGCGGCCTGGGTGAGGCCGCGCACCCGGCCGCCCAGGATCTGGAGGGCGATTCCGGGCGTGCTGGAGAGCTTGGCGGCGATGGGCACAGCGTGGGTGATCACCACGAGCTCGGCTTCAGCTCCGGCCGCGGAAGGTTCGACGGCGGTGCGCCGGGAGAGCAATTCGGCCAGGACTTCGGTGGTGGAGCCGGCGTCGATCAGGATGCTTCCCGAGGAGGTTTGCGGAACCAAAGCCATGGCTGCTTCGGCGATGCGCCGCTTTTGGTCGGGGCGCTGGACCGAGCGTTCGTTGATGCTTTCTTCGGTGGTACTGAACCGGTCTGCCGCGACGGCACCGCCGTGGACGCGGCGAACTGTCCCGGCGTTTTCCAGGGTCGCGAGATCCCGGCGGACGGTTTCGGTGGTGATGCGGAAGCGCTCAGCCAGCAGGGTCACGCTGACCCGGCCGCTGCCGGCAACAAGCTCGGCAATCTTTTGCTGGCGCTCCTCGGCGAACACATACCCTCCGTTGCGTAAAGTCCTGCTGGATTTCTGAGTGACTGGCATCACATGATGTGGAATTACTTGACTTTATCTTTGTTTGTGTTGGTTTGTCAATGGAAACCCACATGAAACAAAGTACGCGGGAGCTTTTGTCCACTTCCAAGGAGTCAACCGGGCTGGAAGTCCCCGCACCTGGACAAGATTTCTTTGGGGGTCGCGGGGCAGTGAAAAGCCGGGCCGGACCGTTGTGGTCCGACCCGGCTCGTGGGGTTCATAGTGTGGCGCTTGCCGTCCGGAGGCTACAGGTTTCCGTCGCGGCTTTCGTTGCGCGTGATGCGTTCTCCCGTGTTGGGGTCCACTACCGAGCGGGTTTCGCTCACCCTCCGGCTGCGTCCGGGTGAGGCCAGGATCAGCGAGGCGATGAGCCCGATAACGCCTACCGCCATCAGGATGTACCCGATCAGTACCTGATCCACGAAGGGAATCAGCCCCGGTGCGATGGCCCAGGCCAGGATGGCGCCGATGGCGATGAGGAAGATTGAAGAACCGATTCTCATGACTTGCTCCTTATTGTCCGCGGATTGTGGGCGGTACTTCTGGAACTGCAGGACGTGTTCGTTTGTTTGCCAAGCAGAGCCAAGTTTTTTGCTAAGCATGCTGACTGTCTAGCGTCAGGCTACAGCGCTGTGTGCGCTGATTCAATGACCGGGCAGGGGTGCGGCGCCGGTGCGTCCGTGCGCCATTGCGCCGCAGGGCGGGCCTGCTGGTTAGGCTGATCCGATGGAAACAGTTGTGTGGTCCAAGCCGGAGGAAGAGCGGGCCGGCACGCCACTGCTCGTGATGATGCACGGCTACGGCACCGACGAATCCCGGATGGTGCGGCTGGTTGATTACCTGCCCTCGGCGTTCACTTGCGCGGCACTGCGGGCACCCATGATCATCGGCGACCACTATGGCTGGTTCCTGCTGGACTACTTCCTCGCCAACGACTTCGCCGATGTCATCAGCACCACGAACAAGGTCCACGACTGGATCAATGCAGTCAGGGGCCAGCACAGCAGCGTGAGCCTGATGGGGTACTCGCAGGGTATGGCGATGGCCAGTACCCTGCTCCGCCTGCACCCCAAGAGCTATGAAACCGTGGTGGGGTTGTCCGGCTTCGTACTGGACAACGACCTTTTGGCAATGACTGACTCCTTCGACACCCCGCCGCCCTTCTTCTGGGGAAGGGACAAGGCTGACCTGGTGATCAATGACGATGCCATCGCCCATACCGAGGAGTGGCTGAACGCCAACACCCTGCTTACAGCCAGGACCTATCCCGGCATGGGGCATGCGATGAGCAAGGCGGAGATGGTGGATGTCAGCGCCTTCCTGCGCCATTACGTCCTCAAATAGGCCCTGCCAAGCCATCACATGGCCGTGGATTACCTCCTCGCACCGGTGTGGCTGGGGTCCGAGAGTTTCGTCACACTCCGTGGCGGGGAAAAAACAGTTGCGCGCTAAATTTGTAAGCGCTTACACTCGACTTCGGCCGTAATTCAACGGCCCTGGAACTGGGCGGAAGGAGATCTGCGGCGTGCACCTGTTCAACGTGCCCGTTTGCGCTGCTAAGCTGCCCGCCAGTTGCTGGCCTGCCCGTCAGGCTGCCCCTCGGTTTGTCACGGGACCTCACGGCGTTCATGATGGAAGAAGGTATTCATCAGCGCCCCTCCGGCCAGCCGTGGCATTCAGGCCCACGCCCCCGCGCCGCGTTTGCTGATCACAGCGGACATCGTCGCCGCCCGCATCCCAAGCACTGCCATTCCATGCACCGCCATTCCATGCACCGCCTACGCCAGGCACCGCGCCCCGAGCCTGCCAGCCGTCTGAAAGGACACCGCACCGCGCATGACTGATCTTCTGACACAGCCCACTAGTTGGACCGGCGCCTCCGCCATTCTCTTCGACCTGGACGGAGTGCTGACCCCTACGGCCACTGTCCACGAGCAGGCCTGGCAGGAACTCTTTGAAGGCTACCTGGCGTCCCAACCGGAGGTAGCCGGCTACCGCGAGAGCGACTACTTCGACCACATCGACGGCAAACCGCGGTTCGACGGCGTCCGGGACTTCCTGTCATCCCGCGGCATTGTGCTTCCCGAGGGTCCCACTGACGACGATCCCACGCACGCCACGGTGCAGGGACTCGGCAACCGCAAGAACCAAATCTTCAACGACATTGTGAGCTCCGGCGTGGAACCGTTCGATGGCTCAGTGCGTTTCATCGAAGCCGTGCTCGCCCAGGGTCTGAAGGTCGCCGTCGTTTCCTCTTCCCGGAACGCCCCGGCGGTCCTTAAGGCGGCTGGCTTGAGTGACCGCTTCCGGGTAGTGGTGGATGGTGTGGTGGCAGCCGCCGAAGGCTTGCCCGGCAAGCCCAGCCCCGCCACGTACGACTACGCGGCCCGGCTGCTGGATCTTCCCAGTGAGGAATGCGTTGTGGTGGAGGATGCAGTGTCCGGCGTACAGGCCGGCCACGCAGGATCTTTCCATTCCGTGATCGGGGTGGACCGCGGCGCCGGCAGGCAGACGTTGCTGGATGCCGGAGCCACCATGGTGGTCAGCGACCTCGAGGAACTCCTCTAGCCCACTGAACGCAGCCAGCCGGTGGGCCCCGGCTGTTCCCCGACAGCCAGCTCCGCCGGTCCTCCCGCGCCACCCCGGCCCCCAAGCCGGCCCGCACAACCAAACCCTCAGTGCATGCCCGCAGCGGGCATGCGCAAAGCGCCCCCAAGCCGGATGAGACCCGGCTGCACAGCACAACGCCAAAAGGACCCCAACACCATGGCTCTTATCACCGCGGACCGCGAACGGTTCCCCAACACCCCCTGGCAGCTTGTGGAAACGCGCCACGAGCCGGGCAACGCGGGTACCCTGGAGACCCTTTTCGCGCTGGGAAACGGACACCTTGGCATTCGCGGCGCCCATTGGGCCGCGGCGGACGCTGACCTGCCTGGCAGCTTCATCAACGGCCTGCACGAAATCTGGGACATCAAGCATGCCGAGAACGCCTTCGGCTTCGCGCGGACCGGGCAGCGGATCATCTACATCCCCGATGCGAACAACTTCACGGTGATCATCGACGGCGAGCCACTTAGCCTGGCCGAGTCGGCAGTACTGGACTACCGGCGCTCGGTGGACTTCGCCACCGGTATCTATGAATGCCGCATCACGTGGCTGTGCCGCTCCGGGGCTACGGTCACCACCACCGAGCGCCGGGCAGTGGGCTTCGCCTCCCGCGGTAGCCTGGGCATCTCCCTGGAGGTCTCGGCAGACCGGGACGTGTCCGCGGACGTCACGTCCTCGGTCATCAACCGCCAGGACCAGCCGGTGGAGGACCACTCCGAGCACGACCCGCGCCGCGCCGGCCGCCACGCAGGCCGTGTCCTGCTGCCGTTGCGGCTCGAGGGCGGCGACGGCTCGCTCCGCCTCTCCTGGGAAGCGGCGGAATCCAAGCAGCGCGTGGGGATCGCCGTTGACCACTGGACCTCCGCCGGCCACCAGCCGTTCGATACCCTGGTTGACCAGGACGATAGCAGCGTCCGGTACGTCCTGGCCGTCGGCGCCGATGAGCCGTTCCGGCTTGAGAAAATCGTCAGCTACGCCGCCGGCCGTGGCGTCCAGGACTCCGGACGGGACGCGGCGGAAGTCGCCGAAGAGGGCTTGCGCTCAGTGGAGGACATCTTTGCTGAAAGCCGCGAGCACTACAGCGACTACTGGGCCACCTCCGACATCGTGGTGGGTGGCCAGTCCGAACTGCAGCAGGCCATCCGCTGGAACCTGTTCCAGCTGGCCCAGGCCACCGCGCGCGCCGACGTCGCGGGCATCCCCGCGAAGGGAGTCAGCGGCTCCGGCTACGAGGGCCACTACTTCTGGGACCAGGAGGTCTACCTCCTGCCCTACCTGACCTACACCAACCCCGAGGGTGCCCGCCAGGTCCTGGAATTCCGTCACGAGATGCTCCCCACGGCCAGGATCCGCGCCAAGGAGCTCAGCGTCGACGGGGCACTGTTCCCGTGGCGCACCATCAACGGGCTCGAAGCCAGCGCCTACTACGCGGCAGGCACCGCGCAGTTCCACATTGCGGCGGCCATCGCGTTCGCCACCAACCGGTACGTCTGGGCCAGCGGCGATGCGTCCTTCCGCGACGGAATGGGTGCCGAACTGCTGATCGAGACCGCCCGCATGTGGATCTCCTTGGGCTTCTTCGGTAAGGACGGACTCTTCCACATCCATGGCGTCACCGGTCCGGACGAGTACACGGCCGTGGTCAACGACAACCTCTACACCAACGTCATGGCGCGCTTTAACCTGCGCGCCGCCGCGGCCCTGGACCACACCGAGATCAGCGACGACGAACGCCAGCTCTGGGCAGCCGCGGCTGACCGCATGCAGCTTCCGTTCGACGAGCGGATGGAAGTCCACTCCCAGGACAACGACTTCATGACCCTGGAGCCCTGGGACTGGACCACGCCCCGGTCCAAATACCCGCTGCTGCTGCACTTCCACCCGCTGGTGATCTACCGCCACCAGGTCCTCAAACAGGCCGACACCGTCCTGGCCATGTTCCTGCAATGGCAGGACTTCACGGCCGAGGAAAAGCGCCGGGCGTTCGATTTTTATGACCCCATCACAACCGGCGACTCCACCCTCTCTGCCTGTGTCCAGGGGATCATGGCCGCCGAAGTGGGCTACCCCAAAGCCGCGCTGGAACACTTCACCAATGCGGTGTTCATCGACCTGGACGACACCCACGGCAACACGATCGACGGCGTGCACATCGCGTCCACCGGCGGCGTATGGAGCTCGCTGGTCTGCGGCTTTGCAGGCCTCCGCGACCAGGGCCCTGTGCCGTACTTTGATCCGCGCCTGCCCGCTGAATGGGAAAGCCTCGCTTTCCACCTCAAGCTCCAGGGCCGCCTCCTGCAGGTGCAGCTCGACGCCGGCTCCCTCACCATCACAGTGTCCGAGGGCCAACCGCTCGACGTCGACGTCCGCGGCGAACTGTTCAGCGTAGGCGCGGAACCGGTCCGCGTGGCGCTCGCACCCGTCCAGGTTCCCGAGCCCACGGTCTTCCCCAGCGGACCGCCGACGGCGAGCGTCCCCGTGGTGCGCGCCCGCGCGTAGCTGTCAATACACCTTGCCGGCGCTCCCGCCCGAGCCGCGGCATTGAGTATTTAGGCGACCGCGCCTATTTAGGTGCCTAGGGCCAGGAGCCAGGAGCCTGCAGGAGACTGACACTGTGCACGTCAGTCTCCTGCCGCCGTCGTGCGTTCCACTTCGGGGACCCGGTCCAGCGGGTGGTCCAGCTCATCCTGGGGCATCTTCGCGACGATGGACGCGACCACCGCCACGATGGGGCAGACGCCGCCCGCCACCAGGAAGATCAGCCAGATGGGGAGGACTTCCGCGGCGGGCCCGGCCAGTGCCATCGACACCGGCATCAGGGCGAGCGACACAAAGAAGTCCAGGCTGGAGACCCTGCCGAGCAGGTGGGGCGGGACGCGCCGCTGAAGCAGCGTGCCCCAAATGACCATGCCCACGCTGCCGGTGGCACCAAAGACGAACAGTGCCGCGGCCAGGGCCCAGAAGTTGTCCATGATTCCGACGGCGGCCAGAGGCAGCGAGCCCACGCCCCAGGACGCCATCATCACCGTGAGATACCGCCGGGGCAGCCGCAGAGACGCAGTCACCAGCGATGCCGCCGCACCGCCGACGCCCATGATGGCGAGCAGGAAACCGAACATGCTGGAGTCGCCGCCCAGCTGGTCGCGGACCACAAATGGCAGCAGCACTTCGATGGGGCCGATGAGGAAGAGTACTGAAATGCAGGCCCAGAGCAGGGTCCAGAGCAGCCAGGGGGTCCGCAGGGTGTAGGTGATGCCTTCTCGGAGGTCGTGGAAGAAGGATGACTTGGCCCGCTGTTTCCCGGTCATTCCGCTGTTGCGTGGGCCGGCTTCGGATCCGTTAGCGGGTGCGTCCAAAGCATGCTGGCCCAGGAAGTTCAGGATGATAAAGGCCATCAGGTGGCAGGCTGCGACACCCGCGACCGCATGCGTGGGCGACAGTGCGGCCACCAGGACGCCGGCGAGGGCGGGCCCGGCCGCTTGCTGGAGGGTGGGACGCATGGTCCCCTCCATTCCATTGGCCGCGAGCAGGTCCTCGGGCGGCAGTATCCGGGGCAGGATAGCCGAGTAGGCGGGGAAGAAGAATGCCGCGCCGACACCCAGCACAAAGGCGCCCACTGCAAGGTGCCAGATCTCCAGCCAGCCGGCGATGGATAGGGCGGAGATGCCAGCGATAACGGCCAGGTTGGCGCCCTCCACGGCGATAATCAGGAGCCTCTGGGGGAAACGGTCAGCCGCGATGCCTCCCGCGAGCACAAACGCCACCAGGCCCACGCTGCCGCCAGTGGCAACGAGAGAGAGCTCCAGAGGGCCGCCGCCGAGGTGGATCACCTGGTAAACCATTGCGACAGCCCACATCCCGGATCCGAAGATGGAGATGGCAAGGGCTGCGATCAGGACCCGGTACTCACGGTGCGCAAAGGGCCGCAGGGCTTTGGGGGTGGGCATAGGGTAAGTCTAGGCTTTGGCGGGATATCGGGGGGTACTGGAATGCAGCCTGGAGGGCTAGATCAAACGCCGGCGCATCGGGGCGGGCCGCAGCGCGGGCAGGGGCAGCGGCTCGCGGTGGTCACCGGCGCCGGCCGGGGTTTCGGTGCGGTGCTCGCCCGGGAGCTTTCGGCAGCGGGATGGCTTGTGCTGGCCGTGGTGCGGCAGGCCTCCCGTGCGCCAGCGTTGGATGGGCTGCCAGCGTTGGACGGGCTGCCGGGGCTGGACAGTCTGCCGGCGTTGGACGGGCTGCCGGGGGTTCAGGTGGTGATCCACGATGTCAGGTCTGGTGACATGTCCGCCGTGGTGGACGCGGTACGCGGGCGGCCGGTGGACGTCCTCATTAATAACGCGGCCCAGGGGGCGGCACACCAGCGGCTCGGTGGCGTGGATGCGGCAGGTGTCCTGAACGCCGTCGACGTGAATGCGGCCGGGCCCCTGCGCATGGTGCAGGCGCTCCTGCCGCAACTGCTTTCCTCCGCTGACCCGGTCATTGTGAATATCACGTCCCGCCTGGGGTCCGTGTCGGCCCAGGCACGCGGAGACTTCGCAGGCCTTTCCACAAGTTACGCGTACCGGGTGTCCAAGGCAGCCCAGAACATGGTGACGGTGTCGTTGGCGCAGGATCTTCAGGGGCGGGTCCGGTGCTGGGCTGTCCATCCTGGCAAGCTCGCCACCGGGATGGGCCAGGCCGACGCCGTCAAGCCCCCGCGTGTTGCGGCGCGGGAGTTGCTGGAACTGCTTGAGTCAAACGAACGCCGATCGCCGAGATTCGTCTCGCTCGGTGCTCCCGATTTGGACTGGTGAACGTTGGAAAGCACTCCTGGCGGGGCGTGGCGGCGCAGCCTGGCATTCGTAGGCGCCAACCATGGCCTTGCCCTGCATCCGGTGAATGCCAATGGCGAACAGGTTCCGGGCGAAGCAGCCAGCTGTTTTGCCTCCTTCTGGATGGCGGAATGGTCGCGCTGGGGCACCGGTAAGGCGCTGATCATTGCGACTCTGCAGGGATGGCGCAGTTATGGAAGCAACGAATACTTCGCCGCCACGCTCGCCACTGAGCTGACCCGGTACTTCCCAGAGGCAGCCAGGTTCCCGCTGAGCGGGATCTCGCACACCCAGGACGAGTTCGACGTCGATCTGGACCTTGAGCACGGATTCCGCGCCACCGGCCGCAAGGCTGAGCTGGAGCTTTCAGGGGTCCTGGACCGCAGGCACTTTTCCCAGCCCGATTTCCAGCTCGGGTCCAACTCCGGGGCCCTCAGCAATGTTTATCTGCCATGCAGCAGCGGCCGGCTGGCCGAATTCGGGGTGGAGTGGCCCGGCGCGCCGAGCGTCTACGCTGGACCGCGGGGGCCGTCGTCGTCCGGGTATATGGCCGTGGCCGAATCCTGGGTGATGTAGGGGACCAACAGGGGTTGGCCTAGTGTTAAGCAACCTTAGTATTTAGGTACGGCAGCGAAGGCTGCCGCGGACGAAAGCAGAGGTGACCATGGCCAAGCGCAGCAATCCCGCCGTGCGGATCGCACAGGAAACCGCCCACAACGCGGTGTTCGACGCCGAAGGAAAGCCGAAACCAGGGGTGCACAACGTGCTTCTGAGGGCGGTGGAGATCCAGCGGCCACTGGTGTTGGCCTACATCCGCCGAGTGCAGCGCAAACAGCCCCACGCGTCCGCGGCACAGCTGGCCGTCCGGATTGAACGCGACTACCTCGCGGCGGTCACCGGCGGCGGGGCGATCGTGGGCGCGACGGCCGTTGTGCCCGGAGTCGGAACCGTCGCTTCCCTTGGACTTTCTGCTGCCGCTACTGTCGGTTTCCTCGAGGCCACAGCCCTCTACGCGACGTCGCTTGCGGAACTTCACGGCATCCGCCTGACCAACCCGGAAAAGGCCAGCACCATGGTCATGGCCATCATGCTGGGCGAGGAGGGGACGGCACTGCTCGGCACGCTAAGCGGCCAGGCGATGGGCAGGGGTGCGAGTCCCACCAAGGCTTGGGGGAACGTGCTCTCAAAGTCCATCCCGGGCTCCGGTTTCGGCGCCGTCCGAAGCAGGATCCAGAAGGCGTTCCTGAAGAGCCTGCTGAAGCGCCAAGGCACGGCCTTGTTCGGACGGGCGCTGCCATTCGGCATCGGTGCCGTGGTAGGCGGAGCAGGAAACCTGATGATGGGGCGGGCCGTGGTGGCGAATGCCAAGGAGGCTTTCGGGCCGATGCCGGATACGATTCCAGGGGAGCTCAAAGCCACCGGCGCGGGCCCGGACAACCTCACTCTGGAAGGCAACAACCTTGGACCTCAACGCTGATCTTGGCGAATCATTCGGCTCCTGGAACATGGGGGACGACGCCGCGATGTTCCGCCTGGTCACCAGCGCCAACGTTGCCTGCGGCTTCCACGCCGGAGACCCTGTCACCATGCTGGACAGCTGTCGCGCCGCCTTCGAACTGGACGTCACCGTGGGGGCCCATGTTGGCTACCGGGATCTGGCAGGCTTCGGCCGACGCTCCCTGGACATGTCCTTTGACGAGCTTTTCGGTGACGTCCTCTACCAACTGGGCGCCCTGGACGGGGTTGCGCACGCCGTCGGGGCGTCGGTGGATTACGTGAAGCCGCACGGCGCCCTCTACAACCGCCTCGTACACGATGAAGAGCAGGCATCGGCCGTGGTTGCTGCCATTCAGGCCTATGACCCCGGGCTGCCCATTCTGGGCCTGCCGGGCTCGCAACTGCTGATCCAGGCCAAGGACGCTGGCCACCCTGTTTTTGTGGAAGCCTTCGTGGACCGCGCGTACCAGGCCGACGGCACGCTGGTGCCGCGCTCGCAAGCTGGTGCCGTGCTGCACGACGTCGACTCGATCGTTGAGCGCGCGGTGCGCCTTGCCGTGAAAGGCGAGGTGGTGGCCGTGGACGGGACAGTGGTTCAGGTCCGGCCCGACTCGCTCTGCATCCATGGCGACACTCCAGGCGCAGTCGAAATGGCCGCGGGCGTCCGCGCAGGCCTCGAAGCCGCTGGTGTGCAGTTGGAGTCGTTCGCGTAATTAGGGGCTTCCGCCGGGGCTACTTGCGGGAGCACTTCCTCGCGCATTAGCCCTCAGGCAAGAGATGTTCGGGCGGGACGTCCCAGCGCAGGGCATCACCGTGCCGGGCGCCTACGGGCAGGACATCTCGACGCAGGACGTCTCAACGCAGGGCATCTCCGGGCAGGACACCTGGAGGCACGGCGGGATTGTGTTCTTGGTCCGGGATCGGGCCGAGGATCTGGGCAGGTAGCCAGGGTGGTTCCCAGTCTTGGTGTTCGCTTTGGTAGTGGCGGCCGGTGGGTGAGGTCCAGCCGGGTGGTTTGTCGATGCTGGCTGCGGTGGGTGTCCAGGCGGTGGTGTGTTTCAGCCGGTGGTGTTTGGGGCAAGGCTGGCCGAGGTTGCTGATGCCGGTGGTGCCGCCGTCGGCCCAGGCCAGGAGGTGGTCTGCTTCGTTGTCCAGGGACTGGTTGTTGCAGCCGGGGAACGGGCATTTGCCGTCCCGCATCCTCAGCCATTGGCGCATCGCGGCGGGGATCCGGTAGCTTTGGCGGCCGATCTCCAGTGGTGCCCCGTTGCGGGGGTCGGTCAGGACGCGGTGGAATGAGCCGGCGCCGTCGGCGACCAGGTTGCGGGCCATCGATGCCGGGATCGGCCCGTAACCGTCGAGGGTGGCTGGTTCGTCCGTGAGGCCCATCAGCGCGAACACCGGCACGGTCACGAGGACCTGAGCCGCCGGCGACGGGACCCGGCCCGCCACGGCTTCGTTGCCCGCCGCGGTCCCGGTGGTTTCGACATGGCCCGCCAGGACGTCGTTGCCCGCCACGGTCCTCTTGGCCGGGACGCTTCCAGCGCCGCCATGGCTGTCGGGGGAACTACCAGCGGTAAGGTCGGGGCCCGCGGGGCAGCCTGCCGTGCTGGAGGAGCCGCTGTTGCCGGCCCCGACGTTATTGGTGCTGGGGCTGCCGGCTGCTGTGTCTGTGCTGGCCTCGGTCGGGCTGGCCGTGGTGCTGCCCTCGGTCGGGCTGGCCGTGGTGCCGGTGGAGCCTGCGCTGAGGAGCAGTTTGGCGGCGATGTCGGCGCGGAGCTGGGTCATGGTGCGGGTCTCGGCCGGGCCCTGGAGGGTGCGGGCGGTGGCGGTGATGCCGTTCCAGATCCCGGCTGCCCGGTCCGCGGGCAGGTAAGCCGAAAGCCAGGCCATGCCGTCCCGGTCCGGGACGTACTCCAGCCGCCGGTCCAACACGCTCCTGGCGTGGCGCTTTTCGATACTCACCGGGTGGTGGCGTTCCCGCCAGGTCCTGGCCTTGTGCCGGAACCGGGACGGGACCAGCTCACCGGCCGGGCACTCCCGGGCACGGTCCGGCACGTCCGGGCCGAGGAAACGGGCCTCCAACGCCGCCGCCCCGGCCGCATCCAGGCCGGTGGTTTCATCGACCATGACCTTCGCGTGCTGCCACGACAGGTCCCCGGCCTGCAGGGCGGCCAGCGTCAGCGGCAGGGCAGTGGTCAGTTCATGGGCCTGCGCCAGCAGGGCCGAGGCCGAGCGTTCACTCACCGTCAGCGCACAGGCGACCTCGGACACCACGGCCATCTCCTGGGCGGTGTGTTCGCCCGGGCTCCTGACCGGGCCGTCCAGGGCCGCAGCCTTTCCCGCGTACGCGGCGGCCAGGCGCACCCTGAACGCCGCCACCATCGCGTCCACCCGGACCGAACCGCCCAGCCCGTCCAGGCACGCATCGGCCTGCCCCCGCAAAGGATCACCACCCCCGGAACCCATCCCGGAACCCGTTCCGGAATCCATCCCGGAACCCGTCCCGGAATCCATCTGGGAACCCATCCCGGAACCCCGGCCACCCAACCCCCTGCGCACAAAGGCAGTAAACTCCGCAGCAGCAGCCTCAAAGGCCTCCACCGCCTCGTCAACACCCGGGATCCCCATACCCCCATCATCCAGCGACCCGCCAACAAAAACACCACAGCACATGACCTATGTGGATAACCCCCGACCCCGCTACCCGAACCTCGGGACTGTTTCCGGCCGGGCCAGAGGGGCGGATCAGCCGAAGACCAGATGCGCCGCGCTGAAGATGGCGAGCCCGGCCAGGGACCCCACCACGGTGCCGTTGATCCGGATGAACTGCAGGTCCTTGCCCACCTGGAGTTCGATCTTCTGCGACGTTTCTTCGGCATCCCAGCGCGCCACGGTATCGGTGATCACGCCCGCAATGTCCGAACGGTACGTCCGGACCAGGTAGCCCGCCGCATCGCCGATCCAGGCATTGACCTTCCCGGCCAGTTCGGCGTCGTTGACCAGGCGCGAGCCGAAGTCACGGACTGCTGCCTTGAACTTCACCGTCAGTTCGCTGTCCGGATCGTCCACGGCCGTGAGCAGTGCGTTCTTCACTGTGCCCCAGGTCCGGGAGGCCAGTTCGCGGACCTCCGGATCTCCGAGGACCTGCGCTTTGATGTCCTCCGCCCGCGCGATCATTGCGGGATCATGCTGGAGGTCCTGCGCGAGGTCGTTGAGGTACTTGTCGATCGACTGGCGCACCTGGTGGTTGGGATCGGACTGAACGGCACGGGTGAATTTGAGGATCTCCACATAAACCTTGTCTCCCACGAGCCCGTCCACAAACTGCGGAACCCAGGTGGGTGAACGGTCCGAGACGAGCCGGGTGACGGTTTCGTGGTTGTCGTCCACCCAGTCGGCGGCACGGTCCACCAGCAGGTCTACCAGTTTGTGGTGGTGGCCGTCGGCGAAGATCCGCTCCGCCATCCGTCCCACGGGAGGTCCCCACGGCGGTGCCAGCAAATGCTTGCGCACCATTCCCTCGATAACCGCCTGGACGTCGTCGTCGTTCAACACCTTGAAGGCGCCGCGGATGACAGCGGCACCCTCCTTGGCCACACGCTCCGGGCCGCCGGGAGAGGCGAGCCATTCGCCGGCCCTCCTGGCAATGTTCACGCTCGCAAGCTTTTCCTGCACCACCTGCTCGGAGAGGAAATTGGTCTCCACGAACTCACCCAACGACGCCCCGATCTGGTCCTTGCGCCGGGGAATAATGGCCGTATGCGGGATCTTGATCCCCATCGGGTATTTGAACAGCGCCGTAACGGCGAACCAGTCGGCCAGCGCACCCACCATGCCGCCTTCGGCAGCAGCCCGGACGTACTGCAGCCACGGATACTCCTTCTGCAAAGCGAAGGCGAACACGAAAATAACCGCCATGGCGATGAGCAGGCCCAGTGCCAGAAGCTTCATTTTCCGCAGCGCTGCCGCCTTTTCGGCGTCACCGGCGCTGAGTTGATGGCCGACGACGGCGGCGCCCCCTTGGGCGGGCACGTCGGGCCGGGTGGGGTTCTGCCGGGTAATTGGCTCAGAGTTCACCTGCATGTGCCAAGCCTAGTCCCGCATACGATCCCAGGGTCGGCTACCGTGTCAGCATGGCCACCGACGAGTCTGTACCCCACCGGCCCCTGGTCTTTGCCCACCGGGGCGCTAGTGCCGCCTTTGCCGAACACACCCGCGCTGCGTACCTCCAGGCATTGGCCGACGGCGCCGACGGCGTTGAGTGCGACGTCCACCTCACGCGGGACCAACACGTGGTCCTGCTCCACGATGCGAATCTGGACCGCACCTCCGACGGCACCGGGCCGGTTGCGGACCGCACGCTCCAGGAGCTGAGGCTCCTGGATTTCTCGTCGTGGAAGGGCGTGCGGATTCCCGAGAAATACGGAGCCCGGTCAGAACAGTTCCTCACCTTGGCTGAGCTATTGGGTATCCTCCGCGCCGCTGGGCGGCCCGTGGGCCTGGCCATAGAGTTGAAGCACCCGAGCCCTTACCAGCTCAAGCTGGAAGACCGCGTCCTGAGCGTTCTTCGGAGTGAAGGCTGGGACCCTGGGACCTCATCGGTGGACAACGTGCGGGTGACGTTCATGAGCTTCAGCCCGGATTCGGTGAAGCACCTGCTCCGCACGGTTCCCGCAGAGTTCATCTGCCAGTTGGTGGACGAAATTGATGTTGATGAAATCCGTGAGGAGTTAGGCCTGGGTGTACTGACCGGCAGCGCCATCGCCAATGTTATGAAGGCCGCGCAGCTGGAAGGCGAACGCATCCTGGACGACTGCGAAGTGAGGCTGGCCGGGCCGGGCATCGACTACGTCCGCCAGCATGCCCGCACCGTGCAGCGCTGGCTGGAATCCGGCCGACGCTTCCGGGTATGGACGGTGGACTCCGAACGGGACGTGGCGCTTTGCCAGGGACTGGGCATCCACGAGATCACCACGAACATGCCCGCGCGGGTGTTGGCCCAGCTTTAGGCGGGGGGGGTGATGGCCAGCTGAAGCTGCCAACGGGTTCGGCCGCCGATCTGTTTAGTCGCCGGCCCACGCGTCCCAAGCCGCGGTTCATACGCCCGACAGGGCTGTGGTTGAGTGGAACCATGCCTTTTCACTGGCCCGGCGCCGTTCATCGGTCCAGCACCGCCACCCATGCACTCTCTGCGGCAGCCCTGAGCGCGCTGCTCATGGCTAGCGCCATGAAACACTTCCGCGATCCCGGCTTCTTTCGCCAGGTGGTTCCGGATTATCTCTGCCGCGACGACGGCGACACCCCGGCTGCCGGCGCACCGCCCGCCGCACGGCCCCTCGCCGTGATGACGCGGGAGGAGTGGATCGCGCTCAGCGGCCTCGTGGAGGCGGGCGCCGCCGTCGGCCTTCTCATCCCCGCAACGCGACGCACCACGGCCACCGGCGTCGCGGCTCTCTTCGGCGTGTTCGTGGCAGGCCACGTGGACGCCATCCGGCGCGCCTGCCGCCCGGAGGGTTCATCAACCCAGCGCGCAGTGCACATGGCCCGTTTGCCACTGCAGATGCCGCTGATTCTGTGGGCCTGGAGCCTGCGGAACGCCGGACGGCGGCCCAGTTGAGGAAACTCCTGGCATCCCCGGCAGTCCGGGTGGGGCTGTCCATCAGCATCGCTACAGGACTCTACGGAGTTTCCTTTGGCGCCCTGTCTGTCACCTCGGGCCTGGACTTCTGGCAGACCATGGCGCTGAGCCTCCTGCTGTTCAGCGGAGGTTCCCAGTTCGCGTTCATAGGAGTAGTGGCTGGCGGCGGATCCGGCGTTGCGGCTATGAGCGCAGCCACCCTGCTGGGGATGCGCAACGGTATTTACGGTATGCAGCTCAACGCGCTCCTCCACCCGACGGGCTGGCGCAAATATGTGGCAGCGCAGCTCACCATCGACGAGTCGACAGCCACCAGCACCGGCCAGACCGATCCTGCTGAGCAGTTACGAGGCTTCTGGGCGGCAGGGATCGGCATCTATGTCCTGTGGAATCTTTTCACAGCCGTGGGCGCCCTTGCCGGGGCGGAGCTCGGCGATCCAAAGCAATGGGGGTTGGATGGAGCGGCCGTCGCAGCTTTCCTGGCCCTCCTGTGGCCGCGGTTGAAAGGCCGGGAGCCGGTGGCCATCGCGGTCGTCTGTGCCCTGGCGACCGTCCTCGCGGTGCCGTTCGTGCCGGCCGGGGTGCCCATCCTGGTCGCTGCCGTGGTTGCGGCCGTGATCGGCTGGTTCAGTCACGGCCGCAGCGACGAGGGCCTGGAACCCGACGTAGATCCGTACGCGGAACATCATCACAGCCACCACGGCGGTCACCACTCCATGGGCCCTACCGGCCCTACCGGCCCTACCGGCCCGGCCGGCCCGACGAAGGCGGACGCGTGAACCTTTGGACTTGGCTGCTGCTGGCGTGTGCCCTTGCCTATGCGTGGAAGCTGGTGGGCTACTTTGTGCCTGCGAGGCTCCTGAGAGATCCCCGCATGTCGCGCGTGGCAGGCACCATGACGATCGGCCTGCTCGCTTCACTGACGGTGGTCAATGCAGTAGCGTCCGGGCAAAACCTGGCGGCCGATGCCAGGCTGGGAGCGCTCGTGGCGGCAGCAGTTGCACTGGCCTTCCGGGCACCGTTCCTGGTGGTGGTGCTGGTGGGTGCCGGGGCTGCCGCCGGCCTTCGGCTCATTGGCTGGAACTGACGCGCGCCTCGCGTTGCGCCTGCCTATGGTGACGCGGAACACAGCGGCGGTACTATGGGCTTGGCTATGCAGTTGGCCATGGACCTTTCTTGTTTAAGCGGTGACCATGGAAAACCCACTGTATGTAACCGGCAACAGATCCGGGACGCCACCCAAAGTGGCGTCCAGACGACGTGCGGGCTTGCCCGCGAAGAGGTTCTTTTCCCGCTTCAGGTCGTTATCAGATGTTCCTGCCTCGGACCTGAAAATGCTCTCTGAGCGCATCACCATGGCGTTGGATTTGGGGCATGAGCCCGATATCTCGGCCCTGCGTGCAGCCCTGCGCCACGAACTGCGCAACCGCGAGTCAGCGCTTAATGATTGACCCTTTCGGGATGGATGTATGGTCCACTGAAGAGGGGCCGCCATCCAGCCAGGCGGCCCGAAGGAGGAACATCATGAACGATCAGCCGCAAGCTACGGCCCAGGATGATGGTGCCGAAGCCGCGACCACCGGTAACCATCCCAAGGTGCGACCGGCCTACATTGACTCCAGCGGTTCCGAGGCCACCCGGGAACTTCGCGACAAAGCGCGCCGCCGGCGGGAAGCCGAGGAAAAGCTCCAGCAGCACCTGCGTGAAGCTAAGGAACATACTCCCCATTCCGACACACACCCTCAGACTTCGCCCGAAGACGAAAGCAAGAAGGACGAAAGCAAGAAGGACGATAGCTAGAGGAATCGGGGATTAGCGCCGTGCCCGCGGTGTCCGCGCTGACCCGCGGGCCGGCAGTGTGTGCACTCCTGTGCAGTCAGGCTACGCCGTGGGCCGCGCCATCGACCGAGCCGGCCCGGCGGCCGCATTCTTCAACGGCGAGTTCGTACCAGACCTGGGCGCCGAATTCCGGGGTGGCCGTGTCGAGGTTCTGGAACAGTGCGTCCAGGAGGTTTGCCAGTTCCTCGGCGGAAAGGTGCGGAAGTACATCTTCCGGTCCGCGGGGGTCATTGATGAAATGGGACAGCTGTGAACTGTTCATCGTGGCGTGATTTCGTCGGATCGGGTACGCAGGAAACTGTTCATGGGTCGCTCCATCTGGGAATTCAGAGGCTGGCTGCGTAACCCCACTTGAGTCTATTCCAACGACTGGATGCCCACAATGGGCCGCCTACGGCGCTCTTTACCGACGGTGCGCGCTGAGCGGCCCGCTGCCCGCCTAGCTGAACCGGCGTCCCGGGAGGTATTCGCCGGACAGCCGGTCGCCGGTCAGTTGGGCTGCAGGCAAGGGAACGTGTGCAGGAAGAGGCCGATGCGGCCGTTCGGAGCGGATTGCGTCCTCGACGAGGGCCACGGGGCGGCGCCAGGCATCGGAACCAGGCTCCATCGTGTCCACGACGCCGATCAGCATGGCGAGCAGCCGGAAGATGTCCGTCATGGAGATGTCAGGGCGCAGCGTGCCCTGTCCCTGCCCGCGTCCGAGCAGGACGCCGATGGAATCGATAAGGGAGCCGGTGATGCCCGTCAGGAGCTGTCGCCGCCCGGCTACGGCGCCGAGCAGGTTCGCATCGGTGCTGGCTGCGGCCATGATCGCCTCGATGACCCGGAACAGTCCGGCGGCTGCATCAATGTCCGCCAGGGCGTCGTCGATCACGGGATCCACTGTCAGCCTGAGCTGGCGGTTAAGGGCGGCCAGTACCAGTTCTTCCTTGTCCGCGAAGTTGCGGAAGAGGGTTGCCGGTCCGACGCCGGCCGTGGTGGCGATGGTCTGCAGCGGCACTTCCGGACCGAATTCCTGGAAACATTGCCGGGCCGCCGTAATGATCTTGTCCACGTTGCGCGCTGCGTCTGCGCGGAGTGGTTTTCGGGCGACTGCGATGCTCATGCGATCAGGTTAGCAACGGAGCCGGGGGCGATCACCGTTACTGGAGGGTAGGCGGTTATGTGACGTGGACGGGGCAGCGGGAGCCTCCTCGCCGTCCCGCTGCCGTGGCAGACTGGCTGTATGTTGCTTGCATTCTCTGTTGCTCCGTCCGGCACGCCGGTTGGCGGTTCCCGCCCCACCGACGCCTCAGTGCACGACGCCGTTGCCGCCGCGGTGAAAATCGTCCGGGAGTCGGGGCTTCCCAACCAGACGGATTCCATGTTCACCACCATCGAGGGTGAATGGGATGAAGTCTTTGACGTGGTGAAAAGGGCCACCGAGGCCGTTGGGCAGTTCGGCAGCAGGGTCTCCCTGGTCATCAAGGCGGACATCCGGCCCGGCTATTCAGGGGAACTCACCGCCAAGGTGAACCGGCTGGAAGGCGCGCTCGCAAAGGACGCGTGAGCCCTTGGCTCCCCACCAGGCTGTCAGTTAGTGGCCATCCAGTTCGTGGACGGCGTGGTCCAAGAGGTCGCGTTGAACGGGCCGGAGCATGTAAGACCTGTTCAAGTAGGCGTCGATTTCCAGCTCACCTGCGTCGCCGCCGATGCTGAAGTAATGCAACCACAGTGACTCAAGGGTCAGGCCGGCCTGGCGGTATGCCTCAGCCGTCCGTTCCCGCTGCTCCTCGGCAGGCTCGTCAACGTTCATGGCCGTTCGTGGTCAGGTTCTGCGGGGCGGTCAAGCACGTTGAGTGCGACTGCGAAGAGCGGAGCTCCTTCCTGGCGTGACTGGTCAGTCAGGGCACGCAGCGCGGCGCGCTCGTCCAGGTTCAGACGCTCCATCAGCACCCCCTTCGCCATGTCGATCACGCTCCGGCTGTGCAGGGATTTTTTGAGGTCAGCGCTGAGTTGCTCGGCGCTGTCATGCGCCTGGATGTTGGCAAGCAAAACGGCCGCGGGGGTGGCGAGGAGTTCGAGGAGGTTCTCGCTGCCGGCGTCGAAGGCGTTGGGGTGGCTGCCGTAGACCTTCAGGGCGCCGATGGCTTGGGCCGGTCCCGTTCCGTTGCCTCCGGGGAGGAGGAGGGGGACACTTAGGCAGGACACCAGGCCACGCTGAGCGATCGCTTCGCTCCATTTGGGCCAGCGCGTTTCGGTGGCGGCGTTATCCACCCGGATGGTTATGGCTCCTGCCCACGCCGCGAGGCACGGGCCCTGGCCGAGTTCGTACTGCAACTGGTCCGCTTCTTCCACGAGTGTGCTGGTGGAAGCCCGGCTGGTGGGACGGCCCTGGGCATCAATGAGGGTGGCCCCGGCCCCGACGCTGCCGGGGATGCTTTCAAACGCGGCCTGGGCAATCTTTGCGATCGCTGGCCCTGCAACGTGTTCGGTGAGCAACAGGCCGGAAACGCGCGCGAAGACCGCCTGAAGTTCGCCGGTCACGGACTCTCTGCGCATTACGGGTGGTCTCCTGCTTGCCGTTGGTCCGGCAGGAGGAATACGAGCGCTGCCGCTGGTTCCAGCATAGACCGCATGGCTTGGCCTACTGTGAGGCGGCCGGGATGGCCGCGCCCCTGACGATGTCCAGGGCCAGCGCCGGAAGCCTCACCTTCCTGGTCCTGGCGGCTTCCTCCAGGAGGGTAATGGCGGCTTCACGGCTTGAGCGCGTGTGCGCCATGACCAGGGCGAGGGCCGCGTCCATGGTGGCGCGGGAACGAAGGGCGGCCCGTAATTCTTCCGGATAGGTCGGCTGTTGAAGCGGAGGATGAACCAGCAGGGCGAGGCGAAGCGGACGGGAGAGGGACTGGGCGTACCACTCGATGGCGGCTTGTGTGTCGGGCCCGAACGCAGCGTCCCGGTGTGCATAGCAGTTCAGCGCGGCCGAAGCTTCCCCGCCGGCGTCGATGGGCACTGCCAACACCGACCTGACGCCCGTACTCCTGGTGGCTTCAAAGTAGCGGTTCCATCGGTGGTCCGTTCGGAGATCGTCCACCTGCACCGTATGCCCGGTGCGCAAGGCACTGAGGCAAGGCCCGTCGTCGAGCTCGTACTGCCGCTCATCCAAAAGGCGGGCCTGCGCATCACTGCTGGCCACAGTGAAGGGCTTCCCGTTGCGCTGAACCGAGATGGCGCACAGGATAGGTGCGTCCGTGCCCAGCAATGTGGCTGAGTAAAGCGTGAGGTCCAGGAGGAACGATTCGAAGTCCTGGCTTTCCAGCAGCAGGTCCTGAAGATCTTCCACCGATGATGCGGATGTATGTTCTGAGGCCATGCCGAGCCTCGATTCTGGGTGGTCCCGAACCCTGAGGTGCCGGGAGTGGCTGCGGTGGGCCACAGCCTAGGGCGCTCCCGAACTGGCGTTCTGGAGCCGAAGCCCCGTTTTCGACGGGATGCTTGCGCACGAATCCTTGGATTGCGCTCTCATTTCGAGCCTACGCTCAATGGAGCGCACAAGATACAGCCCGCCCCGGACGCTGGGAGGCATGTCTGGACCCGCGCCCGCCCCCATGCCAGACTGTGGCCATGTTCGAGCACAAGCCCCAGCCAGGCTGGATTGCAGTCGAAGAATTCCTGACCGACACGGTGGTCCATCCCAACGGATCCTTGCAGCGGGCGGTGCAATCCGCCGTCGACGCCGGGATGCCCCCGATTGAGGTAACCCCCAACGCCGGGAAGCTGCTTCAGCTCCTGGTACAGGTGTCCGGCGCGCGCCGCGTTTTGGAGATCGGCACGCTGGCAGGTTTCAGCACTATCTGGATGGCCCAGGGACTTCCCGACGACGGCCGGCTGGTCACGTGCGAATACCTCACCAAACATGCGGAGGTGGCCAGAGCGAACCTGGACGCCGCCGGCGTGGGCCACAAGGTGGAAATCCGCATCGGCCCCGCGCTGGATTCCTTGGCCGCATTGGAGGCTGAAGGCCAGGAGCCATTCGATTTTGTCTTCATTGACGCGGACAAGGAGAACGATTCCAACTACCTTGAGTGGGCAGTCCGGCTGGGCCGTCCGGGCACCACGGTAGTCCTGGACAACGCCGTGTGGGAAGGGGCCGTGCTGGAGACGTCCCTGGACCCGGTGAACGCGCCAGGGATCGTAGGCGCACTGGAACTGATGGGCAACCACCCGCGGCTTGATGCCACCGTGATCCAGACCGTCGGCTCCAAGGGATGGGACGGCTTCGCGCTCGCAGTGGTTCGCTGACAGCCGTGCTGCGAAGCGGGTTGTCCGGCAGAAAGCGCTGTCCGAAGAATTGCTAAGTATGCTTAGAATGAGTTTCCGTCCGGATCCCCGGCCGGTACGTAACCCTTGCAGCGGAGGAAATGATGAAAGCGTCACCCACTCTGGCCAGTAACCTTCAGTTGGTTCTCACGGACCTGATCGAACTGCATATGCAGGGCAAGCAGGCGCACTGGAACATCGTGGGAACGAACTTCCGGGACCTCCACCTGCAGCTGGACGAAATCATCGCCGCAGCCCGCCAGTTCGCGGACGAGGCAGCAGAAAGGATGCGTGCCCTGCACGCCCTTCCGGACGGGCGGAGCCAAACAGTCTCCGCTGACACGCGGCTGGATGAGTTCCCCGCCGGGCTGACGTCCACCAAAGCCGCCGTGAAGCTGGTTACGGCCAGGCTGGAAAGGACTGTCAAGACTGCGCGGGATGTACATGACGAAGTGGATGAGGAGGACCCCACCAGCGCGGACCTGCTCCACGCCATCATCGAACGCCTGGAGCAGCTTGCCTGGATGGTGAACGCCGAGACGATGACGCCCTCAGCCGCAGTCACCGAGGCGGCCGACAAATAGGCTCCGGCAGGCTCGCGCCCATGAAGGAATCCAGCACGCGGACCGACCCCGCGGGGGCCCGCCGTCCGCGGGCCGTCACGTTCCCACCGGGTCCCCGCGAACCAGGACGGGGCGGATCCCGTGCGGAAGCGCAGGGGCCGGTTCCGCCAACTGCAGGCCCGCACCCGGGCCTGGACCGGTTGCTCGATGCCGTGGCCCCTGCGGTGGGGGACGTGCCAGCACTTCTGTCGCTCGCCCGGGACGCAGGACGGACATGGCCCCAGCCTGGACAGGGCAACACCGCGGCGCTTTGGGAACTGCTGGCCTCCGTCGCCGCAGTGGACGTTGCTGCCGGCCGGATCTTCGAGCCACACCTCGACGCACTGGCCATCCTTGCCCAGTCAGGCAGGGATCTGCGCCCGGTGGAAGGCGCCTGGGGTGTGTTTGCCGCCGAGGGCCCAGGCGCCAGGTTGGAGGCCAAAGCAGGAGACGCCGGCGTCCTCCTGGACGGTTCAAAACCGTGGTGCTCCCTGGCGCCGCTGCTGGACCACGCAGTGATTACCGCGCACACGGACGCGGGTGGCAGAGCGGCCTTTGCCGTGGACCTGCACCATCCCGGAGTGACGTGTGACGAGCCAACGTGGATAGCCCGCGGACTTCAGGAGATCCCCAGCGGGACAGTGCACTTCAACCAGGTGCCTGCGGAGCAGTTGGGCGGCGACGGCTGGTACTTCAGCCGTCCGGGCTTTGCCTGGGGCGGCATGGGCGTGGCCGCGTGCTGGCTGGGCGGAGCAGTAGCTGTGGCCAGGGATTACCGGGATTCCCTGCGCGCGGCCGCGGGCAGAGGACGTGAACCGGACCAGATTGCCTTCGCCAGCCTGGGCGAGATTGACCGCATCCTGACGTCCGCCCTCCAGTACCTGGCGCGGACAGCAGCATTGATTGACGACGGCGGACTCGCGGGCGGCGGTCCACCCGCCTCCGCCAATGAACACCTCCAGTCCGGCGGTGATCAGCGCCCGGGCGCGGAACGGAGCCCGTGGAGCGAAGCCCTGCGCGTCCGCGGTACTGTGGCGGCCGCCGTCGAACGCGTCCTGGCCCTTGTCAGCCGTGACCGGGGACCGGCACCACTTGCTTTCGACGAACCCTACGCCAAGCGGATGGCCGATCTGGCCCTCTACGTGCGCCAGCACCACGCCCAGCGGGACGACGCGCAGCTCGGGGCGCTGACCTTGAAAGGGGAGCCGCCATGGTGAGCTTTTCGCACACCGACAAGGGCACGGACGAGGCCACCTGGGCTGCCAGCGGATTGGCGGACCTCGCCGGGCTGCCGCTGGGGCAGGATGAACTGGCAGGCCTGAGGTTCGTGGTCCTGGCGGCCCATCCCGATGACGAGACGCTGGGGGCCGGGGGCCTGCTGGCGCAGCTGCACAGCCTCGGGGCCGACGTCGAAGTTTTGTTGTTCACCGCGGGGGAGGGCTCGCATCCCGACTCCGAAACGGTTTCCCCGGGCCAGTTGGGAACTACCCGCGTCAACGAGTTTGCCGCGGCCCTGGCGGCGTTGGGCCACGCCGGAAACTGGCGCTTCCTGGGGCTTCCGGACAGCGGTTTGGAGCGGCATCGGGATGCGATGACGGCGGGGATCCGGGACGCAACGCGTGACCACCCCGGCCCGGCGGACCAGCTGGTGATTGTGGCCCCCTATCGCGGCGACGGCCACGCAGACCACGATGCCCTGGGAACGGCCGCGGCAGAGGTGGCGCGCGACGGCGGCCACGGACTGCTGGAATACCCCATCTGGTACTGGTTGTGGGCGGCGCCGTCGCACCCTGCGTGGGAGTCCTGGTTCCGCCTGCCGCTGGACCCGGCAACACACGCGGCCAAGGCTGCGGCGATGCACGCCCACGCAAGCCAGGTCCTCCCGCTGTCGCCCCTCCCGGGGGACGAAGCGTTACTGAGCGCAGAATTCCTCCGGCACTTTGACCGCCCCTTTGAAGCCTTCGCGTGGACGCCGGCGGCAGCAAATATCCGCGAAACCCGTGGTGCCACAACCCGTCCGGCCACCCCTCACAGCAGTGCCGATGCCGAACGGATCTTCGATGAGGTCCATTCGGCTTCCGAGGATCCGTGGCAGTACACCACCAGCTGGTACGAGCGCCGGAAGCGCGCGTTGACCCTGGCTGCCCTGCCCCAGGAACACTACCGGTCCGGGCTGGAGGTGGGCTGCTCGATCGGCACGCTCACCGTTGACCTCGCGGACCGCTGTGCCAGCCTCCTGGCCGTTGATGCCAGCAGCACCGCCTTGGAGCGTGCCGCGGGGCGGCTGGCTCCATATCCCGGCGTGAGGACCCGGCAACTCACTCTTCCCCGGGAGTGGCCGGAGGGCACCTATGACCTGATAGTGGTTTCGGAGGTGGGATACTATCTGTCTCCGGCCGAGTTCGGGCTGCTCCTGGAACGTATCGAGGCCTCCATGGCGCCGGGCGGCACCCTCGTGATGTGCCACTGGAGGCACCCCGTCTCCGGCTGGGAGCTCGACGGCGATACCGTCCACACGCTGGCCCGGAACGGATTGGCGTGGCCCGCGGCCGGCCTGTACCGGGAGCCCGACTTTGTGCTGGAGATCCTGGTGGCTCCCGAATCCCTGGCATCGCCTGACCGTCCCGCTGCTTTGCCCGGGGAGCAGTGAGATGGAGCGTATCGGGCAGGTTGCGGTGGTGGTGCCGGTCCACAACGAGGAGTACTACCTGGCCCGGGCTCTCAGTGGGGTCCGGGCGGCAGCCAACGCGCTGAATCCGGAAAGGCCGCACGTTGGCGTCGAGATCATAGTGGTCCTGGACAGCTGCACCGATGGCTCCCGCGGGATCGCCCTGCGGTTCGCGGCAGCCGATTCGAGGTTCAGGGTGCTGGAGGTGGACTTCCGGAGCGTTGGGAAAAGCCGTCGGGCAGGCATTGAGGCTCTGCTGGCTACCCGGCCGTCACCCGGAAGTCTATGGTTGGCCAACACGGACGCCGATTCCATCGTTCCGGTGAACTGGCTGCAGCGCCAAGTGGAGCTGGCGGACGCCGGTACGGATGCCGTACTCGGCTCGGTGGAGCCGGACCCGGACGGCATGGACCCTGAGATCCTGCGGCGCTGGCACGCCCGGCATCCCGTTGAGGAGCACCATGCCCACGTCTACGGGGCGAGTTTCGGCGTACGGGCCTCGGCCTACGAACTGGTGGGAGGGTTTCCGCGCCAGCGATCACACGAGGACCGCGGGCTGGTGCAGAAGCTGCGCCGCCACGGGTTCAGGGTAAGGGCAACTGACAGCATCCGGGTGCTGACATCGGGCCGCCTCCATGCCCGGGCGCCGCACGGTTTTGGCGCCTATCTGTTGGCGCTGGGCCTGGAACCGGCAGTAGCCGCGGAAGGATAGCCGGGCCATAAAACAGCCGGGCCGGGCCAGCAGGCTTTTGCCTGCCGCCCCGGCCCGTGGGTCAGGTGTTGAAAGAGTCAGTCCTTCTTGAAGGCGTCCTTGACCTTCTCGCCGGCCTGCTTCAGGTCCGCCTTGGACTGGTCCATCTGTCCTTCGGCCTCGAGGCGCTCGTCGTCTGTCGCCTTGCCTGCGGCCTCTTTGGCCTTTCCGCCCATCTTCTCGGCGGTGTTCTCAATCTTGTCATCCAAACCCATGGTGATTCTCCCTACGGCTTGTTGCGGCGGCGGAATGTCGCCGGTGATTCTTCAATGGTAGCCAGCGATGGCATTGGTCAACAGGGCCAGCGACGGCGGGAAGTCGGGAAGCAATCCCAACGGAAAGGATCAAGGGGGCCGACGGCGACTGGGGGGACTGGCCTCGGTCTCAGAAGAGGCCAACTCACCGCCGACCCCGCCTTATACCCGGGCCAGGGATGGCCTGGGAAACCTGGGCAGGATCTGCTTCTTCGATTTTCCTCCAAGATGGGGGCCCTGCCTAGCCCTGCCGATTAGCGTCCCCGTCGCGGGCGTCACCACTGTGACGCTCGCGGAGTTCGCGGCCGTGCTGGATGTCTTCCTCCTCCTGTTTCTGCAGTTTTTCGCTCTTTTTCGTGTCGCGCGGAGGCAGCTGGATGGTCTCCTCGGCCTCGATGCCGGCCTGGAGCTGGCGACCGCGTTCCATCTCGGCGTCGAACTCCGCACCGAACAGCAGCGACATGTTCAGAATCCAGAGCCACAGGAGCATCACGATCACGCCGCCCAGCGCCCCGTATGTCTTGTTGTAGTTGCCGAAATTGGCCACGTAGAAGGCGAAGCCCAATGACGCAAGAATGAAAATTACCAGCGCGATCAGCGACCCGATGCTCATCCATCGGAATTTGGGCTGCTTCACGTTTGGGGTGGCGTAGTACAGGACGGCGATGATCACGATGACAAGCGCGACGATTACCGGCCACTTCGCAATGTTCCACACCGCGAGGAAGGCGCCGCTCAGCCCGATGGCACCTCCAACGGCTTCCGAGACCGGTCCGCTGAGGACCAACATGCCGGCCAGCAGGGCGACGATGACTACCGCAAGCAGGGTGACTGCCAGCATTGTTCCGCGCAGTTTGAGGAAGGCCCGGCCCTCGTCCACCTCGTAGACGCGGTTCATGGCCCGGCCGAACGCACCTACATATCCGGAAGCCGACCATAAAGCGGTTGCCAGGCCGAGGAACAGTGTGAGGCCTGCCGCCGGAGAAGCTGCAAGTTCCTCAACAGGGCCGCTCACCGTGTTGACAGTGTCCTCGGGGGCGATGCCCCGGACGATCTCCAACAGCACCGCCGTCGTCTTTTCCGGATCGCCGAAGATACCCACCAGGGAGACGAGTGCCAGGAGCGCAGGAAACAGGGACAACACGGCGTAATAGGTGAGGGCAGCGGCGAGGTCGGGGCATTGATCCTTCGAGAACTCCCGCAAGGTCTTTTTGGCGATGTACTTCCAGGATGGCTTGTTGACGTCCGTGGGACTGTCCGGCTTGCGGGGATCGTCCGGTGCCGGGGCCTTGGACGCTTTGGCGGTGCTGGTTTCGGGGGCATCATGGGTTGCCATGGGAGTCCTCTCTCGCGGTGAAAACTCGAGGTGAAAAGCAGACAGGCCGGCGCCGCCGGGGGAGGCGGGTTGCCGGCCTGTCTGCTGGGTGGGGGTTAGGGGTTTTGGACGTGGTCCTTGGCCTCTGTTGCTTTGTCTTTGACGTCGGCGGCGGCGTATTGGCCTTCGGT